>PLET01000050.1 GCA_003137095.1 Gammaproteobacteria bacterium
CACCGGCGGCGCAACAGAGCAGCGGCGCTGCGAATACGTGGAACCGGCACGAATTGCCGACGAATTGCGACATGTACGATCCTTGTGCGATCACCCCGCGAAATGGCGCCGCATGATCGGCGGGTCAGGGGAGCAATGTGCGACGGTAGCGAAAACCGCACGGCCCGTCTGTTCGTTGGTGCACCGATGGTCGCCGCGACCCGCACGTCAACCGCGGCCGGCCATCCGGGTTGACTACGGACCCCGGGTCATCGAATACTGCGGCGGGGGCGATCCGCCCCGCGCCGCCGGCGATACATCGAGGTCCTTGTGAAGGTACGCACTGATTGGTCGCTCGGCGAAGTCGAAGCGCTGTTCGCCCTGCCGTTCATGGACCTGCTGTACGAGGCGCAGACGGTGCACCGGCATTTCCAAATTGCGAACAGCGTGCAGGTCAGCACTCTGCTCAGCATCAAGACGGGAGCTTGTCCCGAGGACTGCGCGTATTGCCCGCAAAGCGTCCGCTACGATACCGGGCTCGAAACCGAAGAGCTGATGGAACTCGAAGACGTGATGCGGCGCGCGAGCGCGGCGCAGCAGGCAGGCGCCACCCGGTTTTGCATGGGTGCGGCGTACCGCTCGCCGAAGCCGAAGGACCTGCGCAAAGTGATCGCCATGATCCGCGGGGTCAAGGCGCTCGGACTCGAGACCTGCGCCACGCTGGGCATGGTGAGCCCGCAGCAGGCGCATGAGCTCAAGGCGGCGGGCCTCGACTACTACAATCACAATCTCGACACCTCGCCGCAGTACTACGACCAGATCATCGGCACGCGCACCTATCAGGATCGTCTCGATACCCTGCAGGCCGTGCGCGAAGCCGGCATGAACGTCTGCTGCGGCGGCATCGTCGGCATGGGCGAGACGCCCGCCGATCGGGCCGGGCTGCTGCACGTGCTCGCCACCCTGCCCGAACATCCGCAGAGCGTGCCGGTCAATCAGCTGGTGCGGGTTGCGGGCACGCCGCTCGCGGATGCGGCGCCGCTCGATCCCTTCGATTTCGTGCGAACCGTGGCGGTGGCCCGCATTCTCATGCCGCGCGCACACGTGCGTTTGTCGGCGGGCCGCGGCGAGATGAGCGACGAGCTGCAGGCGCTGTGCTTTCTGGCCGGCGCCAACTCGATTTTCTACGGGGAGAAGCTGCTGACCACCGGCAACCCCGACACGCTTCACGATCGGCGCCTCTTCGAGCGGCTGCAGATCCGCGCCGAAGCGCCGCCCGGTGCGGCGGCCGGGCCAACCCGGATGGCGCACGCCGCCACGGCGTAGGCCCCGCCGCATGAGCGCGGGATCCCCGCCATTCACCCCCGATCTGCAGCAGCTGCGGCGCTCCTTCGATCGCGCCGGTCCGGGCTACGACACGGCCGCGGTGCTGCACGCGGAGGTGCGCGGCATCCTGCTGCAGCGTCTCGATCTGACCGCCCTCGAGCCGAGGGTGGTGCTCGATGCCGGCGCCGGCACCGCACAGGCCAGCCGCGCGCTCAAGCGCCGCTATCCGCGGGCCCGCGTTCTTGCGCTGGATTGCTCGCTCGGCATGCTGCGCGCGGCCAGGCAGCCGCGATTCTGGGGGCGGCGCTTCGATCGGGTGTGCGCCGACGCACATCGCCTGCCGTTTGCGGATGCGGGCGTGGACCTCATCCTGAGCAATCTGATGATGCCGTGGTGCGATCCGGACGTCGTGTTTGCGGAATTTCGGCGCGTTCTCGCGCCGCGCGGATTCCTCAGCTTCAGCAGCCTGGGACCGGATACGCTGCGCGAGCTGCGCGCCGCCTGGGCTCGGGTGGATACGTGCAGCCGCGTCGTCCAGCTCCTCGACATGCACGATCTGGGCGATGCGCTGGTGCGCGCCGGCTTCGCAGCGCCGGTGCTCGACATCGAGCGCTATACCCTGACCTATGCGGAGCTGCGCGGACTGATGGCGGATCTGAAGGCGGTGGGTGCGCGCCACGGCGTCGTTGGCGGCGTTGGCGACGTTGGCGGTGCTGGTCGGCCGCGGGGATCGAGCCGGGGACGATGGGCGGCGCTGCGGGCGGCCTATGAAGCCTATCGGACCGATGGACGGCTGCCTGCCACGTGTGAAGTGGTGTTCGGCCAGGCGTGGGCGCCCGCGTCAGCAGCCCCCGCAGCCGTACGGGCGGAGCAGCCGGGCGTCACGCTCGAGCAGCTGACCCGCACCCTGCCAAGCAGGCGCGGCGCCTGATGTCGCTCGGCCTGTTCGTGACGGGAACGGACACCCACGTGGGCAAGACCCGCGTTGCCACCGCCTTATGTCATGCGTTCGCCGCACGTGGGCTGCGCGTGGCCGCGATGAAGCCGGTCGCGAGCGGCTGCACCGCGACGCCCGCAGGACTGCGCTGCGACGATGCCCTGGCGCTGCGTGGCGCAACCAACGTGCAGGTCGCCTACGGCGACCTCAATCCGTATGCGTTCGAATCGCCGATTGCACCGCATATCGCGGCGGCGGCGGCCGGCGGCGCGATCGACTTCGAGGTGCTGGATCTGGCCTTCGAGCGCCAGCACAATTTGAGCGACGTGATCGTGGTGGAGGGCGCCGGCGGCTGGCTGGTGCCGCTCGACGCCCACCGCAGCATGGCCGACCTGGCCGTGCGCTGGAATCTCGAAGTGGTGTTGGTGGTCGGGCTGCGGCTGGGATGTCTGAATCATGCGCTGCTGACCGCAGAATCCATCGGCAGCCGGGACGTGCGGATGCGCGGCTGGATTGCCAACACCATCGATCCGGACTTCGAAAGGCGCGATGAAAACATACTGACCTTGCAAAACCGGATAGCGGCGCCGTGTTTGGGCATTTTGGAGTACGCGCCCCAGGCGACGTCGGAATCCATCGCGCAGGCGCTCTCCAGCACGTTGTTTGCGGCCGCCTGACCCGTACCCAAGTCTCTGTGTTGCAAGTCGCTGTCTTGCTTGAGGTATATCGCCCTCTGTAAGATCCGCTGACACCCCGGAGCCGACACCCCCATGGAGACGCGCATCGAGCTCAAGCCCAATTGTTCGCTGACCCTGCCGGCCGCCCGCGTGTTTTTCGTGTCCATCTGTGGATTTTCGCTGGTCGTCGCACTGCTTGCGACCTTGCAGGGATTTTGGCCCGTGCTGCCGTTCTGGGGGCTCGAAATGCTGGGTTTGGGGCTGGCGCTGCGCTCGAGCCTGCGGCGGCGCTTGTGGACGCAAACGCTGCTGATCACCGAATCACAAGTGAGCCTGGTGACGCGTTCACGCAACGGCGAAGCAAAACAGGAGTTTGCGCGGCACTGGGCGAAGGTTAGACTTCGCAGTCCGCGGATGCGCCAGTATCCGAGCCGGCTCATGATCGAGAGCCGGGGCCGGTCCTTCGAGGTGGGCAGTTTCCTCACGGAGGAGGAGCGCTGCCGGCTGGCGGAGCGGTTATACGCGATGGTGGGCGGAATGAACGAGTCGCCGCCGCTCGAATGGGAATGAACTTGAGGGGATCCGTCTCGATGAGCCTTACCGGAATGAATGTGGAGCACGCCGGCCGGCGTGGCCTTGCGCTGGGCGCCGCGTTGCTGAGCGGTCTCACGGCCGCCGGGGCCGCCGTCGCCAACACCTCGAACGGCTATAATCTGATGCCGGGAGTCACCGACATCAGCCGCGACATCTACGCGCTGCACATGGAGGTGTTCTGGATTTGCGTCGGCATCGCGGTGGTGGTGTTCGGCGCGATGATCTATTCGCTGATCAACTTCCGCCACTCGCAGGGCGCAGTTGCCGACACCAGCATGAGGCACAGCACCAAGGTGGAGATCATCTGGACCATCATCCCGGTGATCATACTGGTGGTCATGGCGATTCCGGCTGCCGAAATCATCCTCAAGATGGAAGACACCCGCGACTCGGAGCTGTCGATCCGGGTGACCGGCTATCAGTGGAAATGGCAGTACCAGTACATGGACGCCGCCGAGGGGATCAATTTCTTCTCCACCCTGTCGCAGGACTCGAACTTCGCCCGCCAGCTGCATTCCGGCATCGATCCGAGGACGGTTCCGAATTATCTGCTGGACGTCGACAAGCCGATGGTGGTGCCGAGCGGCACCAAGGTGCGGCTGCTGCTGACCTCCCAGGACGTGATCCACGCGTGGTGGGTGCCCGATTTCGGCGCGAAGCGCTCGGCGATCCCCGGATTCGTGAACGAACTGTGGTTCAAGGTCACGCCGGGCAAGGAGGGCATCTATCGCGGTCAATGTGTGGCGCTGTGCGGCCGCGATCACGGCTTCATGCCGGTGGTCGTGGACGTGCGCACGCCGGAAGAGTTCAAGAAGTGGGTTGAAGCGCAGAAGACCGCCGTCAAACAGGCGGCGGCGATCCCTCCGGAACCGCCGCGCTCCGCGCAACTGTTGAACTGAACCGATCATACGACCGATTTTACGAGAGAGTCATCACCATGGCCCAAGCGACCGACACCCTCCCCCACGACGATCATCACGATCAGCCGGACACCGGCATCAAGCGCTGGCTGTTCGCCACCAATCACAAGGACATCGGCACGATGTACCTGGTGTTCAGCCTGATCATGTTCTTCGTCGGCGGCGCGATGGCCATGGTGATCCGCGCCGAACTGTTCAAACCCGGGCTGCAGCTGGTCGATCCGATGTTCTTCAACCAGATGACCACCCTGCATGCGCTGGTGATGATATTCGGGGCCGTCATGCCGGCCTTCGTCGGTCTCGCCAACTGGATGATCCCGCTGCAGATCGGTGCGCCCGACATGGCGTTGCCGCGCATGAACAATTTCAGTTTCTGGATATTGCCGTTTGCGTTCACGTTGCTGCTGTCGACGCTGCTGGTGCCCGGCGGGGCGCCGGCCGGCGGCTGGACGCTGTATCCGCCGCTGGTTCTGCAGGGCGGGGATTATTTCCCGATGGTGATCTTCGCCATCCACCTGATGGGCATCTCATCGATCATGGGCGCGATCAACGTGATCGTCACCATCATGAACATGCGGGCGCCGGGCATGGACCTGCTGAGGATGCCCCTGTTTTGTTGGTCCTGGCTGATCACGGCGTATCTGCTGATCGCCGTCATGCCGGTGCTCGCGGGCGCGGTGACCATGCTGCTGACGGATCATTTCTTCAAGACCAGCTTCTTCAATGCCGCCGGGGGCGGCGATCCGGTGATGTTCGAACACATTTTCTGGTTCTTCGGGCATCCGGAGGTGTACATCATGATTCTGCCGGCCTTCGGCATCATCTCCGAGATTTTGCCGACTTTCTCGCGCAAGCCGCTGTTCGGCGCCGTCTCCATGGTCTACGCGACCGCGTCCATCGCATTCCTGTCGTTCATCGTCTGGGGCCACCACATGTTCGTCGACGGCATGCCGCTGGCTGCACAGATGTTCTTCATGATGTCCACGATGCTGATAGCCGTGCCGACCGGCGTGAAGGTGTTCAACTGGACGGCAACCATGTGGCGCGGCTCGCTGTCGTTCGAGCCGCCGATGCTGTTCGCGATCGCCTTCCTGTTCATGTTCAGCATCGGCGGATTCTCCGGCGTGATGCTCGCGCTGGTGCCGGCGGACTTCCAGTATCAGAACACCTATTTCGTGGTCGCACATTTCCACTACGTGCTGGTCCCGGGCGCGATTTTCGCCATCATGGCCGCCGTGTACTACTGGCTCCCGAAGTGGACCGGGCACATGTACAACCTGACCCTGGCCAAGACGCATTTCTGGCTGTCGACCATCTTCGTCAACGTGCTGTTCTTCCCGCAGCATTTCCTGGGCCTGGCCGGGATGCCGCGGCGGGTCCCTGACTACGCGGTGCAGTTCTCCGACTGGAACATGGTGTCCTCCATCGGCGCCTTCGGCTTCGGACTGTCGCAGGTGTTGTTCGCCATCGTGGTGATCCAGTGCATCCGCGGCGGCCAGAAGGCGAGTTCCGTGGTATGGGGCGATGCGCTGCCAACCGGGCTCGAGTGGACGCTGTCCTCGCCCCCGCCCTATCACAGCTTCATCACAGCGCCCGAGATCAAGTGAACGTGACCGATGCGGTGCGGATCAAGAGGCGCATACGCAACGGCGCACTGCGGTTGATGACGCTCGCGCTGGCGTTTTACCTCGCGTTCATCGCGATTGCCGTGCTTCGCAGCCGCCACTGATGGATGCGCCGGATCCAAATCCCGCCGGCCTCACCCGGGACCAGCAGCGGCGCGCCAATCGCAGCCTGACCTCGCGGCTGTTGATCATGACGCTCGCCAGCTTCGCCTTCGGCTGGGCACTGGTGCCGCTGTATGACGTCTTCTGCAAGCTCACCGGCGTCGGCAACGCGGAGGCCAGGGCGGCTCCGGTCGAGGCGCATGAGGCGGTCGATGCCGCTCGCCTGATCACGATCGAGTTCGTGGCGAATCCGGCGTCCGTGGGCAGCTACGAATTCCACCCGCGGCTGGCCTCGATGCGCATCCATCCCGGCAAACTCTACGATGCCGGGTTCTATGCCAGGAACCTGACGAGCGGTGCGTCGGTAGCGCAGGCCGTTCCCAGCATTTCGCCGCACGAGGCGGCGCAGTACTTCCACAAGACCGAATGCTTCTGTTACAGCCAGCAGAAGTTCCAGCAGGGCGAAGGACGCGACATGCCGCTGCGCTTCATCGTCGACCCGAAGCTGCCGGGAAACATCGACAAGGTCACCCTGGCGTATTCGTTCTACGACATCACCGAATCTTCAAGCCGTTAACTGCATAGAGACCGAATCATGGCGCAAGCGCACGCAACCGAAGCCGACAAATACTACATTCCGCACGGCAGTCCGTGGCCGATCTATGGCTCGGTGACGCTGTTCACGCTGATGTTGGGCGCGATCGCCACCCTCAACAACTGGCTGCCGGCGTGGTCCCTGCTGCCGGGATTCGTGATGCTGGCGCTGCTATTCGTCTTCTGGTTCAACACCGTCATCGGCGAGAACCAGCACGGGATCTACAATCTGGCCGTGGATCGCTCATTCCGGCTGGGCATGATGTGGTTCATCTTCTCGGAGGTCATGTTCTTCGCGGCATTTTTCGGCGCCCTGTTCTACGCCCGTGAATTGGCCGTGCCCTGGCTCGGCGGCGAGGGCGTGAAGATATTCAGCAAGCTGCTGCTGTGGAAGCATTACGACGGCGCGTGGCCCACCAATGGACCCGGCCACGTCGGCCCGCGCGCCGACGGCAGCTTCGAGACCGTGCCGGCATTGGGTTTGCCGGCGATCAACACGGCGATACTGCTGTCGAGCAGCATCACCGTGACCATCGCCCACCACGCGCTGATCACCGGCCATCGCACACGCTTGAAGATATTCCTGGCCGCGACCTTCCTGCTGGGATTCACTTTCGTCGCGCTGCAGGCCATGGAGTACCACGAGGCCTACACGGAACTCGGTCTGCAGCTCGGCACCGGCATTTACGGCTCGACGTTCTTCATGTTGACCGGATTTCACGGCATGCACGTGACGGTGGGGGCCATCATGCTCACGGTCATCTGGTTCAGGGTGCTCAACGGCCACTTCACGCCGCAGCGGCATTTCGGCTTCGAGGCCGTGTCCTGGTACTGGCACTTCGTGGACGTGGTCTGGCTGGGGCTGTTTATTTTCGTGTACTGGCTGTAGCGTGGCAGGCGCGGATGGTTCAGCGCACCTGCTGCGGAACGATCCAGCCCCGGTAGTAGGCGAGGATCAGCAGCAGGAATAGCGCCACCGATAGGCCGATGCGCCATGCCAGCGCCTTGACCATTTTGCCGCCGTCGGCTTCTTTGTTGCTCGTCAAGTAGTACAGAGCCCTGCCGAGGCTGATCAGGATCAGCACCAGGATCCCGACCACGAGGTATTTGAATTCCACGGCCGCCCGTCCGACATGAGATGGACCAGCAGTATATCGCGCCAATGAAAATCGGTTCCCGCATCTTCGCACCGCGTCCGTTCACGACGCTGATCACGATTGCCGTGATTTTCATCCTGTTGACCCTCGGCCGCTGGCAGCTGCACCGGGCGGCGGAAAAGCAGGTCCTGTTCGATGCGTTCGCCTCGGGCACGGACGTCACGCGGCCGATCGACGCCGCGACGTCACGGCTGGCGCGCTACCAGCATGTGGAGGCGGTGGGACGCTACGATGCAGCGCGACAGATCCTGCTCGACAACATGTTCGACGCCGAAGGACGGGCCGGCTATTTCGTCATCACGCCGTTCGCGCTGGTGGGCGGCGGTTGGGTGCTGGTCAATCGCGGATGGATCCCCCTGGGTGCGAGCCGCGCCGAGCGGCCCGACGTGCCGGTGGCGCAGGACCAGCGGCGCCTGCGCGGGCGGGCCGACGATCTGCCGCGGCCGGGAATACGCCTGGACGCGCCGGCGCTGGGACCGCCCTATCCCGTGGTGGCAAATTTTCCGACGCTGTCCGACATCGGACGGCTGCTGCACGTCTCCGCCTGGACACCGGCCACGGAACTCGTGCTGCTCGATCCGGGCGAGGCCGATGGCTACGCCCGAAATTGGCGGGCGCCGGGCTTTGCGCCCATGCGCCATATCGCCTATGCCGTGCAATGGTTCGCGCTGGCGGTGGCGGTGGCGGTGACCTACGCCGTGACCAATCTGAAGCGCTCCGTGGCCGGAGGTTCCGCGGGTTGAACGCGCGCGGCGCCAGTCTTGCGGGAGGCCGCGACGATCGCCGCCAGCGGCGCGTCCTGATCGGCCTCGCGCTGCTGTTCTTTGCGCCGGTCGGAATTTCCTTCTATCTGTATTACGGACACAGCACGCTGCAGCCCGGGCGCCGGGTGAACGTCGGCGAGCTGGTGCGGCCGCCGCGCCTTCTGCCGTCGGCGGCCTTGACGCTGGCGGAATCCGGCAGCACCACGCCGGAGTTGCTGCTGCACAAGTGGACCCTGCTGTACCTGGGCGGCGGCGCCTGTGACGCGCGCTGCCGCGAGGCACTGTATGACACGCGTCAGGTGCGTCTGGCGCTCGACCGCGACATGGATCGCGTGCAGCGGGTTTTCATCGCTGACGAGCCGTGTTGTGACCTGCGATTCCTCGGGGATCAGCACCCGGATCTGATCACGGTACGGGCGGACGCCGCGGCGGCGACGCTGATCGCGCTGCTTCCCGGCGCGGACGATCATGGGGCGGGACGGGTCTACGTGGTCGATCCGCTAGGCAATTTGATGATGTACTACCCGGCGGACGCCAGGCCGAAGGGCATACTCGAAGACATGAAGCGCCTGCTGCGCCTGTCGCATATCGGTTGACCCATGCAGCCGCAATACCGACTGCTATGGTTTCGCCGGCTTGCGCTGCTCGGGGCCCTGCTTGCAGCCGGCGTGATCGTATTGGGGGCCTGGGTTCGCCTGACTGATGCGGGCCTCGGATGCCCGGATTGGCCCGGCTGTTACGGCCATGTGTATCCGGATCGAAGCCATGATTTCGCCAAGGCTCTGCACGAAATGATCCACCGCTACTTCGCCACCAGCCTCGGGCTGGTCATCGTCGGGCTGTTGGCGTGGGCCATCGCGAATCGCAAGGATCGCGGCCAGCCGCTGTTGCCGGTGGCGGCCCTGTTCGTGGTGGTGTGCCTGCAGGGCGCACTCGGCGCGTTCACGGTGACGCTGCTGCTCAAGCCCCTGATCGTGACCGCGCACCTGCTCGGCGGCCTGACCCTCTTCGGCCTGTTGTGGTGGCTGTCCCTGGTGCCGGAACGCCGCGACCTGGCGCCGCGGGAGACGGGCCTGCGCATCTACGCTCTGCTCGGCCTCGCGGCACTGATCGTGCAGGTCGCGCTCGGCGGCTGGACCAGCAGCAATTATGCCGCCCTGGCCTGTCCGGATTTTCCCACCTGCCAGTCCCGCTGGTGGCCGCCCATGGATTTCCGCGACGCCTTCGTGCTGTGGCGCGGCCTGGGGGTGGATTACGAGGGCGGCGTGCTGGCCAATCCGGCGCGGGTGGCCATCCAATTCACGCATCGATTGGGCGCCGTGGTCGCCGGCTCCATTCTCATGCTTCTGGCAATCCTCGCTTTGCTGCGGGCCAGGGGAACGCGCCTGCGGGTGGCGGCGGTGCTGTTGCTGACGGCGGTGCTGCTGCAGGCAGGCATCGGCATGGCCATGGTTCGCCGCGGCGTCCCGCTGCCGCTTGCCACGCTGCACAACGCCGGTGCGGTCATCCTGGTGTTCGCCATGGTGACTCTGCTGCGCGCACTGTGGCCGGCGCCGTCCATCGACATGGTACCCTTGGACCGTGCCATCCGTACCTGAAAATCCTCCACTGAACGTCGCCGTCGCAGGCCGCTGGCGCGACTACCTGGAGCTGACCAAACCGAAGGTCAGTCTGCTGATCGTGTTCACCGCGCTGGTGGGCATGGTGCTGGCTTCGCCCGGCATGGTGCCGCTGCCGGCGCTGCTGTTCGGCACCCTCGGAATCGCAATGGCATCCGGCTCCGCGGCCGCCTTCAACCATGTGCTCGATAGACACATCGACGAGCACATGGCGCGCACCCGGCGGCGCCCGCTGCCGACCGGCCACCTGAGAAAGCGCCAGGCCGTGGCTTTCGCGGTGGCACTCGGCGCGTCGTCGATGCTGGTGCTGTGGTTCGCAGTCAACGCGCTCACGGCGGTATTGAGCTTTTTCACCCTGATCGGCTACGCCATGGTGTACACGGTTTGGCTGAAGCGTGCGACTCCGCAGAACATCGTCATCGGGGGAGCCGCCGGGGCCGCACCCCCGGTACTCGGTTGGGTCGCCGTCACCGGCCACATCGACTCACCGGCGTTGCTGCTGTTTCTGATCATTTTCACCTGGACGCCGCCGCACTTCTGGGCGCTGGCGATTGCAAGGCGCGACGACTACGCCAAGGCCGGCATCCCGATGTTGCCCGTCACGCACGGCGTACCGTACACGCGGCTGCAAATCGTGCTGTACACCATCCTGTTGGTCATCAGCACGCTGCTGCCGTATCTGACCGGCATGAGCGGACTGATCTATCTGGCCGCGGCCATCGCGTTGGACGGTCGCTTCCTCCATTACGTGCTCGAACTGCAGAAGGGTTTGAAGCCGGATCTGCCAATCCGCACATTCAGATACTCGATCAACTATCTCATGCTGCTGTTCGCGGCGCTCATTCTGGATCATTACGTGATGTTCAAGGTGTTACAGCCCGGAAACTGAGAGTTATCAGCCCGGGAGCTGAGATTTGACCCGCCGAAGGCCGGCCGTCCGATAAGTGCGTTAACGTACATACGTCACGCGGGTTTTGGCACAGGCTTGCGGTGACATGATTGTGTGTGCCAATGACGGCGCATTCTCCGGCGATACCAGCATCCAAGGATGGCCCATCACGTGAAGACCGCCCGGGTTGCACCCGACTCCATGCTGCGCAATCGCAGTCGGTTCGATCGTGGCTAAGAGCGCGCGTTTCAAATTCAGGCTGTATGTCGCCGACGACTCGCAAAATTCGGCGCAGGCACTCGCGAACCTGAATGCGATGTGCGAGCAGCACCTGGCCGGTCGATATGAAATCGATGTCGTGGACGTATTTCTGGAGCCGGCCCGCGCCATGGCCGACGATATCCGCATGACTCCCACGCTGATCAAATTGTCGCCGGCTCCGGTGCAGCGGATCATCGGGACTCTCGACCAGCTCGAGCGTGTGCAGCAGATCCTGAATGTGGCACCGAGGGCCGCTTGAACTCGAATAAGCCCCCCGCGGAAGAGGGCGGGGAGATCTCCGTGCTGATCAAGGCACTGCGCGAGGCCGATTTGCGGCTGGAGGAACTGACGGGCGGGGAGGTGGACGTCGTCTCGGACCGCGAGGGCCGGTCCTTCATGCTGAAGCATGCCCAGGATGAGTTTCGTTACAACGAGGCCGCCAAACAGGCCGCCCTCCTCAATGCGCTCCCCGCCAACATTGCGCTGGTCGATGCCCAAGGACTGATCGTGTCCGTGAATGAGGGCTGGCGGCAATTCAGCGCTGCCAACGGGCAAATGGAGTCGGGCGGGGCCGGGGTCGGCGCCAACTACCTCGATGTCTGCGACCACACCCGGGGCGCGGCCGAACTCGAGGCCCGGCAGGTGGCCACCGGATTGCGCGCCGTGCTATCCGGGCAGGCCGCGAGCTATTCGCTCGAATATCCCTGCAACTCGCCCACCGAGAGACGCTGGTACATGGTGACGGTGACACCGCTGGCGGCCGAGCATTTGAAGGGCGCCGCGGTGATGCATTTCGATGTGTCGACACAAAAGCGCGGCGAATTGGCCATCCGGCGCTTCGCCGCGGCGATGGACGCCATCGCCGATGGAATCTATCTGGTGGATCGCGCGGACATGACTCTGATTCACGTCAACGATGCGGGTTGTCGGCTGGCCAACCTGTCGCGTGAACAGTTGATGCGGCATCAGCCGGCGGTATTCCTCGGTCAATCCCGTCAGGAGCGCGAGCGGGCCTATGATGCGCTCATCGACAACTCCGGTTCTCCCGAATCCCTCGAGGTGCCGCTACGCATCGATGGCGTCGAGCACTGGCTGGAAATCCGCCGGCACGCACATTATCTCGGGGAACGATGGGTCATCGTCATTCTGGTGCAGGACATCACCGCACGCAGGCAGGCACAGACCGACATCCTGCGCATGAATCGCGTGCTGGCGCTGCTGAGCGGCGTGAACACCCTGATCGTGCGCGTTCGCGACCGCGACGAGCTGTTCCAGGAGGCATGCCGCATAGCCGTCAATGCCGGCGGCTTTCGCATCGCCTGGATCGGCTTGTTCGATCATACGCAGATGAAACTGGTGCCCGCGGCATGGGAAGGCGCCGACGAGGAACTCCTGACCTTCATCAAGGACCGCTTCACCTCGAGCGCCGACTCGCCGTCCGGCGACAGCATGACCGAGCGCGCGCTTCTCGAGAAGCGTGCCGTCGTGAGCAACGATTTGGAGGAATCGCCGTGGTTTTCGGCGAGAAATGTCCGGTTGGGCATCCGCTCGATCGGTATCTGGCCTCTGATCGTCGCCGGCGAGGCCGTCGGCGTCATCGCATTTTACGCTTCAGAGAGCGGATTCTTCCACCAAGGGGAGCTCAAGCTGCTGGACGAACTTGCGGCCGATATCGCCTTTGCCATGGATCACATCGAGAAGCTGGAGAGGATAGACTATCTGGCCTACTACGACGTGCTCACCGGTCTTGCGAACCGTCAGCTGTTTCTCGAGCGCGTCGCACAGTACATGCGCCGCGCGGTCACCGCGGGGCATAGGCTCTCCCTGCTGTGCATCGATCTGGAACGCTTCAAGAACATCAACGACAGCCTCGGACAGGCGGCGGGCGACACCTTGTTGAAACAGGTCGCCGATTGGCTGGTGGTCCACGTGGGAAACGTGGAACTGCTGGCCCGGGTCGAGGCGGATCATTTTGCCGTCGTACTCCCCGACGTGACCCACGCGGGCGACGTGGGACGCCTCTTGGAGAAGACCATCGAACAGTTTCTCGCGCATCCGTTCCAGCTCGATGGCGCTCCGTTTCGGGTCGCGGCCAAATTTGGTGCTGCCATGTTTCCGGATGACGGTACGGACGCCGAGACCTTGTTCAAGCACGCGGAGGCGGCCGTGAAGAAGGCCAAGGCCCACGGCGACCGATACCTGTTCTATACCGAAAAAATGACCGAATCCATATCCGGCCGGCTCTCTCTGGAGAATCAGCTGCGCCAGGCAATCGACAGGCAGGAATTCGTGCTGCATTACCAGCCGAAAATGAACTTGGGCAGCGGCGAATTGGTCGGCGCCGAGGCCCTGATCCGCTGGAACGACCCTCGCACGGGGATGGTGGCGCCGGGTCGCTTCATACCCGTGCTGGAGGAGACCGGATTGATTTATGAGGTCGGACGATGGGCGCTGAACAGGGCCGTCGCAGACCATCTTCGCTGGTGCAGCGCCGGCCTTGCCGCCGTGCGCGTGGCGGTCAACGTGTCACCGCTGCAGCTGCGAAACCGCCGCTTCGTGGACGAGATCCGGCAGGTGGTCGGCAGCAATGCGGGTGCCGCCGCCGGTCTCGAGCTGGAGATCACCGAGAGCCTGATCATGGAAGATGTCAGACTCAGCATCCAGAGCCTGGAGGTCATCCGTGCGATGGGAGTGACCATCGCCATCGACGACTTCGGCACCGGCTTTTCATCATTGAGTTATCTGGCGAGGTTGCCGGTGCATACTCTGAAGATCGACCGCTCCTTCGTCACCGACATGACGGTCTCGGCGAATGGACTGGCCCTGGTATCCACGATCATCGCCCTGGCTCATTCACTGAAACTGATCGTCGTGGCCGAGGGCGTCGAGACGGAGGATCAATCGCGCATGCTGGGGGTTTTGCATTGCGACGAAATACAAGGCTATTTGGTCAGCAAGCCGCTGCCCGTCGCGGACTTCGAGTCGGCCTATCTGGCGCCGCATGTTCGGGGTGCCGGCGCCGCGGGACCGGGCGCGCCCGCGGTCGGTTGATTCACTAGGCGCTGTGCGCGGCCGCGGCGCGGGTCATTTGCGGGGAAATCGGCAGAGAACGCAGCCGCCGGCCGGTGGCGGCGAAAATGGCGTTGCAGAGCGCCGGCGCCACCAGCGCCACCGAGGGCTCACCGATGCCCCCCGGCGGCGCGTCGCTGTCGAGCAGCTGCACCTCGATCTGCGGCAGTTCGTTGCCGCGCATCACGCGATAGGCATCGAAATTGGTCTGCTGCACGACGCCGCCCGCGATCGTCACCTCGCCCCAGAGCGCCGCCGACAGCCCGAAAATGATCCCGCCGACGATCTGCGATTCCACGATGCGCGGATTGACCATGCGCCCGCAATCCACGACGCACACGATCCTGTGGACCTTGAGCGCGCCGGCATGCACGGAGACCTCCGCCACCTGCGCCAGATGCGTCGTATAGCCCTCCATCAACGCGATGCCCTGGTGACGGCCCTGCTGACCGCCCTGGGGCGTGCGGCCCCAGCCGGCGCGCTCCGCCACCGCCTCCAACACGCGCCGGTGGCGCGGCTTTTTTTCGAGCAGCTGCCGCCGGAACTCGTACGGATCCTTGCCGGCGGCGTGGGCCAGTTCGTCCATGAAGCATTCGATCGCGAAACAATTCGGGGCGTGGCTCACAGAGCGCATATAGCCCACGTCGATGCCGATTTCCTGGCGTGAATAATCCACCGCCACGTTCGGCACGTCGTAGGGGAAGTTGACGGCATACTCGATCACGGAATCATCGACCCCCTTGACCGGCGGAAACATGCGCGCGGTGATCGACGGGCTCACGATGTGCAAACGCCAGGCGGTGAGCCGGTCGCCGTCGAAACCGGCCGCCAGATCCAGGATGGCCGGCGGCCTGTAGGTGTCGTGCGTCATGTCGTCTTCGCGCGTCCAGATCAGCTTCACTGGCGCGCCGACCGCCTTCGAGGCCTGCACGGCCGCGGGAATGAAATCGACGTCCAGGCGCCGCCCGAAACCGCCCCCGAGCAGCGTGGTATGGACGTTGACCTGCGAGGGCAGCAGTCCCGCGGCCATGGCTGCGGTGCTCTGGGAGACCTGCTGCACCTGCGTGCCCACATACAGATCGCACCCGTCCGGCCGGACGTCGGCCGTGCAATTCATCGGCTCCATGGTTGCGTGTGCCAGCAACGGCAGCTCGTACATGGCGCGCAGCGTGCGGTGCGCGGATTTGAGCGCAGCCGTGGCATCACCGTCGGCACGGGCGGAAAGTCCCGGGCCGGACGCCGCGGCCTTGCGCAGCAGTTTGCGGATGCCGCCGTTGTCGAGGGTGGCGTTGGCGCCGGATTCCCAGGTCACCTGCAGGGCATCGCGCGCCCGCAATGCCTGCCAGAAGTGATCGGCGACCACCACCACGCCGCTCGCGGTGACGAGCACCTGGTGGACCCCCGCCATCTTGCCGGCGGCGGCTGAATCCACGGATTTGACACTGCCGCCCAGCACCGGACTTTGCGCCAGCGCGGCGTGCAGCATGCCGGGCAGCTTGACGTCGATGCCGAATTCGGCGCTGCCGTCCACCTTGCCCGGCGTATCCAGGCGCGGCAGCGGGCGGCCCAGCAGCCGGAAGCTGCCGGGCGCCTTGAGCGCCACGCTCTTCGGCAACGGCAATTTCGCGGCGGCCGCGGCGAGTTCGCCGTAGGTCATCGAACCACCCTGCGGGTTCACGACCCGGCCGTTCTGCGCCCGGCACTCGACCGCATCGATGCGCCAGGCCTGCGCCGCGGCGGCGATCAGCACGGTGCGTGCCTGCGCACCGGCCGTGCGCAGCTTGTCCCAGGCATCCTGCACGCTGTTGCTGGTGCCGGTGATCTGGCCGCCGTTTCCGGGATTGACGTAGGCATCACCGACCGGCGCCGCGACGATCTTCACGGCATCCAGGCCGATCTCGAGCTCCTCGGCCAGCAGCATGGGCAACGCCGTGTAGACCCCCTGTCCCATCTCGGAGCGATCGACGATCATCGTGATGGTGTCATCGGCGCCGATACGCAGCCAGGCATTCAAATCGCGGCCGCCCGCGTCCGCGCTGCCGGCCGCGTCCGCGGCCGGCGGAGACTTTGCGCCACAGCCGGGCAGCGACAGGCCGATGATCAGTCCGCCGCCGAGCGTGGCGGCGGCGTCGAGGAATTCGCGCCGGTTCACCTGTACGGCCGGCGCGGTCGCGGGCGCGCGCAGCCCGCCGGAGCCGCTCATCGGCCTGTTCCGGTCTTGAGTATTTCCGCGGCGCGATGGATCGCATGCCGGATCCTCGGGTAGGTGCCGCAGCGGCAGAGGTTGCCCGACATCGCGGTGTCGATGTCGGCGTCGCTCGGTGCAGGGTTGGCCTCGAGCAGGGCAGCGGCACTCATGATCTGGCCCGACTGGCAATATCCGCATTGCGGCACGTCGAGCTCGATCCATGCGCGCTGCACCGCATGACTGCGATCCGGCGACAGCCCTTCGATGGTCGTGATCATTCGGCCCTGTACGGTACTCAAAGGGATCGAGCAGGAACGCACGGGCGCGCCGTCCAGGTGCACCGTGCAGGCGCCGCACAAGGCACGGCCGCAGCCGAATTTCGTGCCGGTCATGCCGAGGTGGTCGCGCAAAATCCACAACAGCGGCGTATCGGCCGCGGCCTCGACGGCCAACTCCCGCCCGTTGACGGTGATTTTGAAGGCTTGCGGCCGGGCTTGTGTGTCCTGAACTGGCGCGGTTTGCATCATCGGCGGCAGAGTCTCAATGTGGACAGATCGTGTCAAGGCCGCACAGGATGCTAGGATCGCGCCGTGCCGACCGTATCGACCTTCTATCCCCGCGTGTTTGCGCTCGCCCTGGCGGCGATTCTCGGCTACGCGCTGATGTTGATATTCGAGCCGTTCGCCGGCGCCATGACCTGGGCGGCGTTCCTCGCATTTCTGCTGTTTCCGCTCAATCTGCGGCTGCGGCGGCGGTTTGGCGGCGGCACCAGCGCGGCGGCCGGGCTCCTCACGCTTCTGGCGCCCATCGTGGTGCTGCTGCCGCTGACGGCACTGTCGGTCGAGTTCGTCGCGCAGATCTCGGCGCTGCTGCAGCTTCTGCAAAGGTCGGTCACGAAACTGGACATCAATTCGTTTGCCGACCTGCAGAAATTCCCGCTGATCGCGAGCGCCAATATCTGGCTGCAGTCGCATGGTTCGATTTCGGCGCAGCAGGTGCAGGGTTGGCTGGTGGCCGGCACGCGCGAGGTGCTGGAGCGGGCGGCGCGTTTCAGCGGCTCCTTTTTCCTTGGCGCCCTGAGCTCGGTGATCGGATTCGCGCTGATGTTGTTCTTGCTGTTTTTCTTCCTGCGCGACGGCGATGCCATGATCGTGCGTGCGCGCGGACTCATACCGCTGGACGAGCAGCGCAAGGATCGGCTCATCAACCGGCTGGCATTGATCACCCGGGCCATCGTGTTCGGCACCAGCCTGACGGCGCTGCTGCAGGGAATCCTGCTTGCGATCGGCTTCGGCATTGCCGGACTTCCCTCGCCGGTGGTATTCGGGGTGGCGGGCGCGCTCTTGTCCATGCTGCCCGTCGGCGGCACGACGCTGCTGTGGGGGCCGGCCGTGATCTGGCTGTTCGTCGAGGGCAGGTGGGGATTCGCGATTTTCATGCTGGTCTGGGGTGCGATGCTGGCGGCCCTCGACAACGTGCTGCGCCCGCTGCTGATTTCGGGGCGCGCCCGGATTTCCACCCTGGCCGTGTTTCTGGGCGCCCTCGGCGGCATTTCAGCATTCGGCGCGATCGGCGTCATCGCGGGTCCCATCGTGCTGTCACTGGCGATCGCCCTGGTCGAATTCTCGGAGGAAGGCCGCGTCAACAACCCCGCCGCATGAGTTGCCTCGCACGCCGCGCCGGTGCAGTACAATCCGCGCCCTGATGGACGTATCTCATCTCCTCGATTCGCTCAACGACGAGCAGCGGCAGGCGGTTGCCTCCCCGCTGCAGGCCGCGCTGGTGCTCGCGGGTGCCGGCAGCGGCAAGACGCGCGTGCTCGTGCATCGCGTCGCATGGCTGATCGAGGTCGAGGGGGTTTCTCCGAACGGCATCCTGGCCGTCACCTTCACCAACAAGGCCGCCGGCGAAATGCGCAGCCGCATCGAGACGCTACTCGGCATTCCGGGGGTGTCCCTGTGGATCGGCACCTTTCACGGTCTCGCGCATCGCCTGCTGCGCCTGCATTGGCGCGAAGCGGGCTTGCCGCAGAGCTTCCAGATACTCGATTCGGAGGACCAGTCGCGCCTGCTGCGCAAGGTTCTGAGGGCGCTGGATCTCGACGAGACGCGCTGGGTGCCGCGCGAGATCCAGTGGTTCATCAACGCCCAGAAGGACGAGGGTCTGCGGCCGAAGCTCATCAAGGATGATGGCGACCCCACGCGCCGGCAGCTGATCAGGATCTATCAGGCTTACGAGGAGGCGTGTCAGCGGGCCGGCGTGGTGGATTTCGCGGAACTGCTGCTGCGCGCGTTCGAGCTGTGGCGCGACAATCCGGGATTGCTGCAGCACTACCGCAACCGGTTTCGACACGTGCTGGTGGATGAATTCCAGGACACGAACGCGATCCAGTACAAGTGGCTGATGCTGCTCGTCGGGGACAGCGGCGTTCCATTCGTGGTCGGCGACGACGACCAGTCCATTTACCGCTGGCGCGGCGCGCGGGTGGAGAATCTCGACCAATTCCGCCGCGATCACCGGGCGGCCTCGCTCTACAAGCTGGAACAGAACTACCGCTCCAGCGGCACGATCCTCAAGGCCGCGAATGCGCTGATCTCGCACAATGCAGGACGGCTCGGCAAAACCCTCTGGACCAGCGGCGCGGACGGCGAGAAGGTCAAACTGTATGCCGCATTCAACGAGCGCGACGAGGCGGATTTCGTGGTCAACCGCATCCGCGAATGGGTGGCGGCCGGCGGTGTCAGGCGCGATGTCGCGGTGCTGTACCGTTCGAATGCCCAGTCACGGGTGCTCGAGGAGGCATTTCTCAACGCGCGCATGCCCTACCGGGTGTATGGCGGATTGCGCTTCTTCGAGCGGGCTGAAATCAAGGACGCGCTCGCTTATCTGCGTCTGGCCGCCAGCCGGGCGGACGACACCTCGTTCGAGCGCGTCGTCAATCTGCCGGTGCGCGGAATCGGCGCCAAGACGCTCGATTCGCTACGCGACCAGGCGCGTGCCCAGGGTACTTCTCTTTGGATGGCGGCGGTGTCCAGCATCCAAAACGGGCTCGCGCAGCGGGCGGCGCAGGCGCTGCAAGGGTTTCTGTCCCTGATCGACACCCTGGCAAGGGAAATTCGGGGCCTGGAGCTGCACGAGCAGGTCGATCACGTGATCCAGCTGAGCGGACTGATCGAACATTTCAAGCGCGAGAAGGGCGAGCGTGGCGAAGGCCGCATCGAGAATCTGCTCGAGCTGGTGAGCGCCGCGCGCGGTTTTTCGCCGGAAACCGAGGCGGAGGTGGAATTGTCGCCGCTCGAATCCTTCCTTGCCCATGCAGTGCTCGAATCCGGCGAGGGCCAGGCGGATCCCTACGATGACTGCGTGCAGATGATGACGCTGCATTCGGCGAAGGGTCTTGAGTTTCCGGTGGTGTTCATGGTGGGCATGGAGGACGGGCTGTTCCCCCACCAGCGATCCGTCTCGGATCTGGCCGGTCTCGAGGAGGAGCGCCGTCTATGCTACGTGGGTGCGACCCGCGCCATGCGGCAGCTATACATAACTTATGCGGAGCAGCGGCGCCTGTACGGCGTCGACACCTATGGCCAGCCGTCGCGGTTCATCGGCGAGTTGCCGGCCGAGGCGGTGGAGGAAATCAGGCCGCGGGTTCAGGTCTCCCGGCCCGCTTTCGCGGGCGGCCGCGTGGGCGGCCGCAAGTTGGCGGAGGAATCGTCGCAGCCAGGGGTGGCGCTCGGCAGCCGCGTCAGGCATTCGAAATTCGGCGACGGCGTGGTCCTGAATTTCGAAGGCAATGGTCCGCATGCGCGGATCCAGGTAAATTTCGAGCGCCAGGGCACCAAGTGGTTGATGCTGTCGTATGCCAATCTCGAGGTCGTGTAGAGTGGATCCACAGTGAAAATAATCATTCTCGGCGCGGGCCAGGTGGGCCGAACGGCCGCCTACCACCTCTCGCGCGAAGAGGCGAATGACGTCACGGTCGTCGACTCGAACGAGGAGGTTCTGCGGGATCTGCAGGACCGCCTCGACATCCGCACCGTCAATGGCAACGCCGCCAGTCCGCGCATCCTGGAAGCGGCGGGCATCGCCGGCACGGATGTGTTGGTGGCGTTGACCAACAGCGACGAGGTCAACATGCTCGCCTGCCACATTGCGTGGACGCTGTACCGCACGCCGAAGAAGATAGCGAGGGTACGCTCGGCGGATTACACCGAGCGGGAACGGCTGTTCGGAGAGAATGCCATCGCCGTCGACGTGTGGGTGAGCCCCGAGCAGCTGGTCACGGAATACGTCGCACGCCTGATCCGCTACCCGGGTGCTCTGCAGGTGCTGGACTTCGCCGACGGCCGGGTCCGGCTGGTCGGCATTCGCGCACTGCAGGGCGGCCCGTTGGTGGGCCAGGCGCTGTCCACGCTGCGCGAACACGTCCCCTCGGCGGACGCGCGCGTGGCGGCGATCTATCGCGCCGGCAAGAGCATCAAGCCCGAAGGCACCACCATCGTGGAAGACGGCGATGAGGTGTTCTTTCTGGCGGCGCGAAAGGACATCCGCGTGGTCATGAAGGAGTTGAGGCGCGAGGAGGCGCCGGCACGGCGCGTGGTGATCGCCGGCGGCGGCAACATCGGATTCCGGCTCGCGAGCGAGCTCGAGGACAAGAATCAAGTCAAGCTGATCGAGCGCGACGGCAGGCGGGCGCGGCGAGTCTCCGAACTGCTCAAGAGCACCACCGTGCTGCACGGCGATGCCGCGGATGAGGAGCTGCTGCTCGAGGAGAACATCGACAGCGCGGACGTGTTCGCCGCGCTCACCAATTCCGAGGAGGCCAACATCCTGTCGGCCATGCTGGCCAAGCGGCTCGGGGCGCACAAGGTCATGGCCTTGATCAACAAGCCCTCCTATGCCGAACTCATCGAGAGCGGCTCTATCGACGTCGCCATATCGCCGCAGATCGTCACCATCGGCTCGCTGCTCGCGCACGTGCGGCGCGGTGACGTCGTGCGCGTGCACTCCCTGCGCCGCGGTGCCGCCGAGGCTCTCGAAGTGGTGGTGCACGGCGACGCCGACAGCTCGAAGGTGATCGGGCGGCGCATCGAGGACATCGTTCTGCCGCAGGGCACCACCCTGGGGGCCGTGGTGCGCGGCGAGGACGTGATCATCGCGCACCATGACACCACGGTGCAGCCGGATGACCATCTGATCCTGTTCCTCACGGACCGGCGCCACGTCGAAGCGGTGGAAAAGCTTTTTCAAGGTTCAGCCTCCTTTCTGTGAAAGAGACACTGCTGCCGGTTGCCCACGTGTTCGCCATGGTCATGATGGTGTTCGCGGTGACCATGCTCGCGCCCCTGGTGACGGCGGTTTGGGGCCTCGATCCGGCGCTCTGGTCATTCGTCATCTCCGCCCTCGCGACCTTCGTGCTCGGGGCCCTGCTATGGCTCACGACCCGGCGCTTCAAGCGCGAATTGAAGACGCGCGACGGATTGATGCTGGTCGCGCTGACCTGGGTGGCGCTGCCGGCGGTCGCGGGCTTCCCGCTGTGGCATTACCTGCCGATCAATTTCACGGACGCCTATTTTGAAGCGACCTCGGGCCTCACCACGACCGGCGGCACGGTGCTCTCAGGCCTCGAATTCCTGCCCCGTTCGATCAACCTGTGGCGCCATCTGCTGAGCTGGCTCGGCGGAATGGGCATCATCGTGCTGGCGGTGGCCATCCTGCCGATGCTCGGCGTCGGCGGCATGCAGATCTATCGCGCGGAAATGCCGGGTCCCATGAAGGACAGCAAGCTCACCCCGCGCATCGGCCAGACCGCCAAGCTGCTATGGACGGTATATGCCGGACTGACGCTGGCGTGCGTGATGTGCCTGAAGGCGGCGGGAATGAACTGGTTCGATGCCGTGTGCCATGGCTTTTCGGCGCTATCCCTCGGCGGTTTTTCGACCTATGACGCCAGCATCGGGCATTTCAATTCGCTGCCCATCGAACTTGTGCTGACGGTGTTCCAGGTGCTGGCGGCGATCAATTTCGCCACCCATTATCTGGCCTGGAGCCAGCGCGGGGTGCGGGCGTATTTCAAGGATGCGGAAGCCCAGGCGATTCTCGGCGTGCTCCTCGTGAGCTGCATCGGCCTGGCGGTGTTCCTGACGATCACGGGCAGCTACCCGGATTTTCCGACGGCGCTGCGCCACGCCACCTTCAACGTCGTGTCGATCGCCGTCGACAGCGGTCTGCACACCCAGGATTATTCTCGCTGGCCGACGTTCGCGCCCATGTGGATGATATTCTTAAGCTGCATCGTCGCCAGTTCCGGATCGACCGGCGGTGGCATCAAAATGATCCGCACGCTGGTGCTCTCCAAGCAGGCGAACCGCGAACTCAATCAGCTGGTGCACCCGAACATGGTGAGGCCGCTCAAGGTCGGCGGCAGCATCATCGCCAATCGCGTCGTGTTCGCGGTGCTGGCATTCGTGTTCCTGTATTTCATGAGCATGGTGATGCTGATCTTCGTGCAGCTCGCGAGCGGGCTGGATTTTCTGACGGCCCTGTCGGCCATCATCGCTTGCATCAACAATGCCGGTCCGGGCCTGGGACTGGTCGGGCCGTCCAGCAATTACGGAGTGTTGACCGATTTCCAGACCTGGGTCTGTTCGGCCGCCATGCTGCTCGGGCGGCTGGAGGTTTTCACCATTTTGGTGCTCTTCACCCCCACCTTTTGGCGCAAATAGTTGCATTCGTATGGCGGGAATCCCACTGCATAGAGATCATTCGCTGAGTGGGATTAGAGATTGAAATTGTGGTCATTCTTGCCAGTCATGTGGAAGTTTTCTGGCCGCAAGCAGCAAAAATGTGACCGCCACGGCGTAGAATCCGGTGCCGGTTAGAATGGCGTAGCGCAACGATTCGGCGCCGAAATGCGCACGCATGGCGTCCGACAGCGCGCCGATCAAGGTCGTGCCCAGTCCGATACCGATCAGATTGTTGACGAACAGAAAGATGGCCGACGCGGTCGCGCGCATGTCGGAGGGCACCAGGTGCTGGATCGCGGCCAACACCGGTCCCAGCCACGCCAGACCGAGCGCGACCGGCAGCAGCAGAACCGGCAGGCTCACCCACGGGGTTTTGGTCAGCACGCCGGCCACATACAGCGGTACGGCGAGGACGAAGGCCGCCGCCGGTACCCAGGCGTAGATGGCCTTGTTGCGATCGCCGTACCGATCCACCAGCGATCCGCCCAACCAGATACCGGCGAGGCCGCCGAACAGCAGCAGTGCGCCAAAGGCCAGCGAGGCCTGCACCAGGCTCATGCCGAAGCTGCGAACCATGAAGGAGGGCATCCAGAAGAACAAGCCGTAGCCCATCATCGACGCCGACGCCGCACCCAGCGACAGCAGCCAGAAGCTCGGCTTGTGCCCAAGCACCCCGAACACATCCGACAGCGTTGCCGGGCGGCCGCCGGCGGGCGGATCGTATCGGCCGCGAATGGGCTCGGGCACGGCGAGTTTGAGCAAGGGGGTGAGCAGCAGACCGGCCAGGCCGACGATGAAGAAGGCCATGCGCCAGCTCAGCCAGCGGGTGATGAAGCCGCCCGCGAGGATCCCCAAGGCGCTGCCGATGGGAATGCCGAAGGAATACACGGCGAGCGCCCGTCCGCGGGCATGGCGCGGAAAGTAATCGCAGATCAACGAATACGCGGGTGCCACTCCGCCGGCCTCGCCCACGCCGACTCCCAGGCGGCACAGGAATAATTGGCCGAAGCACTGGGCAATGCCGCAGGCCGCGGTCATCAGGCTCCACAGCGCCAGGGCGGCGGTCATGATTCCGATGCGGCTGGCCCGGTCGGCGAGGCGGGCGATGGGGATGCCGAGCAAGGTGTAGAAGATGGCGAAGGCCAGGCCCCCCATCAAACCCAGCTGGGTGTCCGACAGTGCCAGATCCGCCTTGATGGGCACCGCGAGTATGCCGACGATCTGGCGATCGATGAAATTGAAGGTGTAGACGATGATCAGAATCCACAGCACGAACCAGCGGTGACCGCTCTTCGACTGTGCCGCACGACCGGCGGGCATCATTTCAGACGCGACAGGAATCCGTCGATGGCCGCCAGGCATTCGGGTTCATCCAGCAGGGGTACGTGACCGCGATTCGGCACCAGAAGCTGCTCCAAACCGGGCTTTTCCAGCTTCATCCGCGCAAACGTGGCGGCGCTCAGGATGTCGGAGGAGGCGCCGCGGATGGCCAGCATGGGCACGTCGCCCAAGGTCTTCCATAGCGGCCACAAATCGAGGGCGGCCGCGGGTGCGGCGCGCATCGCCTCGCCGATCATGGGGTCGGCGTCGGCGTGCAGCACGCCGGCAGCGTCCTCATGGTAGCCGCGGCGCGCGAGGGCCGGCCAGCGCTGCGCCGGCAGGTCCGGCCAGGCGCCGCCGTACACCGCCCGGGTCTGCGCAATCGCCTCGGCCCAGTCGCGCGCGGGGGGCGTCCGCCCGGCGTATTGCCGGATCCGCGCCGCCCCCGTCGGATCGATCTCCGGGCCGACGTCGTTGAGCACGATGGCGGCCACCCGCTGCCGGTGGGTGGCCGCCAATATCATTGCGAGCATGCCGCCGAGCGAGGTGCCGATGATGGCCGCTGAAGCGGCCTTGCACGCATCCAGCAGCAGCAGGATGTCCCGCGCGTACAGGGTTGGCTGGTAATTCTGCGGATTCGGGTCCCACGCCGAGCGGCCGCGGCCGCGCAGGTCCGGGACAATGACCCGAAAGCGCGTCTGCAGATGCGGCGCCAGATCCTCGAAGTCGCGGCAGTTGCGCATCAGGCCGTGCAGACACAGCACGCTCGCAGCGCCCGCGTCCGGCCCCTCGTAGATCCTCGCGTACAGATCGAGGCCATCCCCGCTGCGCAGGGTGAGTTCTTGAATTGATTTCGGCATGGCGGTTCCTTCAATACTCCCGGTCGGCCAGATCCTTGCGCAGCTCACGTTTCAGCACCTTGCCGTTGGGATTGCGCGGCAGGCTCTCCCGCCATATCACATCACGGATCCGCTGCTGTTTGCCGACGCGGGCATTGGTCCAGTCGACGAGCTCCCGCGGATCGGGAGGCGATGCCGCAGGTACGACCACCGCGACCGGCGTCTCACCCCAGCTGGCGCTGCGCACCCCCACCACCGCGACGTCCGCAACGCCGGGGTGGGTGCGCATCACCGCCTCGATGTCGGCCGGATAGATGTTCTGGCCGCCGGAGATGATCATGTCCTTCTTGCGGTCGACGATGTACAGGAAGCCGTCCGCGTCGAGTCTCCCGAGGTCGCCGGTGCGCAGCCAGCGCCTTCCCTGCGGATCGAGCCAGGTGGCATCCAGGCTGGCGGCGTCGTTGTCGTGGTAGCCGGCCATCAGCAGGGGACCGAATCCGACCACCTCGCCGGTCGCACCCGGCGGCACTTCACGGTCATCCTCGCCGATGATGCGCAGGTCCGTGCCGAGGAAGGGCTTGCCCACGGAGTCGGTCTTCCGCTCGAAGTCCTCCGGTGCGAGGACGGTGCACAGTCCCTCGGTGAGCCCGTACAGTTCGATCAGGCTGCAGGCGAAGCGGCGCGGAAAGTCCCGCTTCACCCCGGCCGGCAGTGGTGAGCCGCAGCACATGAACGTATCCAGACTGGCAAGATCATGACGCTCGAGCCCGTCCACCTCGAGCAGCCGCTGCAGCTGGACCGGCACGAAGCTGCCGTGGGAGACGCGTTCGCGCGCCATCAGCTGCACGGCGGCGGCGGCCTGGAAGCCGGCCATGATGACCAGCGTCCCGCCGACCAGAACCGTGCACAGCATGGCCACCCAGGTGATGTTGGAGAACATGCCGAGCGAGCACAGGGTCACGCAGTCGCTGCGATAGCGCAGCGCCAGCGCCAGGTCCGAGGCCCAGTACATCCGGCAGCGGTGGGTGTGCACGATGCCTTTGGGCACGCCGGTGGTGCCCGAACTGTAGATGATGTTGCATTCCTGTTCCGGCCGCACGGTCGCATGTAGCACCGGGGACTGCGCCTCGAGCCAGGCCGCGAATTCCAGCCAGCCGTCCTGCGCCGCGCCGCCCGCCTCGCCCAGGCCGACGAACACGGTGGCCGGGGCGATGCGCAGCTCGCGGCGCAGCGAGTCGATGCGCCCGCGGTGCCGGCCGGAGGCAAACACGGCGCGCGCCTGCGAATCGCGCAGCATGGCGGCGACGGAGCCGTCGCTGATCGACACGTTGAGCGGCACGGCCACGCAACCGGAGCGCAGGATGCCGAACAACAGCACCGCCATCTCCAGACTGTTGTCCATGAGCACGGCCACGCGGGCGCCCTGCCCGAGGCCGATGGCGCCGAGGCCGTTGGCCGCGCGCGCCGTCAGCTGCTCGAATTCATGCCAGTTCAGCCGCCGATCACCCTCGATCAGCGCCGTGCGCGCCGCCCGCCATCGGCCGTGGCGGGCGATCAGGTCCGGCAGCTGCGGTTCGGGGGCCACGAACCAGGTCATGATCGGAGCCTCGGCTGATGCTAATAACGATACTGCGCCGTCAGCGAATAGGTCCGCGGCGGTCCGTAGAAGCCGATCTGGCTGACGCCGCCGAGAACGTTGGCCGCGCTGGGCGGTCCATTGCCGAAATCATAGCCCGCGACCCGGTACCAGCGGTCGAATAGATTCTTGCCCTCGAGGGCGAAGCGCCAGGCGCGGCTCGTGGTGGTGAACGAGAGACCCGCGTCGAACACCTCGTACCCCGTCTGGTCGGTGACGCTCGCCACGGTGTAGCCCACCTTGGTATAGCCGCGATAAGTCTCGCTGGCATGCGCCAGCAGGCTGCCGGGTCCCAGATCGACCGTGTACATGACGGCGAATGCGCCCGACCAGAGCGGTGCATTGAGGGGCCGGTTGAAATCGGCGACGTTGACCGAGGTGGCACCGACCGGGCAGCCGACGTTGCCGGGGCAGGGCAGCAGAAAGCTCTGGTAATACGCATCGAGATAGCCGGTGTTCAAGGACAGCGTCAGGCCGTGGGTGGCCCGCCAGGCCGCTTCGAGCTCCACCCCCTGGTTGATCTGCTTGCCCGCATTGAGCTCCTCGGTGACATTGGTGAAGCCGATGACCTGTGCCTGCTGCAGTTGCACGTTGTTGTACGGCGTGTAGAAGACGGTCACATTGGTCTGCAGGGTGTCGCCGAGCCAGGTCGCCTTGATGCCGGCTTCGTAGTTGTCGGCGGTCTCCGAATCGTAGCCGTTCTTGGTCTGCGGATAGAACAGCGCATTCCCGCGCATGTCGAAGCCGCCGCTCTTGAACCCCTTGGAATAGGAGATGTAGGCCATCACCTTGGGGCTCAGGTGATAGTCGAGCCCGAGCCGCGGTGAGACGTTGGAGAACGTGCGTTCAGCGGTATAGTCCGATTCGACGCCGGGCAGCACGCCCGTCGCGCTGCCGAGGATGAAACCCGCCGGCACGTTGTTGGGGTTGAAGAAGGTCTGATTGGGCGCGAGCAGCCCGACGTACTGGGCGACGTACACGGAAGCCGTCTTCTGGTCCTGGTTCCAGCGCAGTCCGGCGTCGAGGTTCAACGCGTCGGTGAGCTTCCAGTCCGTGTCCAGATAAACCGCCTTGCTGTTGGTGTGCACGCAGCCGGCCGTGATGGATGTGAGCGGCAATCCGGGAATGTCGGCGCCGAGCGAGGCATCGTAGGCGCCGCAGGCGGTACCGTGCAGATAGTACAGGCCGCCGACGGCCTTCACGATCTGGTTCGTGTACGTCAGCTGCGCCTCGCCCGTGCCCTCGCGATCCACGTAGTGGCCGGGAACCTGGAACAGATTCTCGTTCAGCTCCTCGAAGTCGATGAACTGATGGGCATCGCCCTCGCGGTAGGCGCCGACGAGCTTCAGATCGAGCTCTGGCGCGAGCTTCTGGGTGTAGGCACCCGAGATGCCGCGGGTGAGGAAGTTGTCGCCGTTCACCGGCATGTCGGTGCGCGTGTCGTAGCGGCTGTCGAGCGACGGCGCAAAAAAATCATTGAGGCGCTGGCCGCCCGGCGCGTTCGAGTTGTCCTGCACGGTGTCGGCGATGATCTTGAGTTTCGAACTCGCTCCCCAGACGATGGTGAGGTTGGCGCGGCCCGAGATCACGTCCTTGTTGGAGACGTCCTCGCCCACATAGTTGTAGGGGCTCGGCGTGGTGCCGGGCTGCGCGACCACGCTGCCGTAGCCCTCGTGCTGCAATGACGCGAGAGCCAGACCGAAATAGACGTGGTCGGCGATGATCGGGGTCGAGCCGCTCACCCTGATGTCGTGCTCGTCGTAGTTGCCGCCCGTCAGCGACGCCGTGAGGGTGGCCGGTCCGACGATGTCGCGGGAAGTGTATTTGATGGCGCCCGCGACGGTGTTCTTGCCGTACAGCGTGCCCTGCGGTCCGCGCAGCACCTCCAGCTGATCGACGTCCAGCACGTCGAGCAGCGCCGTTTGCGGGCGCGCCAGGTAGACGTCGTCCACGTAGACACCCACGCCAGGGTCGAAGCCCCACAGCGGATCGCTCTGCCCCACGCCGCGAATGTAGACGTTGATGGTGCTGTTGGTGGCGCGATCGGCGCCGATGTGGAAGTTCGGTGTGAAGCTGTTCAGGTCCTGCAGGTTCACCACGTTCAGGTTCTCGATGGTCTCGGCGCCGATCGCCGTCACCGCGAGCGGCACCTGCTGCAGATTTTCGCTGTAGCGCCGCGCCGTGACCACGACCTCCGGCAGTCCGTCGGAAACGGCATTCTGAGTGCCTTGGGTGGTCTGGGCGCACACCATCGGCGAATTCAACGAGAACGCCAGGAAAATCGCCGAGAGCAGCCGCGCGATACGAGCCGTGGTCGTGTACATGAGTATCTCCCCGAGATATCGGGCAGCATTGGCCGCCCTTTGTATTGGTCGTCTCCGGCCGTCGCCGCCGCCCGGAGCGTCGCGTCCAGACCGGCTATTCAACAGTCGTTGAATTCATTATTCAACGATCGTTGAGTCTCAGTCAAGTGGTGGTTGTACCGCGGCCGGCCGGCCCGGGCACCGTTGCAGTGTCGCCGCCAACCAAGGAGAATCTTCGGGATGGTCGTTGCGCGGCGCAAATTGACGGACAATAAGAAGACGACCCGGGCTCGGCCGGCCAAGGGCAGGATCCTCGACGCCGCCGAGAGGCTGTTCGCGCAGCACGGCTTCTACGGTGTGTCGGTCCGTGATATCACGGATGCGGCCGGGGTCGACGTCGCCCTGGTCAGCTACCATTTCGGCGGCAAACGCGAATTGTTCACGGCGGTTTTTCAACGGCGCGCCGAACTGCTCAATGCCGAGCGGCTCGAGATGCTCGAAGGCGTGCGGCGCGCGGCGCTGCCGGGGGTCCCGACGCTGGAAGCGATCGTCAATGCGTTCTCCTACCCGCTGCTGGAGCGCTCCGCCCGCGGCGGACCCGGCTGGAAGAGCTATTTCGCCCTGGTGGCGCAGGTCAACAATTCGCCGGAATGGGGCCCGGTGCTGATGACTCAGCATTTCGATCCCTTGGTGGAGCGGTTCATCGCGGTGATGCGCGAGGCGCTGCCCACCTGCCCGGCGCAGGAAATCTATTGGGGCTATCAGTTCCTGACCGGCGCACTCACCCTGACTTTCGCCGAGACCGGACGCATCGACAAACTGTCGGGCGGCTTGTGCAAATCCTCCGATCTGGACAGCGTGCACGAGCGCCTGGCGCCCTTCGTCGCCGCCGGCTTTCGGGCACTGTGCGCGTCGCGGGAGGCCGCGAAACCGGGTGGCCCCTGATCGGCTTGTTGCAGCGCGTTTCAAAGGCCGAGGTCCGCATCAACGGTGCGACCGCCGCGTCCATCGGGCGGGGGCTGCTGGTGCTGGTGGGGGTGCGGCCGTCGGATGACGCCGCACACGCCCGGCGCCTGCTCGCGAAAGTCCTGCAATACCGGGTGTTTGCCGATGATTCGGGGCGCATGAATCTGAGCCTGCAGGACGTCCGGGGCGATCTCATGATGGTGCCGCAGTTCACCCTCGCGGCGGACACCCGCCATGGGCGCAGACCCGGCTTCTCCACCGCCGCAGCGCCGGAGCAGGCGAGGCTGCTGTTCGAGGGGCTGCTGACCGAGGCTCGGGCGCGACATCCGGTGGTGGCGGCCGGCGTCTTCGGCGCCCACATGCAGGTGTCGCTCACCAACGACGGTCCTGTAACCCTCTGGCTGGAAAGCTGAAGGCCTGCAGCCAAATGGGATAGAACCCTCATCGCCGGTCGTCGGTCAAACTCGGCATGGGCTTTGGCGTATCATGATCCCCCTAGCGTAGCGGCGGAATCGGAGAAGCGTTATGTTCGATTCAAAGATGTTATTGGTCATTCTCGCAATCGCCCTGGTGGTGTTCGGCACCAAGCGCTTGCGCTCGATCGGCTCGGATCTGGGCGCCGCCGTAAAAGGCTTCAAACAGGCCATGAACGACGGCGAATCGGAGGAACAAATCAAGCAAATCAAACAGGACAAGGACGCGGATTTCGCCGCCGGCGGCGCGCCGCGTGAAGCCGAAGTCAAGGTGCCTCCCAAGACGAACGCCTAAGACAGCGCATGCTGGATTTCGGGTTTTCGGAGATTCTGCTCACCTCCGTCATCGCGCTGGTGGTGCTCGGGCCGGAGCGGCTGCCGAGGGTTGCCCGCCAGGTGGGCAACTGGATGGGTCGCGCGCGCGCGATGGCGCGCCAGTTGAGCGAGCAACTGGACCGTGAGGTCAGCGCCGACGAGCTGTTGAAAATGCAGAACACCCGCAAAATCGAACCGCCACTGCCGCCTCCACCATCTGCGCCGCCTCCAACACCCGCGCCGCCTCCAACACCCGCGCCGCCTCCAACACCCGCGCCGTCCGCGGCGCCGCCCGCCGCGATCGCGGACCACACCAAGCCGCCCAATGACTGAACAGGGCGAGGGGCCGGGACTCGCGGAGGGTACGCTGGTCTCGCACTTGCTCGAACTGCGCGATCGGCTGCTCAAGGCCATGCTGGCGGTCGGCATCTGCTTCGTGCCCTGCGCGATGTACATGAACCAGCTGTTCTCCTTCGTCGCCCGGCCGCTGATGGCCAAGCTGCCGGCCGGCGCCACGCTGATCGCGACCAGCGTGGTGGCGCCGTTCACCGTGCCGTTCAAGTTGGCACTGCTCGCGGGGTTGGGACTCGCCATGCCCTACGTCCTGTATCAGGCGTGGGCATTCGTCGCGCCCGGCCTGTACCAGCACGAGAAGAAGCTGGCGGTGCCGCTGCTGGTGTCGAGCGTGCTGCTGTTCTATCTGGGCGCAGCCTTCGCCTATTACCTGGTCTTTCCCGTGATGCTGAGCTTCTTCGTCGCCACCACGCCGACGGGCGTGCAGATGATGACGGACATGGGAAGCTACCTGGATTTCGTGATGGTGCTGCTGCTGGCATTCGGCGTGGCCTTCGAGGTGCCGGTCGCCACGGTGCTGCTGGTTTGGACGGGCTTCGTGAAGCTGTCGACCCTGAAGAAGAACCGCGGCTTCGTGTTGCTCGGAATATTCATCGTGGCGGCGTTCCTGACGCCGCCCGACGCCGTTTCACAAAGTTTCATGGCCGTACCGATGTACATTTTGTACGAGATCGGTATTGTGATGGCGAAGCTGCTGCTGAAGGACAAGCTCGCGGCACGCGCAAAAGAAGAAGCGGAAGAGGCCGGACGCGGCGCAGGAGTATAGGAACCTGGCAAGTGGGACTTTTTTCGGTCAACCGCGTGGTCTTGCCACGCTGTTCTTCACGGAGATGTGGGAGCGGTTCACCTTCTATGGCATGCGCGCCCTGCTGGTGCTGTTCCTGGTCGGTGCGGTCTCCGCCGGCGGCTTCGGCATCGACGACAAGACGGCCACCGCCATCTACGGGCTCTACAACGCGGGCGTCTACCTGGCGGCGCTGCCCGGCGGCTGGGTCGCCGACCGCCTGATCGGCGCGCAGCGCGCGGTGCTCGGCGGCGGTCTCGCCATCACCCTCGGCAACACCCTGCTCGCCACGTCGGCGAGCCCGCGGGGCTTTTACCTCGGATTGGTGGTGATCGTCCTCGGCGTGGGCCTGCTCAAGCCCAATGTCAGCGCCATCGTCGCGGGATTGTATCCGGAGGGCGGTGCGCGGCTGGATGCCGGTTTCACCGTGTTCTACATGGGCATCAATCTGGGCGCGACGCTCGGACCGTTCGTGACCGGCGAATCGCAGGAGTATTTCGGTCCACGTGCCGGCTTTGGCGCGGCGGCGCTGTTCATGGCGATCGGCGTGCTGCAATTTTACCTGACGCGGCGCCACCTGGGCGGCGCCGGCGCCTATGTCCCGCCCGATGCCGCCGCACGGCCGCAGATCAACAAGCGCTGGCTGCAGCTGGCGATCGGCGCCGTGCTGGCCGGGCTCGTCCTGGCCGCGGTCAGTTTCGGCTTCGTCCCCGTCAATCCCGTGAGTCTGGCGCGCGCCACCACCGTGCTCATCGTCTCCATGGCGGTGCTGTATTTCGCCTACTTCTTCACGATCGCCAGGCTCACCGCCGAGGAGCGCAGGCGTGGCGTCGTGCTGGTGGTGCTGTTCGTCGGGTGCACGCTGTTCTTCAGCGGCTTCGAGCAGGCAGGATCGAGCCTGAATCTGTTTGCTGAGCGCTATACGGACCGCCAGATCGGGCATTTCGTCATCCCATCCGGCTGGTTTCAGTCCCTCAATCCGGCGTTCATCATCATGTTCGCGCCGCTGTTCGCGTGGGTTTGGATCGCGCTCGCCCGGCGCAATCTGAATCCGTCGGCGCCGGCCAAATTCGCCATCGGCGTGATGTTGATGGGCTCAGGCTTCCTGGTCATGGCCGCGGCGGCTTCGATCGTCGCCTCCGGCTCGAAGGTGCTGCCCTACTGGCTGATACTCACCTACCTGCTGCACACCTTCGGCGAGTTGTGTCTGAGTCCGGTGGGCTTGAGCTACTACACCAAGCTGGCGCCGAAGCGCTTCGTCGGGCAGATGATGGGCATGTGGTTCCTCGCCACCTCGCTTGGTAATCTGGTCGCGGGCCTCATCGCCGGCGAATTCGACGCCAACAACGTCGCGGCCATGCCGGCGCAATACATGCACATCGTGTATTTTTCGGTGGGCTTGGGGGCGGTGCTGCTGATCATCAGCCGGCCGGTGAAGAAGTTGATGGGCGACGTCCGCTGACGCCGCAAAAGGACCGCATGCAAGCCAATCCGGCGCCGCAGCTCACGCTGAAGGCCGTCATCCTCTCGGTGATCCTCACGGTGATTCTCGCCTCCGCGAATGCCTATGTCGGCCTGTTCGCCGGCCTGACGGTGGCCACCGCGATTCCGGCCGCCGTGATCTCCATGGCGGTGCTGCCCCTGTTGGGCGGTTCCAGCATCCTCGAGAACAACATCGTCGCGACCGGCGCCTCCGCCGGATCCTCCATCGCGGCCGGTGCGATCTTCACGCTGCCTGCGCTCATCCTGCTGCATCACTGGACGAGCTTCGAGTACTGGTGGACCTTGAGCATCGTCGGTCTGGGCGGACTGCTCGGGGTGCTGTTCTCGGTGCCGCTGCGCCGCACGCTGATCATCGAGCAGAAGCTGCTGTTCCCCGAGGGTGTTGCCGCCGCAGAGGTGCTCAAGGTGGGCGCCGATCCCGGGATCGGCGCGAAATACCTGAGCGCGGCGGCGATTGCCGCCGGAGCCTTCAAACTGGTCACCTCCGGTCTGCGGCTGCTGCCGGAGACCTTTACCGTCAAGGGATTCGTCGGCGAGCGAGGCATCGCGTTCTTCGGCTACAGCTTCTCGCCGGCGTTGCTCGGCGTGGGCTACATCGTCGGCCTGAACGTGGCGGTGCTGATCGCCGCCGGCGGATTGTTCTCGTGGTGGCTGGCGATCCCGATCTACAACAGCTTCTTTTTCGATCACGATCCGGCGCTGCTGCAAAAGCTGTCCGGGCTCGATCCGGAGGACGCCGCTTTCGCCATCTGGCGCGCCCAGGTGCGCTATATCGGCGTCGGCTGCATGCTGACGGGAGCCCTATGGGCCCTGTGGTCGCTGCGCAGGTCGCTGTGGTCGGCGGTGCGCAGCGGGCTCGCCGCCGGCGGGCTGCATGCCGCCGACGTACCGCACACCGAGCGCGATCTGCCCATGGGGGCGGTGCTCATCGGCATCGCGCTGTTCGTGGTGCCGCTGTTCCTGCTGTATTACGCTGTGGTCGGCAGCATCGGCGTGAGCCTCGCCATGGCGGTCATCATGATCGTGGCCGGATTCTTGTTCTCCTCGGTGAGCGGCTACATGGCGGGCCTGGTCGGATCGTCGAACAACCCCGTGTCCGGCATCACCATCTGCACCATCCTGTTCGCGTCGCTGGTGCTGATGTGGATGGTTGGAGGCAAATCCAGCATCGGCGCCGTCGCGGTGGTGTTCATCGGCGCGGTGGTGTGCAACGCCGCCGCGGTGGCCGGCGACAATCTGCAGGACTTGAAGGCCGGGCAGCTGGTGGGAGCGACGCCCTGGCGCCAGCAGGTCATGCTGGGGATCGGCGTGCTGGCGAGCGCCGCCGTCATGGCGCCCGTGATGAACGTGCTGTTGTTCGCATACGGCATCGGCGAGCCGGCTCATCCCGGCGTCAAGGCGCTGCCGGCGCCGCAGGCGAACCTGGTGAAATCCGTCGCCGAAGGCATGTTCGGCGGCACGCTGCCAACCGGCATGATCGGCATCGGCGTCCTGGTGGGCGCGCTGATCATCGCGCTCGACCTGTATTTGAAGCGCCGCGGATCGCGCTGGAACGCTCCGGTGCTCGCGGTCGCCGTCGGCATCTATCTGCCGCTCGACGTGTCGACCCCCATTCTGGCGGGCGGCATCGTCGCCGAATTCGTCGACCTGTGGCATGCGCGGCACAGCGCCGGCCTGGATCAGGAGAAGCTCAAACAAAACGGCATGCTGTTCGCCGCCGGCATGATCACCGGCGAGGCGCTGGTCGGCATTTTCATCGCCATGTGCATCTGGGCGAGCGGGAATTCCGATGTGCTGGCGGTGGCCGCGGAAATGCTTGGCGGAAAATGGGTTGCGGCGGTGTTGCTGCTGGCGATCTGCTACTGGATGTTCCGCGCCGGCACCCCGCGCCGCACCGCCTAGAGGGTCGGCCGCGACGCCGCTCCGAATGCGCGACCCCCGCCGTTCCGCGAAGCTGACCTTTTGCCTGGCAACCGTCTACCTTGTCTGGGGATCGAGTTTTCTGTTCTCCAAGATCGCGGTCAACCACCTGCCGCCGGCGATGCTCTCCGGCGTGCGCTTCCTCACCGCCGGCGGGCTGCTCGCGGCGTGCTCGAGATTCTGGCTGCGACATTCCTGGCCGAACGGCCCGCGCGAGTGGCGCCATGTGCTGGTCGCGGGCTGCTTCATGGTGTACTTCAGCAACGGCCTCAACATCTGGGCGATCCGCTACATCCCGACCAATGAATCGGCCCTGCTCAACGGCACGGCGGCCTTCTGGATCGCGGGCCTCGGGGTGTTCGGCCGGCGCGGACATCCCCTGTCGCCGCGCGCCGTGCTCGGCCTCGTGATCGGATTCCTGGGCACGGCGCTGATGCTGGTTCCGGCCAGCTCCGTGAGCCGTTCCAGCCTCCTCGCCGAAGGGGGTGCGCTGATTGCCTGCCTGTCGTGGTCGCTCGGCACCCTCTACTACCGCAACATCGACACGCGGCTGACTTCGCTCATGTTCACCGCCTGGCAGATGCTGATCGGCGGAGCCTTGCTTCTGACGACGGCGGTGTTGCACGGCGACGTCGCCCGTTGGACGCCTAGCGTGCCGGGTTTAGTGGCGCTCGCGTATCTGACTTTTTTCAGCTCCTGTCTGGCGTACACCGCATACGGCTGGCTGATGCTGAACACCTCACCGGCGATCATCGGCACCTACAGTTATGTGAATCCGGCGATCGCCGCCTATCTCGGCTGGCAGTTCCTGCACGAGAGCCTGTCCCGGGTGCAGCTGGTCGGCATGGTGATCATCATCGTGGGCGTGGCGCTGCTCACGGTGCCCGGCGGCAGCCTGATCGATCCGAAGACCCTGCAGGAGCCCAAGTCGCCCTGAAAGGCCGGCAATTCGCAACGGCAGTGAGGTTGCCGCCTCAGCAGCCTCCGCGGTCATTCGCCGCCAGGCCGGCAGCTCATCGATCCCGCTCGAGCACCTGTTCGAATTGCGATCTTGCCGATGCCGCGATAATCGTGACAGCGCGCCGGCCGTGGGCGACGGATCACGTGGAAATCACGGTCACCGTGATCACGGCCCCAAGGCGTGCTGTTCGGCCAGGCTGCCGGGGAATGCCAGCGCCTGCATGGGTTGCGGCAGGTCGCAGGCGCATCGATCGGGAGCAGGCAAGGGCTGGTCCGTGAACACCGCCCACAGACTGGCGTTGGTGGCCTCGACGGCGTCGAACGGCGTGCCGTGGCGCGAGCCGCGCACCACGATGATATCGGCGGCGAGCGCGACGGCAAGCTCATGCTTTTGCGCCAATGGCGTGTAATCGTGTTCGGCTGCAATCAGCACGGTGCGGCTCTTGAGCATTGAGAGGCGCGAGGTGGCCGTCCAGCACGCCAGCGCCGCAATGATTTGCAAATAGGAAACGGCCGCCGCCGCACCGATCACGTTGACCGCCCGCTCGCGCAAGGCCTCCTGCCAGCGATGCGGGAACAATCGCGTCGCGCACATCCTGCCCATCAGCCTCATGCCAAAGATATGGATGAGCGTGGACGGCACATGGGCCTCCAGCCATTTGCGCCAATGGTCGATCTCATAGCTCGCCAGGCTGTTGATCAGGGCCAGCCGCGGCACGCATTGGGGTCGCTGCAACGCCATTTCGAGGGCCACGGCACCTCCCAGAGAAAAACCAGCAATGTTGCTTTCGGCCAGTCCCAGGTGGTCCAGGAGCGCCCACAGCGCTGCGGCGAAATTCGCGATGCTGCACTCGCCGCGCAGCGGCAGGCTATGGCCGCAACCAGGCAGATCCGGCACGATCAGGCGAAACCGGCCCTCGAGCGCCCGGACCTGCATCGCCCAGTCGGCGCCGCTGGACCCCAGGCCATGGATGAGCAGCAAGGGCACTCCGCTGCCGCGCACCAGGTAATGCAGCGCGCGGCCGTCGTAGGCCAAGCTCGCCATCACCTCTCGGGCGCAGTTGCGACAACCGCTGCCGGGGCGGCAGCCGCAATGCCGGCGCTGCTCGATGTCGCACCCGGCGGTTCGTGTGCCCGCCCCGCCTGCCATCCGACGATGATCAGTTGGCCCAGCAGCAGGAACAGCACATAGAACACGACCAGCGGTATTTTTTCATGCGCCGGCCGATCCGTTGCCACCGCACCCTGTGCCGGCATCGGCCGGGACTGCCAGGCCGATTGTTGCGGCGATGTTTGCGGCGGCAGAAGCGCAACCAGGCGATCGGCGATCGCCGCCGGAGCCGGCCGCGCCGACAGGCCCTCCGGCAATGCAGCGATCAGATCGGCCAGTTCCCGCGCGGCGGCCGGCTTGGGCATGCGGCTCCAATTTCCGGCCTGTTCCCAGGGATCGAGATCTTGGCGCGCGAGCGCAGACAGGACACTCAGCATCGTGCCGCTCTTCTCGTCGCCGATGAGGCCATACAGGAACGGTTGCAGCTCCGCGCCGAACACCGGCCGTGCGACCAGGCGCGTCACTTGAGGCGGATTCCCGAGCCATCGCCGGCGAGCGCCGCGGAATCGCCGCGCAATTTGCCGTTCGCGACTTCGAATCTGATTCCTGGTTTGACGCGCGATTCGGTGCCCTTGCGCCGGGGAATGGATGGATCGGTGACCGCGCGATGTGCGACAGGCGATGCAAGATGTAAAGTTGACATGGGGTTTTCGGGCTCCTGGCTCGCGAAGTGGCGCGATGCCTCGCTTGGAGTTTCCGCGGGCAGATTATCGCCCTGACGTCGCAGCGTCGGTGCGGCCGCGCACTTAAGCGCACGCGGCCTTACTCTCGGTGTGCTAGCGAACGGACACCGCGACGCAAAGAGACCAATCTCCTTCAAGGCGGGCATTATCGAGGACCACATGAAAACGGATTCGGAAATTCAGCAGGACGTGGCGGACGAACTCAACTGGGATGCTGCGATCGATGCGTCCAAAGTCGAGGTCACCGTGAAGGACAGCCTCGTGACGCTGGGCGGTCAGGTCAGCACGTTGTGGGAAAAATGGGAAGCGGAACAGGCCGTACAACGTGTGGCTGGCGTGAGGTCCGTCGTCATCAAACTCGACGTGGCGCCGCTCGACGCGCACAGCGACGCAGACATTGCAAAGGCGGCACAAAATGTTCTCTCATGGGTGTCCGGCATGCCCAAGGATTCCATCAGGATCCAGGTGGAGAACAGCTGGGTGACGCTGTCGGGTACGGTGGATTGGGATTACCAGCGGCGCAAGGCGTGCAGTGCGGTGCGCTACCTGTCGGGGGTCAAGGGCATCACGGACGACATCTCCATCAAGTCGGACAGTCCCGCGGGTGAGATCAAGGAGGATATCGAAGCCGCCTTGGAGCGCCGCTTGGACGCCGACGAACAGAACATCGTGGTCAGCGTCAGCGGCAAGAACGTCACGCTGTCGGGCACCGTGACCAGCTGGTGGCAGCGGGATCGCGCCTTCGATTCCGCCTGGAATGCTCCGGGCGTGGAACAGGTCACCGACCACATGGTCATCAGCTATTGATGGGAAATTCCAGCCGCACCGGCACAGTCGCGATGACTCGCCCAGCGGGCGCGCTCAGTGCGGCGCGTACGGCGGCCCGCCGCCGCGCGCTTCGCATAGCGGCGGGCGGCTTGTACGGCTTGGGGTGGTTGGGTTCCGCGACGGCGGCCCCGCCCGCCGGCCGCCCGCTGCCGGTGACGGCGGGCCAGCCGGCGCCGCAGCCGGCGCGGGACTTCTCCCTCATGAATGTCCGTGCCTCGGCGGCGCCCCCGATTGCGTTCCCCGCGCTGTTCCAGGGTTCGGGTGCTTCCAGGGCGGATGCGGCGCGGGACGATCGCAGTGCGCCGGCCGCATTGGGCGGCGTCGAGCTGCCGTTCCAATCGGCGAGTTCGGTGGAAAAACTTGCGCGGGCGGTGCATCGCGACGGACTGCCGATCGCGCGGCTCTGGGAGACGCCATCGACCCTACTCAGCATCGGGCTGAATCGCCGTGGCAAGCCGGGCATTTGGATCAACAAGAAAATCCACTGACGCATCGATGGAATCGAGTCTCGGCAACACATCGAGCTTCAACAACACATCGGGTTTTTCGGCAACACACACGACGAGGTATCAGCATGGATAGGAATCGCATCGAAGGCGCGGCCAAACAGGCAAAAGGAACGATCAAGGAGGCCGTGGGCAAAACCGTCGGTGATGCCAAATTGACGGCTGAAGGCAAGGAGGACAAGGTCGATGGCCGTATTCAAAATGCCATCGGCGGCCTGAAGGACACCCTGAACAAGAAATAGCTTTGCAAAGGGCAGGGAGGAGAGCACCGCTCTCCTCCCTGAACGGGTCAGTGCTTGACCTCGGTGACGTGGCCGCGCCCGTCGCGCTGTTCATTACCCTTGAAACCGGCCTTGACCCGCTTCGATGCCTCGGCCTTCTCCCCCCGATTCGGCAGCTGGCCCTTGTAGCCATGTTCCGGATGATAACTGTTGTTCACGTCGCCGCGGAAATCACTGCTGCCGTGAAACCACGGCCCCGCGCCGATGAACACAGCGCCATTGAACCATTCCGGACCGTAATAGCCCGAAGGCGCGCAGCTGTAAGGAGCGGCGTCATAGTAGCCGTAGGGACATTCGGGGGCGACGCCGATGTTGATGTTCACCTGTGCCTGCGCCTCGGGCAGGTTGGCCATGCAGGCAGCCGCGACGGCAGCCATCGCCAGAAATTTCAATCCGTTCATGAGTTCACCTTGGGGCTTGAGAGTGGAACCCGAGGTTGCCATCGCGCCGCTGCGCGGTCTGTCTGGTAGCGAACCTCCGGAATCCGCTCCCAAGGATCACCAGCCGCGGAACTTGGGCGCCGAATCGTTCAATTCGTAGTAATCGGACTTGTCGGCGACGAAGATGTGTCTTTCGACGGTTATCCCCGTGGGCGCATCGAGCGTGCCGGCCATGATGCTGGTGGCATCGCCCCCCAACTCGCGCCAGAACAGGTTGCCGCCGCAGCGGTTGCAAAAGCCGCGTTCGGCGCTGTCGGAGGAGCGGTACCAATGGAGCGTGGCCGAGTCGATGAGCGCTAGGGCCGTGGACGGCACGCTGGTGGCGGCGACATGGTGGCCGCTGGTGCGGCGGCACTGCGAACAGTGGCAGGCGATCACGCCGCGCAGCGGCCCGCTGATTTCGTAGCGCACGCCGCCGCACAGGCAGCGGCCGGTATGCGTGGGCTGTTGCGCCATGGACGGATCTTAACCGCGCCGCGGCCGGGCTCCAACCACACGGGCAGATTGACTATTCGGCCATGCCGGCCAACAGTGGCGATCTTGGAGGGACAATCGGCCATGTGTCTGGTTCTGCTGGTTTGGCGCGTCCATCCGGAATTCCCCTGCGTGCTTGCGGCCAACCGCGACGAATTTCACGATCGGCCGACGGCCGACGCGGATTGGTGGCCCGGCGATGCCGGGATTCTTGCCGGACGGGATCTGAAGGCCGGCGGCACGTGGCTCGGAGTGACCCGGCAGGGACGGTTCGCGGCACTGACGAACTATCGCGATGCGCGGTTGCCGCGCACCGGGGTGCACAGCCGCGGCGAACTGGTAACCGAACTGCTGCAGAGCGGCCGCTCGGTGGCCGACGGCCTGTCGTACCTGCGTGAGGTGGCCGCCGGCTACAACCCGTTCAACATCCTCTTCAGCGACGGCGAGCGGCTCGGCATCCACGAGAGCGTGGTCGGTGAAGGCCGTGAGCTCGGGCCCGGCATTTATGGCCTGTCGAATCATCTGCTCGACACGCCCTGGCCGAAGGTGCGCAACGCCAAATCACGACTCGCCGCGGTGCTCGCCGACGTAGACGATGAAGCCGCGGTGTTGCGATTGCTGCGGGACGACCGGCCGGCACCCGACGCGGAGCTGCCGCGCACCGGCATTGGCATCGAATGGGAACGTCTGCTGTCGAGTGCGTTCATACGCACCGACGGTTACGGCACGCGCAGTTCCAGCTATTTTCGTGTCGACAGCCGGGGCCGGGCGATTTTCGACGAATGGTCCTGGGATCGCGACGGCCGGGAACGCGGCCGTCAAAGCCATCGGTTCCAGGTGACATAACGGGGTGACGCGGGCCGGCGGAGCCCGGCGGGCCGGCATTGTGAGAAGATGTCCGGCGAACGCCGGCACATCAACGAAGAGGATGGCATGGCCGTGAAATCCGCGCATTGGCGATTGAACGAAGGCGAGGTGTCGAGCGAAGTGATCGACGGCGAATTGATCGTCATGCACCATAAGTTGGGCAGGTATTACTCGAGTGCGGGCATCGGAGCGCTGGTGTGGACCTGCCTGGTCGACGGACTGTCGACGCAAGCCACCTGCGAAGCGGTGGCCGGTCGCTGCGGCGTGTCGCCGCAGGCGATCGCAGGCGATATCCAGGCCTTCATCGCGAGCCTCGTGGAGGAGCAGTTGCTGCAGGAATCCATCGCGGACACGGAGGCGCCCGTCACGGTCGCCGCTCGCGGCGGGGCCCTGGCTTATGCCAGGCCGCAGTTGCAGGTGTACACCGATATGAAGGATCTGCTGCAGCTCAATCCCATCCACGATGTGAGCGAGGAAGGCTGGCCGACGCGGCCGACTGCTGACAAAGTCTAGGCGACTGTCGGGGTAGGGGGCGCGAGCCGCGTTGCGGTCAGCCGCGCTTGACGATGACCTCGACGCGGCCTTTCGGGCCGATGAACCGGGAACCCACGAAGCTCACCACGCTGACCAACGCGGCGGTCCAGAATGCGGCCCAAAACCCGGCGACGTGCATGCCCGGCAGCATCCACGCGACCAGCGCGACCATGCCGGCGTTGATGATGAGCAGGAACAGGCCCAGGGTCACCAGAGTCATCGGCAAGGTCAGCAAGATGGCGATGGGCCGCACGATGGCATTGACCACGCCGAGCAGCAGGCCGGCGAGGATCAGGGTGGACGGTGTGTCGATGGAGACGCCCTTGACCCACAGAGTCGACAGCCACAGCCCCAGCGCGGCGATCGCGGCACGGATGAGAAAACCGAGCATGACAACCTCCCCGGAGACGTTCCGGCACAGGGACGTTATGCCGCCGGATCGGGCAATATCAAGGTTTAGAAATCCAGGCCGGGCAACGGCGGGTCTCGGGGCGGATCGGCCCGTTTGGCACGGACTTTGCGGGCATCCGGTGGATTCTCCAGCGTGACCTTGATCCGCGCCATCCAACGTTCCCAGCCGATGCGAATCCGCCCATAGGTCTGATCCCAGGCCGCAGCCTCCGGGATGCCGGAGCCCAGCAGCCTGAGGGAGGTCATGCCGTCCGCCTTGCGCACGTCCAGCATGAAATCATCGACGACTGCGCTGTTGCTCGGAGGGAAATCGTCGCCCCGCAGATAAATGAGCCGCAGACGCCGGTTGAGGTCGAACACGTCGATATGCGCTTCGCGGCTGCCGGAACCGCGCTTGCCCATGCGGTAGACGCCGCCCTTGCGCGCATCGATCTCCGCCTCATTGCCCGACCAGATCCTGATCAAGGCGGGTTCCGTCAGGGCGAGCCAGACCCGCGCGGGCGGTGCGTTGACCTCCACCAGATGTGCGTAACCGCGGGTTCCGGAGCGGTCAGGTTTTCGGACTACGTTCATTGGCGCAGGTTAGCGGCAAATCGCATGACGGAACTGCTAGAATTTAACAAGACGGGAGGAAGTTTCATGGCTTATCTCGATATCGTGACTGCGCTCGCAGTTCTGCAATTCATCGTCTTCGGATTCAAGGTGGGGGGCGCACGGGCGCGCTTCGGGGTTGCGGCGCCCGCGACCACCGGAAATGCGGTATTCGAGCGGTATTTTCGCGTGCAACAAAACACCCTCGAGCTGTTGATCGGACTGCTGCCCGGCCTGTACCTGTTCGGCCGCTATATCAACCCGCTGTGGGCCGCCGGACTCGGCCTCGTTTACCTGATCGGCAGGGAAGTTTACGCCGCCGCCTACGTCAAGGATCCGGCGAAGCGCGGTGCCGGCTACGGCTTGAGCTTCCTGCCGGTGATGGTGCTGATCCTCGGGGGCGCCGGCGGCGCCGTCTGGCATTTGATTCACGGCTGATTGATGCAAGCCTGATTGATGCACGCGGGATCGCTCAGCGCATGGAGACCCGGGGCACCCCGAGACCGCCTGCCTCCATCCAGGTCTTGATTCGCTTGGCGTCGGCCACGCGCGTGTACTTGCCGAACGAATCCAGCAGCACGATCACCACCGAACGGCCCTGGATGACGGCCTCCATCACCAGACACTTGCCGGCCTCCACGATATAACCGGTCTTCTGCACCAGGATGTTCCATCCGGGATTCGCCACCAGATTGTCGGTGTTGCGGAATTCGAGCAGGCGCCTGCCGACGCGCACCGAGTAGCGTCTGTCGGTCGAATACTCCCTGATGACGGGATTGTGCGAGGCTGCGACCACCAATTTCGACAAATCCTCGGGACTGGCGACGTTTTGACTGGACAGGCCGGTCGGATCCACGAATCGGGTGCTCGTCATACCCAGTGCGGCCGCCTTCGCATTCATGTCCCGCACCATGGCGGTCATACCGCCGGGATAATTGTTGCCCAGGGCATGGGCGGCGCGATTCTCCGACGACATCAAGGCCAGATGCATCAAATCCCCGCGGGTCAGCCGCGTGCCGGGATTGAGCCTGGAAACCGACCCCTTGCCGTAGTCACGATCGGCTGCCGTGATCCGGATGGGCTCGTCGAGCGGCTGGCGGGCGTCGAGCACCACCAGCGCCGTCATCAATTTGGTGATGGACGCAATCGGCGTCGCGAGATCCGCATGCCGCGCCAGCAGCACGGCTTGATTGTCGGCGTCGAGGACCAGCACCGAACTCGATTTGACGTGCGGGTCGCGCGGCGGGCTGGCGGCACGGCAGGGCACCGACAGCAGGCCGGCCAGGGCCAGCAGCATCGTCAGCCGCTGCATCATTCGCATGGCATTCTCGTTGTAGGAATGATTGTAGAAATTACAGAGGCACAATCTTGCACATTGCCGCACGTCCCGCAACGGCAGAGCGGAATGGGCGTCACAATTTCGCGGTCAGCGATGGGCCGGCCGCGGCGGCCTGCACTTTCAGCTCCTCGACGGCCCGGCCGATCTCCCAATCCCGCTGCGACAAGGGTGCGTCCGCCGGTATCGGCGACGTGGGGGGTTTCGAATCGCGCGCCAGTTCGATGTCCGGTGCGATACCGGTGTGGTTGATGGATACGCCGGAGGGCGTGTAGTACAGGGAGGTGGTGAGCTTGATGGCGCGATCGTCGGACAGGGGCATGACGGTCTGCACCGAACCCTTGCCGAAGGTGGTACGCCCCATGAGCTTGGCGCGGTGATTGTCCTTCAGGGCTCCGGCCACGATTTCGGCGGCCGAGGCCGAGCCGCCATTGACCAGGATCACGATGGGTGCGCCGCCGAGCGCATCGCCGGGGGTGGCGTCCATCTCGAATTTGGACTCCGGCGTGCGGCCCTTCGCCGTCACGATGACGCCGCGGTCCAAGAAGGCGTCCGCCACCGAGACCGCCGCCTCGAGCACGCCGCCGGGATTGTTGCGCAGGTCGAGCACCAGGCCACGCAGCTGCGCGCCATTGCGCTTGTGCAGCCCCTTCAACGCACCATCCAGCTCATCGCCGGTGGTCTCGCTGAACTGCGAGATGCGTACATAGCCGAAGCCCGACTCGAGCAGTTCGGCCTTGACGCTGTGCAGCTCGACGCGCGAGCGCTTCAGGTTGAACAGCAGGGGTTCGGCGATACCCTCGCGCACGATGCCGATCTTGACGACCGTCCCTTCCGGTCCGCGCATGCGTCCGATCGTATCCGCCAGCGTGACAGTATTCACCGGAACCCCGTCGATGGTGACGATGATGTCGCCGGAGCGAATCCCGGCCGCGGCGGCGGGTGATCCTTCGAACGGGGACACCACCACCACCTGTTCGTCTTCCATGGACACTTCGATGCCCACGCCCGAATATTCGCCGGAGCTGCTGATTTTCAGCTCGTCGTATTCCTCCCCGTCAAGGAACGTCGAGTAGGGGTCGAGCGAAGACACCATGCCGTGAATGGCGGCCTGCAGCAGCTGATGATCGTCGACAGGATTGACGTACTCGCGCTTCACGCGCTCGAGCACCTCGGCCAGCATGCGCGCGTCCTGCCACGGCAAATCCTTGCCGGGCGCGTCCTGCCTTTCGGCCGATACGCCCTGCATGAGGCCGAGGCACAATCCCAGCACGACGCCGGCCAGGATCAGGGAAACATTGCGGATTTTGTTGGCCATCGAGCACAGAAGCATACGCCCCGGCGCCGCCCCGCCGCTAGCCGTTGACCACCGCGGGCTTGACCACGGCCCTGTCGAACCGTCCGGTGGAGGTGGCGAAGCACGAGTACAGCGGCAGATCGCGAATGACGTCGTCGAGCGGCAGCGGCCTGCCAATGAAGAATCCCTGGCCGAAGTCCACGCCCAATTCGGCGGCGCGCGCGCGGATCGCGTCGGTTTCGACGTTGGCGGCCACCGTTTCGATGCCAAACGCGGTCGCGAGCTTGGTGATAGCCAACACCATGGACTGGGAGCGCGGGTTGTACGCGAGGTCGCGGCTGAAGCTGCCGTCCATCTTGACGTAGGACACCGGCAGCAGGTTCAAGTTGGACAGCGAATGCAGGCCGCGGCCGAAATTGTACAGGGCGAAGCGCACGCCCGCCTCACGCAGCCGGTCCATGCAGGGGAGGATGCGGTTGATCTGGGCGCTGGCGGCCTCTTCGGGCAACTCCAGGGTCAACGTGCCCGGTTCGATATTCGAGGCGCGCACCATCTGTTCGAGCAGCCGCCAGAATTCGGCGTCGGCGAGCGAAGCGGCCGCCAGGGTCAAGGAGAATTTCGCCGGGTGCAGCCGTAGCGTATCGCGGCAGGCGGCCAGCCGAGCCAGCGTCTGCTCGATCACCCAACGGTCGACCTTGCGCGTGATCTCCGGGTTTTCGGCGGCACCCACCAGCTTGTCGAGGCTGAGGCGCGTCCCATCCGCGGCTCGCATGCGCACCACGATCTCGAAGCGCGGATCGGCCGGAACGGCCAGCAAGGGCAGCAACGGCTGTGCCAGAAGTTCGAAGGAATCGGTGCCGAGCGCCGCCGTGATCTGCGCGACGATTCCCGCCCCGCCTCGATTGCCGGCGGCACCTTTGTCGCCGCCGTAGAAGACCTCGACCCGGTTGCGGCCGCGCTCCTTGGCGGTGCGGCACGCGATCTCTGCCGCGGCCACCGCGTGTTCCAGGCGCGGTTCGCGTTCACCGATGCGGCTGACGCCGATGCTCAGGCTGACGAGCAGGGGTTTGTCGCCGCGCACGCCGCTCATGTTCACCGCGGCGGCGCGCAGCTCTTCGGCGATTCGCGCGGCCGGCTCGATGCCGCATCCCGGCAGGAACATGATGAATCGATCGCCCGCCATGCGCGCGACCAGGGTGCCTTGCCGGCCGCGCCGGCACAGCAGGCTGGCAACGCCGAGGATCACCTCGTCGCCGACATGCATGCCGTGATTCTCATTGACCACGTTCAGCTGATCGATGTCGATGTAGAGCAATCCGTGCGAGACGGCGCGTTTGTCATCCCCCGCCAGCCCGGCCGTGGCCTGCGCCATGAAAGCGGCGGGTGTCAGCATGCCGGTGGTTCGATCGTAGCTGCTTTGCACGATCTGGCCGGCCCGGCACGCCAGCATTTCCAGGGCCTCCGCGTCGCGCAGCTGAAAGTCGTCGTCGCTGTCCGGTCGAAACACCACCAGCGCCCCGATCACCCGCCGCGCTTCGTCGCGCACGGGCGTCGACAGCGCCTTGAACGGCAATGCCGTCTTCGATCCGTCGAGCGAGAGCTTGTTAGCGGCAAGGGTGCAGCCGTGCAGCTGGGCGCGCGTCACCAGATGGTGATGCATCTGCGCCAGAAGCTCGGCGTCGATGCCGTGCGGACGGCCGGGCTGCGATCGGCTGACGGTCAGATTGCGGCCGGGAATCAACAGGGTCGCAACCACGCCCTGCAGATGCTCGATCGCCAATTCCGGTATCCGGCCGAGGGCATCGAGACCCTCCGACGGCACCGCAGCCGAGAGCTGCTGGAACAGATCGACGCCGCGGCTGCTGTGGGCGAGATCCGCGCGCAGCTCGCCGATCGAGGCGCGCGCGGCCAGTTCGCTCTGCAGGCAGTCGAGCGCGGGCTTGATCAGCGCGTGAACCGCACCCAGCGTGCGCCGCTCGACCGGCGCCGGCGGTATGGCGATGACCACGAAACCCAGCAGTTCGCCGAGCGCGCCGCGGATGCGAAATCCGAATTGCGAACCGCGCAGCTCATGAAATTCGGCCAGTCCATCGATTTCGCACTGCCGGCTGTTGGCCGATGTGCTCAGCAGCATCGCCAGGGTCGGAGCCACGAATGACTCGGCCGCCTCGCTGCACCACAGTATTTTTCCGTCCGAGCTTGCCAGCAGCGAATGACTGATGTTGGGAAGCAGCCGCGACAGCAGCTGTCCGTAGGACTTCCAGGTGTCGGTTGAAGCCGCCATGCCGTTAAGAATCCCCCATATCCGCTGCGCAAGCCAGGACCAGGTCGTCATAAACCCGCGCGGCTGATTCGCCAAGCCGCGACAGGCGACATAAGATTTCGGTAGATGGCGCCAGGCTCGCGTCAAGGCACCCGCTTGAGCCAGTCGTTGGGGTCCACCGGCTTGCGGCCTTGCCGGATTTCGAAGTAGAGCTGCGGCTGCCCTGCGTCGGTATCGCTCAATGCCGCTATCACGTCTCCGGGTGCCACCCAGTCGCCTATAGACTTATACAGTACCTCGGCATGACCGTAGAGACTTAAATAGCCGCCGCTGTGGCCGATGATGATGAGCAGACCCAGGCCCTGCAGCCAGTCGGCGTATACCACGCGCCCGTAGTAAGGCGCGCGCACCTTGGCGCCGCGCGCCGCTTCGATGAGCACGCCGTTCCAGCGCATGCCGCTTTGCGGAGAGTCGGCGCGCAAATCGTGGTACCGGGCCGCCAGACGGCCGGTAACCGGCCAGGGCAGCCGTCCGCGCATGAGGTCGAAGGGCTGTTGGGTGTCGACCGGAAAGTCCTGCAACATGCGCTCGAGGTCCGCGATCAGCGATTCCTCCGCCGATTCCTCGCGCTTGAGTCGGGCGAGCTCCTGATTGCCGTTCGCGACCTGCAGGTTGATCGCAGCCAGCGCCTGTGCGCGCTCGGCGCGCGCCCCTTCCAGGGACGCCAACTCTTTGCGGGCATCGGCTTCGAGCGACTTGAGATTGGCGCTCTGAAGCTCGATTTCAGCGCCCAGCGCCTGGAGCCGCGCGAGATGCTCGCGAATGGCGTCGAGCGCGGCCGCCCGTTGTCGGCTGAAATAGCCGTAATAGGCCAGCATGCGGCCGAGGCCGGCCGGGTCGCGCTGGTTCAGCAGCAATTTGAGCGGTTCCTGCTGGCCGATCATGTACGCCGCGCCGATCTGCCCCGCCAGTGCGGTGCGCTCGGCATCGAGCGCGGCCCGATTGCGCTGCTGCTCCAGCCGCAGTTGCGCGCGGCGCCGTTCGGCGGCCGATTGCGCGGCGTGCAGGGTCTCCAAGCGCCGGCGATCGGCGGTGACGGCGAGTTCGGCCGCGCGCAGACGGGCGCTCACCGCGTCGCGTTCGGCGAGATCCTTGCCCAGCCGGCCCGCGAGCTCCGCGATGCGCGCGCGCACCTGCGCCAGCTTGGCCCTGGCCTGTGCGGAGTCGTCCGCTTCGCCGGCGGCCGCGGCCGCCGGTCCGGCCAGAATCAGCGCGAGCGCTGCAAGCAGCAGCGGATAGGTGGGGCGGCGGTTCATCTTAAGGACGTCAAGCATACAAGCCTTGTACCCGCTGCTATACTTGCGCGCCCGAAAAACCCAAAAGTGCCTTATAGCCGCATGCAGCGACTGATCGAGTTCATTGGCCATCACCCGTTGCTGGCAGGAGGCGCGGTGCTCGCCGCCGTGGTGGTCGTGATCTATGAGCTGCGCGAACGCCTGCAGTCATTTGCCGCCTTGTCCGCGATGCAGGCCGTGCGGTTGATGAATCAGGGCGCACTGGTGATCGATCTGCGCGGCAGGGAACTCTACGAGGCCGGCCACATCGGCGAGGCACGCAACGTTCCGGCCGCCGAACTCTCCTCCCAGCTCGACACATTGAAGAAATGGCGCGAGAAGAGCGTCATCACCTACTGCGACAGCGGCAGGGACGGGGCCATCGCCGCCCGCACCTTGAAGAACCAGGGTTTTACCAAGGTGTTCAACCTGGACGGCGGTTTGAACGCCTGGGTAAAGGACAACCTGCCGCTGGCAAAGTCCCCGTCGGGCGGCAAATCGAACGCCAAATGACCCAACCGCCGATCACGATCTACGTGACGGGCTGGTGCGGATACTGCCGGCGCGCCAAACAGCTGCTCACGAGCAAGAATTTGGCTTTCAACGAGATCAACGTGGATGACGACGTGAAATTTCGTGAGGAAATGCTGGCACGCAGCGGTGCCACGACCGTGCCGCAGATCTTCGTCGGCGACAAGCACGTCGGCGGCTGCGACGATCTGTACGCGCTCGACCGCGATGGCGGGCTCGATCGACTCATTCAGGGGGCTTGATGAACGAGGTTACGACCACGGAACAGGAGACCAGCATCGGCGGCGTTCAGGTGAACCTGCAGAGCGTTTATTTGAAGGACAGCTCCTACGAATCCCCGAATGGTCCGCGTCTGCCGAACAACCAGACATGGGAGCCCAAGTTTCAGCTGAACATGAATACTTCGGCCGAAGAGCTGGCGAACGATGTGCGCGAGGTGCTGCTCACGATCACGCTCGAGGCCAAGCAGGGCGATCTGACGCTGTACCTGGTCGAGGTGAAGCAGGCGGGCGTGTTCTCCATATCGGGAGCGTCCGCCGCCGACATGAAGCGCCTGATCGGCAGCTTTTGTCCCAGCGTCCTGTTCCCCTACGCGCGTGAGGTGATTTCGGATCTGATCGTCAAGGGCGGATTCCCGAATTTTCTGCTGCCGCTGGTGAATTTCGACGCGCTGTTCGCCCAGGCGTCGGAATTGCCGCAAAACAGCCAGGTCAATTAGGTCCGCCGAACGGCGGCATCGGAACCACCGTGAGCCCGGGACCTGAACCGACCGCGGTCATCGGCGCCGGCTCCTGGGGCACCGCACTGGCCATCCAGCTGGCACGCGAAGGACACCCAACCTGTCTATGGGGCCGGGATGCCGAACAGCTGCGCAGCATGCAGCACGCGCGGCGCAATCTGCGCTACCTGCCCGGCACGCATTTTCCGGCGCTGCTCGGCATCGAGCCGGACCTCGGCGTGGCGCTGGCATCCGCGCGCGACGTCTTGGTGGCGGTGCCCTCGCAGTCCTTCCGCGCGACACTGGCCTTCATGAGGCAGCACCTGAATCCCGCCGCCCGCGTCGCCTGGGCGACCAAGGGATTCGAGATCGACACGGGGCTGCTGCCGCACCAGGTCGCGCATCAGGTGCTCGGTGACCGGCCCGGCGCCGTGCTGTCGGGTCCGACGTTCGCGGCGGAAGTCGGCGCGGCTCTACCCACGGCCATGACCATCGCGTCGCTCGATGAGGACTTCGCCGCCGATCTGGCGCGCAATCTGTCCGGTCCGGGCTTTCGCGCCTACACCCAAACAGACATCGTTGGCGTCGAGGTGGGCGGAGCGGTAAAAAACGTCATCGCCATCGGCTCCGGTATCGCCGACGGCATGGGCTTCGGCGCCAATACCCGTGTGGCCCTGATCACCCGCGGCCTGGCGGAAATGATGCGCCTCGGCTTGAAGCTCGGCGCCACGCGCCACACCTTCATGGGTCTCGCCTGCCTGGGGGATCTGGTGCTGTCGTGCACGGACGATCAATCCCGCAACCGGCGGTTCGGCATGGCGCTCGGGCGCGGAGCGACCGTGGGCGAAGCGGCGCAGGGGATCGATCAGGTGGTGGAGGGACATCTCGCCGCTCGCGCGGTGCGCGAGGTGGCAGCGACCGCGGCCGTGGACATGCCCATCTGCCGCGAGGTGTACGGCGTGCTCTACGAGGCGAAGCCGGTGCGCTCCGCCGTGCAGGCGCTCATGGGCCGCGAAGTCCGCTCAGAAACGGAATAGCGTGGCCGGAACCCGATGACGAACCAAGACGCGGTGCTCGTCGGCCGGAGCAAACCCATCGGATTCGCTGAATTCGTGGCCCTGGCCGCCGCCATGATGTCGACCCAGGCGCTCGCGGTGGACGCGATGCTGCCCGCCCTGCCGACCATCGTGCGGGCGCTGCACGTGGCGAACGCCAATCACGGACAGTGGGTGGTCACCGCGTACATCGTGGGGCTGGCGACCGGCCAGCTGTTCTGGGGAGTGATGTCGGATCGATACGGCAGGCGGCCGGTGTTGCTCACCGGTCTGTCATTGTACGTCCTGGCGGCGACCCTTTGCGGGCTCACCGACAGCTTCGTGGCACTCCTCGGCTGGCGGCTGACGCATGGGCTGGCCGCAGCCAGCGTCGTGGTGACGCGCTCGGTGGTTCGCGATCTGTACTCCGGCAGGCACATGGCACGCGTCATGTCGCTCACCTTCATCGTATTCCTGATGGTGCCGGTGATCGCACCCAGCCTCGGGCAGCTGATGCTGCTGCTGGCGCCGTGGCGCTACATCTTCATCGTGTGCGGCGGCTTCGCAACCCTGGTGTGGCTGTGGGCGCTGCTGCGGCTGCCCGAGACCTTGCATCCGGAATACCGCCTGATACTGACCCGCTCGCACATCGCGGGCGCCATCCGGCTGGTGCTCGGCAATCGAATCTCGCTGTGTTACACGCTGGCGATGGGCGTGATGTTCGGCTCGCTGCTGGCGTACGTCGGCATGGTCCAGCAAATCTTCAGCGAGGTGTTCCACCGGCCCCGGCTGATGCCTACGATGTTCGCGCTGTGCGCGGGCTCGATGGGCGTCGCCGCATTCCTCAATTCACGCATGGTGGAACGGCTCGGCATGCGCCGCATCTCACATTCGGCGCTGCTGCTGTTCATCATCATCGGTGCAGTGCACGTGCTGGTGGCGGAATCGGGAATCGAGCCGCTGTGGGCCTTCGTATTGCTGCAGTCTGCGACCATGGCCTGTTTCAGCCTGTCGATGTCGAACTTCGGCGCCATGGCGATGGAACCGGTGGGTTCGGTCGCCGGCATCGGCGCCTCCCTGCAGGGCTTCATATCGACCTTGGGCGGCGCCGTCGTCGGCGCGATGATCGGCAGGCAATTCAACGGCTCGACGTTGCCGCTGGCGGCCGGCGCGCTGGGCTGCGGGATCGCCAGTCTGCTGTTCGTGCTGCTGGCTGAGAACGGACGCTTGTTTCGCGGCCATCACTCGGCGGCGACGGTGACGGCGCCCGGGGCCGGCGCCGGTGCCGCCCATTGAGCGCCACCCACGGGAGAATCCGGCGCCAGCGGGCCCCGGTGGACGGAACCGTCAGCTCGGCAGGGCCGCGAGATGTCATTCGCCGTGGCATTGTCGGATGAAGGCGGAAAGGGCCGTTCGTTGGCGTACAACGTGCTCGTCGCAGGCCAGAAGCTGCGATCCGGCGGTGCGCGCGAAGCGGTCCAGCACTTGCGCGCAGTTTTGCTCGATCAGATGCCGCACCATCAGCGCCCGCCGCCGCGCTCCCCCGTGCCGGTCGTGGGGATCGGCATCGATTTCGCGGCCGGCCCGGTCGAGTATGCTGGTCATATTCCATGCGCTGGCATCGAGCGCCGCCACGTGCGCCTGCAACTGCGACTGCGGATTCTTGCGGTGCAGTTGCCGCGCGGCGTCCACCAGCGACTTCGCTCCCCCCGCCCAGCACGCCGCAGTTCCGATGGCTCCATGCCAATAAGCGGGCCGGTTCCGATACCAATCGGGACCACCCACCACGCTGGCCTCGCTCAGCATGACCCGATCGAACGACACTGGGCTGACCAGGGGGTCGGCCACCGTGGGATTCGCCCCGCTTGCACGCTCAATGCGGATTCCGCGAGTGCTGAGCTGCACTTCGAACAGCAACAGGCCCCGTTCGCTGTGCACGGTGACCAGCGCGGCGGAGACGAGGGGCGCGGCGCTGCAGAATTGCTTGACGCCGGTGACGCTCCAATAGCCTTCAACACGTTTGGCATGTAGCTTGTCCGGCAGATCATCGCCGGCCCAGACGCCGTACAGGACCCCTTCCAGCGGCTCGCGACCGCCCTCGTGCAGGATCGCCAAGGCGTCGATGTGCGCTGCGCCGAGTCGTGCCATGGACAGATCCGCGCGTCCCAGTTCCGCGAGAATGCGGTGCCGCATCGCCGTATTGCCCTGGCCTGGCGACGGCACGATTCCGGTCCGATTGACCACCGGGTTGCGAACCCGCGTATCGAACTCGACCATGTGAGTTCCCCCGTGGTTGGCGCCGACCTGCATGAAGTTTGCTGCTGCTGCGGCCGCAGTCGCCAGACCAGATCGGCGGCAGATCACGTAGGAATCCGCCGTCGGACGCGGGCGACCTGCCGGCAAATCGTCCGAACCAGCGCTTTCCTACAATCGTTCGAGCGCTATTCCCACGCTCGAACGCCCGTTAACACCGGGTGGCGCGCCGACAGCGCGGCGGGACACTCCTGCCATGATCTCGGCCCCACCTACTGTGCATGCCAGCAGCCGTCGCTAGCCAATGCCACGAACGCGCGTTCGCGGTGCTGCTGCTCTGTTGCGCCGCCGGTG
>PLET01000128.1 GCA_003137095.1 Gammaproteobacteria bacterium
GGCGTCGCGAGCGATAGATCCGGCTTCGAGTTCGCCACCATGAGCAGCGGGGTCAGCTTGCCGAACCGCCAGCCGCCTGCCACATACCACGCCTCGCCCATCAACAGCGGCAAATGCACGATCGGTGCAAGATTCTCGCTGCGCTTGGTCCACTCGCTCAGCACGAGAGCGTGGCCGTCGTCGTATTGAAAACCCAGCGAAGTAAACCTATCGTAGCCGGTGTAGTTCAGCGAATCGTTGGGACCAAGCGGCAACACGATCGGGTAGATGAACTGGGTCTGCGCGACCCGCACAAGAAAATTGCCATATTCGACGGCCGCCGACGCATTGAACACATCGTGCGCGTTGTCCTCGATCGACACACCCAAGTTTTCTTCCTCGGCAGACGTGTTGCCGTAGCTCGATTGCAGCGTCACCCCGAACCCACCGAAGCGCTTGTGCCAAAGCACCTGACCGCCGTCCACGTATTCGAATGGCTCGTAGGCATACACTTCGTTCGGTGCATGGAACCAGGGTTCGGCGTAACCCACCTGGCGCGAATCCGACAGCAGAAACGTCCCGAGCGCCACGCGCCCAAGACGCAAGGTCCAATCCGAGTTCGGCGTGTACTGCGCGTAGAACCATTCGGTGCCCGGGTCGAAGGTCTTGTCGCCGCGCTCGCGCGCAACTTCCTGGATGGTTACCGACAATTTCTCGCCGAAGTCGAAGACGGCTTGCACGCCGATTCGCGATTCGAGTCCGAGATCGAAATCGTTCGAGGCGCCCGTGTATTCGGTGATGTCATGGCGGTACGCATAATGACTGTCGCTGGTGAAACTGCCGCCAACGGTGCCGTATCCGCTCACGGTCGTGGTCACCCCGTCTGCCGCGGCGGCTGTTGAGGTGGCGATAAATATTGCTGCGCACAATGAAGCCAGCACGGTTGGCGCCCTCGTGAGCTGCATTTGCGATCCTGTTGTTGCCAAGTGAATTGCTGCGCGGAAAGTACTGGGCGCAGTTGAGAAAAAGGCACTTGGGCTTTATCGGCGGACGACGGTTCTTCTTGAGCTGCGCTCACGGGCCATTTACCGTTGGAATGTAGGGAAAACTCAACAGTGAGTGCGGTTGATTCCGTGCACTGCGCGCCATCGAGGCTCAGCCGCGGCACACGAACCGGGATTCCCGCACTTAGATCCACGCGATCAATTCACCGACGTTCAAGGTTGCGAGGCAAGTTGCCGATATCCCTCCTGTACGTCGAGATCCTGTGTCACCGGATCTGCCCGCCCGCCGATGACAACGTGGGGTCGCCACAAAGTCGGGTACCAAATCATGGAATTCCGGGAAAACTGCAGCATCTTGTCAAAAGAGATCCGGCGTGCCCAACAATGAGCGCTCGCTGATTGATTCCGCATTGTCTCTCGCGATCATCGGGGACGCGGATGATGCCATCATCTCGAAGAGCCTCAACGGCACTGTAATCACATGGAATTCCGCCGCCGCGCGCATCTTCGGCTACACCGCCGCCGAGATGATTGGCGGCCCCATTACCCGGCTGTTCCCGGCGGATCGGATGCACGAGGAGGCGGAACTGATCGCGCAACTGGTGCAGGGAAAAACCATATCGCATTTCGTCACCCAGCGGCTGCGGAAAAACGGCTCGACAATCGACGTTTCGGTCACGTTATCGCCGGTGCGCGATGCGAGCGGAAAAATTGTCGCCGTTTCCAAGATCGCTCGCGATATTACCGAGCAACACCAGCGACAGCTGGCATCCGCGCTCGCCGCCGCAATCGTCCAGCACAGCGACGATGCCATCATCTCGAAGACTCTCGATGGCACGGTCACCAGTTGGAACCTGGGTGCCCAGCAGATGTTCGGCTACTCGGCGACGGAAATGATCGGCGGTCCCATCACCAGGCTATTTCCGGCTGATCGGTTGACAGAGGAGCCGGAACTGATTCGTCAAGTGGAGCTGGGGAAAATCGTCGATCACTTCGTCACCCAACGAATCCGCAAAGATGGCAGGTCCATCGATGTATCAGTGACCCTGTCACCGGTGTGCGATACCCGCGGCCATATCGTCGCGGTCTCGAAGATCGTTCGCAGCGTCACCTCGGCGCGGCAACGGCACGGCCGGCACGATTCCATGACTCCTGCTACGCCAAAAGTGGCCATATCGCAGCCGGCTTCCCAACCGAAACAGAGCTTCGGCGGAAGCACTGTGCTGAGCGCTCATACGAATCGCGCATTGAGCGAGAAGCTCGGCCAGTTTGTGCGCAATTCCAAACCCTGGCGCGGCTCAACTCGCAAGTGATAGAGGGCTGTCCATTCCTCGCGCCGCATAGCCCGAATTGGCAGACGGCAACGACCATCGGGGAGACGAACGCACTTGCAGCAGCCGCCACATTAACCGGGGAATCGCAAGTAGCAAGCAGATAGGTCCCGAATGCCGGCTTTCTACGACAGCACGACGCAGGCCAACCTCACGGGTGGCGGGCTAACGGGAGTCTTCTCGGGGGATGTGGTCACCCTGACGCCGCCTTAATTCTTACGACAAATGCATCGCAAGGCCATCGTTTTGGTAACATCTCTCGCGGACGCGCTCTGACCCCGGCTCACTCGATTGGCCCATGCCATCGGCCCGTCCGCGCACCGTTAGAATGCCAATTTCCATTCAGACAGGCTCATGCCCATGCTCCTATACGTCGATGCCGAGTTCGCAAGCCCCTACGCCCTGGTTGTATTTGTAAGCCTGTTGGAGAAAGGCTTGGATTTCGAAATCGAGCCTCTGGATTTGATTGCTCACGCCAATCACGATCCGAACTTCGTCCGCGCGTCGATCACTCGACGAATCCCGACGCTCATCCACGACGGGTTCGCCCTGTCGGAGTCATCGGCAATCTGCGAATACCTGGACGAGTCCTTTCCGGGCACGCGCCTCTACCCCACCGACCGGCGCGACCGCGCGCGGGCCCGCCAAATCCAAGCCTGGGTGCGCAGCGACCTCATGCCCATTCGCGACGAGCGACCGACTTTTGTCGTTTTCAACGGCGCCAAGCGGCCGGCGCTATCGGAGGCTGCGGGTCAGGCGGCCGAGCAGCTATTCTCGGCGGCACTGACCTTGCTCGACGGTCGCACTGACAATCTGTTCGGCGATTGGTCGATCGCGGATGTCGACCTCGCGATGATGCTGCAGCGCCTGATCGTGCTTGGCGACCCCGTACCACGGCGACTCGTCGACTACGCCTCTCATCAGTGGCGGCGCCCGTCGATTGAGCAGTGGATTCTCAAAAAGCGTCCCCCGCTGGTTGGACACTGACCATCGATCGCCATCCATGCCCAAACCCGAATCCCTTGACATGCGAATCGCGGTTGAAGCCGACGCGCCGGCCCTCGCGACCTTCGCCGCCCGCACTCGTTGCTCGAGAGATTTCCAAGCTCACACTTCCAACCGGTCCCCGGAGCGGGCGACCAGTGTGTAGAGCACCGGCATCAGGAAGATGCTGATCAACAGGCGGGTGAACAAACCACTGACGATGACCAGCGCGAACGGCCGCTGAGTGTCGGTGCCGACGCCCGTGGCCAACGCCACGGGCAGCAGTCCCAAGGCAGCGACCAGCGCCGTCATCATGATGGGACGCAAGCGCAGGATGGCGCCTTGACGGATGGACTCGGGGAGCGGGGTCCCATCGCGTCGAAGTTCATTGACATAGGAAATGTAGACTATGGCCGTCTGCACCGAAACGCCAAACAGGGCCAGAAAGCCGATACCGGAGGACGCCGAGAACGGCGTGCCGCTGATCCAGAGCGCTACGATGCCGCCAACCGGCGCCGACAGCAGCACTCCGAGCACGGTGATGAAGGGAAATTTGAAATTACTGTAGAGGGCGAAGAGCAGGAGAAATATCAGGAACAAGGTCAGCGGCAGGATCACGTTCAATTGCGCGCGTGAAGCGGTGTATTCCGAGTACTCGCCGCCCCAATCCAACCGATATCCTTGAGGTAGGCTCACCTTTTTGTTGACCTGCTGAATGGCGTCGTTCACCGCCCCCGCGAGATCCCGCCCCTCCACCGAGAATTGAACGCCGATGTAGCGCGAGTTATTCTGGCGGTAGATGAACGAGGCGCCGTTGGTCACGCGGATGTCCGCGAGCTCCTTGAGCGGCATCTGCTGTCCGGCGGCGGTTGCCACCAAGATATTACCGATCTCCTCGGCGTTGTCCCGATATTCCCGCTCGAGACGGACGATGAGATCGAACTGCTTTTCTTCCTGGACCACCTGCGTGGCGGCATCGCCGCCGATGGCCGTCTGGACCAAGGCGTTGATGTCGGCGACGTTCAGGCCATAACGCGCGATGGCGGCGCGATTGATCTTGATGGACAGACTGGGCTGACCGAGCTCTTGAACCAAGGTGACATCGCGGATTCCGCGTACCCGTTCGAGGATCTGCTTGATGGATTTTCCTTTCTGCTGAAGGGTCTCCAGGTTGGCACCGAAGACTTTGACGGCCAACGCGCTTTTCAGGCCGGTCTCCGCCTCGTCCACCGCATCTTCCGCCGGCTGGGTGTAATTGAAGGTGATGCCGGGGAATGCCTGGAGCTTGCGATTGATGGCCTCGATTAGCCCGGCCTTGTTGCGATAATCGCCGTTCCAGGACGCGTACGGCTTCAGGTCGACGTAGAACTCGACGTTGAAAAAGCCGGTCGAGTCGGTGCCGTCGTCGGGACGACCGAGCTCGGAGGCAACCGTGGTCACTTCGGGGAACGACCTCAATATGTCGCGCACCTTGGGCGCAATCTTCGCCGATTCATCGAACGAGATGGTGTAGGGCATGGTCGCGCGCACCCAGAGTGCGCCTTCGTCGAGCTGCGGCATGAACTCGGCGCCGATTCGAGGAATGAGCAGCAGCGACACCGCCAGCAGAGCGGCCGAGGCAAAGCTCGTCGTCCAGGGATGCTCAAGGCATGCATCGAGCCCGCGGGTGTAAGCGTTCTTGATGAATTCGAAGGCCGCGTTGCGCCTTTCCCGCACACCGTTGCGCATGAACCATGTGCAGAGCACCGGCAACAGCGTCAGCGTCACGATCAAGGAGCCGACGAGCGCGAAGACCATCGTGTCGGCCATCGGCTTGAACAGCGTCCCCGAAGGCCCCGACAGGACATAAATGGGCAGAAACCCGGCCACGATCACCGCGACCGAATAGAAGAGCGGGCGATCCACTTCCGCCGCGGCGTCCAGAACGATGTCATTGACGTTGAGCGATGTGCCCTTGCGCGCGACGATCTGACGAAAAATGTTCTCCACCATGACAACCCCGCCGTCCACCAGGATCCCGAAATCGATCGCGCCGATGGAGAGAAGGTTCGCCGAGGCGTTTTGGAGATCGAGGCAAATGAAGGCGAACAGCAGCGCGAGCGGAATGCTCACCGCCACGATCAAGCCCGCGCGAAGGTCGTACAGGAAAAAGATCAGCACTACGACCACGAGCACCATGCCGCGCAGAAGATTTCGCTCCACGACCTGCGTCGTGAGGTCCACCAAATCGCTTCGATCGTAGAAAGGCACGACCTTAACATCCTTCGGCAGGATCTGATCGTTGAGCTCCCGTGTCTTCGCTTCCACCCCCTTCAGCACGTCCTGCGTCTTCTCTCCGGTGCGTAGCAGGATGACCCCCTCCACCGCGTCGTCCTGCTTCTCGTAGCCGAACTCTCCGAGCCGCGGAGCGATGCCGATGACCACCCTGCCCACGTCCTTGACCAGCACGGGAACGCCGTCATGCACGGCGAGCACGACGTTGCCGATGTCATCGAGCGTCTCCAGCCGGCCCAAGCCGCGGACGTAATAGAATTCCCCGCCCTGCGAGTAGAAACCGCCTCCGGAATTGTCATTGTTGGCCGCCAGCGCGCTCTCCACCTGAGGCACCGACAATCCCACCGAGGCAACCCGGGCCGGATCGAGCAGCACCTGGTACTGCATGGTTCCCCCGCCGAAGCCGGAATCGTCGGCGACGCCGGGCACGGATCTGTACTGGGGCTCGACGGTCCAATCCTCAAAGGTTTTCAGCTCCATCGGCGAACGGTCCGGACTTTGCAGCACATAGCGATAAATGAGGCCGGACGGGGCGGACATCGGCGACAGCGAGGGACTCACGCCGGCGGGCATGGTCAGATCCGGCAGCCGGTTCTGGACCTGCTGGCGGGCAAAATAATTATCGGTGCCGTTGTCGTAGGTGAGGATCACATCGGACAGACCGTAGAGCGAGATCGAACGGATGGTCGCCACCCGCGGGATGCCGTTCATTTCCCGCTCCACGGGCACCGTGATCAGCCTCTCGACCTCCTCGGCGGCACGGCCCGGCCACTGAGTGATCACTTCGACCATGGGAGGCGACAGGTCCGGATAGGCATCGACCGGGAGCCGCTGCAACGACCATATCCCCGCGCCGATAAGCACGGCCGTCATGAGCAGGACGAGAAAACGCTGGCGGAGCGAGGAGGCGACGATCCGATTCGTGATCGACGATCCGGGCGCGGCTCCGGAGCGCTGAGGCTCTTCGTTCATTGATTCTGCATGAATTGGAGGAACAGGCCTCCATCGACCACGATCCGCTCCCCGGCCGCGAGCCCTTCCGGGATGACGTACTGATCCCCGGTGCGATTGCCCAAGGTGACGTGCCGGCGGGCGAAGCCGGCATCGGATTCAACGACGTACACGAACGGCAGATTTTCCTCGTCGCGCAAAACCGCCGCGACGGGTATGAGCAATCCGCTGCGTTCCACGCGGCTGCGGATCCGGACCCGGACATACATCTGCTTCTTGAGCAAATCACCCGGATTGTCGACGACCACGCGCACCGGCACCGATCGTGTGTCGGGATCGACCAGCGCCGAAATGTTGTCCACTATTCCGGACAAGCTGTTCGAGCCTGAGCCGCTCGTCACCTCGGCGGAATCTCCCACACTGACGGAGGTGAGATCCGACCCGAAAATCTGCGCCATGACCCAGACGCGGGAGAGGTTGGCGACCGTAAAGCACGGCGTCGTGCCCGCTGCCAGAAGTTGGCCAGGGGTGATCAGCTTCTCCACCACCGTTCCGGCAAGCGGCGAGCGAATGGCTGCCTCGGCGTGCGTTATCGGCAGGCCCCGCTCGATGCCCTTGATGGCCTGCTCAGGAACGTTCAGCGAAACGAGTTGCTGCAGCGCCGCGTCCCGGTCCGCTTCCGCGTTGGCAGCGTCGGTTTCGGCCTGTGCCGCTTCCTTTTGAGCGACTCCGTTGTGTTCGAGGAGATCCTTGTCGAGGTCGGCCAGGTGGCGGTTGGTCTTGGCCGTGGCGAGCGCCTTCTGGTAAGCACTGATGGCCGACGCAAAGTCGGGCGAGTCGACCGTCGCGAGCGGTTGACCCTTTTTGACCTTTTGACCGAGCGAGACCAACAGGTGCGACACGGGACCCGAGACAGGTGACAGCACGCTCGTGGCTTGATCGTTGTCGAAATCGACCATCCCGGTGGTGTCGACCGTAGCGTGGAAGCTGGACGACGGGACCGTATAAGTGCGCACGCTCTGCCGCTGCGCCGCAGTCAGTTTCACGTTGCCGGCCGTCACGGGTGCCGGCGGCGGCTCGTCCCTGTTCGAACACCCGCTCAACGCTGCCGCGGCCGCGATCGCCGCGACGGCGATCGTCCACGAGTGCTTACGGTTCACGAGAGTCCGCGGCCAGCTCCGGGCGGTTCCACCATCCGCCTCCCAGGGCCTGAAACAATGCCGCGGTGTCGGCATAGCGGCTGGCCTCTGCCTGGACCAGATTGATCTGGCTCTGCTGATTCGCCTGCTCGGCGCTCAGCAACGCCAGATAGCCGGCGTAGCCGGCACGCCATTGCCGTTGTGCCAGGTCGAGGGTGAGCTTGGCGGCATCCGCCGCGTCATTGGCTGCCTGCAAGGTCTCCGCATCCTGTTCGAGCGCCGTCAAGGTGTCGGCGATGTTTTGGAATGCGGCGAGAACCGTGCTTCGATACTGCGCGGCGGCTTGGGCGTAGGCGGCCTTGGCGGCGCGCTCCTGATGCAGGAGTTGGCCGCCCTGGAAAAGGGGTGCCGTTGCATTCACACCCACGCCCCAGAAACCGGTGCCCTCCGTGAACAGCTGATCCATGAAGGCGGCCGAGCTGCCCGCATTGGCGACCACGGGGAAGCTCGGCAGCCGATCCGCAACGGCGATTCCGATCTTGGCGCTGGCATCGTGCAAGCTCGCCTCGGCCTGGAGCACGTCCGGGCGCTGCTTCACGAGTATCGAGGGCAGGCTCAACGGCAGCTCGCCCGGCAATTTGAGACTCGACAGCTCGAATTTCTCCTTCGGCACCTGAGCCGGAAACCGGCCGGTGAGTGCCGCCAAAAGGTCATGAAGCTGGGCCAACTGCTTGACGAGCGGCGGAAGGGTTGCGGCGACTTGCGCGAGCTGAGATTCCTGCGCGGCCATGTCGAGCCGGCTCGCATATCCTTTGGAGAATTGATACTTGAGAATATCCAGGGCCTCGGTGTTGCTGTCGACGAGCCGCCGGGTCGCCTCCACCTGTCTCTGCAGCGAGCTCATTTGAATCGCCGTCACCACGACGTTGGCGGTGAGCGTGGTGTACGTCGCGATCATCTGAAAGCGCGCCTCCTGTTCCTGCGCTTTGAGCGATTCCACGGTCCGGCGATTCAAGCCGAAAACGTCGGGAACGTACGAGACGGTCACCTCCGGAGTGAACAGGTTGTAGAGAAACGCGTTCGAGTTGAGCGTCGGGGCGATCTGGCCCGACTGCCGCTGCCGGGAGGCGGCGAAGGTAGCTGCGACGCTGGGATAGTAAACACCGCGTTGCGCGAGGACATTCTCTCTCGCCACCGAGAGGGCCGCCCGCGCCGCCTCGAGGTCCGGATTGTTCTTGAGCGATCGCTCGATCAGTTCGGTGAGCGCGGCCGAATGGAACAGCGTCCACCACTCTGCGGAAATGTCGGTGCCTTGGATGAAGCGCTGGGCGTCCCCTCCCGCGATTCCCGGGACGGAGGTCGTGGCCGAGACCGCAGGGGAGGTGAAAGCGGCGACATCGGGAGGCGCCGGCCTCCTGAAATTCGGACCCACGGCGCAGCCGGCCAACAACAGGAGAAGAGTCGCCCCGATTAGGCCGGGTCGATGCGACTTCGCGCTTATACGATTCGGTGGGCCGGCAAGCACCGCGATGTCGGGATCCGTGGGCGATCGGGGCTGTGGATGCACGCTCATGGGAAATCGATTGTGGGCCAAAGCACCGACGATCGCCAGCGCGGGTGCGCGTGCATGGGCGGCGTTGTACACAAGGCCGAACCGGCTCTCCAAGGAGTCCGAAGTGTTGGCTGAATCTGGCAACCGCGCCAATGCAGATCGCTTCACGCCGGAAAATTCCTTCGCATCGGGCGGCTCCTTGCGCAGCGACTTGCCGGGGTCCGTCAGATTCTCAAGCGGCGAGGCCATCAACCTCTCCGATAACCCACAATTTGGGTTGGGCGAGTACGCGCTTGATGAAGGGATTGCCCGCGCGCAGTCGGCTGTCCATTTCGCTTCGCGAGTACAGTGTTGGGTTGACGGATCGTCGCAAGCGATTCGTGGCCGGCTCGAGGGCAGCAATGAGTTCGCCGTAGGCGATCGTGTCACTGACAATCAAGAGATCGATATCGCCGGCCGCGGTGTCTTTGGACTTTGCAACGGAGCCAAAGACGAAAGCGAGGTGTATCTGCCCGGCCAGTGGCGCAAGCGCGGATCGCAGGACATCGACGAGACCGGACGTCTTCAGAACCAAACCCCGCAGTTCCTCAAAAACCGGTGCTGATGGGTTGGCCTGATAATGCTTTTGATTACCGATTCGCGAGACGGTCACTAAACCGGCCGCCGCAAGCTGCGTGAGCTCACGCTGAACTGCACCCGATCCTGAGCCGGCCAAAGCGATCAACTCGTTGGCATAGAAGCTTCGCGAATGGTTGCCGAACAATACAGCCAAAACCCGTTGCTGCACTTTGGAGAATAGCGCGTCGGCGACTCCGGACACCGCTGCCGGTACATTGTTGGACCTGGCATCCTTCAAACCCATTTTGGGTATGATAATACCCGAATTGGGTATTCACAAGCGCCCTAATCGGCCCCTCTTAAAGCCGCCGTCGCGATGCGCTCGTATCCTATCGACGCGGCTAGCCAGAGGTTGCCCAGGGGCGCACGGTGTTGGGTCCGAGGACGCCAGCCTGCCACAATGGGGGATGTCGTCCAGCCCCCTGCCGCGCTCCGCCTCTGCTCTGTTCAGCCATGTCATGGCCGACAATGCGCCGCTATACCGCGCGATCCTCAATGTCTTCACGGCATCGAAGCGTCAGTTCCGCCTGCATCTTCGCCCCGACGACGTGCTGACTGAAGCGGCTTGGCCAGGTGAGCCGCCACCTTTGGAGGCCGTTCAGCAGGCCTTGGAGCAACTGGTCGACTGGGGTAACTTGCAATCGCAACCGGACACGGCCCGGGTCGCGACCATCGAGGACTTCTATCGCAAGCGACTGCTGTATCGGATGACCTCCGGCGGAGAGGCGGTCGAGGCCGGATTGCAGGCCTTCGTCGAAGCTCTCGCGCGCCGTGCTGAATTGCAGTCGGTGGCACTTGATGATATTCGGGCACGTCTGACCTCCCTCGGGCAACTCATGGGCGAAACGCCGCCCGACGCGGCCAAGGTGCACGGGGCGCTCAGGGACCTCGTACACGTGTTCGAAGGCTTGGCGAACAACGCGGAGGCCTTCATGGCCGGCCTCGCGCGCACCATCGAATTGCAGCGTGCCGAAGCCACAGCCGTCATGAATTTCAAGCAGCGGTTGATCGACTACCTGCAGCGCTTCATCGGCGACCTAGTGACCCGTTCGAGCCAGATCGCCGAACTGCTGATCGACCTTCGGCCGTGCGAGCGTGCATTGCTGCAAATCGCAGCCGAACGCGATGCCCGCAATGCGGCTCCCGGCGATTTCGAAATGGACATCGGAGCCGTCGACGCCCGGCTCACGGACTGGCGCGAGCGCTGGGCGGGCCTCACGCGGTGGTTCTTATCCGATGGCCGGCACCGCGCTCAGGCCGACCTCCTGCGCGCGAGCGCGCTCTCTGCCATACCGCGCCTGCTGCAGGCGGTCTCGCTTCTGCATGAACGGCGCGCGGGACGCAGCGATCGGGCGGCGGATTTCCGGCGCCTCGCGCTGTGGTTTGCCGGCGCGGGCAGCGACGACGATGCACATCGCTTGTGGCGCGCGGCCTTTGCGCTATCGCCCGCACGGCACCTGGGGTTGGCCGTCGCCGATGAAAAAGTGAGCGCAACCACGCCATGGCGCGACTCTCCCGGCATCTCGGTGCTGCCGAAGCTTCGGGAGCACGGTGTGCTGCCGACACGCGGCGCTCCGCCTCGCATCCTCGATCGTTCCGAAGAGCGCAGCTTGCTGGCAGCTCGGGTCGCGGCGGAAGTCGCACAGACCGAGGCGGCCCGACAGCGCCTGGCCACGAATCGCGACACCCGATTGTCCGAGTTGGGCCGCCTGGATGCGGCGTCGTTTCGACTGTTTCTGACACTGCTGGGAGAGGCGCTCGCCACCCAGCGGCATCCCGATGAGCCGGTCGAACGGTTGACCGGCGACGGTACGCTCATGGTTCAGCTGACGCCGCTGGCCGCGAATACCCAGGCCTCCATCACGACGGACCTGGGGACATTCAGCGGTCGCGACCACCTCCTTCGCATCCGAAGAACTTAGCCGGTGGCAAGCGCCGAACTCAAAGATGTTCTGAAACTTCAGGAGGCTGAAGAGCGCGAGCGCGCGCTGCGCGCCCTGCTCATGCGCCCGCTAATGCCCGCCGGCGACCCCGCGCTCGATCTCGTGCGCCGCCACGCCGACCACCTGCGTGACTGGTTCGGGCGGGAGACCGGCTGGAATCTGCAGGTGGAGCGCCAATGCGCCCGCCTCTACAAACGGGCCGCCGCCATTGACGACGCCACGCGCGGGATTCCGGACTTCGATCGGGATCGCTACGTGCTTCTCTGTCTCGCCTGCGCGGTGCTCGAACGTGCCGAATCCCAGATCACCCTGCGCGCCCTGGGTGAACGCCTGCTGGAAGCCGCGGCGGATCCCGACCTCTCGGTCTGCGGCTTCGTGTTCACTCTCGGGGGAGCACGCGAGCGACGGTCGCTGGTGGGCGTCTGCCGTCTGCTGCTTGACCTCGGCGTGCTCATGCGCGTCGCCGGCGACGAGGAGGGCTATGTGAATCAATCCGGCGACGTCCTGTACGACGTTCACCGCCGGGTACTGGCACGGCTGCCCGCCGGCACGCGCGGTGCCAGTCTCATTGCCATGACGCACTCCGACCTCGGCTTCAATGACCGGCTCGCCGCGCTCCTGGACGAATACGTACCCGACGGTCCCGACGGCCGGCGCATGGCACTGCGCCATCGCCTCGCGCGCCGTCTGCTCGACGATCCTGTGGTCTATCACGACGAATTGACCGAGGAGGAACTCGAGTACCTCGTCAGCCAGCGTGGTCCCCTCGCGTACCGCCTCGCGCAAGCGACCGGCCTCACCGCTGAGCTCCGCGCCGAGGGCCTGGCTCTGGTGGATGGCGATGGAGAACTCACCGACCAGCACCTGCCGGCGGTCGGCACGGAGGCCCACGCGACGCTGCTGGTGGCCGAACATCTCGCCCGCACGGCGCGCATCGCGCCTGAACGCATTCATTCGCTGCATGAGCTCGCCGGGTACCTGCGCACTGCTGCCGATCGCTACGGACGTTTTTGGCGCAAGGATGCCCGTGAGGCAGGCGCCGAAGTCGCGCTCGCCACCGAGGCGGTGAGTCGTCTCGTGGCATTGCGGCTGGTTCGACGCCTCGAGCATGGCGTGCAGGCGCTGCCCGCGCTGCATCGCTACGCCATTGCCGAGCCGCTGACCTGATGGACGGCGCACCCACCACGGCACTGCCCTCCCCCGGCAGATCCCGTTGGCAGCCGCTGCGCCTCGGCCTCGTGGAGCTGTACCACTACGAGGTGGAGGAGTTCTGGTTCCGCGACGGCCATCTGATGCTCCGGGGCAATAACGGCACCGGCAAATCAAAGGTGCTCTCCCTCACGCTGCCCTTTCTGCTGGATGCAAACCTGAGCGCCTCCCGCGTCGAGCCGGACGGCGATCGCGGCAAGCGCATGGATTGGAACCTCCTGATGAACAAGCGCTATGAGCGCCGCATCGGCTATACGTGGATGGAATTTGGACGGCTCGACGTCGCGGGAAAAGTGCTGACTGTCACCCTGGGCTGCGGATTGCGCGCCGTGGCCGGCCGTCCCACCACCGAGCCCTGGTTCTTCATCACCGACCAACGCGTCGGCGCGGATCTATGGCTCACCACACCGGAGAAAACCGCGCTGACGCGCGAACGGTTGATCGAGGCCATTGGCACCCATGGCCAGGTGTTCCCCAGCGCCCAGACCTACCGTCGCGCGGTGGACGAGAAGCTGTTTCGCCTCGGCACGGAGCGCTACGACGCGCTGGTCGACACCTTGATCCAATTGCGCCAGCCGCAACTGTCCAAGAACCCCGACGAGGGGCGCCTGTCGGATGCATTGACCCACGCGCTGCGTCCGCTCGATCGTGCGGCCCTCGAGGACGTGGCCGAAGCCATGAGCGAACTGACCGATCTGCGTCGCGACCTTGCAGAGATCGAGGCCATGCGCAAGGCGATCGGATCCTTCGGCACACGCTATCGGCGCTACGCGCAGGTCGCCACGCGCCGCCGCGCACGCAGCCTGCGCCAGGCGCAGACCGATTTCGACAATGCCAGCCGCGACCTCAATGCAGCGCAGACCGAACTGGATGACGTGCGCGCCCGGGCCAGCCGTTATCAATCCCTGCAGCAGGATTTGGACGAACGGCTCGCCGCCGATGAGGCCCGGTTGGGCGTACTGCGCTCCGACCCCGTCATGCGCGATGCCGTGCAACTGGCGGGCGCGCGCGAACGCGCCGTCGAGTGCCGCGGCCTTGCGGACGAAGCCGCACGGCGCGAAACCACCGCCCGCGCGCAGCTCACGCGTGAAGAGCAGGCGGCGATTCGACGCCGCGAGCAGGCGGACAGCAGCCGTGCCCGGTTGCAAGCCGTGGCAGCCGACGCCGTGCAGCTCGCGCAGGCGACCGGACTGTCGGATGCCCACGTGCAGGCGCTGCCGGACATCGTGCTCCCCGACGGCGTCATGGATCTTCCCGAAGCGTCGGTTGCGGGTGTGCTGCTGCATGGCCGGACCGCCGAGTCGCGGCGGCGCGAGGAAATCGATGTCGTGCGCAAACGACTGCGCGAAGTGGAGTCCGCCGTGCAGAACCGCAGCCGCGCGCAGGACGCGCGCACGCTGCATGGCGATGCCTTCGAGGCCGCCTCCACGGCCGCCCGCGGCGCCCTGCAGCAGTTGTCGGATGGCAGCGCCGAACTGCTCGCCGCGTGGCGCCACCACGTCAACGCCGCGCAAAATTTGCGTGTCCCGGACGTCGACGCCCTCCTCGACGAACTCGCGAGCTGGCACGTCACCTTGAGCGGTGGCAATCCCATGCGTGCCGCGTTCGATCGCGCGCTCCAGCGTCTGGAACAGGACTGTGCGGTGCGCGCCGCGGCGCTCGCCGAGCAGCGGCGGCTGCTCCTCCTCGAGCAAACCGAGTTGCAGGCCGAGCGCGCACGTCTCGAGGCCGGCGAGGACCAATCGCCGCCCACACCCCACACGCGAGATCCGTCAATCCGCGCCCAGACTCCCGGGGCCCCCTTGTGGCAGCTCGTGGATTTCGCCTCCCACGTGTCTGGTGACAACCACGCAGGACTGGAGTCAGCCCTCGAGGCCAGTGGACTGCTCGATGCCTGGGTGCTTCCCACAGGCCTCATGCTGGCTCCCGGGACGCATGAAGTCATCCTGACCGTCCGGCCGTCGTGTGCGAATTCGCTGGCGGACTGGCTGATACCAACGCTGCCCACGGCGGGCGGCGCTGCCCAGATCAACCCGGCCACCCTGACCGCGCTGTTGCAGTCGGTGGCCTGTGCCGACGCCGAACCGCAGAGCGCCGAAGCCTGGGTGTCGCCGGGCGGCGAATTTCGGTTGGGCAACGTCCGCGGCGCGTGGATGAAGCCGGGCGCGCGCTATATCGGTCACGCGGCTCGGGAGGCGGCGCGCCGCGCGCGCCTTGATTCCATCGCCACCCGGTTGGACGAGCTTCTCGCTGCACTCGGGGCGCAGGAGTCGGCGATGGCGCAGCTCGAGGCCGCCCGGGACACGGCGCGCAGCGAATACAGCCGCGCGCCCGCCGACGACGGCCTGCACCGTTGGCACGCCGAGAACAATGCCGCCGAGCGTCGGCGACGGGACGCGCAAGAGCGCCTGGGCGAGGCGGAGTCCAAGCTCGCCCAGGCCGACCAGTCGCTGGCCCGTGCGCGGGACGGGCTGGCATTGGACGCGCACGCGCTCAAGCTACCGACCGTCGCCGGCGAGCTCGCGGTGATCGAAGGACAGCTGGGCGACTATCGGCAGGCGGTCACCGACTTTGCCAACGCCCTTCGGCAGCACAAAAGCGCCCTGGGCGAACTCGCCGAGCAAGCTCAGCGCGAAACCGAAGCACGTGGGGTGTTGGGCGACGCCATCGAGGACCATCGGGACAAGCAGAGACTTTTGAGTGCCGCGTCCGAAGCCGCGGCCACCCTGGAGTCCACGGTGGGCAAACAGGTCAGCGAATTGTTGGCCGAGATCGAGGTCACCCAAAAGGCACAGCGGGAACATGATAGCGCGCTGAAAAACGCCCGGGCGCAGCTCGTGGTGGTCGCCGGCCAACGCGGCACCGCCGAACAAAAGCACTCGGATCTCACCCAAAAGCTCGATGCGCGCGTGCAGGCGCGAAAGTCCGCCACCGACGCACTCCAAACCTATGCGCAGCACACCGGTTTCCTCGCCATCGCAGTTCCGGAGTTGACCCTGCCCGACGGCACGACCGCCTGGGGAATCGAGGCGGCGCTCACCATCGCGAGACGCGCCGAGCAGGCGCTGGCCGATGTTCCAGCCGACGAACCCGACTGGGAGCGCGTGCAACGCGCCATCGGCACGGATTTCACGGAACTGCAGAGCGCCATGTCCATCCAGGGGCACTCCGCCACCGCGGAGCCCAGCGACCACGGGCTCATCGTGCGCATCGTCTACCAGCAAAAGCCCGAGCGCCCCGACGCGCTCGAACGGCGGCTCGACACGGAGCTCTCGGAACGACGGCTGATACTGTCCGCTCACGAGCGCGCGCTGCTCGAGGAGCACCTCGAGAAGGAGATTGCGGCCAACCTGCAGCGCATGATCCGCGACACCGAGGAACGCGTCGCAGCGATCAACGCAGAACTGCACAAAAGGCCCACCTCCACCGGCATGCGCTACCGACTGGTCTGGAACCCATTGCCCGAGAGTGATGAGAACGCGGTGCCCGGCTTGGGTGTGGCGCGCAAGCGGTTGCTCAACACCACTTCGGAGGCATGGTCAGGCGAAGATCGGCGGTTGGTCGGCGAGTTTCTGCAGGCGCGCATCGAGACCGAGCGAGAGCGTGACCAGCTCGGCACGCTGTACGACAGCCTCGCCCGGGCGTTGGACTATCGCCGCTGGCATCACTTCACCATCGAACGCAATCAAGACCGTCAGTGGAAGCCGCTGTCCGGCCCCGCATCGAGCGGTGAGCGCGCGCTCGGTCTGACGGTTCCCCTGTTCGCGGCCGCCAGCAGTCATTATGGCAGCGCCCATGAACACGCACCGCGGCTGGTGCTGCTCGACGAAGCATTCGCCGGCGTCGACGACGAAGCCCGCGCCAGCTGCATGGGATTGATCCGCGAGTTCGATCTCGACTTCGTGATGACCAGCGAGCGCGAGTGGGGCTGCTATGCCGAGATCCCCGGTCTCAGTATTTGTCAGATCGTGCGTCGCGAAGGCATGGACGCCATCTTCGTGTCGCGCTGGTCCTGGGACGGCCAGGAGAGGAAGGTTGAAGCGGATCAGGTGCGCCGGTACCCCGATTCGCCGGGCCTGGGTGAATGAACGAGCAATCCGTCGACGGCGATCGCCTCCAGCACTTGTTGGGCGGAGAGGAACTCAGAGACCTGCGACAGCGGCTGCGCTCCCGCTATGAACGCGGCTCGTTGCGCGACCAATTCACCTTGACGGATCTCGCCCCCCATGAGCGGCGCGCGCTCGCCGGTCTGCTCGGCCGGCGCGCCGTCGCCGCCGGCTCCATGCGCCTGCGCCGTTCCGAACTCGACGCCGCGCTTAGCCATGCCGGAATCTCGGCCAGCCTGCGTCAGGCGCTGGAATTTATCGACGGGCCATTGTCGGATCGCCGCGCCGATCGCGCCTCCCGCCAGCAGTCATGGGACACAGCATTCTCATGCATCGAGGAACCACGGCTCGTCGCACTTGTTGCCGATGTGGCCGGCACCGCGCTGGTCAAGCGCCTCGCGGCAAGCGACCCCCAACGGGCGAAAATCCTTATTGAACAGGCCGCCCGAGTGCTCTCCCGTTTGCCGGGTCGCGGTACGTCGCGAGCCCAGCTCGCCGCCGACGTTTTAGGCGACTCGCACGGTCTGGATAATGGACGGGCGGTGGGCACCATTGTATTGCGGGCCTGCGCCGCCGATCCCTTCCTCGAAACCGTCGAAGCCGCCGGGCTACAGGACGCCGAAGAGTCTCTTCGCGAGCGCTGGGCCCGCTTGGGGGTGACGGTCAATGCGCTTACCCTGCCGGCTCTGTGCCTCAATCTCCCGATCATGAACCCCGACCTGGTTCATCAGGCCGGTGAGCCGCTGCATTTGTCGCTCCGTCGGCTGCTACGCCGCCCCCCCGCCTGGGTTGTCGCCGACCGCGACGTGTTCGTCTGCGAGAATCCCGACATAGTCGCGATCGCCGCCGACCGTTTGGGATCAACCTGTGCGCCGCTGGTCTGCACGGACGGGATGCCATCGGCCGCGCAACAGACGCTGCTCGCACAACTCGCTGCTGCCGGCGCCAGGCTCCGCTATCACGGTGATTTCGACTGGGGTGGCCTCACCATCGGCAATTTCGTGATGCGCGAATTCGGGGCCAAGCCTTGGCGCTTCGGGACGACGGACTATCTGGCGGCGACCGCGGAACACGGCATCGCACTCCGCAGCGGACGGCCCGTGGTCGCGCAGTGGGACAATGCGCTGGCGGGCGCCATGGCAGATCGTGGGGTCGTGGTGCATGAGGAGGGAGTGGCTGAGATGCTGATGATGGATCTGACCACGATCGACACATTCGGATGGCGTGCACCTATATCTTAACCGGCCATCCCCGCTTGCCATCCGAGGCTTCAATGCAATCAGCGGCTTAGCATCACACGTAATCGCGAAATCTCCAATTTGATTCCCTGTAGAACTTTATTATTTTCAATACAATCAATAGCTTGTACGATTGGTGGCCAGGGAGGCACCGTAATACCTTGACTAGCGCATTGATTCAATGCGGTTTCTCGCGGTTTTGGAATTCGAGTTGCCCCCAAAGTGTCACCGGTAAAAATGCTTGAAAGAGATCGCGGTGCGCGGCTCTCGAGCATCATCNNTGCGTTTGAACCCTTCACGGCACCTGATCGTCAGCCTTGGGCTTCTCACCCCCCTTACGCCTCATGATCTTGTCGAAGGCAGCGTAATTCGCGCGCTCGCGCCGTTCAACGAAGAACTTGGCCGTGTTCATGGCCGCCAGTTTCTCGGCGACGGCGGTGGCGACGAACTGGTTGAAGCTGGTGCCGTCTTCCTTTGCGCGACGGACCACTTCGGCCTTCACTGAGGTTGGCAAGCGGAGTGGATAGGTACTTTGGGGCTTGCTCATGAATTGATCCTCCTTAACGCATCGGCCGGCGCGATCACTTCGAGGCCGAATCTGACGGGTACATCACCGTAGTCCTTTCGATTGAAGGTCACGATGGCACCGGCACGTCCGTTCACCGCCGCTTCGAGCACGATTTCGTCACCGGGATCGCGCAACTGCGGACGCCACAAGAAATGTGTCTCGACAGGTTCAGCCATGGCAAT
>PLET01000071.1 GCA_003137095.1 Gammaproteobacteria bacterium
TCGTTCTCGTCGTACATCAGGAACAGCGCGGTCTTGGACCAGACCTCGGGGTTGGCGACAAGCGCTTCCAATACCAGCGACGTGAACCACTCGCCGTTGCGGGACGAGGCCGCCGGGTGCTCGTCGAAGCCGAGCGGCGGGATCACCCAGGAGACCGAGGGCAGGCTCCCGGCATTTACGTCGGTGACGAATTGCCCGGGGAAGGTCTGGCCGAACGCGTTCTCATAGAGCGGCGAGCTGTCGTCCTGGAAGTTGCCGAAGTAAGGCAGCACGTTGTCGGTCATCGCGAGGATGTCCGGGTTGCCGTCGGGCGTGTAAGTGCTGTTGACCCAGGTGCCGTAGTTCTCGAGCCCGAGCGTCGGCCAGACGCCCGTGGTTGGCACGTCGCTGCCGTTGCTCGGCGAGTAGAGCTTCCAGGAGACGCCTGCGTTCTGCAGGACCTCGGGCATCGTCTCCCATTGCAGGTTCCAGTCGCTCGGCTCGTTGGCACCGCCCTCAGCGATGGTCAGGGTCTGCACGACNNGGACCGCCCTGGCCGCCCTCAGGGTCGATCGTGCCGCTGAGTTGCATGATCCGGTTCGGGTGGGTCGGGCCCAGGATTGAGCAGTGGTATGCGTCGCAGAGCGTGAAATTGTCAGCTAGCGCCCAGTAGAACGGCAGGTCCTCACGCGTGTAGTAGCCCATCGTCGTGGGCCCGCGCCGTCCCTCAAGCGCGGTGTGCACGTTGACCCACTGATCCATCTTGCCGCCGTTCCAGCNNCCGGCGCGGCTATCGAGGTGGAACGGCAGCAGCGTGTTCTTGGGGATCACCTTGTTGCCGCCGACCGGCTGGTTGGCCGCCGTGGTGGGGAACTCCTGAGCAAAGGTCCCGAGTGACGTCTTCGGATGGTCATCGAAGCCGCGACCNNGTTCTCCATCATCAGGAAGACGAAGTGATCGATGTCCTTGTAGCTGGTGCCCGCGGGCTTGACCGCGGTCGCACGCTCGATCAGGTGCGCCCAGGACGGGCTCGCATGCCAGGCAAGCATCGTCTCGCCGACGAGTGCGCCGGAGCCGAGCAGCCCTGCGCGCCGCAGGATCTCGCGCCTGGTGACGTTCTTCTCGTCAGGCCTGTCTTCAGCAGCTCCCATGCTCTCTCCACTCCGTCTCAGTTGGGACCTCGTTGTCGCACGAGGATAGCCGTCAGAGCCCCTCAAACCCCCGGTATCACTGGCCCCTGTGACNNCTGCTTTACACGCAGGATGTCGGGGGTTCGAGCCCCTCACCGCCCACTTTCGGACAGCGCCGAGCGACGGCTCTCGTGTTCCAGGGTTCGACCGTTGTCCTCATTTCGTGATTGGCTTCGGCCATGCACCTTGAGCAGGTCGCCGTAATCGTCAGCGACTACGACCTCGCCATCGCCTTCTTCGTTGGAAAGCTCGGATTCGAGCTCGTCACGGATGAGCCTGCGCTNNTTTCTGCATGTCGACGACTTCGCAGCGGCTTACGACCGGATGCGCCGCAACGGTGTTGAGTTCGTCACCGAGCCTCGCGACGAACCTTATGGCCGGGTCGTCGTCTTCCACGATGTGTCCGGGAATCGCTGGGACCTTCTCGGTCCAGTTGCCGACGCGCAGTCCTAACCCTCGAAGCGAGCAGGATCAACCAGACCCGTGACTACTGCCGGATTGATCCACTGATGCCGGCAGGCGCTCTCTCTCGCTGGAGAACCGCCGCCGCTTGATTTGAGGCCGTTTTGGATAGCAAGGTCCCATGGCTGTTCTCAGTAGAGAGCGCGGAGTCCAGGCGGTCGCGCCCTGGGCTTCATATCCTTCGGCTGGTATGACAACTCTCGTTTCGACCACCGCCGAACCGCCGCACGAGGGGTTCGACCCTGCCCTCCTGCAGCAGCTACTGGACGGCAAGTACGCGGCCCTGCGTGACCAGATCCGCGCCGTGCAGTGCCGGCCTGAGTTCGCGCCGGTTCTGGGACTCTCGCGGGACGCGTACCGGGTTCAGGTCATGGAGTGGGCACGCGCGGTGGCGGCTGCCGGGCTCTCGGTGCCTGGGTTTCCGGCGGAATATGGTGGCCAGGGCGATCCGGGCGCGAACGTCGCGGCCTTTGAGACGCTCGGACACGGGGACCTCAGCCTGCTGATCAAGTTCGGAGTTCAGTTCGGGCTCTGGGGTGGGGCGGTCCAGCACCTGGGAACCAAGCTGCATCACGACACCTACCTGCGTGCGATCGGCACACTTGAACTCCCCGGCAGCTTCGCCATGACTGAGTCGGGTCATGGCTCGAACGTTCAGCAGCTGCGTACCACGGCTACCTACGATCCGCAGACGCAGGAGTTCGTGATCGACACCCCTGACGAAGGGGCGCAGAAGGACTACATCGGCAACGCCGCGGTGCATGGGCAGATGGCGGCCGTGTTCGCACAGCTGATCGTGGCCGGCGAGGGCCATGGCGTGCACGCGCTGGTGGTCCCGCTGAGGAATAAGAAGGGCAAGCTGCACCCCGGAGTGCAGATCGAAGACGATGGCCAGAAGCTCGGGCTCAACGGTGTCGACAACGGCAAGATTCGTTTTGACCATGTGCGCGTGCCGCGTGAAGCGCTGCTGAACCGCTACGGCGATGTCTCGCCTGAGGGCGTCTACTCAAGCCCGATCGAGAACCCCAACAAGCGCTTCTTCACGATGCTCGGCACGCTTGTCCAGGGCCGCGTATGTGTAGGCGCGGCCGCGGTCAGCGCCGCCAAGAACGCATTGACGATCGCCGTGCGTTACGGCAACCGCCGCCACCAATTTGGGCCTCCGGATCAGCCGGAGGTGCCGATCCTGGACTACCGCAGTCACCAGCGACGGCTGCTGCCGCTGCTGGCGCGCACCTATGCCCTGCACTTCGCCCAACAGGAGCTGGCGGCGCGGTTCGATGCCGTGTTCACGGGCCGCGACACAGCCGAGCGCAGCCGGCGTGAGCTTGAGGCGCTTGCCGCGGGGATGAAGGCGCAGACCACCTGGCACGCGATGGAGACGATCCAAACCGCACGTGAGTGCTGCGGCGGCGCCGGCTACATCGCCGCCAACCGCCTCGGCGAATTGCGCAACGACATGGATGTCTTCACCACCTTCGAGGGCGACAACACGGTGCTCACGTTGCTCTGCGCACGGGCGCTGTTGACCGGCTACGCGCATGAGGTCGGCGACCTCAACCCGGCTGGACTGGTGACGTTCGTTGCGGCCCAGGCGGTGGAGACTGTCGTCGAGCGGCTCCACGCCCGTCAGATAGTGCAGGTCATAGCGGACGCGGTACCGAGTCGCGATGAGAAACGCGATCTGCTGGAGCGCGCCTATCAACAGGAGCTCTTCGAGTGGCGGGAAGGCCACATCGTCGCCGCCGTAGCCACCCGCTTTCGCCGCAGGCTGTCGCGTGGCGACGACGCCTTCGAGGTATTCCAGGCGGTCGCGGATCACGCTGCGGCCGCCGCCCGTGCCTACGTCGACAACTTCGCACTGGAAGCGTTCAGCGGCGCCGTCGAAGCGTGTGAAGACCCCCAGGTTCGGGCGGTACTGGGACGCCTCTGCGACCTCTACGCGCTCTCCAGCATCGAGGCTGACAAGGGCTTTTTCCAGGAGCACGGGCGTCTGGCTCCCTCGCGAACCAAACAGGTGACACGTGAGGTCAACGAGCTCTGCGCCGAGCTCCGCAAGGACGCTGGTCTGCTCGTGGACGCGTTCGGGATCCCGGACGCCGTGCTGGCGGCGCCGATCGGCCTCCCCACGGTCACGCAAACCACCTGACGGTCGCGCCACGTAGATTCCCGTGCGTGATGCAGCCCGAAGTCGAACAGCCTGAGATCACCGGTCCACCGGCGAGCGGCCGGACTTTCAGCTTGGTGCTGCGCCCGCAGCTCGGGGACTGCGCTCCGTCAGGGCGGATGCGGCTCGACGCGCTGGCACGCTGGGCGCAGGACGTGGCCTACGCGGACATCGAGGATGCCGGGCTCGAGCAGGCCGCGATTTGGGTGGTGCGGCGCACACGCATCAAGGTGCTGAGCTTCCCGCGTTTCGGCGAGCGCTTTGAGGTCCGGACCTTCGCCAGCGGTCTTGGCCGGATGTGGGCGCAGCGCAGCACGATCCTCACGCGCCTGCCCGCCGAGACCGGCACGCCCGCTGGCGGGGGTGGCCAGCGGGCCACCCCCGAACCAGAGGCCCCGGTGGTCGAGATCGTCTCGCTCTGGATCCACCTCGATCCGGTCCGCCGTGTCCCCAGCCTGATCACCCAGGCGGAGATCGATGTTTACGTGCAGGCTGCCGGCGAGGGGCGCTTCCAGCACCGCCTCACGCACCCGCGGCCCGACGCCGACTCGGCCTCGGCAGCGCCTGAGTGCGACTGGGTGTTCCGCCGGACCGACACCGACCTGGCAGATCACGTCAACAACGCCGCCTACTGGGAGCCGCTCGAGGAGGAGCTGCTGAGCGCCGAAGCTGATCTGACCGCGGTTGACATCGAGCTCGAATTCCGCACCCCGGCGCAGCCGGGTCCGGTGCGGGTGCTGCGCGACGGCCGCCACCGCTGGCTCACAGAGCCCGACAGCGGTGAGGTCTACGCCTCGATGCTGCTGAGGAACGCGAGCACGACCTCGGGATCGAACTGAGATCCTGAGCAGCGTGTCAGCTCGTCGCGCGCGACCGACTTCGGCAAAGCTTTGCGGTAGGGACGGTCCGAAGTCATCGCGTGCCAGGCGTCGCAGATCGCGACGATCCGCGACTCGATCGGTATCGCCGTACCGGCCAGGCGGTCGGGGTAGCCGTCGCCGTCCCAGCGCTCGTGCACGCCGCGCACCATCGGGGCGATCTCAGCCAGCATCGGGATCCGCTCAAGCAGGGTCGCGCCGATGTCCGAGTGCGCCTGGATTTCGACGTACTCCTCGGGCGTCAGGCTGCTCGGCTTGGTGAGCAGTTCGCTGCGAATGCCGATCTTGCCGATGTCGTGCAGCAGTGCCGCGTAGCGCAGACCGCGCCGCTGCCCGCCGTGGATCCCCAGGTAGGTTGCGGTTTTCAGCGCCAGCGTTGAGACCTCTTCCGCGTGGTCGGCGGTGTAGGTGTCCTTGCTCTCAAGCGCGTCGCAGAGCACGCCTAGCGTGCGGCTGAAGGACTGCTCCATCTCTTCGAGCAGCACGCAGCGGTACAGCGCGGCGCCGGTCTGGGCCACGATAGCCTCGGCCAGCATCACGTCGTACTCGTCAAAGCTGTGGGTTTCTTCCTGCTCGAGGTTGAGCACTCCCCAGACGCGTCCGTCGACGTGGATCGGCACGGAGAGCTCGGATCCGGGGTCGCGACGGGCTCCGGCCTCACGTGCGTGGCTGCCGACGTAGTCAGGGTCGAGCGCGGTGTCGTCGACCAGCGCGAGGATGCCGGTCCGGGCGACACGGCCGTTGACGCCGGAGTCGACCGGTTGCTCCCATGCCAGGAAGTTCGCGGCGCGTTCGGCCAGACGGCCAGCGCCATCAAGGATCCGCAGGATGCCGTCATCGTCGAGGCGATGGATCACCGCGAGGTAGTAGCCGAAGGCCGAGTGCAGCTCTCGTACCACGGTCTGGGCGATCTCACGCGGGTCGCGGAGCTCGGTCAGTCTGACGGCCAGGCGGCTGGCTACCTCAAGCCGGCGTGCCGCCGCGGTTGCGCGCGCGAGCCGCGCCTCGCGATGCGCGAGTGTCTCTGCCTGCAGAAAGATTTCATCGTTTGCGCGGGTATTCCCGCGCGTCAACGGATCGAAGTCCCCTTCGTCCGGACTGTCTTTGCCGCGGACGGCTTGGGGGCTGATGCTCATGGTTGTACATATATCGGCCCATTGGCCGGTTTTCCTTTAGCAATGTGGACTGAATTCACATATGCACAACATGCGACAAGGTCCGTGGTGTCGGCCAGCTACGCTTGAGGTACAAGCTGAGTCCACGAACTCTGTCCAGGTGGCTAAAGCCAACCCCGGATGGTGTCGAGAAGATGACAACCACAGTACGTCACGTACATGAGGAGGCGGGATGACTCCAGAACGTACCCAAGCCTACAGTCGTGTTCTGAATACCCTTGACGAGCTCGGGCCGAGCAAGCTGCAGCCCGCGGAGCAGGAGCGCATCCGCTATGCAGCTGACAGTCTCATCTTCTGCGTTGACATCCTCGAGGAGGACTCGACGCGGGACTCGCTCGAAGATACGGAGCTGCTCTGCGAGGTTCTCGTGGAGAGCGGTCGCTGGGAGCGGGTTACCGCGGATCGGCTGATTGCCGACCTGCGCGCCTGCGGTCCGGCACTTCCGGCGGAACTTCAGGTCGCTTAGCGAACCGGGGGTTGGCCGCATCGCGGTCAACCCCCGGCGAGCCCTCCTAACGCCCTGACCGGCTGCTAACCAAGCAGTTGCTCCAAGGCTGCCATGTCGTCAGCGCTCGGGGTCCAGGCTGCCGCAGCCGCGTTCGCGGCGATCTGCTCAGGCTTGGTCGCACCGGCGATCACGCTCGCCACCGCCGGATGCGTCAGCAGTGCGCCGATCGCGACCTCGCTGAGCGGCACGTCGCGCTCGGCCGCGTAGGCGCTCAGCGCTTCGACCACGCCCCACTGCTCGGGAGTGGCGATCTGATCGCGATTTGCCAGCCGCGTTCCCTCCGGGGCTGCTTGGCCGCGCTTGTATTTGCCGGTCAGCAGTCCGGAGGCCAGCGGGAAGTAGGGGATGAAGGCGATGTTGAGCTTCTCGCAGACCGGCAGCACGTCTGCTTCGGCCCCGCGGGACAACAGGCTGTACTCATTCTGGATCGCCGTGAAGGGGGTGAAGCCGCGCTGCTTTGCGATCGCGTCGGCCTCCTCGATCTGTTGCGCGGAGAAGTTGGAAGCGCCTATCGCCTTGACGGTGCCGGCCTTGACCAACCCGTCGAGCGCCTCCAGCGTGTCGGCGATCGGTGTGATCCCGTCGGGGCGGTGGTACCAGTAGACGTCGATGCTGTCGGTCTGCAGACGGCGCAGCGACTCGTGCACCGCGTGGCGGATGTAATCGCCGGCGCCACGCGGGCCCTTCCAGCCGTCGCCCAGGTCCATGCCGAATTTGGTGGCCAGAACCACCTCGTCACGGCGGCCCTTGAGCGCTTCGCCCATGAACTCTTCGCTGTGCGTGTTGCCGTAACGGTCGGCGGTGTCGAGGAAGGTGATGCCCGCGTCGATCGCGGCGTCGAGCACCGCTTTCGTTTGGGACTGGTCGAGGTTTCCGCCGAACTGGTTGCAGCCGAGGCCGATTACAGATACTGGAATGCCGCTATGTCCCAGCGGCCGAGTGCTCACGTTGGTCATGGTCCGATGATCGCAAACTTGTCTCGCGGTCCCATCCGCTCACGGCGACGGCGCGTCGCCAACAGCCTCGCCGGACCCCAGGCTTACAGCAAACAAACGGACGCGTTCCTAAAGTTCAAAAAGCTAGGTCGTAGTTAGGCTTTCGAACTATTTACCCAAGCTATACTTAACCATTGCTGTAAGGCGACATGCGCCGGGCCGCGAGGAGCGGAATCAGCTAACCCCGTGAACTCTTGCTACGTGAACGTCAACAGCGCTATCTGAACGCGTCCGCCGCCTTCATCCGCCGCCACCCATGGTGGCTGCGCGTGACGAAGACACCGTTCTCGGCCAAGGTCACGAAGTACGCGGTCGGTTCCGTGATCGCGTTTGTCATCAGCACCGTCTTCTTCTACGCCTTCTACCTGGGAGGCGCACACACAGGGGTCTGCTCAGTCGCCGGGTTCGTCGGCGGAGCCGTTCCGAACTGGATCCTGAACCGTCGCTGGGCCTGGCAGCAGACCGGCCGTCCGCCCGCCAAGCAGCTGATCGCCTACGTGCTGGTCTCTGGGGTCGTGCTGCTCACGACCACGCAGGCGACTAAGTGGACCAACCACCACGTTGCCAATCACGTCGTCCAGCACTACGGCCTGCGGGGACTCGTTGTGACCGCCGCCTACGTGGCGGTGACCGTAGTGCTGTTCTTCGCGAAGTTCGCGGTTTACGAGTTCTGGGTCTTCTCGGAGCGCAGTCGCGTCCGCGCTGCCTTGCGCTCCCTGATGAATGTCAGAAGGATTGCGCGGGCGAACCGCATTCCGTAGAGCAGGTTCGGACCCTTCTTGGTGAGGGTCGCGCCCTGTGGCCGGTCGCGCATCGTGGTTGCGACCTCAGAGATCTTGAAGCCGTTCATAGCTGTCGAGATCAGCAGCTCCGAAGTCTGATACTGGATCTGCTCGAGCTTCACTGTCTGCGTCACGATCGTGCGGAAGGCACGCATGCCTGAAGCCGGGTCGGTGATCCGCTGACGGATCAACGTGCTCATGACGAAGCCGAAGAAGATCACTCCGGCGTGGCGCATCGGGTCGGTCGTCAGCTCCGTGCCGAGGCGGCGTGAGCCGTTGACGAAGTCGGCATTACCGGCGAGAATCGGCTCGAGCACACGGTCAAACTCGGTCTCGTCGTACTGACCATCGGCGTCGGTGGTGGCGATGTACTCAGCGCCGCGCTTGAACGCGAGCCAGTAGCCGAGCATGAAGATCAGGCCCTGGCCGCGGTTGTGGGGGACGTCGCAGACCAGCGCGCCTGCGGCACGGGCTTCCTCGGCGGTGCGGTCATCGGAGCCGTCGACTACGACGATCACTTCGACGGCCTTGCCGCCGATCTCGCGGGGGATCCCGCGGACAACGGCGCCGACGGTCGGTTCCTCGTTGTAGGCCGGGATAACAACGGCGATTGGCGCGCCCTCACCGGGAGGGCTGGTGGCGAAGAACTCGCGGACGGGCGCCTGTTCAACCAGCGGACGGGCGAGGATCTCCTCCTCAAGCGTGGTCGCGCCGGGCGTGGTGGCCGTCACAGCTCACGCTCCGCTACTGCTCTCGTCTGTTTGTGACGCATTTAGGTCTCCTTTGCTGATTGGCCGAAGCGGCACGGCGCTGACCGCTTGCTTGCAGCCCACTCAAACCGGCGCTCCCGACAAGCATCAACGTTGCGCTTCCGACTGGCAATTGCCTCAGCCCGGGCGTGCAGCCGCGTGCCTGCTGCATACCAGCGCGAAGTGCCATGTTATCGGGCCTTTAGAGAAATCGGGTGTCCCCATCCCTGTTCTTATGGCCGGTGCGAGGGCGCACTCGTCGCTCGCGCGAGTAACCGCGTCCCAGCCGGGCATGCGCGGGTTAGCTCAGGCAGGTCGTGATGCCGAGTTTTGTGAACTCGGCTTGGGCCTGGGTGGCTCGGGTGACGGCCAGTTGCGGCCAGATGGCCAGCTCGTTCATGTCGCGCGCCTTCTCGGCGGCTGCTGCACTCGTGTAGTGCGTCCTGAGTTTCGCCGACACGGTCACGAGATCCTGTTCGGTGACCACGATGCTGAGGTAACGCCGGCTCACGTCGTGCATCAACTCCGCCAGGTGCGTCACTGTGGGTGCCAGCGGCGAGGCGGCGGAGATGGTCGGCGTCAGCTTCAACAGCCGGGCTTGCAGATTCAGCACGGCGGCGCTGTCGGCGTTGGCAGCCGTGGTCACCGACGCTGCGCCAGCCGGCATGTTGATCGCTGCCAGCGGCGCGGTCGCGGCACAGACCTTCCGCATCGCCGCGACGAACGCGGTGTCGCCTGTCGGGTCCGGCTTCGGTAATGAGAGGCTGCCGCAGCCGGCCAATAGGGCGGTGACTATCAGTGCTACGACCGCGGTGGCAAAACGCATTTCGCGGAGTATGCCCAGACTCGCGCCGGGACGGCTTGGCCGAGCCACGCGGGCCGTCCCGGAGAGCGATTTCACTCAGCTTGGGTTTCTGCCGATTAAGAGAGGATGAGCGGGAGTCGAATCAGCCAACGGATGGCATGGATATGCCTGGCTATCGCAGTTCCCCTGAGTGTCGCCGCCATGGCGCTCAGCAAGATCGATAGCGCTTGGGACGGCGGCTGGTGGGACGTCGCCTGGACGACCGCCGCGCTCGCCGCGACCGTCGGGACCGCTGCCGCCGCCGGAGTCGCGCTGCCGGCGAACCGCTTGCGCTGGAAGATCTGGACGGCGGCGTGCGCGTTCTGGCTCTTCGGCCAGATCGGGTGGAACGTCTTCGGCATCACCGGTTTCCCGACCTCACCCAACGTCGCCGACGCCTGTTGGTGGGCGTTTGCGGTGCTTGTGATCTTTAGTCTGATCCGTAGCCGCTCGGAGTCGCGGACCGTTCGGCTCGTGACGCTCGTGGAGGTCGTGCCGGTGGTGGCGGCAGCGATCTCACTGAGCCTGGCCGGCTTGTGGCACGACGCGGCCGTCTCCCCGTTGGCGCTCGCACCCAAGCTCTCCGCGCTCGTCTACCCGGGCGTCTACGTCGCCGCGGCTGTGGTGATGCTACAGGCGATGGTCAGTGGATCGCTGCGAACAAACCGCACGGCACCGTCAAGGTTCGTGCTCGCGGGCATGGCCGCGGAGGCGGTGGCATTCTCGCTCTGGAGTACGCAGCTGCTGCTGAACACCTACGTCCCTGGCGCGACGCTGCTAGATCCACTGTTCGTGGTCGGCTTGCTGGCGATCGCCGCCGGCGGCGTGCTGGCGGCGCGGATCCCGGAAGACGCGGTCGACCTGCACGAGCCGGCGAAACACGGCGGAGCGCTGCCCGCAACGCTGTTCCTGCTGCTATTGGCCGCCAACGTTGAAGCACAGATAAACCACGCAGCGATCGGGCCCGCTGATGCGCTGCGAATCGGCCTGCTCTGCTCTGGCGCCGCGCTGATCCTGCGTGGAACCCTGCTCGAACGCCGCTTGCGGGAGATGCTCGGCCGCGAACGTGAAGCGCTGGCGGTGCTCGGTGAGCGCGAGACCGAGATGGCGCGCTTGAACGCGCAGCTCGTCGAGGATTCCCGCCGCGACCCGCTCACCGGCATGCGTAACCGCCGCGCGCTCTCGGACGACCTCACCGGCTTGGAAGCGAGCTTCAAGGAGGACGGAAGAAGGTTCATCCTCGCACTTTGCGACATCGATCACTTCAAGGCTTACAACGACCGTCTGGGACACCTTGCGGGCGACCAGGCATTGCGCGTGATCGCTGCCACGATCCGCGGCGCGATGCGACCAGGAGACATCGCCTATCGCTTCGGCGGCGAGGAGATGCTGTTGGTGCTTCGTGACCTCGATGAGGCTGAGGCGGTCACCGCCGCCGAGCGCATCCGCCTGGCAGTACGGGACGCCGCGATCCCGCACCCGGACGGGATCGACGGTGGAGTATCGATCACGATCGGCGTGGCGGGGGGCGATGGCGACTCGAGTGAAATGCTCGCGCGTGCCGACGCCGCGCTGTACGACGGCAAGCACGCAGGACGCAACCGCGTCGTTGCGGCGGCATCCGACGCGCCGTCCTATGCGGCCGGCCGTCGACATCGGGTGGTTGAAGAGGTTGTGCCTCGCCACCTGCTGAGCATGCTCGCGGTTTCCCGCGAGGCCGCGTCTGGCCACGGCGAACAGTCTGTACTCGAGGCGCTGGCAGCGACGATCCGTTCCGAACTCTCCTTCCAGGTCGTTTCGGTCAACCTGTTGGACAGCGAGCGTCACACACTGACCAACAAGGTCGTGCTCGGTGACGACGACTGCCGCGAGAAGCTCTTCGGAATCGTGGCTCCCTCGCAGGAGATCGAGGCGGTCATCGCGAACCCTGAATTCCAGCGCCTTGGCGCCGCCTGGGTCCCCGCCGGTTCGCACCAGTGGGAGGGCGAGGAGTGGCTATGGACGCCCCACACGGCGGCGGTGCCGGGCGCCGACGGCTGGGACCCGGATGATTTCCTGCTGCTGCCGCTGCGCGCTCATGACGGCACGATTCTCGGCACCGTCTCAGTCGATCAGCCGGTCAGCGGCAGGCGCCCCGACGACGGGCAGCTCGCGCTGCTGATGGCGGTAGCTGATCACGCCGGGCTCGCGGTCGAGCAGAGCCGCCGCGAGGCCGAGCACTCGGAAGCGGTTCAAGAGCAGTCAACTGAGCTGCGGCTCGCCGCCGTGATGCTGCTGGCCGAGACCTTGGATCTCCGTGACTCCGGCACGGCTCGCCACTCGCGCACCGTGGGCGTGCTCGCACGCCAGACCGCTGAAGCCCTTGAGCTGCCACCTGAGCGGGTCGAGCAGATCCACGCTGCCGGGGTGCTGCATGACCTCGGCAAGCTCGGGATCGCCGACGCGATCCTCTACAAGGCGGGACCGCTCGATGACCATGAGTGGCGTGAGATCCAGCGCCATCCGGAGATCGGCGCTCGAATCCTTGACCACGCCGGTCTTGGGACGATCGCCCGCTGGGTCCGCTCTCATCACGAGCGACTTGATGGGCACGGCTATCCGGACAAGCTCGACAGCGAACAGATCCCGCTGGAAGCACGGATCCTCGCCGTCGCCGATGCCTACGAAGCGATGACCGCCGACCGGCCCTATCGGACCGGTACGTCGACCGAGGCGGCCTGCGAAGAGCTGCTGCGATGCAGCGGCAGTCAGTTCGACCCCGTCGTGGTGGAGGCCTTCATCAGCGCCCTGGCCGCGGCCGGGACCCCAACCTCGGCGTTTGAAGACGTGCCGGTCTCCGCCTGAGCGATGCCTAGTAGGAGTGTCCTGCAGCGCCGCAGCTGTTCGTCGTAGCTGTAGAAGGCAATGCAAAACGGCGGAAGCGAGGCATCATGAAGTACCTACTTTTCATCTGCGCTGACGGTGTCGCGGGAACACCGCAGGACGAGGCGACGGTCCGCGAGGGCATGCCCGGGTGGCTCGACGAGATGGATCGCCGGGGGATCCGTGTCTACGGGCACGCGCTGAAGCCGGTGGAGACCGCTACGACGGTACGCGTGCGTGGCGGCGAGACGCTGCTCACGGACGGTCCCTTCGCCGAGTCCAAAGAGTTCATCGGAGGCTTTGACATTCTCGAGTGTGCGAACCTTGACGACGCCGTGGAGGCGGCTGCGCTGCACCCGCTCTCCTGGGTTCACAAGATTGAGGTGCGACCGTTTTACGTGGAGGAAATCGGTGGCGAGATGCAGCCGATCGCTCCGATCGAGGACGTCCGGCACGGTCAGCGGTTCCTGCTGCTGATGTGCCTGGATGGCATTCGCGCAGCGCCGGAGGTGGAGGAGGCCGTTGTCCGTGACAGCATGGCCTGGTACGAGGAACTGAAGGCACGCGGCGTGGCCGTCTACGGCGCCCCGCTCAACCACGCGGAAACCGCCACCACCGTCAGGGTTCGCAACGGCGAGACCGTGTTGAGCGACGGTCCGTTCACCGAGACCAAGGAGTTCATCGGCGGTTTCACGATCCTCGATTGCGAAGGCCAGGCCGAGGCTGTGGCGCTCGCCGCCAAGCACCCGCTGGCGTCGCATCACATGGTCGAGGTGCGTCAGTTCGCTGGCCATGAGCTCGGCGACGGAGCGATCGGCGATTAGGAAGGGTTAGAGGGGACAGCATGTCCGCTAGAGCTGGCCGGTCGCCTACCGGCGCCCGGCCAGGGCCTCGCGGACGCGCTTGACCGTCGCCCCGGGACGTACATGCGTACCTGGGGACAGCTGTGCCACGCGCAGCTCCTGGATCAGCCACATGACCTCCCAGCGTCCGGCGGCCTGAGCCTCCAGTGCGTGAATCGTCGCCATCTGCTGGGCGTCGGCGGAGATACGGGTCGGCAGCCGCTCGAGGCGCTGTCCGCTGGCAAGCAGGTAGCGCTCGACATCGTCAAGTCGCGCGAGTCCGGTCGGCGCCAGCATGCCGGGGTATACGAGGCGCCCGAGCTGGCGCGCGACATCTTCGCGTGCAGGCGCCAAGGCGGCGCTGGCCGGAAGCATGTCGAGCCGCGCCTGCACGTCTCGCGCAGCCTCAAGGATCCGAGCGAACGTGAGCACCACGTCGAGCGTCGTGGGTCGCACTTCACCCCGCGTGTGCTCGCGCAGTGCGGTGAACGCCTCCGCGTTCCACGCCGGCCCGCCGCCACTTGTGATCAGCGCGTCCAGCGCTGCGTCTGTGGCGTCCTCAAGCACCGCTTCCAGGCTGCCGTGGGGTGCGAAGGTGAGCGCGAGCGTCAGCTGCGGTCCGAGCTGCCCAGTGACCCAGCGCGCGGGCGACGGGACAGTGAGACGCAACAGTCGCCGCGTGCCGCGAGCCATCACCACCGCCTGTTCACCCGCGGTCTCGCAGACTTGGATGCCGACGGCGTCGCCTTCATCGACGAGCGCCGGGAAGCCGCGCAAGCCGCCGGGTAGCTCGATCGTGCGCGGCAGCGGATTGGCACCGAATTCGGTCATGCCGTGGCGCGCGAATGCCGGTAGGGCGTGCTCCAAGCGCGCCTTCAACGCCGGTCGCAGCTGATCGCGTAACGCGTCGAGAGACCGGCCCGAGGCGAGCACCGTGCCGTCCTCGTCCTCGATCGAGAAGGTCATTCGCAGGTGCGCGGGAAGATCGTCGAGCGACCAATCGGTGGCGTTGATACGCACTCCACGCAGCCGTTCAACCGCGCCAGCGAGGACCTCGAGCAGCGGTCCTGAGCGGGGCGTGATCTCAGCAAGCAGCGCGTCGGCGGCGTCGGGGATCGGGACCAGGGGCCGGCGCAGCGGCTTTGGCAACGCACGCAGCAGCGTCTCAACGAGCTCTCGGCGGAATGCCGGCACCAGCCACTCGAAGTTCGTCTCTCGCACCGCTCCGAGCGCGGCAAGCGGGACGTGGACCGTGACGCCGTCGGCTGCAGAGCCCGGGTCGAAACGGTAGGAGAGCGCGAACTCCAGCGCATCCTGCTTCCAGCGAGCGGGTCGGTCACGGTCACTGGCCGCGACGTCACCCTCGATCAGTACCTCCATCGGGTACTCGAGCAGCGACGGCTGGGCCTGCCGGGCGGTCTTCCACCAGCGGTCGAAATCGCGCCCGCTGACGATCTCCTGCGGTATCAGCGCCTCGAAGAACGCCGCCCGCGCCGCCTCGCTGGCCAACAGGTCGCGCCGGCGTGCACGTGCTTCGAGCGCCTCGACCTCCTCGATACGGCGCTCGTTCTCTGCCATGAACGCGTGTCGCTGGTCCCAGTCGCCCTCCACGAGCCCGCGGCGGATGAACAGCTCGCGCGCGGCCGCCGGGTCGATCCGTCCATACTGGACGGTTCGACCCCCGACGATCGGCAGGCCGTACAGCGTTACCTGTTCGGTCGCGACGACAGCGGCCCGGCGGCGGTCCCAGCGCGGCTCGCCGTATGAGCGCTTGACGAGGTGCTCGGCGAGCCCCTCAACCTGCTTGAGGTCGATCGCCGCGGCTGTTCTGCCCCACAGCCGGGTCGTTTCGACGAGTTCGGCGACCATCACCCAAGTTGGCCCGCGGCGCGCGAGCACCGAGCCAGGAAAGATCGCGAACTTCGCGCCGCGCGCGCCGGTGTATTCACGGCTGCCACCGTCCTGCATTCCCAGGTGCGAGAGCAGCCCTGAAAGCAGCGCCGTGTGGATCTCAGGCGCGTCAGCGGGCGCCTCGTTGAGCGTTACTCCGACCTCGCTCGCCGCATCCTGCAACTGCGAGACGAGGTCCTGCCACTCGCGGATCCGCAGATAGTGCAGAAACTCGGCTTTGCAGCGTTTGCGGGCCTGTGAGCGCGAGAGCTCACTTTCCAGCGAGCGCAGGTAGGTCCACAGGTTCAGGTACGCAAGGAAGTCCGACGAGCGGTCAGCGAAGCGGGCGTGAAGCTGGTCGGCTTGGCCGCGCTGCTCGGCGGGGCGCTCGCGTGGATCCTGGATGGAGAGTGCGGCAGCGATGACGGCCACCTCGTGGGCACAGCCGAGCTTGTCTGCCTCCAGCACCATGCGACCGAGACGCGGGTCGATCGGCAGCCGCGCGAGCTTGCGTCCGAGCGGCGTCAGCGGTTCGGCGGCGTCGGGCTCGAGCGCTCGCAGCTCGTGCAGCAGCGCGACGCCGTCCCGGATCTGGCGGCGATCAGGCGGTTCCAGGAACGGGAACGCCTCGATTTCGCCCAGCTCGAACGCGGCCATCTGGAGGATCACGCTCGCGAGGTTCGTTCGCAGCACCTCAGGGTCGGTGAACTCCGGCCGTGCGTTGAAATCGTCCTCGGAGTAGAGGCGGACGCAAACCCCGTCTGCGAGGCGCCCACAGCGGCCCTTGCGCTGGTCCGCCGATGCGCGCGAGATTGGCTCAACCGGCAGCCGCTGAACCTTCAACCGAGCGCTGTAGCGGGAGATCCGGGCAACTCCGGTGTCGACGACGCACCGTATCCCGGGCACGGTTACCGACGTTTCGGCAACATTCGTGGCGAGCACGACGCGGCGCTTGTGGGTCCGGCTGCTGCCGAAGACCTTCTGCTGCTCAGCGGCAGCGAGCCGCGAGTAGAGCGGTAACACCTCGACCTTCGGCCCAAGGCGCCCGCTGAGCAATTCCGCGGCATCGCGGATCTCGCGTTCACCCGAGAAGAACGCCAGCACGTCACCGTCCCGCTCGTCGAGCAGCTGCTCGACCGTGTCGGCCAGCGTGTCGAGCAGTTCCTCGTCTTCTCCCGGTGGTCGGTAGCGGACCTCCACCGAGTAGCTCCGGCCCGAGACCTCGATGATCGGTGCGCCGCCAAAGTGCTGGCTGAAGCGCTCGGTGTCGATCGTCGCGCTCGTGATGATCAGTTTGAGATCGGGTCGTCGCGGCAGGATGCGATGCAGGCAACCGAGCAGGAAATCAATGTTGAGCGAGCGCTCGTGAGCCTCATCGACGATCACCGTGTCGTAGCGGCGCAGAAGGGGATCCGAATTCAGTTCCGCGAGCAGCAAGCCGTCCGTCATGAGCACAAGGCGCGTGGCGCCGGAAACCTGATCGGCGAATCGCACGCGAAATCCCACGGTGCCGCCGACCGTCTGGGACAATTCCTCCGCGATGCGCGCGGCCAGGGCTCGCGCGGCCACCCGGCGCGGCTGGGTATGCGCGATCAGACCGCGTGTGCCGCGGCCGATCTCCAGGCAGTACTGCGGCAGCTGTGTGCTCTTTCCCGAACCCGTCTCGCCGGCGACGATGACCACCCGGTGCTCGCGCAGCGCTGCGATGATGGCATCGCGTTTCGAGGCGATCGGCAATCTGGGATCGCGCCTGAATTCATTCACCGCGCTTCATTTCTTGCCAAAGTCTCTCCTGGGCGTCCAGATCCAGGCTCTCGAAGGCAACGCCGCGCACGGCGGCCAGCGATTCCATGCCGCGAAAGCGGCGTTCGAACTTGGCGTTGGCGGCGCGCAGCGCCGCCTCGGGGTCGACATCGAGTTTGCGCGCCAGATTCGCGGCCGCAAACAGCAGGTCGCCGATCTCCTCCAGCAGTGCCTGCGGGTCGGCGTCGCGGCCGGGAGCCGCGGCGGCGCGCACCTCCGCGAGCTCCTCGGCAACCTTGTCTGCGGCTTGGTTTGCCTGCTCGAAATCGAATCCGGCGCGAGCAGCCCGCTTGCTCAGCTTGCCTGCGCGCATCAGGGCCGGCAGCGCACGCGGAACGCCGTCCAGATGACCGGCGAGGGCGCCCTGCGCCGCCGCCCCGCGCTCCTGCGCCTTGATGTCCTCCCAGATCTGCGACTGCTCGTCGGCGGTGAGCACCTTTCCGCCGCCGAACACATGCGGATGTCGGCGTATCAGCTTCTCGCAGATCGACGCGGCCACGGCCTCGAAATCGAAATAGCCGGCTTCGCCGGCCATCTGCGCGTGGAACACCACTTGAAACAGCAGGTCACCGAGCTCCTCCTGCAGATGCGGAAAATCCCCGCGTTCGGCGGCGTCGGCGACCTCGTAGGCTTCCTCGATGGTGTACGGGGCGATGCTCGCGCAGGTCTGTTCACGATCCCAGGGGCAGCCGCCGGCGCCGCGCAGTCGCGCCATGATGGCGAGCAGATCCTCGAGGCGGGTGGTCACGGGGTCTGCCGTGCCAGCAGCAGCCGCTGCAGGGTCATCAGCATGCCGGCGGTGGCACCCCAGATGTTGCGCTCGCCGTAGGGGATGTCGACCACCTGCAGACTGACCGGGCCGATCTTGCGGAGCCGCGACTTTTGATTCGCGGCATCGAACAGAAAATCCAGGGGCACCTCGAAGGCATCGCGCACCTCGGCTGCATCGAGTTCGAGATGGTAATCGGGGGTCAGGAATCCCACCACCGGAGTCACGCGGAATCCCGTCACGACGAGGTGATCGGGCAGATAACCCGCGAATTCCACCGCGCCCGGCTCGAGTCCGATCTCCTCCTGTGCCTCGCGCAGCGCAGCCTGCCAGGCATCGGCATCCTGCGGTTCGATGCGGCCGCCCGGAAAGCTGATCTGGCCGGCATGGTCCTTGAGGGTGGCGGCGCGCTCCGTCAGAAGTACGGTGAAGCCGGATGTGCGTTCGATCAGCGGCACCAGCACGGCGGCCGGGACGCGCCGCGCCGGCAGCGCCGCCCGCACGATCGCCCGCACGTCGGGCGCCGCCGCCGCCAGCCACTGCATGTCCTCCGACGCCGTCGACGGCCCCGGCTGCAGCGACTCGCGAATCAGGCTCCTGGAATACCGCGCAATCATCAGGGCATCGCCGCGCTCAAGATCCGGAATCCTTGATTCCGCCCTGCGTCAGCCCCAAAGGATCCAACAGACGGCGCAACTCCGCCACGTCGAGATCGGTCATCTGCGCGGCGACCTCCAGAACGGGCCGCCCCTCGGCATAGGCCCTCTTGGCAATGGCCGCGCCCTTTTCATAGCCGATGACCGGATTCAATGCCGTGACCAGGATGGGATTGCGCGCGAGCGCAGCGCCCAGACGTTCAGTGTTCACGCTGAATCCGGCGAGCGCATGCTCGGCAAGGTTGCGCGCACCGATGGCGAGCAGTTCGATGCTCTGCAGAAGATTGTGGGCGATGACCGGCAGCATGACGTTCAATTGGAAATTGCCGGCCTGCCCCGCAATGGTGATGGCTGCATCATTGCCGATGACCTGCGCTGCGATCATCGCCACCGATTCGGGCACGACCGGATTCACCTTGCCCGGCATGATGCTGCTGCCGGGCTGCAGCGCCGGCAGGGCGATCTCGCCGAGACCGGCCAGCGGTCCGCTGTTCATCCAGCGCAGGTCGTTGGCGATCTTCATGAGGCTGACGCCGACGACCTTGAGCTGTCCCGACAATTCCACCGCGGTATCCTGGCTCGAGAGGGCCTCGAAGTAATTGCCGCTGGGTACGAAGGCGACACCGGTGTGCGCTGCCAGATGCCGGGCAAATGCCGCACCGAATTGGGGTCGCGCATTGATGCCGGTGCCCACCGCCGTGCCGCCCTGCGCGAGGGCATGCAGGCGCGGCTGCACGCCGCGCAGACGCTCCCGTCCGGAGTCGATCTGGGCCTTCCAGCCGCCGAGTTCCTGTGCCAAGGTCAGCGGCATCGCATCCATCAGATGGGTGCGGCCGGTCTTTACCACCCCGGCGAGCGCCGGAATTCTCTGCGCCAGAACCTCGCTCAATCGCGCCAGGGAGGGCAGCAATTGCTCCTCGAGCAACAGCGCGGCGGCGACGTGGATCGCCGAGGGGATCACGTCGTTGCTGCTCTGGCTCATGTTGACGTGATCGTTCGGATGCACCGGAGCCGACAAGGCACGGCTCGCCAGGGTCGCGATCACCTCGTTGGCGTTCATATTGCTGCTGGTGCCCGAGCCGGTCTGGAAGACGTCCACGGGAAATTGCTCATCGTGGCGGCCGTCGGCCACCTCGTCCGCGGCCGCCTGAATGGCCGCGGCCAGCTGCGGCGCCAGATCGTGCAATTCGGCGTTCGCGCCGGCTGCCGCATGCTTGATCAGACCCAGCGCACGGATGAAGGCCCGCGGCATCCGCAGGCCGCTCGGCGGAAAATTCTGCACCGCGCGCTGCGTCTGCGCGCCCCACAGCGCCGCCTCCGGCACTTCGAGCGGCCCCAAGCTGTCATGCTCGACGCGATATCCCGGTGTCGTCATCGCGCCATCTCCGGTGAATTGAGGTTGATTGCGGTAATATTCGGATTCTATCATCCCAGGGGCCAGCCACTTCGATGTCGACACGGGTCTTGGACGCTCTCTCGCCGTTGGACGGTCGCTATGCGGGCAAGCTCGCCTCGGTGCGCGGCGTGTTCAGCGAGGCCGGATTGATGCGCGAACGGGTGCGTGTGGAATGCGCATGGCTGTTGGCGCTTGCCTCGGGCCCGGCCGCCGCCGCCCTGGCTCAGCTGCCGCACGAGGCCCGCAGCTGGCTCGCCGCGATGTCGAAAGATCCGGCCGCAACCGATGTCGCCGCCATCAAGGAAATCGAGTCGCGCACCAATCACGACGTCAAGGCGGTCGAGTATTGGATCCGCGCGCAATTGACGTTGCGCGGCGCCGCCCCGGCACAGCTCGAATGGGTGCATTTCGGCTGCACCTCCGAGGACATCAACAATCTGGCCTACGCCCTCATGCTGAAGGCCGGGCGTGGGCGCATCATACTGCCGGCGCTCGACCGGATCGGCGCCCTGCTTGATGCGCTGGCGCATCGCCATGCCGCCGTCGGCATGCTCGGGCGCACGCATGGGCAGCCCGCGACGCCCACCACGGTGGGCAAGGAGCTCGCGAACGTCGCCGCGCGCCTTCATATGCAGCGCAGCGCCATCGACAAAGTGGAGATTTACGGCAAGATCAACGGCGCAGTGGGCAATTTCAACGCGCACGTGGCGGCGCTTCCCGACATCGACTGGCCGGGCTTCAGCGCGGCCTTCGTCGAGTCCTTCGCCATCCGCTCCAACGCCTACACCACGCAGATCGAGCCACACGATTGGATGGCCGAATACTGTCATGCCATCATGCGCGCCGACACCGTGCTGCTGGATTTTGCGCGCGACATGTGGAGCTACATTTCGCTGGGCTATTTCAAACAGCGGATCATCGAGGGCGAAGTGGGCTCCTCCACCATGCCGCACAAGGTCAATCCCATCGATTTCGAGAACGCCGAGGGAAACCTGGGGCTCGCCAACGCGCTGTTCGCGCATTTCGCCGACAAGCTGCCCGTCTCGCGCTGGCAGCGCGACCTGACCGACTCCACGGTGCTGCGCAATGTCGGAGTGGCGATCGGGCACGCCGCCCTAGCCTATCAATCCATTGCAGCGGGCATCGAAAAAATCGATCTCGACGAGGCGCGGCTGCGCGAGGATCTGGACCGGGCGTGGGAGGTGCTGGGCGAGGCCGTGCAGACCGTCATGCGCGCGCACGGCCTGCCGGATGCCTACGACCGCCTGAAGGCGTTCACCCGCGGCCGCGCGGTGGATCGCGCTGCGCTGCACGAGTTCATCCTCTCCCTGCAGCTGCCGCCGGCGCAGACGGCACGCCTGCTCGAGATGACACCGGGCAGTTACCTCGGACTCGCGGCGACGCTGGCGCGCAACAGACCTTGAGCATCGCGAGCGCGACGGGCGTCGCGAAACGTGACACAGTTGGTACAGCGCTTGCGGCCCTGACGGTAGTATCACGTCGAGATTCACACGGCGGGACGCTATGGCGGGAAGTTCGGACGAGCGGTCGAAGGCGGCGGCGGACAATGATCCGGCTGCCGAAGGCCAACCGACGAGTTCCAGGACCATATTAAGTACAATGCCGGAGGTGCGCGAGGCCAGCCTCAAGGTGGCCCGGTCGGCGCAGCGGCTGCTGTCGATATTCACGCCGGATCTCGAACCTCTCATCTATGGCGAGGACCCGTTTCTCGAAGCCGTCAAGCGCCTGGTACTGGCACGCTCCTATGCAAAGGTGAGGGTGCTGCTCGCCGATCCGTCGCGCGCGATGGTCGACAACAACCGCTTTCTCGCGCTCGCGCGCCGTCTGACCAGCTGCATCGACCTGCGCGCGATGAGTCCGGAGTATCCGGCCAGCGCCGGCGCGTTCATCATCGCCGACGACAAGGCGGTGGTTTACCGGCTGCAGGCCGATCGATGGGACGGCGTGGCGGACATGAACGACCCGGTCGGCGTGCGGCGCTATCTGAATTTCTTCGACGAGGTGTGGCAGACCAGCATGCAGGAATCCCAGATGCGGCAAATGCTGATGTAGCCGCCGGCCGGTCGCGTCGCCGGTATAATCGGCGCATGTCCCAGCCATCCCCTCCCCTGGCTCGATATCCCGAACCGCAATCGGCGGGCACCGTCATCGTCGGCATCTCCGGCGGCGTCGATTCCGCGGTGGCCGCGTTGCTGCTGTGCCGGGCCGGCTACACCGTGCAGGGACTGTTCATGTCCAATTGGCAGGATGAGGACGCCTACTGCACGTCCGCCGCCGATTTTCAGGACGCGCGCCGGGTGTGCGCTACACTGGGAATTCCGCTACATCGTGCGAACTTTGCCGCTGAATATCGCGAGCGGGTGTTCGCGCATTTTCTCGACGAATATGCGGCAGGCCGCACGCCGAATCCGGACGTGCTGTGCAACCGTGAGATCAAATTCGGCGTTTGCCTCGATTATATGCGGCGGCTGGGTGCGGCGTGGATCGCCACCGGCCATTACGCCCGCATCGAGCATCAAGGCGGTACCCGGCTGCTCAAGGCAGTCGACGGGGCGAAGGACCAGAGCTATTTCCTGCACGCGGTGACGCCGCAGGCGCTCGCCCGGACTCTGTTTCCCCTCGGTCGGCTGCACAAGCGCGAAGTGCGCCGGCTGGCCCATGCGGCGGGATTGGCGGTGTTCGACAAGCCGGACAGCACCGGGATCTGTTTCATCGGCGAGCGGCCTTTCCAGGAATTTCTCGGCCAGTATCTGCCGCCGTCGCCGGGTCCCGTCGAGACCGCGGACGGACGCATCATCGGGGAACATCGGGGACTGCCTTTTCACACCCTGGGCCAGCGCTCGGGACTGGGACTCGGCGGGCTGCCCGGCGCCGCGGCGGCGCCCTGGTACGTCGCCGGCAAGGATGTGGCGCGCAATGCGCTGATCGTCGTGCAGGACCAGAACCACCCGCTGCTGCTGTCGGATGCCTTTGACGTCGCGCAGCTGCACTGGCTGGGAGATGCGGCGCCGGCCGGCGCGCGGATTGCGTGCGCAGTCAAGACTCGCCACCGCCAGCCCGACCTTGCCTGCCGGTTCATCATGGGACACGGCATGCAGGCTCGCATCCTCCTGAACCGGCCGGCGCGGGCGGTGACGCCCGGTCAATACGCCGTGCTCTACGACGGTGAGCGCTGCATCGGCGGCGGGGTCATCACCGGACGATCCAACTCGGATTTGCCAATCGAATATAATCGCCGATTTGCGGCGGAGGGATCATGACGGACAGTTTCAAGACACGCACGACACTCAACGTGGGTGAGCGCACCTATGCCATTCGCGGCCTGGCGGCGCTCGCGGCGCAGCGCGTCGACCGATTGCCGTTTTCGCTGAAGATTCTGCTCGAGAACCTGCTGCGCTTCGAGGACGGCGTGAACGTCACCCGGGGCGACATCGAGGCGCTGATCGGCTGGGATCCGAAGGCGTCGCCAAATCACGAAATCGCGTTCACACCGGCCCGCGTCATCATGCAGGACTTCACCGGCGTGCCGTGCATCGTCGATCTGGCGGCGATGCGCGAGGCCATCACGCGCCTCGGCGGCGACCCGCAGCGCGTCAATCCGCTGGCCCCCGCCGAACTGGTCATCGATCACTCGGTTCAGGTGGACGAATACGGCGCCGCGGATTCGCTCGCGCACAACAATGAAATCGAGTTCGAGCGCAATGGCGAGCGCTACATGTTCCTGCGCTGGGGCCAGACCGCCTTCAGCAATTTCAAGGTCGTGCCGCCGAACACCGGCATCGTGCATCAGGTCAACATCGAACACCTGGCACGGGTGATATTCGCCGACAGCGGCCAGGGGACACCCGCCTACCCGGACACGCTCGTCGGCACCGATTCGCACACCACCATGGTCAACGCGCTGGGGGTTCTCGGCTGGGGGGTCGGCGGCATCGAAGCCGAGGCGGCGATGCTCGGCCAGCCCGTCACCATGCTGATCCCACAGGTGATCGGCTTCAAACTCACCGGCGCATTGCCGCCCGGCACCACCGCCACCGATCTCGTGCTGACGGTGACCGAGAAGCTGCGCAAGAAGGGCGTGGTGGACAAATTCGTGGAATTCTTCGGCGACGGCCTGAAAGGCCTGCCGCTCGCCGACCGGGCTACCATCGCCAACATGTCGCCGGAATTCGGCTCGACCTGCGCGATGTTCCCGATCGACGAGGAAACCATCCGCTATCTCGAACTCACCGGCCGCGCGCCCGAACAAATCGCGCTGGTCGAGGCCTACGCACGGACGCAGGGTCTGTGGCGCCTCGACGGCGCGCCGGCGGCCGATTACACCGACATCGTCGAGCTCGACCTGGCAACCGTGGAGCCGTCGCTGGCGGGACCCAAGCGGCCGCAGGACCGCGTGCCGCTGCGCTCCGCGAAGTCCGTCTATCGCGCCGCGGTCAGGAAATTGGCCGAGGAGCGCACCCAGAAGAATCCCGCGGCGGACGGCGCGGCCACGGTGACGGTCGACGGCAAGAGCTTCGAGGTAAAGGATGGCGCGGTGCTCATCGCGGCCATCACCAGCTGCACCAACACCTCGAATCCGGCCGTGCTGGTCGCGGCCGGGCTGTTGGCCCGCAATGCCGCGGCGCGCGGTCTCGGCAGCAAGCCCTGGGTGAAGACCTCCCTGGCGCCCGGTTCGCGGGTGGTCACGGACTATCTGCAGAAGGCGGGCCTGCTCAAGGATCTGGAGTCGCTCGGCTTTTATACCGTCGGCTACGGCTGTACCACCTGCATCGGCAACTCCGGCCCCCTGAAGCCGCAGATCTCCGATGCGGTGAAGGCGGCGGACGTCATCGCCGCGTCGGTGCTCTCCGGCAATCGCAATTTCGAAGGACGCGTGCATCCGGAGATCAAGATGAATTTCCTGGCGTCGCCGCCCCTGGTCGTCGCCTATGCGCTGGCCGGCAGCCTCGATGTCGACATCACCACCGAACCGCTCGGCGTCGGCAGGGACGGCAAGCCGGTCTACCTTGCCGACATCTGGCCGAGCGCGCAGGAAGTCGCGAATACCGTGGCGTCGTCGGTGGACGCGGCGATGTTCAAGAAGGACTATGCCAACGTATTTCTGGGCGACGCCAATTGGAATGCGATCAAAACGCCCGCCGGCAAGATCTATTCCTGGGACGCCAGATCCACCTACGTCAAGAATCCCCCCTACTTCGACGGCATGACCATGACCCCGGCCCCGGTTGGCGACATCACGGGAGCGAGGGTCCTCGCCATGCTCGGCGATTCGGTCACCACCGACCACATTTCACCGGCGGGCAACATCTCCAAGTCCAGCCCGGCCGCGAAATATCTGCTTGCCCAGGGGGTCCAGGCGGTGAATTTCAATTCATACGGTTCGCGCCGCGGCAATCACGAAGTGATGATGCGCGGCACGTTCGCCAATATCCGGCTGCGCAACCTGCTGTTGCCGGGCACGGAGGGAGGCGTCACCGTGCACATCCCGAGCGGCGAAACCCTGTCGATCTTCGACGCCTCGGTCAAGTACAAGGCCGCCGGCACGCCGCTGGTTATTCTCGCCGGCAAGGAATACGGCACGGGCAGTTCGCGTGATTGGGCCGCCAAGGGAACCATGCTGCTCGGGGTCAAGGCGGTGATTGCCGAGAGTTTCGAGCGCATTCATCGATCCAACTTGATCGGCATGGGCGTGCTTCCGCTGCAGTTCGCCGAGGGCCAGAGCGCCCACAGCCTCGGTCTTACCGGCCGGGAGACTTTCGATATCCTGGGACTCGCCCGCGGCGCTGCGAAAACCGTCACGGTGGTCGCCACTGAGGGCGGCGCTTCCCGTAAATTCCAGGTGCGCCTGCGCATCGACACGCCCAAGGAGCTCGATTATTACCAGCACGGCGGGATATTGCAGTACGTGCTGCGGCAGCTGGCGCAATCACCCAAGGTGGCTTGAAGGGCGCCTCAGCGCGATGCGCTCTCCACGCTGCCGGCCTCGACCAGCACCATGGTGCCCGGATTCAAGTTCCGGCTGATCGCGGCGTTGACCTGGTCGAGCGTCAGGGCGTTGACCGCAGCGGGGAATTGATCCAGCCAGGTGAGATCATAGCCGCGCTGCAGCGCCGCCATCAGGGAATTGGCGAGCCCCGCCGTGGTCGACAGCCCGACCAGGTAGCTGCCGACGATACCCTGCTTGCGCTCGCTGAGTTCCTTGTCGGTGACGCCGTTCTTCCACCAGTTCTGCAGTTCGCGGCGCGCTGCGGCCACGCCCTTGTCGAGCAGTGCCGGCGCAAAACTCGCCGTCAACTCCCAGCCACCGCCGGTGAAACTGTCCTCGGTGACCGTGGCGCCGATGTTGTAGGTCAGCCCTTCCTTGTCGCGCACGGTCGACATCAGGCGACCCGTGAACCCGCGGCCGAGAATCGCCGTGCCGACGCGCAGCGCCAGGCCGTCGGGATCCTTGTAGCGCAGGCCGGTCGATTGCCCGAGGAATACCGTCACGCTCGGCTTGTCCGCCAGCGGAACCATGACCTCGCGCGGTCCCGGCGGCGTACCGGCGCCTGACGTGCGGATGAAATCCTCGCCGCCCGTCCAACCGGCAAAGGACTTCGCCACCGCCGCCAACGCCTGCTTGGTGTCGACGTCGCCGACCAGCAGCAGCGTGAAATGTGCCGGCCCGTAATACTTGGTGTGAAACGCCTTCACCTCGTCGAGAGTGGCGGACTTGGCCGCAGTCAGGAATTCCGCGGTCGAATGCGGTCGATTCGGACTGTCCGGCGGGTACACCGCGCGTGCGAAAGCCTCCTGGGCCCGGGATTCGGTGTTGTCCAGGGAGGATTGCAGCTCGCCGATGAATTGCTGTTTGGCCTTGGCGAACTCCTCGGGCAGCAGCGCGGGGGTGCGCAGTTCGGCGGCGATCAAGCCGACCACCAGCGCCAGGTCCTTCTTCAAGCATTTGGCGCGGATCTCCGCGCTTTGCTCGCCGACCGTCACCGAGATCTCCGCGCCGACGCTGTCCAGGGCCTGCGCGATGGCGTACTTGTCCTGGGCGGTGGTGCCGCGATCGAGCAGCAGTCCCGTGAGGGTCGGAATCGCGGCATTGTCCGTGCCGGAAAACGCATCGCCCGCCGGCAGCCAGCCCTGGATGACCACCACGTCCTTCACGTCGGTTCGATACGTGATCACGTCGATGCCCGTGGTGTGCGAACGCTGGGCATGCTCCGCCATACCGGCATGAGCGCCGGCGCTCGCGAGCAGCCACAGCGCCAGTGCGCAGCGGCGGATCACGAGCCGTGCTCCGCCGGTGCAGGCACGGGCACGAACCAGCCGGTCGTGCTCTGGTCTTCGGTGAAATATCGCCGGGCCACGCGCTGCACGTCGGCCGGCGTCACATGTTCCACCTTTTTCGGGAAGTCCACGTACAGGGTCCAATCGCCCACCGCAATCCACTCGTTGAGTTCGCCGGCCACGCCGGCCGTCCCGTCGCGCTTGTAGGCGTCGGCGGCGATGAAGCGCTGCTTGACACTCTCGACCTCCGCTGCGGTCACGCCGGCGGACTTGACCCGCGCCACCTCATCGAGCAGCGCCTTTTCCACCTTCTCATGCGTGGCGCCGGGCGCTAGCGCGGCATATATCAGGTGCAGCGACAGGTCGCGGTGCAGATCGGTGCCGGCGCCGGCGTTCAGCGCCAGACCCGAATCGACCAATGCCCGGTACAGCCTCGCATTCTTGCCTTCGCTCAGAATGGCGTCGAGCATTTCGAGGGCGGGCTGATCCGCATCCCGGCCGTTCGGCACCTTGTGTGCGATGACCACCGTGCCGAGCTCGCCGGGCCGCTTGACCACGACGCGCCGCGCGCCAAGCTGCGCCGGCTCCTCGGTGTACATCTCCGGTATCGGCTGCGGCGAGTGCGGATATACGCCGTAGTATTTACCGATCAATCCCAGCGTTTCCGCCGGATCGATGTCGCCCACCACGGTGACAGTTGCGTTGTTCGGCCAGTAGAACGTGTCATAGAACTCGCGCAGCTTGGCGATCGGCACGTGCTCGATGTCGCTACGCCAGCCGATGGTCGGATGATGATAGGGCAATGCGACGAAGGCCGCCGCGGTGACCTGCTCCACGAGAACGTTGTCCGGGTCGTTTTTGCCCCGTTCATACTCGTTGCGCACCACGGTCATCTCGGACTGCCGGTCCGATTCGCGCAGCCACAGGTGGCGCATCCTGTCGGCTTCGATCGCGATGTAGCCTTCGAGATTCTCGCGGCCGACGGTGGCAAAATAGCTGGTGCGATCATCCGATGTGTTCGCATTGAATTGTCCCCCGACGCGCTCCAGGAACTGCTTGATGCTGTTGCCCTTGGGGTCGTTGAAGGCTTCGCTGCCCTTGAACATCATGTGTTCGAGAATGTGGGTGGCGCCGGTCGTGCCGGTGACCTCATTGCGCGAGCCGACGCGGTAGGTGACCTGGAACGTGACCACGGGTGCCGAATGATCCGCCACCAGCAGCACGCTCAGGCCGTTGTCGTCGAGGCGGTATTCGTCGATCCCGCCCGAGGATCTCACATATGAAAAACCCGCGACCGCAGCGGGCGCGGCATGCGCGCCTCCTCCCGCCAGCACGGCGGCGGTCAGGGCGAGGAACAGCATTCGAGTCAGCGTCTTCAAGCGGCGACGGCTTGGACTTCGTCGGTCCAGACTCTGAAGCTCTGCAGCACGTTGGGCCCGAAGGTCATGCTGATGGCAACGTCCGCGGCATCGCGGCCGCGCGCGATAAGCACGCGGCCGATGCGACGCTGATTGTTGCGCGGATCGAAGGTATGCCAGGCACCTCCCAAATAGGCTTCGAACCAGCCCGCGAAGTCCATCGGCGCATCCATCGCGGGTACGCCGATGTCGCCGAGGTAGCCGGTGCAATATCTGGCGGGGATGTTCAGGCACCGGCACAGGGTGATCGCCAGATGCGCGAAATCGCGGCATACCCCCTGTCTCTCGTTGTACGCCTCCCAGGCCGTCTTGGTGACACGCGCATAACGGTAGTGGAATGCCAGATGCCCATGGACGAAATCGCAAATGGCCTGCACGCGGGACCAGCCCGGCTTGGCGGAGCCGAACAGGCTCCAGGCCGCCGCCGACAGATGCTCGGTCTCGCAATAACGGCTCGGCAGCAGATAGACCAGCGTATCGTCCGGCAGCGCTTCTACCGGATGCTCGAACGCATAGGGAAAGCTTGGTTCCGCCAGGCCGCTGTCGCGGATGAGCGCATCGGTGCCGATGCGAAATTGCCCGGGCGGCGCGAGCACGCGGGTGCACCAATTGCCGGTGCCGTCGCGGTACATGGCCAGCGGCGCCGCCGGATCGGTGCGGATGTGGTCAGCTTGGATGAGATCCGAACTGCGGGTGTAGTGAACGTTCAAATTGAGGATCATGGGTGTGGGTTGCGTAAACCCATACAGCAGTTCATAACCTATTCGGATGAGCATCGGCGAGACTATGCCACGGTCGCAGTCCCGGTGTAACGAGCACTGAAGCCGCGGGCGTCGTAGGCATCGTCCTACCGGCGATGCCGATGAATTGCCTGCGGACCCCGGCATCGGGCATTCATGTCATTGTTTTATATATTATAATTTGCACATATGCGCTGGGTCGCGATTTTCGATCTCGATGGCACCTTGACTTGGCACGACAGCCTGATGCCCTTTCTGCGCGGCTATCTGGGCCGCCACCCGGGGAGGCTGCTGCGCCTCTGGCGTCTGCCCATCGCCCTGCTCGTCTATGCCGCGACCGGCCGCGATCGCGGCCTGTTGAAGTCACGGATCATCCGCATGGTGATGGGCGGCGACACCCGTGCCGCCATCGACACCTGGGCGGACGCCTTCGTGGCAGCGATGCCGGCGCGCGGCGCGTTCCGCCCCGGCGCGCTGGCCGCTCTGCAGGAGCACGCGCGCGCGGGGGATTTGCTGGTGCTGCTGTCGGCGAGTCCCGATCTGTACGTGCCGCGAGTCGGCAGGCTGCTGCACTTCGATCATGTCGTGTGTACGGAGGTTGCGTGGCGCGGCGACCGGCTCGACGGGCGGCTCAAGACCGAAAACCGCCGCGGCGAGGAGAAATCGCGTTGCATCGAACGGCTGCGCGCCGAACACCCCGATATGCCGGTCGTCGCCTACGGCAACAGCGCGTCGGACATCGCCCACATGTCGCTCGTGGATCGCGCGCTATTGGTCAACGGCACCACCGCCGCCAGGCGCCAGGCCACTGCGGCGGGGATCCCCACGGCGAATTGGACCTGAATCGGCCGCGGAGGGCGCCCGCGGCGCGGCCCGGTTCAGCGCCGCACGCCGAGCAGGGACTGATGCAGTTTGAGCAGCAGCTCCTCGGTGGTCTGCCAGTCGATGCACGGATCGGTGATCGAGACCCCGTATTCCAATTGCGTCAGGTCTTTCGGTATGGACTGGTTGCCCGCCTGCAAATGACTCTCGAGCATCAGTCCGACGATCGATCGATTGCCGTCCTGGATCTGCGCGACGCAATTTTCGGCGACCGCCGGCTGCAGTCCCGGGTCCTTGTTCGAGTTTCCATGACTGCAATCGATGACGATGTTCGGGGCGAGGCCCGCCGCGTTCAGTTCCCGTTCGGCGACGGCAACGCTCACCGCATCGTAGTTGACGCGGCCGCCGCCGCCGCGCAGCACGATGTGAGCATGAGCATTGCCCCGTGTGCGAAACACCGCCGATTGTCCCTGCTGGGAAATGCCGAGAAAATGATGCGGACGGCGCACCGATTGCAGCGCGTTGATCGATGCCGCCAGCGCCCCATCAGTGCCGTTTTTGAACCCCACCGGCGTCGAAAGACCGCTCGCCATCTCGCGGTGGGTCTGCGACTCAGTCGTGCGCGCGCCGATGGCGGTCCAGGTGATCAGTTCCGAAAGATACTGCGGCATGATCGGATCGAGGGCCTCGGTGCCGGCCGGCAGTCCGAGTTCGGCGATGTACAGCAGCAGTTCCCGCGCCAGGTAGATGCCCTTTTCGATGTGGAAGGAGTCGTCCAGGTCCGGGTCGTTTATCAGCCCCTTCCAGCCGACGGTGGTCCGCGGCTTCTCGAAATACACCCGCATGATGAGGATGAGCGTGGATTCCACCCGCGATGCCAGGTCCCTCAGCCGGTCCGCGTATTCGCGGGCCGCGGCCACGTCATGGATCGAGCACGGGCCGACGACCACGAACAGCCGCGGATCCTGGCGTTCCAATATGGCGCGCACCAACGCCCGCGACCTGAGAACCGTGTCCGCCGCCGATTCGGTGAGCGGCATCCTGCGCTTGACCTCGTCGGGGGTCGCCAGCAGGTCGCTCGAGACGACGTTGACATTGTGAAGTTGATCTTGAATGGGCAACATCCGCCAGCCTACATGGAAGTTCTGATCGTCCACAGTTCCGGAAAGAACTTCAGCTCGAGCGCCTTGGTCAGATACGAAACCCCGCCGGTTCCGCCGGTGCCGCGCTTGTAACCGATGATTCGTTCGACGGTCTTGACGTGCGCGAAGCGCCACAGCTGGAATTTGTAATCCAGATCGACCAAGCGTTCGGCCAGTTCGTACAAATCCCATTCCTTCACCGAGTTGTGATACACGCTGAGCCACGCGGCTGCCACCTGTTTGCTGGCCTGGTACGGCTGGGTGAAATCCCGGTCGATCGCCTCCGCGGGCACGTCGAGTCCGCGGCGGCTCAGCAGCCGCAACACCTCATCGTACAGGCTGGGCGCGCGCAATGCTCGCTCGAGCTGCTCGTACACCGGCCTGTCCCCGCGAAACACCTTGATGGTACCGGCGCTCTTGTTGCCGATGAGGAATTCGAGCAGCCGGTATTGCGCGGATTGAAATCCCGATGATTTGCCGAGCGCGTTGCGGAACGCCGAATAGTCGGACGGTGTGATCGTAGCCAGCACGTCCCAGGACTGCAGGAGCTGCTGCTGGATCGTCGAAACTCGCGCCAGCATCTTGAAGGTCGGACCTAGATCGTCGCGCCGCACGCAATCCACGGTTGCGTTGAGCTCGTGCAGACACAATTTCATCCAGAGCTCGGACACCTGGTGAATCGTGATGAACAACATCTCGTCGTGCTGATACGAGAGGGGGTTCTGAGCGTCGAGCAGCTTGTCCAGCCTCAGATACTGTGCATAGCTCAACGACTCGCTCAGATCCCAATGGACCTGCTCGTCGCTCAGATCGACGAACGGCTTTATCGGTGGCGTCACCTCGCTCATGGTCAATTCCTGAAGACCCACTCCGGGACGGTGCGCCATCCGGCGAGCAGTTCCGCGTCCAGGCTCTTGTATCCGGGCTCGAGCCGCTCCACCAACCGCCAGAAGTCCGGCGAATGATTCATGTGCCGGGTGTGCGCCAGCTCGTGCACGAACAGATAGCGGACAACGGCCGCCCGCAGAAATACCAGCGAACAGTTCAAACTCACCGTTCCGCGTGTCGAGCAACTGCCCCAGCGGGTGCGCTGGCAGCGAATCGCGACCCTCGACACGGGAATGTCCAATTCCTGCGCCAGCCGCAGCAGCGACGGTGTCAGGCGCTCCGCCGCGGCGCGCTTGAGCCAGCCCTGCAAAAGCCAGCGTGCCTGCCGCTCGTCGGGCGCCTGAACGCGCAGCGTGCCGTCGCTGTCCCGCAGGCTGCGCCGCGCGGCGACGCTCCAGTCGACCGCGAATCGCTCGGCGGAGATGCCGAATTCGATGGATTTTGGCACCGGCTCGGCAGCCACAACGAAACTGCGCATGGAGGCGACTTTGCGATCGATCCACGGCATGAATCGATGCACGAAGTCGCGCACCGTCCGCGCGCCGACGCCCACGGGAACCACGATCTCCACGCGTCCGCCGACGTGCACCCGGGCCGTCAGCCGGCGGGCGCGGGAACTGACGCGAACCGCGAAGTCGCCGCTTGAATCGCGGGTTTCAAACAGGGACAACTGCGTGACGTGGGTTTTCACCGCACAGAATGATACCAGGTTCGGCGTCAGCGCCTCTCGATCGCCGCCAGCTGCAGCTGTGCCGCCCTGAAGTCCGGCGCGGCGATGAGGGATTTCTCCACCCAATTGCGGGCGCCGAGAAACTCGCCGCGCAACAGCAGCTCCCGGCCGAGCGCGAGGTAGGCCTCCGCATGGCCCCAACCCGGAGCGTCGGCGGCCGTCGCCGGGGATCTGTCGAACAGCTCGGCGGCACGCTGCAACTGCGCGAAAGCGCGCTCGTGCTGCGCCGACCCGGGCGGTGAATGCTCGAGGCCATTCATCGCCATCAGCAGATTGACGCGCGGATTGCTCGGCGAAAGCCGGTAGGCCGCGTCGAGCCGGTCGGCGGCGCGCCCGCGCAGAATCACGGCTTCGAGCCGGCTCGAGTCCGCCAACTCGCCGTAACAGGCGGACTGCAGCGCCATGGCCTCCGCTGAGGCGTTTGCGCGCCGCGCAGGCTTCAGCTCATCGACGCAGTCCGAAAAGGCTGCATCGGCATCACGGGCCGGAGCCCCATCACGGGCCGGAGCCGCATCATGGGCCGCGCGCAGCAGTCTGCCGAGGCGGTACTGCGCATGCGCCAGGTGATAGCGCAGGGAATCGTCGCTCCTGCCGGCACCCGATCGCGCCTGCAGACCGGAAATCAGGTCCGCCAACTGGTGACGATCCTCGGTGTGGAAGGCATACAGGATTTGCGCCTCAATGTCGCCGCCCTGCTGCGCGCCGCCCGGCAGGGCCACAGCCAGCATGACCACGCCGGCGAGAATTGCACGCTCGAACATCCCTCTCCCTGCGCCCAAAGCGTCCGCAGCAGCGCTTACAATGTGCCGAATGAAGATAGCACACTGTCATTGAACGACGATCCCGCCCGTTGATCCGCGAACTCGTCGACATCGGCTCGAATTTGACTCATGAGAGTTTCGCGGCGGACCGCGAAGCCGTACTCGCGCGGGCAGTGGCCGCGGGCGTCACCCGGCAGGTGGTGACCGGCGCCGATCTGCAGGGCTCGGTGGCGGCGGCAAATTTGGCCGGCGAGCATGACGGCATGCTCTGGAGCACCGCCGGAGTGCATCCGCATCATGCCCGCGGCTTCGACCCCTCGCAAAGAAGCGGCTTCCTCGAGCTGTTGGCGCGTCCGCAGGTGGTCGCCGTGGGCGAGTGCGGCTTGGACTATTACCGGGACCTGTCGCCCCGCGACGCGCAGCGGCGCGCGTTCCAGGCCCAGCTGGAAATCGCGGTGCAGGCGGCGAAGCCGGTATTCCTGCACCAGCGCGACGCACATGCGGATTTCGTGGCCATCCTGGCCGATTACGCCGCCGCGCTCGCGGGCGGCGTGGCGCATTGCTTCACGGGGGGCATCGGCGAACTCGAGGCGTATCTTTCACTCGGGTTGTCCATCGGAATCACCGGCTGGCTGTGCGATGATCGCCGCGCCGGCAGCCTGCGCGAGTCGCTGCCGCGCATTCCCGCGGAGCGGCTGTTGATCGAGACGGACGCGCCCTACCTGCTGCCGCGAACCCTGGTCCCGGCGCCCCGATCGCGGCGCAACGAGCCGGCGTTTCTACCGCACATCGCGCTGGCGGTGGCCGGCCGGCGCGGCGTCACGCCGGAGGCGATCGCCGACACCACCACGCGCAACGCGGTGCGGCTGTTCGGTCTCGAGCGCCCCGGGGCGCAGGACTAGAGCCTGGTGAAGGCGTGCGGACTGGGCCGCAGCTGCGAACTGATCCGCGTCCAGGCGGCGCCCATTTTGGCGAACCCGGGGGTCTCCTTGAGGCTGCGGTCAACCACCGGGAATTCGACCTCCATGCCGTCCAGCATCAGCACCCAGCGTGGAATGCCCTTGGTGAACTTGCCGACGTTGGAGAACAGCAGCCGGCCCTCGACAGGCAGATCGCCGACCAGCGCCTTGACCGCGGCGATCCGGTCATACAGCGCCGGCTGCGGGTTGTCGAAGGTGTAGCGGCGGCCACGCGCCATGACCGTCCATTCGCTCATTTGATCGCCGCCGAATATCAATCCGGCGACCCGGCGGGTATCGAGGATCAGAAAGCCGCGCGGCGTCAGCAGCAGGTGATCCACGTGGATGTGGCCGCCCATCCCGTCGGGTACGAGCACCTGATGCGCCGACTCGAAGGCGATGCGCTCCAGGCGGTTGAGCAGCGAGCGGCGGCGCGCATGGCGCCCGTAGGCGCGCAGGCCCACATACCCGGCCGCGGCCAACGCGACCGCCGCTGCACCGACCCAGATCCATTTCGGATCGATGTTCGGGTTGCTCATTCGAGTGCCGCGCTGAGCGCCGTCAGCGTCGGCGGCAGATCCTGGAATCTGCGCGGCAGCTGCAGCAGCCGCGCGAGACTCGACGGCACCTCGACCGTGCCGCCGATGAGCGGCTCGACCACCTCGGGGAACTTGGCCGGATGCGCCGTGGCTGCCAGCACCCACGGCCGGTCGCGCCTGTCCGCCGCCGGCAGGCGGCGGTAGACCTCCGCCGCGGTGGCCGTATGCGGGCACCAGATGCGTCCAAACTCGGCATAGTCCTCGACGATGCGCCTGCGGATCGCGGCGTCATCGACGCTGTCGGCGGCAAGCTGCCCGCGCATCTCGTCCACCGTCGGATACAACGCACGCAGGCGCTCCATGTTGCTCGGATTGCCCACGTCCATGGCGGACGCCAGCGTCGCGATGCTGGCCCGCGGCTGCCACACGCCGGTTTGCAGATAGTCCGGCACGGTGCGGTTGCTGTTGTGCGCGAGCACGATGCGCCCGATTGGAAACCCGAGTGCGCGTGCCCACACGGCGGCGAACGCATTGCCGAGGTTGCCGGCGGGTATGATGTACGACGCAGGCAGCCGCGTGCGGCGCTCGACCTCCAGGCTCGAGGCAATGTAATACACCATCTGCGGCAGCAGCCGCCCGATGTTGATGCTGTTCGCCGAGCTCAAGCGGTGCCGGCTGCTCAGGGATGCATCCACGAAGGCTTCCTTGACCAGCCGCTGGCAATCGTCGAAGGTGCCCTGGATGCGCAGCGACGTCACGTTCTCGCCCCAGCAGGTCAGCTGCTGTTCCTGGCGCGGACTCACCAGCCCCCGCGGGTACAGGATGACCACCCGCGCCCAGGGCCGGCGGTAAAATGCCGCGGCCACCGCACCGCCGGTGTCGCCCGAGGTGGCCACCAGGATGGTCAGGCGCGGCCCGCCGGCCTCCAACCTCTCCAGGCTTTCCGCCAGAAAGCGTGCGCCGAAGTCCTTGAAGGCGGCGGTCGGTCCATGGAACAGCTCCAACACGTGCAGAGGATCCGGGCTCGCCTCCACCGGCGTGGTCGGCGCCTGCAAATCGAGCGCCGCCTCGACGATCTCGCCGAGCAGGGGCTGCAGCCGGTCACCTTCGAAGAAGCCGCCGAGCGCGACGCGCGCGATGTCGGGCAGGGAAGTCAGGCCGTCCAACGCATGGGCCTCGACCACAGGCAGCCGCGCCGGCAGGTACAGCCCGCCATCGGGCGCCAATCCCCCGGCGATCGCCCCGCTCACCGTGACCGGCTGGGCATTGCCCCGCGTACTCATATATTGCAGTTCCGTCATCAGGCCTTCACCACTCGGGCGCCGTTGTTCTCGATCGCCGATATCCAATGATCCGATTGCAGGCCGTGGGCGGCGAATGCCGCGATCATCGCACCGCGCACCGCTTCGGCATGCTGCACCTGCGCCCAGGCAAACACGGTGGGTCCGGCGCCTGAAATCGAACAGCCCAGCGCACCGGCCGCCAGGGCCGCCTGCTTGACGTCCATGAAGCCTGGAATGAGGGATTGGCGCTGCGGCTCGATGATCACATCATCAAAGGATTCGCGGATCATCTCCAGATCGTTCGAATAGCAGCCGCTGATGAATCCGGCGAGATTGGCGGTCTGCCAGACGAAATCGGACCGCGTCACATCCGTCTTGAGGATCGCGCGAGCTTCGCGCGTGCCAAGAAACATGTGCGGATGGGCGAGCACGCAGCGCAGCGAGGCCGGCACGGGTATCTGCTTGACGCGCGGATGGTCGATGCCGACAGTCAGCACCAGGCCACCGAACAGACACGGCGCGATGTTGTCAACGTGCGCAGAACCGCTGGCCACGATCTCACCCTGCATGGCGAACTTGAGAAGCTGCAGCCGCGACACCGGCTCCGGCAGCAGCGCGTTTGCGGCCACCACCGCGGCCACTGCCGACGCCGCCGACCCTCCCAGCCCCGAGGCGAGTGGAATGCCCTTGTCGATGTCGAGTTCGAAACCGAATTTCAGGCCGAGCGTGGCGTGCATCGCCTGCACCGCCCGGCCGGCGGTGTTGCGCTGCGGCTCTACCGGCAGATCCCCCGCGACGCCGCTGATCGACCGGATGCGCACGACCGGCTCGTCGATGGACCGCAGTCGCACCCGATCTCCCACCGCATCGACCGTGTGGCCCAGGATGTCGAAGCCGATGCCGACGTTGGCGACGGTGGCGGGAGCGAATGCGGTGACGTCGGTCAGCACGTTGTTAACATACCCGCTTTCGGTCATGGGCCTAAATGTGGGCGCCCAGATAGGCGCACAGTCGCAGCAGATCCGAAAACACGCCACCGGCCGTGACCTCCGGACCCGCACCGGGTCCCTGGACGATCAACGGATTGTCGCAGTAGCGGCGCGTCGCGAAGCGCACGACGTTGTCGGTCAGGGCGATGTTGGCAAACGGATGCTTGCGGTCGAGCCGCGTCAGTCCCACGGTGGCCTTGCCGGCCGCATCGACGCGCCCCACATAGCGCAGTACCTGGTGGTTGCCGCCGGCGTCGGCGAGCATCGCCGCCATGTCGGCATCGAACTGCGGCAGTCGCTGCATGAATTCGTCGATGCCGCACTTTTCGAGATCCTTGGGCACGAGTCCTTCGACCTGTACATCGGACATTTCCAAGGTCAGCCCCATTTCGCGCCCGAGGATGATGAGCTTGCGGGCGACATCCATTCCCGACAGATCATCACGGGGATCCGGTTCAGTGTAGCCCTTCTGCCTGGCCGAGCGGACGATCGATGAGAACGCCTCGCGGCCGTCGAACACATTGAACAGATACGCCAGGGTTCCGGAGAAAATACCCTCGATGCTGATGATTTCGTCGCCGGTTTCCCGCAGATCACGCAACGTCTGGATGATCGGCAATCCGGCGCCGACGGTGGCCTCGTACAGATAATGCGCACCGGCCGCCCGGCTCGCCTCGCGCAGCGCGCGGTAGTAAGGCATCGAGCCGCTGTTGGCCTTCTTGTTGGGGGTCACAACATGAATCCCGCGCCGCAGCCACGCATCGTAATGTCCCGCCACCTCGGCGCTCGCCGTGCAGTCGATGATGACCGAATGCGGTATGTAATCGGCCTGCACGTGATCGGTGAATTTCACCAGATCGCTGGCCTCGCCCGCCACGCTCAGCTTCTGTGCCCAGTGATCGATGTCGATCGCCGTTGCGTCGAGCAGCATGCGTTTCGAGCCGAGCACCGCCCGGACGCGCAAATCCACGTTCAGGGCGCGCAGCCGCCCGACCTGCGTCGCCAGCTGCGCCAGCAGGACTCGGCCCACGGTGCCGGGACCCACCAGGCCGATCGACAGGGTGTTTGGCGACAGGTAGAAGCCCGCGTGCACGGCGCGCAGCGCCTTGGCGGCGCCCTTCCCGTCGACGACCACCGAAATGTTGCGCTCGGAGGCGCCCTGAGCGATGGCCCGCACGTTCACCCCGGCGTCTCCCAGCGAATTGAAGACCTTGGCCGCCACGCCGTGTGCACCCGCCATGCCGTCGCCCACCACGGCCAGGATGGAGAGCCCGAGATCAACATCCACGCTTTGAATCTGCCCGTCGCGAAGCTCGGCGTCGAATGCGCGGCGCACCGCCTCCTCGGCCCGCACCGCCTGCGCCTGCGGAATCGCGAAGCAGATGGAATGCTCGGAGCTGCCCTGCGAAATGACGATCACGGATATGCCGGCATCGCGCAGCGCGCCGAACAGCCGATGTGCCGTGCCCGGCACGCCGATCATGCCCGCACCCTCGAGGTTCACCATGGCCACCGGATCGATCGTGGTGATGCCCTTGACCGTGAGCGCCGAGGTCGGCTGCGCGCAGATCAGCGTTCCCGGCTTCTGCGGCGCGAAGGTGTTGCGGATGTAAATCGGGATGTCGCGCGCGACAGCGGGTTCCATGGTCTGCGGATGAATAACCTTGGCGCCGAAGTATGCGAGCTCCATCGCCTCGTTGTAGGACAGCTGGTCGATCACCTGGGCGTTCGGCACGAGCCGCGGATCCGCAGACAGAACCCCATCCACGTCCGTCCAGATATGGATCTCGGCCGCGTTGAGCAAGGCGCCGAAAATCGAACCGGAGAAGTCGCTGCCGTTGCGGCCGAGGGTGGTCTGGATGCCCTTGGGCGTGGTCGCCACATATCCCGGCAGCACCAGGCGGCCGGTGAAGGGATGCGGCACCAGACTGTACAGGTTGCGCTCGCTCGACTGCCACTGCACGGCGGGACCGAGCGAACCCCACTCGACCACCACCACCAGGCGCGAATCCACCCAGAGCACCTCGCCCTTGATGCCGGCGCGTTCGATGAGATACGACGAGAACAGGCGCGTCGACCACAGTTCGCCGAAACCCGCCACCACGTCGCGCACGGATTCCGGCGCCGAGCGGATCAGTCGCACCGTCTGCAGCATGCCGGCGATGTCGCGGATGTCGCCTTCGAGTTCCGCGCTGAAGGCGGCACGCGCACCCTCCGGCAGCAGGGTGCGCGCCAGATCGGCGTGCCGCGCCTGGATTGCGTCGAGGGCCGCCGCGAAATCGCCGTGCGGCTTCTCTGCGAGGGACACCAGAGCGAGCAGGTCGTCGGTCACGCCGCGGCACGCGGACAGCACCACGGCTTCGCGCGGATTGGCCGATTTCTCGACGATATCCGCCACGCGCTGGAAGCAGCCCGCGTCGGCGACGCTCGAGCCGCCGAATTTATGTACGACCCATTTATCCATGCTTCAGGCGCACGCTCCCAAAAGGCGCAGATTATGCACTATTGAAACCGGACATTTACGGGCGAATGCGCCGCTTCTGCGCACGCGTATGTTGCGTCCGAAACGGCAGGGACGCCGTGCCGCGAGCACCCCGCGGGTTGCGCCCGATGGGCTGGTACGCCGGCACCAGGTGCTGCTTGCCGTTGCCGATCAGATCGGCGCGGCCCATGCGCCGCAACGCTTCGCGCAGCACCGGCCAGTTCTCCGGGTCATGATAGCGCAGGAACGCCTTGTGCAGCCGGCGCACCTTGATGCCCTTCGGAACGACGACCTCTTCGCTGTTTCGTGCAACGCGCCTGAGCGGATTCTTGCCCGAATGGTACATGGCCGTGGCGGTCGCCATCGGCGAGGGCAGAAAGGCCTGAACTTGATCGGCCCGAAAGCCGTTCTTTTTGAGCCACACGGCCAGCTCGAGCATGTCCTGATCGCGGGTGCCCGGGTGGGCCGCGATGAAATACGGGATGAGGTACTGCTCCTTGCCGGCCTCCTTGGAAAACCGGTCGAACAATTCCTTGAATCGATAATAGGCGCCGACGCCGGGTTTCATCATTTTCGACAGCGGCCCCTCGCCGATGGCCTCCGGTGCGATCTTCAGGTAACCGCCCGTGTGGTGGACCGCCAGTTCCTGCACGTATTCCGGCGACTCGACCGCGAGGTCGTAGCGCACACCGGAGGCGATCAGCACCTTTTTGATCCCCTTCAAGCTGCGCGCGCGCCGGTATAGATCGATCAGCGGCGCGTGATTCGTGTCGAGGTTGGAGCACACCCCGGGAAACACGCACGAGGGGCGGCGGCATGCCGATTCGACGGCGGCGCTCTTGCAGTGCAGCCGGTACATGTTCGCCGTCGGCCCTCCGAGGTCGGAGATGACGCCGGTGAACCCCGGCACGTGATCGCGGATCGTCTCGATCTCCCGGATGACCGAATTCTCCGAGCGGCTCTGGATGATGCGGCCCTCGTGCTCGGTGATCGAGCAGAAGGTGCAGCCACCGAAGCAGCCGCGCTGTATCGCCACCGAGAAACGGATCATGTCATAGGCCGGAATCTTCGCGCCCGCGTAAGCCGGATGCGCGCGGCGCGCATAGGGCAGTTCGTAAATCGCATCCATCTCGGCGGTCGTCAAGGGGATGGGCGGCGGATTCAGCCACACCTCGAGATTGCCGTGACGCTGCACCAACGCGCGTGCGTTGCCCGGATTGGATTCGAGATGCAGGATGCGCGAGGCGTGCGCGTACAGCACCGCATCACGGCTGACCTGCTCGAATGACGGCATGCGGATGACGCTGCGCTCGCGCTGCGTGTTCGGCACCTGGCGGTAGAACCTGACCACCTTGTGATCCCCTGCCGGGGCGGGTGCACTTCTGCGCTCCTCCTCGGTGGCGTAGGGATTGACCGGCGGGGCGATCGGTCCCGGGGCATCGACGTCGCTCGAGTCGATTTCCGTCCAATCCTGCGGCATTGCGCGGCGCACGAACACGGTGCCGCGCAGGTCCGTGATGTCCGAAATCCTCTCTCTCCGCTGCAGGCGGTGTGCGATCTGTCCGATTTGCCTCTCGGCATTCCCGTACACGAGCATATCCGCCTTGGCGTCGACCAGCACCGAGCGGCGCACCGTATCCGACCAGTAATCGAAATGTGCGATCCGCCGCAGACTCGCCTCGATGCCGCCGATCACGATGGGTACCTGCTTGTAGGCCTCGCGCACGCGCTGGGAGTAGACGATGACGCAGCGGTCGGGACGCTTTCCGCCCTGGCCGCCGGGTGTGTAGGCGTCGTCGCTGCGAACCCGCCGGTCCGACGTGTAGCGGTTCACCATCGAATCCATGTTGCCGCCGGTCACGCCGAAGAACAGGCGCGGCTCGCCCAGCGCCTCGAAATCCGCGGTGCCGTGCCAATCGGGCTGGGCGATGATGCCGACCCGCAGACCCTGCGCCTCGAGAACCCGTCCGATGATGGCCATGCCGAAGCTCGGATGGTCCACATAGGCATCGCCCGTCACGATGATGATGTCGCAGCGATCCCAGCCCAGCGAATCCATATCGGCACGGGAAACGGGCAGGAAGGGTGCCGGCGCGCCGGCAGCCCTCCGATCAGCCGGAAACAAGGGCGCTGCGGTCTGCATCGCCGGGATTTCAGCCGATGTCCACCGGCACGTAGATCTGGGCACCGTCACGCTGGATCAGCAAGGCCAGGCTGTGTCCCGCGCGCGCCACCTCGCGCTTCAGATCCGCCACCGTCGCCACACCGGCGCCATTGACGCCGAGCACCACATCGCCGGCCTGCACGCCGGCCGCCAGCGCCGGCCCGGTCACGTCCTCCACCACCAGCCGACCGTGGGTGTGCAGTTCCTGTTGTTCCTCGGGATCGAGCGCACGCACCGCAAGACCGAGTTTGCCGCCGTCGGATTCGCTCTCGTTGCGGGCGGCCTGTGCGGGCTCGTCCTCCAGCATCACCGTGCGCACCATCACCTCGGTGGCCTTGCGATCGCGCCAGACGCCGAGTCGCGCCTCGCTGCCCGTGGGCAGCGCCGCGATCACCGAGGGCAGATCCAGGGAGCGTTGAATGGTCTTGCCGTTGACGCTGGTGATGACATCGCCCGGCTTCAGACCGGCACGCTCGCCGGGGCTCTTCGGTTCCACCGCGCTGATCAGGGCACCGTGGGGCGTTCCGAGACCAAAGGTCTGCGCCAGTTGCTGATTGACCTCCTGCACCGCGACGCCGATGCGGCTGCGGCTGACCTTGCCGTTGCGCTGCAGCTGCTCCTTGACATTGAGCGCCAGATCGATGGGGATGGCGAAGGACATGCCCATGAAGCCGCCCGTGCGGCTGTAAATCTGCGAATTGATGCCGATCACCTGGCCGTCCAGATTGAACAGCGGACCGCCGGAATTGCCGGGATTGACGGCGGCGTCGGTCTGGATGAACGGCACGTAGTTCTCATCCGGCAACGCGCGCGCCGTGGCGCTGATCACGCCGGCGGTCACGCTGTTCTCGAAGCCGAATGGCGAGCCGATCGCCACCACCCACTGGCCGGCCCGCAGCCGAGCCGGATCGCCGAATCGCACCGCCGGCAGACCGGAGGCGGCGATCTTGATCAAGGCGACGTCGCTGCGCCGGTCGACCCCGATGACCTTGGCGGCAAACTCGCGCCGGTCGGTCAGCTTGACCGTGACCTCGGCGGCGTCCGCCACCACGTGGGCGTTGGTGAGCACGTAGCCGTCCGCGCTGACGATGAATCCGGAGCCGATGCCGCGCGCCGGCGGCGCATGGTCGTTGGGCATTTGATACCGATGGAAGAATTGCGACAGGGGGTCTCCACCCTCGCCCGTTTCGCCGGCTTCACCGCCTCGTTGCGGCTTTTCCACGACGCTGATATTGACCACCGACGCGCCGTTCTGTTCGACCAGATCGGAGAAATCCGGCAATCCGCCGACATGGACCTGGGAAGAGGCCGGCACGGGCACGGGCGCCGGCATGGTCGCGGGCGCGGCCGCCAGCGCCGGGGCCGCCCGATTGTCATCGGGTACCGTTCCCGCGTCGGCATTCGAGCGTTGATGCGCGACCACCACGATCAACACACCCGCCACGGCCGCGAGGGACCAGGTTCTGATGCTTCCCATTGAATTACGTCCTTTCAAAAAAACCACTGCTGAATCAGCCGTAAAGACCGTCGCCCAGGGCCTTTGGTTTCAATTTTCAGGCGCAAATGCGAAGATTGCGCCCAAGTTTAACTGCAATTGATCAAATACCGGCAAACCATGGCGCAATCCGCCCTATCCGCCCGATCCGCCCGGCACGCCCGCCCGTTTTGATGAACAGCCCCCGGCTGCTGGTCATCGGCTGCGAACCCAAACGCCTCGAATGGCTGACGCACCATATCACCAGTCGCTGGCCCGACGCGCGGGTATGGGCGGCCGCGCCCGCCGAGCCCGCGGCGCTGATCCGGGAGATCGACGATCGGGAGCCCGATGCGTTGATCTTGCACATCGACTTCGGCACCGAGGCGACGGCCGACGAGGGCATGGAGCGGCTGCGCCGGCTGCTGCTGCTGCGGGTCGGCCTGTATTGCATCGTGCTCGCCAATCACGGCACGGAACTCTCGGCGGTGCGGGCGCTCAAGGCCGGCGCCAAGGACTATCTGCCGCTGGCACGCATCAGCCACGAGGCGCTGCTCGCGGCGGTCGCCGAGGCGGCGGTCAAGCGCTACGAGATCGAACCCGCGGATCGCGCGCTGCTGCCTGCCGGCGACGACGGCCCCTCCCTGCAGGTGCCGGGTTACGTCATCGTCAAGGAAATTGCCACCAGCAATTTTTCGGCCGTCTACCTCGCCCGCAGCGAACGGCTGCGCCGCAATGTCGTGCTCAAGGCCATGTCGCTCGGCAACAGCGAGCGGGAGATCGAGGACGCCGAGCGATTTGCGCGCGAATATGAAATCATCTCCAGTATCAGGCATCCGGCCATCGCCGAGATCTACGACTTTGGCACCCTGCCCGACCATCTCTACCTGGCCATGGAGTACTTCCCCTGCGGAGATCTGCGCGATCGCCTGCGAAATCCGCTCAGCATGGACGAAAGCCTGTTTTACCTGCGTTCTATTGCCGCAGCGCTGCGCGGGATCCACGTGTTCGGCGTATTGCACCGCGATCTGAAGCCCGCGAACGTGATGCTGCGCGAGGACAACTCCCCCGTGCTCATCGATTTCGGCCTGGCGCGCCGCGCGATGGACAACGGCGAGATGACGGGCATCGGCACCGTGCTCGGCTCGCCCTATTACATCAGTCCGGAACAGGCCCAGGGCCATCGGGTCGACGCGCGCACCGACTTGTACAGCTTGGGCGTGATCTTTTATGAAATGCTCACCGGCCGGAAGCCCTACCAGGGGCGCAGCGCCATCGAGATCATGAAGCAGCATGCCGCCGCGCCCATACCCAGGCTGCCCGCCCCGCTTGCGGATCAGCAACCGCTCATCGACCGGCTGATGGCGAAGGAGGCGATCTCCCGGTTTGCCTCGGCCGACGAGCTGCTGGCGCAATTGGATTCGAAGGCCTCGGCGATCGCTTGACATATTGCCGGCGCGGAGCGACCGGCGTCACACTCGTCGGCAACTGCGCGGCGATATGTCATCGCGAATGCCAGGCTGTGACAGCCGTCAAACTCTATTGCGGCGGCCTTTGGCACTCTGCGATGGATGTTCATCTCAAACAAGCGTCACGAGCGCGAGAAACAGGCCCTGGTCGCCACCAACAAGGTGCTGACCGAGGCGATTCTCGGCAACATCTCGCAAGGACTGCTGTTTCTCGATTCCAAGGGTAAGATCATGCCGCAGGTGTCGCAGTCGCTGGCGGCCTTGTTCAGGCGCCGCGATTTCAACAATCTGAGCTTCGAGAAGCTGCTCATGCCGCACGTGACGGCGAAGGTCATGAGCCGCGTGCGCAATCACCTGGCCGGCTTGCGCGAATCGGCGTCGCGCGAATCGGATGCCGCCGCCGCCCTCACCGACGTCGAAGTGCGGCTGAAGAACGACGACGGCTCCTTTGACCGCGCTCATTTCGCCTTCGAATTCACCTCGCTCGAAGCCGCCGAAGCGGGCATGTGGATGGTCCGGGTGACCGACATCACCGGGCGCGTGCAGCAGGAACACGAGCTCGCGGAGTTGCGCGCTCAGCTGCAGACCCACGCCGAGATGCTGCGCAGCATCCTGCGCCTGGGCAGGGCGCGCTTTGCGACGGCATTGCAGAAGATCGCCGGTGCGATGAAATCGATCAACGAGATCCTCAAGAAACCCGCCCGCGAGGAAGGTGCGTTTCGCCACAAGCTCGAGGAAACCTTGGACGAGGTGGATCGGATCCGGCGCGCGGGCAAGGCCGTCAAGCTGACGGCGATGGAAAATGCCGCCCGCGATTTCGAGGATGCACTGCATGAATTGGGCAGCCGCCCCACCCTGAGCGGCAGCGACTTCCTGCCGTTGGCGGTCAAGCTCGACGCGCTGTTCGGTCAATTCGCCATGGTCCGCGCCCTCATGACCACTCCCCGCCCGGCGCATCGGGCAGTCGAGCGCGAACCCGGCGTGGAGCGCCGGCGATCCCGGGCCGCTGGCGCCTTGGCGGGCGCCCTGAAGATCGACGCCCTGATCGGCGAGCCCGCCGGCGCGCACTCCGACACGCGCAACACCCAGGCCGGCGGACTGGAGAGCGCGCTCGTCGCCCTGGCCGAGCACATTGCGCTCGAACAGGGCAAGCACGCGGCCCTCGAATGCGCGGGTCTCGAGCTCGTGCCGCAGCAATACCAGACGCCGCTGAAGAACATTGCGGTGCAGCTCATCCGCAATGCGGTGATTCACGGCATAGAGACCGCGGAGGAGCGGGCGCGCAGCGGCAAACCCGACCAAGGCACGATGCGCATGGAGTTCACCGCGCTCGAGGATGGCGGTTACGAGCTGCTGTTCCAGGACGATGGTCGCGGACTGGATCCCGACCATGTACGCCGCACCGCCGTCGAGAAGGGCCTGATCAGTACCGAAGCGGCCGACAAGCTGCGCGATCGTCAGGCCATCAAACTGATTTTCAAGGCGGGATTCACCACCGCGACGGAATCGGCCGCCGCCGCGGCCCAGGGCACCGGTCTGGCATTCGTGCGCCGCTACGTGCATCAGGCCGGCGGAAAAATCGCCCTGGCCAGCCTGCAAGGCCACGAAGTGAGATTCAAGGTCTGTCTGCCGCCCATCGAGGCCACGGGCCACAGCGGCGTCGCCGGCTCGGACGCGGAGTTGGATGCCGAGGACCCCGACGCCGCCCGCGTCGCCTAGCCGCTCAGCTCGATCAGAAAATCGCCTGCGGCAACCCGCTCGCCCGGGGCGTGCACCACGCGCGCGACCACCCCGCCGCGCGGCGCGGTCAGGGTATGTTCCATTTTCATCGCCTCGACGGTCACGAGCGGCGCGCCCTCTGCGACCTGTTGACCCACGCGCACATGCACCGCAACCACCGTTCCCGGCAAGGGCGTGCGCAGCGAACCCTCGGCGGCCGGTGCGGCGACCCCCAATGCATCCTCGGTTAGAGCTTGGATCAGGACCACGTGGCCACCGGGCCGGAACAGGTGCAGCTCCCGGCCGCGTTCCGTCACACGGCTGCGGCGCAACCGGCCCGCCACCTCGATGCAGATCGATTCGCCGGTGCGCGCCGCGATGCCGGCGGCATATTCGCATTCGCCAACCCGCGCAATCCAGCCTTCCGCGGCCCGGCTGAGGGTCACCGTGCGATCGCCGAAGCGCCGCTCGCTGCGGGCCGCGGCGCCGAGCCGCCAGCCGCCGCTGTCCGCCCACAGATCATCCGGTGCGGCGCCGCTTTGTGCGTGCCACAGGGCCGCCGTGATCAGGTCCAGATCGTCTGCGGCGGGTTCCGCCATCGCCAGGTGCGGGCCGCGGCGCACCAGAAAGTCGGTGTTGATCGCGCCGGCCAGGAACTCTCCGTCGGCCAGCACGCTCGACAACAGGGCGCGATTGCTGGCGACGCCCGCCAGCTCGATAGCGGCCACCGCCCGGCCCAGAAGCGCGCAGGCCACGCTGCGCGTTTCCCCCCAGGCGATGACTTTGCCGAGCATCGGATCATAGTAGCTCGACACCTCATCGCCCGCATCCACGCCGGCGTCCACGCGTACGCCGTCGGCCGCCGGCCAGCGCAGGTGCGCGATCCGCCCAACGCTCGGCAGATAGTCCCGGGCCGGATCCTCGGCATACAGCCGCGCTTCGATCGCAGCGCCATGGGCCGCGAGATTCCCGAATGACGCCGGCAGTCGCTCGCCGGCAGCGATGCGCAGCTGCCATTCGACCAGGTCGATGCCCGTGATGAGTTCGGTCACCGCATGTTCGACCTGCAGGCGCGTATTCATCTCCATGAAATAAAACTGTTGCCCGTCGTCCATCAAAAACTCCACCGTTCCGGCGCTCGAGTAGTCGACGGCGCGCGCCGTCCTGACCGCAGCCTCGGCCATCGCGGCGCGCACCTCGGGCCGGATCCCGGGCGCCGGCGCCTCTTCGATGACTTTCTGGTGGCGCCGCTGGATGGAACAGTCGCGATCGAACAGCGGCAGTACGGTGCCGTGCCGATCCGCCAGGATCTGCACCTCGACGTGGCGCGCATGCGGAAAATAACGCTCCAGCAGCAGGCGGCCGTCACCGAACGCGGCGCGCGCCAGACGCTGCGCGGATTCCACCGCGCCGGACACCTGTGCCGCGGATTCCACCACCTGCATGCCCTTGCCGCCGCCGCCCGCGCTCGCCTTGATGATCAGCGGGAAGCCGATCCGCACCGCCTCGGTGCACAGCCGCCCGATGGATTGGTCCTCGCCGTGATACCCGGGCGCCCCCGGCACGCCGGCATCCGACATGGCCGACTTTGCGGCGCTCTTCGACCCCATGGCCCGGATCGCCGCTGGCGGCGGTCCGACGAACGTCAAGCCGGCGTCGATGCAGGCCTGCGCGAAAGCGGCATTTTCGGACAGAAATCCATAACCCGGGTGCACGCAGTCGGCGCCCGCGCTGCGCGCCACCGCGATGATCCGCGCCGTGTTCAGATAGCTGTCGGCGGCCGGCGCCGCCCCAAGCCAATAGCTCTCGTCGGCCACGCGTACATGCCGCGCGCCGCGGTCCGCGTCGGAAAACACCGCGATCGAGGTGACGCCCATGCGCTGCGCGGTGCGCATGATGCGGCAGGCGATTTCCCCCCGATTGGCGATCAACAGCCGTCGCATGGTCACATGCGAAACACGCCGAAGCGCGTCGGCACGATGGATTGGCTCTTGGCGAGCTGCAGCGTCATCCCCAACACCCGGCGCGTGTCCAGCGGATCGATGACACCGTCATCCCAGAGTCGCGCGGACGCGTAATAGGGCTTGCCCTGGCGTTCGAATTGTTCGCGTATCGGGGCTTTCAGCTGTTCTTCCTGCCCGGCGCTCATGGACTCGCCGGCGCGCAGCATCGCATCGCGCTTGATCGTAGCCAGCACGCTGGCGGCCTGTTCCCCGCCCATCACCGAGGTGCGTGCGTTCGGCCACTGGAACAGGAATCTGGGGGAGTACGCGCGCCCGCACATGGCGTAGTTGCCGGCACCGAAGCTGCCGCCGATGACCACGGTGTATTTCGGCACCGACGCGCAGGCGACCGCGGTGACGAGTTTGGCGCCGTCCTTGGCGATGCCCCCGGCCTCGGCCGCCCGTCCCACCATGAAACCGGCGATGTTCTGCAAAAAAACCAGCGGAAAACCTTCGCGGCAGCAAAGCTCTATGAAGTGCGCACCCTTCAACGCGCTTTCGGAGAACAGAATGCCGTTGTTCGCCAGGATCCCGACCGTGGTGCCGTGGATGTCGGCGAAGCCGCAGACCAAGGTCGTGCCGTAGAGGGCCTTGAACTCGTCGAGCCAGGAGCCGTCGACCAGGCGCGCGATGATCTCGCGCACATCGTAGGGTTTGCGGGAATTCCTCGGAATGATGCCGTACAGGTCGGCCGGATCGGCCGCCGGCTCGCGCGCTCCCCCGGTCAGCGCCGCCGTGAGCGCCGCCGGCCGGGGCCGCAGCCTTGCCACTGCGCGGCGTGCGAACGCCAGCGCGTGCAGATCGCTTTCGGCGTAATAGTCCGTCACGCCGGATTGCCGGCAATGCACGTCGGCGCCGCCCAGGGATTCGGCGTCTATCTCCTCGCCCGTCGCCGCCTTGACCAGGGGCGGCCCCCCGAGAAACACCCGCCCTTGATTGCGCACGATGATGGCGTGATCGGACATGGCCGGTACATACGCGCCGCCGGCGGTGCATGAGCCGTGCACCACCGCGATTTGCGCAATGCCGCGGGCCGACAGCGTCGCCTGATTGAAGAATATGCGGCCGAAATGCTCCCGATCCGGGAAGACCTCGTCCTGTTTCGGCAGGAACGCCCCGCCGCTTTCCACCAGATAGATGCAGGGCAGTTCGTTGTCGGCGGCGATTTCCTGTGCCCGCAGATGCTTCTTGACGGTGAGCGGGTAATACGTGCCGCCCTTGACCGTCGGATCATTGGCCACCACCAGGCAGACACGCCCGGCGACGCGGCCGATGCCGGTGACCAGTCCGGCCCCGGGCAGCGCCTCGCCGTACACGTCCTGTGCCGCGAGCGGCGAGAGCTCCAGAAACGGCGCGCCCGGATCGAGCAGCGCGTCGATGCGCTCGCGTACCAGCAATTTGCCTGCCTGCCGATGCTTGTCGCGCGCCGCCTGGCTGCCACCCAGGGCATTGTGCTGCAGCGTGGCGCGTAGTTCGGTGACGAGATCCCGCAGATGCGTGCAGTTGTCGGCGAATTCCGCGGACCTGGGATCGACCGTCGATGCGAGCTGGGCCATTGTCTTTGTTGGCTCCGGAGTGGCAAAATTGTCGGACAGTCGGATTATCCAACATATTGGGACGCACTGACAATGTCCGCATCCGCCTTCCGCGATTTCAATTTCGGCCTCGGCGAGGACCTCGACGCCGTGCGCGATCAGGTGCGCCGTTTCGCGCAGGAGCGCATCGCCCCGCGTGCCGGTGAGATCGACCGCTCCAATGTGTTTCCGCGCGATTTGTGGCCGGAATTCGGCGCGCTGGGGCTGATGGGCATGACGGTGTCCGCCGCCGACGGCGGATCCGGACTGGGTTACCTCGCCCACACCGTGGCCATGGAAGAGATCTCCCGCGCGTCGGCCGCGGTCGCCTTGAGCTACGGCGCGCACTCGAACCTGTGCATCAACCAGATCGCCCTGAACGCCAGCGCGGAGCAGAAGCAGCAACACCTGCCCAAATTGATCAGCGGCGAGCACGTGGGTGCGCTCGCGATGTCCGAACCCGGCGCAGGTTCCGACGTCGTATCGATGCAGCTGAGGGCGCACAAGCGCGGCGACCGCTACGTGCTCGACGGACGCAAGATGTGGATCACCAACGGTCCCGAGGCCGACGTGCTGGTCGTCTATGCCAAGACCGACCCAGCCGCCGGCGCCCGCGGCATCAGCGCCTTCATCATAGAAAAAGGACTGGCCGGCTTCAGCGCGGCGCAAAAGCTCGACAAGCTCGGCATGCGCGGGTCGAGCACCAGCGAACTGGTGTTCGACGGCTGCGAGGTGCCCGCCGCCAATTTGTTGGGCACGGAGAATCATGGCGTCAGCGTGCTGATGCGCGGCCTGGACTACGAGCGCGTGGTGCTCTCCGGCGGCCCGCTCGGCATCATGGCCGCCGCGCTCGACGTCGCCGTTCCCTATGTGCGCGAACGCCGGCAATTCGGACAGGCCATCGGCAACTTCGAATTGGTGCAAGGGAAGCTCGCCGACATGTACGCTTCGCTCAACGCCTGCCGCAGCTACGCCTATACGGTGGCCGCCGCCTGCGATCGCGGCGAGGCCACCCGCAAGGACGCCGCCGCCTGCATCTTGTTCTGCGCGGAGGCGGCGACGCGGGCGGCGCTGGACGGGATCCAACTGCTCGGCGGAAACGGCTACATCAACGACTATCCCACCGGACGGCTGCTGCGTGACGCCAAACTCTACGAGATCGGCGCCGGCACCTCCGAGATCCGCCGCATGCTGATCGGCCGTGAATTGGTCGCCGAGGCGCCGTGACGGATCTGTTCGAACCCCTGGACGATCATCCCGCCTATCGGCAGGTGGCGAACGCCATCGAGAGAAAAATCGTCGCGCGGGCGCTGCGCACCGGAGATCACCTGCCGTCCGAAACGGATCTTGCGCGGCAGTTCGGCGTCAACCGCTCCACGGTTCGCGAGGCCATCCGCGAATTGGAGATACAGGGACTGATCGGACGCGGACGCGGCGAGAAGCGCCTGAAGGTCACGCGGCCCGAGCCGCAGCGCGTCAGCTCGGATGTCAGCCGTGCCTTGGCGCTGCACGACGTGACCTTTCAGGAGTTGTGGGAGGCCATGATGGCTCTCGAGCCTGCCGCGGCCGAATACGCCGCCGCCCGCCGCACGCCGGCCGAACTGCAGGCGCTCACCCGTGCCGCCGCCCGATTCAGGCGCGATGCCGGCGATACGGCGGCCGCCGTCGCGGCGGTGGTGGAATTCTTCACGGCGGTGGCCAAGGCCAGCGGCAATCGGGTGCTGAGCCTGTCACAGGCGCCGCTGAATCTGTTGCTGGCGCCGGCCCTTACGCAGATGATCGACCGGCTTGCCCAGGCCCGCCGACGCATCCAGGAGGCGCAGGAGCAGATCACCGCGGCCATCAGGCGGAAGGACCGCGCCGAGGCGCGAACGTGGATGGAGAAGCACATCCGCGACTTCAAGCGCGGCTTCGATTTGCGCCCTATACTCACAGCGGCCGACGAACCGTCGGGCAGGCGCAAGGGCGGACGATGAGACCGGCATTGGACGATGCTTCTTTGGATCAACTGTTCCGCGCGGCGCGCTCCTACAACCGCTGGGCGCCGGAACTTGTGCCGGAGAAGACCATCCGCGATTTGTACGAGCTTCTCAAATGGGGACCCACCGCGGTCAACTGCACGCCCGCACGATTCGTGTTCGTGACCGGCGATGAGGCCAGGTCGAAACTGGTGGGCTGCGTGTCGCCGGGCAACGTGGTCAAAGTACAGACCGCGCCGGTGACGGCGATCATCGGCATGGACGAGAAGTTCGCGGACAAGCTGCCGGTGCTGTTTCCGCACATGCCCAATGTGGCCGACCATTTCAAGGATCCCGACCTGGTCCGAACCACCATGATGCGCAACTCATCGCTGCAGGGCGCGTATCTGCTGTTGGCGGCGCGCGCCCTCGGGCTCGACGGCGGTCCGATGTCGGGCTTCGATCACGCCAAGGTCGATGCAGCATTCTTTTCAGGCACGTCGGTGAAGTCCAATTTTCTGTGCGCGCTCGGAATTGGCACGAACGAATTGCTGTATCCGCGCAATCCGCGCCTGCCATTCGAGGAGGCCTGCCGGATCGCTTAGGGGGAACCGCAGCGCCGGCTGGTTCAGAGGATCTGTTCGCGCACCGTATCCGATCCGGCCGGGTCGTGCGGAAGGCTGCAGAAGGACACCATCACCATCGGCATGCTGCCGGTGTTGCGATAGGCGTGCACCACGCCCGGCGGGATGGTGAAGCGCCAGATCTCGCCTGCGGGCACCTCGATGTCGCGCACGGCACCCGCCTCCTTGAGGCGCACCAGGCAAGGCCCCACCACCGTCGTCATCTCCATCGCGCCACGGTGAAAATGATTGCCGCGAACCTCGTCCGGCTGGGTCAACACCACATGCACGTTTCTCTGCGCGGCCAGTTCACGGTCGTTCAGGGGTTCGAACAGACTGCCGCGCGCATCGCGGTGCGTCTTGACCGTCTCGATGGCGGTGGACTGCCCGCTCAATGCAGACGCACCCGCCGCCGGCCGGCCGCGAGCAAGCCGGCGGCGAACAGCAGTTCGGGCCACCCGAGCGCACCGCCGCCCTTGCTCGGCGCGGTCACCGTGAGGGCGGCGCTGCTGGCGGCGCCATTGCCGCCGGCGGGGGCCGTCGTGAGCGCGCCGGCCGCGAAGGTGCTGGCATAGGTGCCCGCCGCGGCGCTTTCCACCGGCAGGATGACGCTGCAACTTCTATTGGCCGGGATTATGAAGTCGCTGAGCGCATAGCCGGTGGTGGTGTAGGTCGCGTTCGAGCCCGTGCCCGCACAGCTGGTGGTAGCCATAGGACTTGCCGCGATGGTCAGTCCGCCCGGCAGCGTTCCGCTGAAATTCGACTGCGTCAGATCAAAGCCGTTGGCGTTCGCCAGGGTGATGGTGAGGGTCGAGACCGTGTTCTCGCCGACGCTCGCGGGCGAGAACGACTGGCTCACGGTCGGCGGCGTGGGCGCGACCGACACGGCCGTGGGACAGGCCGTGGCAGCCGTGGCAGCCGCGGCGCCGGTGGTATTGGTCGGGCTGGTGGTGGCGCTGGTGGAAGTCACGGTGATCACGGCGATGCCGGTCGCGCCCAACGAATCGGTGACCCTCAGGGTGACCGTGCCCTGCGACGTGCCCGGAATCACCGTGACCTTCGATGCATTGGTCGCCGAGCCGAAGGTGATGCCGCCGCCCGCGGCGCTCCACGCAAAGCTCAGGGCACCGCCGCCGCACTGCGGCGTAGAGCCGCCGGCGTCGAATACCGCGCCGGTTCCGCTCGACACCGCGGCCGGCAGCGACACCAAGACAATCGGCTGCTGCGCGGCCATCACGGCATTCAGGGCATTGACCATGCCGGCGCCGCATTGTCCGGCCACGCACGCGCACTCGCCGCTGGTCGGATCGGTGGTCGGACAGGTGGGCACTCCGGCGGCGCCCGGCGGAAATGCGGTGGCGCTCGATTCGATGCGTGCAATCAGCTGGGCGGGTGTGAGATTGGCGTTGACGGCGCGCATCAGCGCAGCGATGCCGGATACGATGGGCGCCGAGAAGCTGGTGCCGAGATTGGTGTTGGTGTCATCCGTATAGCTGTTGGCCCCCGGCACCGTCGCGCCGAGATTGAAGGTGGTATCGATGGAGCGCAGACAGGCGCCGGATGAATTGATGCAATTGCCGGCCGGCGCCGACACGCCCACCTGCGCACCGAAGCTGCTGTAGCCCACCTTGGTGCCCACGTTGCGCAGCCCCGCCACCGCCAGCACGCCGGCGCAGTCGGCCGGTTCGTCGACCGGGGCGAGCGATCCCGGGTTGCCGCCGTTGCCGGCGGAGGCGACGATGAGCACGCCCTTGGCGAGGATGCTGGCGATCACGCCGGGATACGGATCATTGGCATCCGTGCAGGTGCCGGTGCCGCCCAGGCTCAGGTTGATGATGTTGGCCGGATGGGGATTGTCCGGCACTCCCGCGACCGCAATGCCGGCGGCCCACTGCATGCCGGCGAGGATGTCCGAATCATAGCCGGCGCACTTGCCGAGCGCGCGCACCGGCAATAGCCAGGTGCCCCAGGTCATGCCGGCGATGCCGGCGTCATTGTTGGTGATGGCGCCCAACACCCCCATCACGCGCGTGCCGTGCCAGGAGCTGTTGGCGCTGGGGCAGTCGGCGGCCGGGAACACCGCGGTGTTCTGCTGATCGGCGCTGTCGATCCAATCGCCGGGGTCCGAGGGGTCGGGGTCCCAGCCGTCGCCGTCGTTGGCCGACAAGTAGGTCCCCAAGGCCGCCCCGGTGGTCGAATTGTAATCCTCTCCCACGAAGTCATAACCCGGCAGCAGCCGCCCGCCGCCGCCCAATCCCGCGCGCAGCAGGTCCGGGTGATCGAAGCGCACGCCGGTGTCGACGTCGGCGATGACGGTACCGGTGCTGCCGGTAGTGATGTTCCAGGCCGACACGACATCGGTGGCCGCCAGGTCCATGGTGGACACGCCCTGCACGGTGGCGTTGGGATTCGGCGTCAGCATGTACCACTGGCCGCTCGCGGTGCTGCTCGGCTGGAACAGCGGATCATTCGGCACATCGAGCGCATAGCGGCGCTGGTCGACTGCGGCGAGGCTCACCGCCGGATCCGTGCGCAGTGTGGCGAGCGCCGTCAGCACATCGGCGCCGTACAGCGTCTTTTGCAGGAACAGCACGTGCAGCTTCGCCGCGAACTGGCGGGATTTCGCGAACGCAAGGCCGTGTCGGGCCGCCAGCGCAGCCACATCGGCGGCACCGGCAGGCGCCCGGAAGCCGACGATCAGGCGATGGGTCTGCGGGCCGATGTCGACCGGATGCGTGCGCACCGAGTTGCGTTCCGCCGCTGCGGCCTGCGCCGGGCCGGCACCCAGGGCCAGCACCACGAGAATGAATATGACCGCACGCATTGTCAGATCTCCACGCGGGCATGCACCCGGAGCATTGGTACCAATGACTCACCCCATTGCACCAGGCCGTGCGCGGATGGCGACATCGAATCGCGCACAAAGTATAGATAACTATCCACCCGACGGTGGAACCGTCGGCGGCCGGCGACAGGCCGGCGCGGTTTCGGTCGGGCGGAACCGGCCGGCGGTTGCGCACCGGTGCCTGCGCTTGGCTCGGCCCGCGCAGCGCCGGCCGCCAGCGGGTAGAATGCCCGCTTCTTCGTCTTTAACTCTTCCATGAGGCACGCGATGACTTACGACGACCGGCAATTCTACATCGACGGCAGCTGGGTGGATCCTGTCGAACCCAAGGAGTTCCAGGTGATCAACCCGGCGAACGAAACCGTGGCGGGGGTCATATCCATGGGCGGCTCCAACGACGTCGACCGGGCGGTGGCCGCGGCCCGGCGTGCCTTCGACGCCTATTCGCGCACCACGCCGGCGGAGCGGCTGGCGCTGCTCGAACGCGTGCTCGCCGCCTATAAGGCGCGCTACGACGAGATCGCCCGGGCGATTTCCACCGAGATGGGGGCGCCCATCACGCTCGCCCAGGGCGCGCAGACACGGATCGGCGTGGGCCACATCAGCGCCATGATCGACGTTCTGAAGACATTCAAATTCGAAGAGATGCACGGCACGACGCGCCTGGTGCAGGAGCCAGTCGGCGTCTGCGCGCTGATCACGCCGTGGAATTGGCCCATGAACCAGGTCGCCGCCAAGGTGGTGCCGGCGCTCGCCGCAGGCTGCACCATGGTGCTCAAACCCTCGGAATATGCGCCGTTCAGCGCCATTCTCTGGGCGAAAGTCATGCACGAAGCCGGCGTTCCGGCAGGCGTGTTCAATCTGATCAACGGCGACGGCCCGAACGTGGGTGCGCCGCTATCCAGGCATCCCGACATCGACATGGTGTCGTTCACCGGCTCGACCCGCGCCGGCACCGAAGTGGCGAAGAACGCCGCGGCGTCGGTGAAGCGCGTGCACCAGGAACTCGGCGGCAAATCGCCGAACGTGTTGCTGGAGGATGCCGATTTCGAACGCGCCGTGAAGCAAAGCGTGCTGCACGTGTTCCAGAATTCCGGCCAATCCTGCAATGCACCGACCCGCATGCTGGTGCCGGAGGCGAAGCTCGCGGAGGTCGAGGCCATCGCCAGGCGGGTCGCGGAAACGGTGGTGGTCGGCGATCCGGCGTCCCCGAAGACCACGGTGGGTCCGGTGGTGTCGAAACTGCAGTTCGATCGCGTCGAGGGATTCATCGGCAAGGGCATCGCCGAGGGTGCGCGTCTGATCTGCGGAGGAACCGGACGGCCCGACGGCCTGACCAAGGGGTATTTCGTCAAGCCGACGATTTTCTCGCAGGTGCGCAACGACATGACCGTCGCGCGCGAGGAGATTTTCGGTCCGGTGCTGTGCATTCTGCCGTATCAGACCGAGGAACAAGCCGTCCAGATCGCCAATGACACGCCGTATGGCCTGGCCGCCTACGTTTGGTCCAAGGACAATGTGCACGCCCGACGCGTGGGCAACCGCATCAGGGCCGGACAGGTCGCCTTGAACGGCGCCTCCGGCGACATGAAGACGCCGTTCGGCGGCTTCAAGATGTCCGGCAACGGGCGCGAATACGGCGAACATGGGTTGCGCGACTTCCTGGAGGTCAAGGCCGTCATTGGTGTGGACGCCGCCTGAAGCGCGGGGCGCGGTGACCGACACCCCGGTTTTGCACATCGAGGGATTGTGCAGGCGCTTTCGCGCGGATCGACCGCCGATACTCGAAGGCATCAACCTCACGCTGCGCCAGGGCGAATATCTGGCGATCATGGGCGAATCCGGCGTCGGCAAATCCACCCTCCTGAATCTGTTGGCCGGACTCGATCGGCCCGATGCCGGCCGGGTGGTGCTAGAAGGGGCCGATCTGTCGGCACTCGATGACGATGCGGCGACGCTGCTCAGGCGGCGTGCGGTGGGATTCGTGTTTCAGGCCTTCCACGTGCTGCCCTATCTGACGGTCGAGCAGAATGTTGCGCTGCCGCTCGAACTGCTCAGCATGCCGCAGCCGGAGCGCGGCCGGCGTACGGCCGAAATGCTCGACGCGGTGGGCATCGCGGCGCTGGCGAAACGCCCTGCGCGCGAATTATCGGGCGGCGAGGTGCAGCGCGTTGCCATCGCTCGCGCCCTGGTGCATCGGCCGCGGCTGGTGCTCGCCGATGAGCCGACGGGAAACCTCGACCCGCGCAGCGCATCGCAGATCCTGGATCTGCTGCGCGCGCAGATCAAGAGCAGCGCCGGCGCCGGCATTCTCATCACCCATTCGCGCACCGCCGCCGAAACGGCCGACCGCATCCTGGTGCTCGACGCCAACGGTCTCGGTCCGCGGGCGTCGGCCTAAAGTGGCGGCGCGCGGCACCGGCGGGTCATTCACGGTCTGGTGGGTGCTGGTCGTGGCACAGCTGCGCGAACAGCCAGTACGGTTGCTGGTCACCGTGCTCGCCATCGCGCTCGGCGTGGCGCTCGGCGCCGCGGTGTATCTGACCAACACGGCCGCGCTCGCCGAGTTCGGATCGGCGACCAAGCGCCTGTTCGGCGACGCCGATGTGGTGGTACGCGGACCACGCGACGGCTATTCCGAGGATTTGTTCGTGCAGCTGGCGCGTGACCCGGCCGTTGCCATGGCAAGCCCGGTGCTCGAACTCGAGGTGGCACTGCCCGGCAGACGCGACACGCTCAAAGTGCTGGGCCTCGACCCGTTTCGCGCCGCCGCGCTGCAGCCGGCGCTCATCGGCGAGATCGGCGCGCACCTGACCGAACTGCTCGCAGGCAACGGCATTCTGCTGAGCGACAGCGCCGCCCGCGAGCTCGATCTGCGGCGCGGCGGCACCCTGCCGGTCTCGGTGGGCAGCGGCACCCGGATACTGAAGGTGCTGGATGTGCTGTCGCCGGCCGCTTATCCGCAGCCCCTCGGCCTGATGGACGTGGCGGCGGCGCAATGGGCCTTCGGCCGGATCGGCCGACTCGACCGCATCGATCTGCGCCTGAATCCGGGCGTCGACGCCGAGCGCTACCGCCGCGATCTTGCCGAACGGCTGCCCGCGGGGGTGCTGGCGGTGGCTCCCGAGGTGGAGCGCGACCGGGCGGTGTCGCTGACGCGGGCCTACCGCCTCAACCTGAACATGCTGGCGCTGGTCGCCCTGCTCACCGGCGCGTTGCTGGTGTTCTCGACGCAGTCCCTGTCGGTATTGCGCCGGCGGCGCTCCCTCGGCTTGCTGCGTGCACTCGGCGTGACGCGTGGTCAGCTGCAGCGTGCGCTGGTCGGTGAAGGCGCCGCGCTTGGCGCGCTCGGCGCGCTGCTCGGCGTGGTGCTCGGTACCTTCATGGCCGCGCTGATGCTGCGGCTGCTGAGCGGCGATCTCGGCAACGGCCAGTTGCGCGTGCTCGGCGTCGCGCTGCATTTGGCGCCGCTGCCCATGCTCGGCTTCTGCGCGATCGGCACGGTGGTTGCCGGGTTCGGCGGCTGGGTGCCGGCGCGCGCAGCTGCGCTGCAGCCCGCGGCACGCTCACTCAAGGGCGGCGACCAGGACTACACCGTGGGCCATTCCTCCACACTGCTCGGCGTGGCGCTGCTCAGCGCCGGCGCCGCGCTCGCGTTTCTGCCGCGTCTCGCGGGATTGCCGCTGTTCGGATACGCCTCGGTCGCCGCCCTGCTGTTCGGCGCCGTACTGCTGGTGCCTGCACTCACCGCATGGCTGCTGAAGCTGACGCCGCGAAGCGGCCGGGTGGTGCTGGATACCGCCGTCGCGCAGCTTCGGGGAAATGTCGCCCTGTCGACCCTGAGCCTGGCCTGCATCATCGTCAGTTTCAGCCTGATGGTGGCGATGGCGATCATGGTGTACTCGTTTCGTGATTCCTTCGACCGGTGGCTCGGCAAGTTGCTGCCGGCAGACATACAACTGCGCGAGCCCGTGGGCAACGACACCGCCTTCCTGTCGGACGGGGACCAGGCCCGGATTGCCGCGGTGGTCGGCGTGGGAAGGGTCGAATTCCGGCGCACCCGCCAGCTGTACCTCGACCCCGCGCGCGCGCCCGTGACGCTCGTCGCGCGCGATATGCCCGGGCCGCCTGCGGACAATCTGCCGCTGGTGCAATCCGCACCGCCACAGTTGCAGACCGGCGCATCGGCGGCCTGGATATCGGAAGGCTTTCAGGACCTCTACGGCTACCGGATCGGCGATCCCCTCTCGCTGCCCGTGGCGGGACGGCAGGCGCGCTTCGTCATCGCCGGCATCTGGCGCGACTATGCCCGCACCACCGGCGCCGTGGTGATCACGCGCCGCGCCTATGTGGCGTTGAGCGGTGATCGAAGCGCCACCGAGGGATCGGTCTGGCTCGACGGCCGCGCGTCCGCCGCCGCCGTGGACGCCGGGATCCGCAGCGCTCTCGCCGGCGGCGGCACGCTCGAGATTTTCGCCAGCACCGCCATTCGTGAGCGCTCGCTGCAGATCTTCGACCGCGCCTTTGCCATTACCTACGCCCTGGAGGCCATTGCCGTGCTGATCGGACTCGCCGGCGTCAGCTTCGCGGCCAGCTCGACCGCCCTCGCCCGGCGCGCCGAATTCGGCATGCTGCGCCACGTCGGCATGCTGCGCCGTCAAGTCGTCGGCATGCTCGCCGGCGAAGGCATATTGATGAGCCTGTTCGGAGTTGCCTACGGACTGGCCCTGGGCGCGGTGCTCAGCCTGGTGTTGGTGTACGTGATCAACCGCCAATCATTCAACTGGAGCATCGATCTGGCCGTTCCCTGGTGGCAGCTCGGGCTGCTGTCGGTGACGCTGGTGCTGGCGGCAGCACTCACGGCGATCTGGAGCGGCCGCGCCGCCATGAGCGCCGAGGCGCTGCGCGCGGTGCGAGAGGACTGGTGAGCGCTCGCGCCCTTGCAGGGCTGCTGGGCGCATTCGCGGGTGCGTGGGTCGGCACCGTGGCAGGCGCACCGCTCGGCACACCGGTTGACGTACCGGTCGGCACACCGCTCACCGTGCCGGCGGCTGCTGCCGGTGCTGCGCCCGCCGCGAGCGCGCGACGCTATGCCACGGTACTGCCAGGCCACGCGCTCGAGTTTCCACGGGACTTCGGCAGCCATCCGCAATTTCGCACCGAGTGGTGGTACGTGACCGGCTGGCTGCAAACCCGGAAGGGCGAATTACTGGGCTTTCAGATCACCTTCTTTCGGACGCGGCCCGACGTTGACGAAACGAATCCGAGTGCATTCACGCCGCATCAGTTGCTCATCGCGCATTGCGCCGTCAGCGATCCGACGCGCGGGCGGCTGTGGCAGGATCAGCGGATCCGCCGCGCCGGGCTGGGATTGGCGCAGGCCCGGGAGGGCGACACCGAAGTGTGGATCGATGACTGGCGTCTGCAACGCCGCGGTGCGGACTACAGCGCGCGGCTGGCGGCGGATGGGTTCGCTTTGAACCTGACGCTGAGCGCAACCCGTCCGCCCATGGAAAACGGCCAATCGGGATTCAGCCGCAAGGGTCCAGCGGCCGAATCCGCGAGTTATTACTACAGCATCCCGCAGATGCAGATCGCCGGCAGCTTGACCCGCGCCGGCAAGACCGATCCGGTTGTCGGCACCGCCTGGTTCGATCACGAATGGTCGAGCGATTATCTCGACCCCGGCGCCACCGGCTGGGATTGGATCGGCATCAATCTGGACGACGGCGGCGCGCTCATGGCCTTTCGCATCCGCGGTGCCGGCGGCGAGACCCGCTGGGCGGGCGGTACGCTCGAACGTCCGGATGGCCGGGTGCGCACTCTGGACGCGGCCGACATCGATTTCACGCCGGCGCGCCGCTGGCTGTCACCGCGCACGGGGATCGCCTACCCCGTCGTGTGGCACGTGCGCGCCGGCCCCGAGACCATCGATTTGGAGCCGCTGATGGATGACCAGGAGAACGATACGCGCCTCACCACCGGCGCCGTCTATTGGGAGGGTGCGGTGCGGGCCCTGCGCGGCGGGTTGCCGGTGGGACGCGGCTATCTGGAGCTCACCGGATACGGTGAGCGCCTGCGGATTCGCTGAGGCGCCGAACGCGCCGGCCTCATCGGATGTTTTCCACGATCGCGGCGATGCCTTGTCCGCCGCCGATGCACATGGTGACCAGACCGTAGCGCCCGCCGACGCGGCGCAGTTCATACAGCAATTTGGTCAGAATGATCGCACCGGTGGCGCCCACCGGATGGCCGAGCGAAATGCCGCTGCCGTTGGGATTGACCTTGGCCGGATCGAGGCCGAGTTCCTGGGTGACGGCGCAGGCCTGGGCGGCAAAGGCCTCGTTCGACTCGATGACGTCCAGATCCTTCACGGTCAACTGGGCGCGCTCGAGCGCTATGCGTGTGGCGGGCACCGGGCCGATGCCCATGAGCGCCGGATCCACACCGGCGTGTCCGTAGGAGACCAGCCGGGCCAGCGGCTTGAAGCCCTGCTCCTGCACCGCCCGCTCGCCGGCGAGAACCACGGCGGCGGCGCCGTCGTTGATCCCGGAGGCATTGCCCGCGGTGACGGTGCCATCCTTCTGAAAGATCGTCGGCAGTTTCTGCAGATCCGCCAACCGGGTGTCGCCGCGCACGTGCTCATCGACGGCAAAATGGCTCACCTTGCCGCGCACCTTGATGTCGATCGGCAGGATCTGCTCCTTGAATCGGCCGTCGGCGATGGCAGCCGCGGCGCGCCGCTGGCTCTCGAGCGCCGCGGCGTCCTGCGTGGCGCGGTCGATGCCGAATCGGACCGCGACGTTCTCCGCGGTGACGCCCATGATGCCGTTGCCGAATGGATCGGTGAGCGCACCGTTGAGCATGTCGATGAGCACCGAGTCGCCGAGCTTTTTACCCCAGCGCATCGCCGGTGACAGGAAAGGGGCACGGCTCATGACTTCGACTCCGCCGCCGACGGCGATGGCATTCTCCCCTAGCTGGATGGTGTTGGCGGCGGACAGCACCGCCTGCAGGCCCGAGCCGCACAGCCGGTTGACCGTCATAGCGGGCGTACGATGCGGTATGCCCGCGTTGACCGCCGCCACCCGCGCCACGTACGCGTCCTTGGCTTCCGTTTGGATGACCTGCCCGAACACCACGTGGCCCACCCGTGCCGGATCCACGCCGGCGCGGGACAGCGCTTCGCGCGTAACCTGCGCGGCCAGATCGGTGGGCGCAATATCCTTGAGCGAACCGCCGAAGGTGCCGATGGCGGTGCGAACCGCCGAGAGTAGGTAGACATCGGACATGGTCGACTCCTGATTGGATTGAGCCTCGCCTCAGATGAGCGTCGCGCCGCCGTCCACGACGATGATCTGGCCGGTGATGTGCCCCCCGGCGTCGGAGGCCAGCAGCAGCGCGGCACCCTTCAGGTCATCGGCCGAGCCGAGCTTGCCGAGCGGCGTACCGGCAATGGCCTCCGCACCGATCTTGCCGAGGGTGGTGGCCGTCATCTTGGTCGGAAAATAGCCGGGTGCGAGTGCATTGACCCGGATGTTGCGCGGCCCCCATTCGGCGCCGAGCGCCCGCGTCATGTTGACCACCGCGCCCTTGGAGGTGTTGTACGCAATGGTGCCGACGCGGCTCGGTGGATGCGCCTGCAAGCCCTCGACCGAGGCCACGTTGAGCACCGCACCCTTGCCCTGCGGCAGGAAGAAGCGCTTCGCCGCGGCCTGCGTCAGCATAAACAGCGCCGTCACGTTCAAATTGATCACCTTGTCCCAGCCCTCCTGGGGATGATCCTCCGCGGCCGCGCCCCAGGTGGCGCCCGCATTGTTGATCAAAATGTCGAGCCGCCCCTCGTGGGCGGCCACCGACTCGATCACGGCGGCCGCGGCGGCCTTCACGCCGAGGTCGGCAGCCAGGGCGCGCGCCGGAACTCCGCGTGCCGCCAAATGCGCCACCGCGTCGGCCAATTCGCCGTCCTTGCGGGCGACCAACACCAGTGTCGCGCCGAACTCCCCCAAGGCCTCGGCGATCTGCAGACCCAGGCCGCGCGAGCCACCGGTCACCAGCGCCACACGGCCGGTCAAATCGAGCAGTTCGTGCAGGGGTCCGGCCCTCATGGATTTGACCGCAGCAACGCGGCCGGCACCCAGGCCCAGCCATTGCGGCCGGCCGCGAATTCCTCGATGCGCCTAACGACGTTCGCGAATCCCATGCGGGCGGCATAGAACATCGGGCCACCGCGTGCCGCCGGAAATCCGTAGCCGAACACACTGACCATGTCCACGTCGACGGCGCGGTAGGCGATTCCCTCCTCGACGATGCGCGCGCCCTCGTTGACCAGCGCAAGCACGCAGCGATCGACGATCTGCGCATCGGCGACGGCGCGCCGTGTGATACCGAGCTTGGCGGAATGCGCGAGGATCAGGGCGCTGATCTGCGGATCCTCCCGGGCGGTGCGGCCGTCGGGGTACAGGTAGAAGCCGGCGCCGGTCTTCTGGCCGAAGCGCCCCATCTCGCATAGCTGGTCGGGAATGGTCGAATACGGACGGCCGGGCTGCTCGATTGCGCGCCGCTTGCGAATGCTCCAGCCGATGTCCTGGCCGGCCAGATCCATGACCTTCAGCGGTCCCATGGCCATGCCCCAATTCTCCAACGCGCCGTCGATCTGCGCTGGCAGTGCGCCCTCCTCGAGCAGGAAATAAGCCTGCCGTAGATACTCCTCGAACATGCGGTTGCCGATGAATCCGTCGCATGCCCCGGAAACCACCCCGACCTTGCCGATCGCCTTGGAGAAGGCCATCGACGCGGCCAGCACGCCGGGGTCGGTCCGCCGGCCCCTCACGATCTCCAGTAGCTTCATGATGTTGGCCGGACTGAAAAAATGCAGGCCCACCACGCGCTCGGGACGCCGCGTGCAGGCGGCTATCACGTCCAGATCCAGCGTCGAGGTGTTGCTCGCCAGGATGGCCGCGGGTGAGGCGATCCGATCGAGTTCGACGAACACCTGCCGCTTCACGTCCATCGACTCGTAAACCGCCTCGATGATCAGATCTGCAGCGGCACACGCCTCCAGCGTCGCCGACGGAAACAGCGAATCGATGCGATGCGCGGCGGCGGCAGCGCTCAGGCGTCCCTTGTCCACGTCGCGCTGAATCGTTTTGCGGATGGTCGCGACCGCCTTGTCGAGGGCCTCGGCGCGCGGTTCGATCAGCGTGACCTTCAGCTCCGAATTCAACAGCGCGATCGCGATGCCGGTTCCCATCAAGCCGCCGCCGATCACCGCCACCGAATGGATCACGCCCGCCGCCGACGTTTTCGGCCCGGGTATGCGCGCCACCTCGCGCCGGCCGAAGAACACGTGGCGCAGTCCGAGCGATGCCTCCGAATCGATCAAGCTCTCGAACAGCCGCTTCTCGAGCGCCAGTCCCTCGGCGAAGGGTCGTGTGCAGGCGGCCTCGACGCAGTCGATGATGAAGGCCGGCGCCTGACTCAGCGAGCGTGCGTCGAGGCCGCGCCGCGCCTGGTCGATTGCCGGCGCCGGATCACCCGCCGGCAGCCGGTCGCAGGCGCGCTTCGGACCCGCCGCCACCAGTTCTTTGGCCCACGCCGCCGCCTCGGCGCGAAAATCCCCTGTCGCAACCCGGTCGATCAGTCCGAGTGCGAGCGCCTTGGACGCATCGAGCGGCGTGCCCGACAGCATCATTTGCAGGGCCGCTTCCACGCCGATCAGGCGCGGCAGGCGCTGCGTGCCGCCTGCGCCCGGCAGCAGTCCGAGGGTGACCTCCGGCAGACCCAATTTCGTGCCTGGCGCGCAGATTCGATAATGCCCGGACAGCGCAAATTCCAGGCCGCCGCCCAAGGCCATGCCGTGCAGCGCCATCACGATCGGCTTGTGCGCGGCCTCAATCAGGTCCGAGGTGAGCGCACGCATGCGATCGAGCTTGTTTGCCGATGCGCCGAAGTCCGCGATGTCAGCGCCGGCGGAGAACAGGTCGCCGGCGGCCATCACGACCAGCGCACCCACCGCAGGGTCGGCGATCGCGGCGCCGATCGAATCGGCCAGCGCATCGATGACACCGGCGCCGACGGACAGGGCGTTCACGGGCGGATGGCTGAAAGTGATCACCGCAACCGGGCCGACATGGGTGCAATCGATCGAGGCGGGGCGGTCCGGGTCTGGTGGATTCATTCCATTAGTCTCTGCCTGCCGGCGGCCGCCGTCATTGAACGGGATCAGGGCGGCCATGCATTATAACGATTGATCGGATGCCGCCCAGCAGCGATCATACAGGCGGAGCCACGCATGCGCATCATTGCAGACCTGAACGAATTGACCGGCTTGGTCGCTACAGAGGTCGCGGTGAGCGATTGGTTCGGCGTCGATCAGGATCGCGTGGCGCGTTTCGCCGAGGCGACCAATGACCGGCAGTGGATCCACCTGGACGCGGATCGCGCCAGGCGCGAATCGCCCTATCGGACCACGATCGCACACGGCTTTTTGACCCTGTCGCTGCTGCCCTACTTTCTCGAACAAACACTGCGCATCGACGGGCTGCGGCTGCTCGTCAATTACGGCCTGAACCGGGTGCGCTTCCCGGCGCCAGTGCCGGTGGGCTCGCGCGTACGCGCACGCGTCGCACTCGCCGCCCTCGAGCCCATCGCCGGCGGCGCGCAGCTCGAATGGCAGGTGACCGTGGAGCGTGAAAACGAATCCAAACCGGCCTGCGTCGCTTCGCTGCTGGTCCGCTGTTACGTCTGAGGGCCGAGCGCCGATGCCACGCGATCCTCGTTTCGACATCCTCTTCGAACCCGTGAAGATCGGCCCGGTGCTCGCCAAGAACCGCTTCTACCAGGTCCCGCACTGCAACGGCATGGGCCATGCGAAGCCGCACAGCCACGCGGCCATGCGCGGCATCAAGGCCGAAGGTGGCTGGGCGGTGGTGAGCACCGAGGAGGTCGAAATCCATCCCTCGAGCGACGTCGCGCCGTACATCGAAGGCCGGCTGTGGGACGACAGGGACCTGCCTGCGCTCGCGCTCATGACCGCTGCGGTCCACGAACACGGCGCGCTCGCCGCCATCGAACTGGTGCATTCGGGGATGAACTCCACCAATCTGTACTCGCGCGAGGTGTCCATCGCACCGAGCCACGTCGCGACCCCCGCGAATTACATACCCGCGCAGGCGCGCGCCATGGACAAATCCGACATACGCGCCTACCGGCGCTGGCACCGCGCGGCGGCGCTGCGCGCGCGGCGCGCCGGTTTCGACATCGTTTATGTGTACGCCGGACATGGACTCTCGCTCGCCATGCACTTTCTGCAGACCCGGAACAACCGGCGCACCGATGAGTACGGCGGCAGCCTGACCAACCGCGTGCGCCTGCTGCGCGAGTTGATCGAGGACACCAAGGAAGCCGTCGGCGCCGAGTGCGCCGTGGCGGTGCGAATCGCGGTCGATGAGCTGTTGGGCGACGGCGGCATCGAATGCGGCGGCGAAGCGCGCGAGGTGATCGGCCTGCTCGCCGAGATGCCGGATCTTTGGGACGTCAATGTCAGCGACTGGGCGCATGATTCGATGACCTCGCGATTCGCCGCGGAAGGCTACCAGGAGGATTTCGTGCGCTTCGTCAAGTCGGTGACCACGAAACCGGTCGTCGGCGTCGGCCGGTTCACCTCGCCGGACGCGATGGTCTCGCAGATCCGGCGCGGCGTGCTGGATTTCATCGGGGCCGCGCGACCCTCGATCGCGGATCCGTTTCTGCCGAACAAGGTTGCGGCCGGTGACCTGGATGACATCCGTGAATGCATCGGCTGCAATGTGTGCGTCAGCGGGGATTTCACCTCGACGCCGATTCGCTGCACCCAGAACCCCACCATGGGCGAGGAGTGGCGCAGGGGATGGCACCCGGAGGCCATACCGCCGCGAACCGGCGACGACGCGTTTCTGGTGGTCGGCGCCGGACCCAGCGGACTCGAATGCGCCCGGCTTCTCGGCCGGCGCGGATATACCGTGCACGTCGCGGAGGCCGCCCCGCTGCTCGGCGGCCGTGTGACGCTGGAATCGAGCCTGCCTGGACTGGCCGCGTGGGCGCGGGTCCGTGATTACCGGCTGAACCAGATCAACAAGATGCAAAATGTCCAGATCTACCGCGGCAGCAGCGTGACCGTCGCGCAAATCCTGGAATTCGGCGCCAGGCGGGTGGTGCTCGCGACCGGCGCCCGCTGGCGGCGCGACGGGGTGGGACGCGCCAACACGCGCGCTATCGCGGGCTTCGACGGCACCGCGGTGTTCACGCCCGAGGACATCATGGCCGGCCGGCTGCCGCCCGCGCCCGTCATCGTGTTCGACGATGATCATTACTATCTCGGCGCGGTGCTCGCGGAGAAATTGCGCGCCGCCGGACTCGCCGTGACGCTGGTCACCCCCGCCGCGCGGGTGTCGGCATGGACGGTCAACACCCTGGAACAATTCGCCATCCAGAAACGCCTGCTCGACCTCGGGATCGACATCCTCATGAACCGCAACATCGTCGACTTCGACGGCGGCTCGGTCACAGCCGCCTGTGTCTTCACCGGCCGTCGCCAGGCACTGGCGACCGCGTCGGTGGTGACGGTGACCGCGCGCGCACCGAACGAGCAACTCGCCGAGGCGCTGGCCGCCGCGGCGGGCGACGTGCAAGCGGCCGGCATCATCTCGGTAAATTCCATCGGCGACTGTCTCGCGCCCGGAACCATTGCCGCCGCCGTCTATGCCGGTCACCGCTATGCACGCGAATTCGATTTCCCGCAGAGCGATCTGCCCGGCTTCCGGCGCGAGCTGCCCGGCTGAATGGCCAGCGCGAGCTTCATCGCCGGGGATTGGGGAACCAGCCATTTGCGGCTGTATTTGTGTGACGCCACAGGTCGCGTACTGGAGCGGCGTGCGGGCCCCGGTGTGGCGCGCCTCGCCGGCGACTTTCCAGGCGCGCTCGCAGCCGCCGCAGGCCACTGGCTGACATCCGGGGTGGAGCTGCCCGTGGTGCTGTGCGGCATGGTGGGCTCGAGCATCGGCTGGGTGAACGTTCCGTATCTGCCCTGCCCGTTGCCGCTCGATGAGATCGCCGCCGGCAGCGCGCGTCCCCGCCCAGCCGTCTGCATCGCTCCCGGCGTATCGTGCGTCAATGTCCATGGCGCCCCGGACGTGCTGCGAGGGGAGGAAACCCAGGTGTTGGGGGCGCTGCACCTCGATCCTGACCTGCGGTCCGGGCGACACCTGCTGTGTCTGCCCGGAACCCATTCGAAGTGGGTGATCGTGAACAACGGCGTACTTCGCGAATTCATGACAGCGGTTACCGGCGAACTGTTTGCCCTGATCCGAGATCACAGCGTGCTGCTGCGCCCCGGTTCGGCGGGCGGCAGCGGCAGCCGGACCGGTGCTTTCGATCGCGCCGTCAAGCACGTGGCGGCGCAACGTCAAGCGTCGATTTTGCAGATGCTGTTCGAATGCCGCAGCCGCCAGCTGGCGGGCGATCTGTCCGCGCAGGACGCCCCGGCCTATTTGTCGGGGCTGCTGATTGCCGACGAGGTATCCGCCTCGCTGGCCGGCCTCGGTACGCGCTTAGCGGCGATCAGCCGCGTCCTGCTCATCGGCGAACCGGCGCTCACCGGCCCATACGCCGCGGTGCTCGCCACGCATCGGGTCGATGCGCGGCAGCTCGACGGCGCGGCCGCCTCCTTGGCGGGGCTTGCCCGGATTCATGCGCAATTATTCGCGGGGGAGGCTCATGTTTGAAGACATTCTGGATTGCGCGCCGCTGATCGCCATCCTGCGGCACCTGCCGCCGGCGCAGGCCCTCGAGGTGGGCGAGACCCTGTTCGCGGAGGGCATCCGCATCATCGAAGTGCCGTTGAATTCGCCGCAGCCGTTCGAGAGCATCGGCAAGCTCGCCGCCGCGCTGGGCGATCGCTGCCTGCTGGGGGCGGGCACCGTGCTCAGCGTCGCGGATGTCGAACTCACCCGCGCGGCCGGCGGCCGACTGATCGTCGCTCCGAACTTGAATGCCGCTGTGGTCACCCACAGCCTCGCCGCCGGCCTGTTCGTGCTGCCCGGCATCGCCACCGCCTCCGAGGCATTCGCCGCGATCGACCTGGGAGCGCGCCGCCTGAAGCTGTTTCCCGCCTCCACCTATGGCCCCTCGCATCTCAGGGCGCTCAAGGACGTGCTGCCCGCCGCCGTGCGCATCTATCCGGTCGGCGGCATCGGCGCCGCCGACATGGCGGGCTACCGCCGGGCGGGAGCGGCCGGCTTCGGCCTCGGCGGGGAACTGTATCGCCCCGGCTATACGCTCGAGGAAATCGCGACGCGCGCCCGCCGCGTCGTCGCCGCCTGGAGTGCACCGCGATGATCCTCGGCAGCCTCGATCTCGCCATCCTCGCGGTGTATGCGGTGGCCATTTTTTCACTGGCGCAATGGGTCTCGCGCGAGAAGGATCACCGCCAAAAGGATGCACAGGACTATTTCCTTGCCGGCCGCTCGCTGCCCTGGTGGGCCATCGGCACCTCGCTGATCGCCGCCAACATTTCCGCCGAGCAGATCATCGGCATGTCCGGATCGGGCTATGTGATCGGCATCGGCATCGCCTCGTACGAATGGATGGGCGGCCTCACGCTGCTCGTCGTCGGCAAATTCCTGCTGCCGATATTCCTCAAGAACGGCATTTACACCATGCCGGAATTCCTGGAACGGCGCTACAGCCCCGCGGTGCGCACGGTGATGGCGGTGTTCTGGCTGGGTGTCTACATCTTCGTGAACCTGACCTCCATCCTCTGGCTGGGCGCGACCGCGGTGCATGCGGTCACGGGTCTCGCCGTGCAGCCGGCGTTGTTCGCGCTCGGGCTGTTTGCCCTGGCCTATGCGCTGTACGGCGGCCTGAAAGCCGTGGCGCTCACCGACATCGTCCAGGTATCGCTGCTGGTGCTCGGCGGACTCGTCATCAGCTGTACGGCGCTCGAGCGGATCTCCGGAGGCACGGGCATCATCGCCGGCTTTCATGAGCTCACCATGCGCTTTCCCGACAAGTTCCACATGATCCTCGCGCCCGACAACCCCAACTACAAGGATTTGCCCGGATTGTCGGTGCTCATCGGCGGAATGTGGGTCATGAACCTGTCGTACTGGGGATTCAATCAATACATCATCCAGCGGGCACTGGCCGCGAAGAGCACGCATGAAGCGCAGACGGGCATGGTGCTCGCGGCATTCCTGAAATTGCTCCTGCCGGTCATCATCGTGCTGCCCGGGATCGCAGCCTTGGCGCTCGCGCCGAAGCTCGGCAGGCCGGACGAGGCCTATCCGGCCCTGATGAGACTGCTGCCGCCCGGCCTGCTCGGGCTGGTATTCGCGGCGCTCATTGCCGCCATCATCGCCTCGCTCGGCTCGAAGATAAACTCGATTGCGACCATCTTCACCATGGATTTGTACCGCTCGTTCAGACCCGCCACCTCGCAACGCTCGCTGGTGTTCATCGGCCGGTGCGCCGCCGCCGTTTCGCTGTTCGTGGCGATGCTCACCGCCGAACCCCTGCTCGGGAATTTCGACCAGGCTTTCCAATACATCCAGGAATTCACGGGATTCTTCACGCCTGGCATTTGTGCCATTTTCCTCCTCGGCATGTTCTGGCCGCGCACCACCTCGGCGGCGGCGATGGCGGCGGCGATCGCATCGGCGGCGTTGTCGGCCGTGTTCAAGCTGTTCTGGCCCGCGCTGCCGTTCATGGACCGGGTGGGCCTGGTGTTCCTGCTGTGCGTCGGCATCGCGGTGGCGCTGTCGCTGATGGGGACGAGGCGTAGGAAATTGCAGGTGCAGCTCACCGGCATCGACTATGCCACCCATGCCGGCTTCAACGTCGGCGCGGCGGCCGTGGTCGCGATCCTGATCGCGCTCTACGCGACCTGGTGGTGAGCGACGATGGCTGGTAGAACGGGTCGCCGGGCGTTACCCTTGGCGGCCTTGGGTTTAACGTGGAGAACGCCGTCGATACCGCCACATTTCTGAGCGACCGAGGGATCGAGCACGTCAAGATCGGCGTGTTCGACGGCGACGGCATCATGCGCGGCAAATATCTCAGCCGCGACAAGTTCCTGTCGGCGCTCGACAAGGGGATCGGCTTCTGCGACGTGATCCTCGGCTGGGATTCGAACGACCAGTTGTTCGACAATGTCAAGTACACCGGCTGGCACACCGCCTATCCCGATGCGGCGGTGCGCATCCTGCCGGCCACGCGCCGCGAGATTCCCTACGAACCGAAGACGGCCCTGTTCCTTGGGGAATTCGCCGGCGGCGCCGAAGCGATCTGTCCGCGCGGCACCCTGCGGCGGGTGCTCGAGCGGGCGGCCGGCCTCGGCTATGCGGTGAGCGCCGCGGCCGAGTTCGAATTCTTCATGTTCGAGGAGACGTCCCAGTCGGTGCGCGACAAGGGCTACCGGCACCTGAAAACCATGACACCGGGGTCTTTCGGCTATTCGGTGCTGCGCAGTTCGGTGTACGCGGAACTGTATGCGGAGATTCTCGCGCTCGGCCAGAACATGCGCTTTCCGATCGAGGGACTGCATACCGAAACCGGACCGGGAGTGCTCGAGGCGGCGCTCACGTACTGCGAGGCCCTCGAAGCGGCCGATCGCGCCGCGCTGTTCAAGACCTTCATGAAGGTGCTCGCGCAGCGCCGCGGCCTGATGGCGACGTTCATGGCCAAGTGGTCCAACAGCGTGCCCGGTCAGAGCGGACACCTGCACATCTCACTGCGCAACAGCGACGGTGCGAGCGTGTTTCACGATCCGACCAAGCCGCACGACATGTCGGACGCCATGCGATGGTTCGTCGGCGGCCAGCAGGCGCTGATGCCGGAGCTGCTCGCGATGATCGCGTGCACGGTGAACAGCTACTCGCGGCTGGTGCCGGGGTTCTGGGCGCCGACGTCGGCGACCTGGGGAATCGAGAATCGCACCACGGCGCTGCGTGTGATCCGCGGCGGCGCATCCGGCCAGCGGGTCGAATACCGCATTGCCGCAGCGGACATCAATCCTTACATCGCGCTCGCGGCGGCGATAGGCTCCGGCCTGTGGGGCATCGAGCACCGCATCGAGCCCGATGCGCCGATCGAGGGCAACGCCTACGACCGCAGCCATCCCGCCAGGCGTCGCCTGCCCGCCACCCTGTCGGAGGCCGCCGGGCGCCTGGCGGCATCCAAGGCGGCACGCGCCCTGTTCGGCGACGCGTTCGTCGAGCATCACGCCGCCACCCGCGAGTGGGAGGAGCGCGAATTCCGCAAGGCGATCACCGATTGGGAACTCGCCCGTTATTTCGAAATCATTTGAGCACGATGATGACCGACACACTCAGAACCATCAGCCCGGTCGACGGCCGCATCTATGTCGAGCGGCCGCTGCAGACGGCGGCCGAAATCGACTCCGCGCTCGACGCGGCGCGGCACGCACAGATCGCCTGGGCGTCCGTGCCGCTGGCCGCACGCTGCGCCGTGCTGGCCAAGGCCGTGGACGCCTTCGTCGCCAACACCGCCGGCATCGCGGCCGAGATCAGCTGGCAGATGGGGCGGCCGATCAGCCACAGCCCGGGCGAGGTGCGCGGCTTCGAGGAGCGCGCGCGTCACATGCTCGGAATTGCCGAAAGCGCGCTCGTGGCGCTTGATCCCGGCGAGAAGGCGGGCTTTCGGCGCCGGATCAAGCGCGTGCCTCTGGGTGTCGTCGCGGTCGTGGCGCCCTGGAACTATCCGTACTTGACGGCGGTCAATGCGGTGCTGCCGGCGCTGATCGCCGGCAATGCCGTGGTACTCAAGCACTCCCATCAGACTCCGCTGTGCGCCGAGCGATTCCTGCAGGCGTTCGACGCCGCCGGAGTGCCCACGGGCGTGTTTTCATATCTGCACTTGTCGCACGCCGAAACCGCGCGTCTGATGGGCGATCGGCGGGTCGCCAGCGTGTGCTTCACCGGCTCCGTCTCGGGCGGCCATGCCGTCGTGGCGGCAACCGCAGCGGGCTTCGCCACTTCCGGACTCGAACTCGGCGGCAAGGATCCGGCATACGTGCGTGCCGACGCGAACCTCGCGCACGCGGTCGAGACGCTGACCGACGGCGCCTTTTTCAATGCCGGCCAGTCCTGCTGCGGCATCAAGCGGATCTACGTGGCCGCCTCGCGCTACGACGATTTCATCGGCGGTGTGGTCGATCTCACCCGCCGCTACCGCCTGGGTTCACCGCTCGATCCGCAAACCTCCCTCGGACCCGTGGTGCGCACGGCGGCGGCCAACGCCATTCGAGCCCAGGTGCACGACGCCGTGTCGCGCGGCGCCAGCCAGCTGATCGAGGAATCGGCGTTTCCGGCCTCCGCCCCGGGCACTCCCTACCTCGCACCGCAGATCCTGGTCGGCGTCGATCATTCCATGCCCATCATGCGTGAGGAGACCTTCGGGCCCGCGGTAGGGATCATGCGGGTGTCCTCCGACGAGGAAGCCGTTCGCCTGATGAACGACAGCGAGTTCGGCCTGACGGCTGCCATATTCTCGGCCGACGCCGCCCGTGCGGAATCGCTGGCGGACGCCCTCGACACCGGCACGGTATTTCTGAACCGCTGCGACTACCTCGATCCGGCGCTGGCCTGGACCGGCGTCAAGAACTCCGGGCGCGGCTGCACCCTGTCGCGCGTGGGATTCGAATCCCTGACGCGGCCGAAGTCGTATCATTTCCGCCTGAACCCCTGATCGGGATGTCACTCATGAGCGTCGCGCTGCGCGGAAATTGGAATTATCCGACCACTGTCTGGGCGGGGCCCGGCCGGATCGCCGAGCTGGCGGCGGCATGTGCGGCGGCCGGCATCCACCGCCCGCTGCTGGTCACGGACGAGGGGTTGGCGGCCGCACCGATGATCAAGAGCGCTCTGGCGGCATTGAAGGACGCCGCGCTGTTCAGCGCTGTGCGCGGCAATCCGGCGGCGCGCCACGTCGAGGCGGGGCTGAAAGCCTACCGGGACGGCAGGCGTGACGGCGTGGTCGCCTTCGGCGGCGGCTCGGCGCTCGATGCCGGCAAGGTGGTGGCATTCATGTCGGGTCAGACCCGGCCGCTGTGGGATTTCGAGGACGTCGGCGATTGGTGGACCCGCGCGGATCCCGAGGGGATCGCGCCGGTGGTGGCGGTGCCGACCACAGCGGGCACGGGCTCGGAGGTCGGCCGCGCCGGCGTCATTCTCAACGAGGAAACGCACCAGAAGAAGATCATCTTCCACCCGAAGATGATGCCGCGAATCGTGATTCTGGATGCGGAACTGACCGTCGGTCTGCCGCCGGCGGTGACCGCCGCCACCGGCATCGACGCCTTCGTGCATTGCTTCGAGGCGTATTGCGCACCGGGGTATCATCCGCTCGCCGACGGCATCGCGCTCGAGGGCATGCGTCTCATACATCGGCATCTGGCGCGCGCCGTGGCAGACGGCCGGGACATCGAGGCGCGGGCACAGATGCTGACCGCCGCCGCGATGGGTGCCACTGCCTTTCAGAAGGGACTCGGCGGCGTGCACGCGATCGCCCATCCGGTGGGCTCCTGGTTCAACACCCATCACGGGCTTACCAACGCCGTCATTCTGCCGTATGTAATGAACCACAACCGGCATGCCATCGCCGACAAGACCGCCGTGATCGCGCGGATTCTCGACCTGCCGCAGGGCGGTTTCGAAGGCTTTCGCGCCTGGGTGCTCGCCCTGCGGCGCGATCTCGGCATACCGCACTCGCTGGCCGCCATCGGCGTGAACGCCGACCAGGCCGGGGTCATCGGCCGCGAGGCGGCGGCCGATCCGTCCGCCGGCGGCAATCCGATCCCGGTGGACGCGGCGGCGCTCGAGCGCATATTCCGTGCCGCCGTGGCGGGTACGCTCGAGGCCATCCCCGCCGCATGAGCGTGCGCATCCTGGTGATCGACGGCAATGTCGCGCACATCCGGGCGCGGCTCATCGCGGCGCTGGGCTACGACACCGCCACGGGCTATGCGCAGATCCTGCGCCGCATCGACCCGACCCTGCGAGTCGACTGCCTCGCCGGCGCCGATGCGGACGCCCACCTGCCATCGGGCGTGGCCCTCGGTCAGTACGACGGGGTGGCGATGACCGGCTCGGCGCTCAACGTATACGACGGCGGCGAGCCGGTGACGCGCCAGATCGAATTGGCCAAGGCCGTGTTCGCGGCCGGCGTGCCGTTCTTCGGCAGCTGCTGGGGTCTGCAGGTGGCCGTCACGGCCGCCGGCGGCGAGGTGCGCCGCAATCCGCGCGGCCGCGAATTCGGTTTCGCGCGGCGCATTCTGCTCACCGAAGCCGGTCGTGTGCACCCCCTGTTCGCGGACAAGCCCACGGTGTTCGAAGCGCCCGCGGTGCACCTCGACGAGATTCATTCGCTGCCGGCCCAGGCCACGGTGCTGGCCGACAACGAATACGGTCTACAGGCGGCCTCATTCAACTTCGCGCACGGGACCTTCTGGGGGGTCCAATACCACCCGGAATACGACTACATCGATGTGGCGGCGGTGGCCGAGCGCTATGGGAAGCGGCTGGTCGATGATGGCGTATTTCGCGACGACGCGGCGCTCGCCGGATTTGCAGCTGAACTGTGCGAGCTGCAGGTCAATCCGTCGGATGCAGCCCTGTTATGGAAGCATGGGCTCGGGCCAGCCCTGCGCAGCGAGCCGCTGCGACTGCTCGAGCTTCGCAATTGGCTGGCCAACTTGCCGCATATTCGGTTCAAACCCGCGTAACGGTCCCGGCGACACGGGGCGGTTCGCGATGCGCTACTAGCTTAACCGCCCGGGGCCGAGAGCCTCCGTCCAGGTGCCTGCCGCCGGAAATCCCCACAACGTGACGGCATTGATCAAGGATTTCACCGAGCGGCACTTGCGCCAGCGCCGCAAGCACCCTGAGTACGCGGAACGAATCCTTCAGATGGAGCTTGCCGGTTGGGCGCACCGCGATGCGCGCACGATCAAGCCCCGGGAAGTGATCGAGCTATTGGACGCGATTGTCGAGCGCCGTGCCCCGGTCATGGCCAATCGCGTGACCGGATTGCTGTCGCAATTGTTCCGGTACGGCATCCACAGACAGGTTGTCGAAGCCTCGCCGGTGCAGCTGCTCTTTCGCCCGGGAGGTACCGAACGGCCGCGACAGCGAGCCCTCGATGATGGAGAGCTAGCCGCCCTCCTCGCCAACGTCGATGAGGTTACCAATCGGGCAAACCGTACTGGAATCGCCATCCGGCTAATTCTCCTGACGGCGGTCAGGCGGTCGGAACTCACTGGAGCCCGCTGGTCCGAGCTGGATCTTGCGGCCGAGGCGCCGCTCTGGGAAATCCCCGCTGAGCGAACCAAGACCGGTGTCGCCTTCGCCGTCCCGTTGACACCACCTCCCCCGGTATAGAGTTTCCCTGGACACGCATTTGGGCCAAAGTAATGGCCGGAGGTGTGTTCGATGGCAAGCAAGAAATCTGGGATCGGGGAAGAGAAAGGTCGTTGGTCTTCGAGGAAGAAGATGGACGCTGTGATGCGATTATTGAAGGGCGAGGATTTGGATTCTCTTTCCCGAGAACTGAGGGTCAATGCAGCGACGCCGAGCTCGTGGCGTGAGGTATTCCTGGCCAATGGTCTTGCAGGTCTGAAGAGCCGCGAGGTCGATGCGCGTGACGAGAAGATCGGGGCGCTGCAGAAGGCGCTGGGTGAGACGGCGCTGAACCTGGAGATTTCTAAAGAGATCAATCGGGTGTACGAAAGGAAACACGGCCCTTTAGCGCAAGGGAGATCGACGAAGTGAGGCGCAGCGTGTCGATTTCCCTGAAGCAGGTGGTGGCGCTGAAGTCGGTGTGCATGGTGGCCGGTGTGGCGCGCTCGAGCGTTTATTGGTCGAGACAGACGCTGAATAACCCGGCACCGGAGCCGCGGCCGGCGCGCGGCCCGGTCGGCAAGCACAGCGATGCAGACTTGGTCACGCAGATCCGTCTGGTGCTGGCCGCCACGGCCTTCTTGGGCGAGGGGTACCGCAAGGTATGGGCGAAGCTTCGACACCGCGGTATTCGCACCAGCCGCGCCCGCGTCTTGCGTTTGATGCGTGAGCACGGTCTGCGCGCGCCGAGTCGCAGCGGCAAGCCGCGAGGACCCCGCAATCATGACGGCACGATCATTCCCGACGCCCCGGATCTGCGCTGGGGAACGGACCTGACCGGCACCTGGACCGCCCAGGACGGCGGGGTGAGTGTCATGCTGGCCATCGACCATCACACCGCGGAGATCTTGGGCATCCACGCGGCCAAGCGTGCGACGCGTTGGGAGGCCTTGG
>PLET01000009.1 GCA_003137095.1 Gammaproteobacteria bacterium
CGCACCTTGACGCGCAGCGGCGCGGCATACGTCAGGCCGCGCAGCTGGCATTCCTTGACGTCGAACACCGGATCGCCTAGCCGGTAGCTCACGTACTCGAGCGTCGCATTGCCCGAATAGCTGGAAATCGGGAACACGCTGTCGAATGCGGCATGCAGGCCGATCTCATCGCGTTTGGATTCCGCGACGTCAGCCTGCAGGAACCGGCGGTACGAATCGAGCTGGATGGCCAGCAGATAGGGCGTACCGAGGATGCTCGGCCGCTTGCCAAAGTTCTTGCGGATGCGCTTCTTTTCGGTGAACGAATAAGCCATGGGCGGTCTCCAGTCTCAACAAGCGCTACGCGCGGGAACGAAAAACGGACGCGCAGGCGGCAACCGTCGCGAAATTCGCGACGGTTGCCGGCCCGCACTTATCGGCAATGATCACTACTTGATGGCAGCCTTGGCGCCGGCATCTTCGAGCTTCTTCTTGATCGTCTCGGCATCCGCCTTCGGTATGCTGTCCTTGACGGTCGAAGGCGCGCCTTCGACCAGATCCTTCGCCTCCTTCAAGCCGAGACCGGTGATCTCGCGGATGACCTTGATCACGCCCACCTTGTTGGCGCCGAACTCGGTCAGGGTCACGGTGAACTCGGTCTGCGCTTCCGCAGCCGGAGCCGCCGCACCACCGCCCGCCGCGGCAACCGCCGCCACCGGGGCGGCCGCAGTGACGTTGAACTTCTTCTCCATGTCGGAGATCAGCTCGACCACTTCCATGACGGACATCTTGGAAATCGCATCGAGGATCTCGTCTTTAGTAACAGCCATTTTCTCTCTCCAAAGCTAAATGAGTCTCATCGACCCGAATCGGTTTCAACCTGCGGACTGCCCCGCCGCGCCTTTCTGTGCCTCGACCCTCTTGAGTTCGACAATAGCGGCCAACGTGCGCACCAGTTTCGAGTTGGGGGCTGCCAACGTACCTACGAACTTCGCGATCGGCGCCTTGATCACACCCAACAACAGCGACACCGCCTGCGCACGCGTGGGCAATGAAGCCACGCGGTCGATATCCTGGGGCTTGAGCAATTGCCCGCCCAAGGAGATAAGCGTCGTCACCAATTTGTCGTTGTCCTTCGCGAACGCCTTGACGATGCGGGCGGCCGCGCCCGGGTCGTCGTTGGAGAACGCGAGGACAATGGGTCCCCTCAGCGCCGGTGCGATGCACTCGAAAGCGGTGCCGGCGACGGCCTTGCGCGCGAGCGTGTTCTTGACGATGCGCAGATACACGCCTTCCTTGCGCGCCTTCGCGCGAAGATCGGTCATCTGCGTCACCGTCAGGCCACGGTTCTCGGCGCCCACCACGGAGAGGGCCTTGGCCGCCACCGCGTTGACCTCCGCCACCACCACTTTCTTCTCTTCCAACTTGAGTGCCATCCGGTCCTCCCGGTCAGAAGCGTCACACATCGGATCGGGCCTGCGCCCGATCCACCCTCGGTGCGACCTTCACCAGGTTGTCCTGATTCGGGTCCCACCATCTGCGCAGGCCTGCCATTTAAGAGTCCCCGCCCCTGTTGTAGGGGCGGTGCTCGCCTGCGGTCTTCGATGGCGGGTGCTCGGGGGTCATCCCCCGCGCAACCATCCATCTATAAAATCAAAGGCCGAGACTGGCCTGGTCGACCGCGACTCCCGGACCCATGGTCGAGGAGACGGTCAGCTTCTTGAGGTAGATGCCCTTCGAGGTGGCCGGCTTGATCTTCTGCAGATCCGCCACCAGCGCCAGGAGGTTCTCCTTCAACGCCGAAGGCTCGAAGTTCGCGCGTCCGATCTGCGCGTGCACGATGCCCGCCTTGTCGGTGCGATAGCGGACCTGCCCGGATTTGGCGTTCTTCACCGCACCCGCGACATCCGGCGTCACCGTGCCCACCTTGGGGTTCGGCATCAGTCCGCGCGGACCCAGAATCTGGCCGAGCTGGCCCACGATGCGCATGGCGTCGGGGCTGGCGATGACCACGTCGAAATCGATCTGTCCGGCCTTGACCTTCTCGGCCAGATCCTCGAAGCCGACGATGTCGGCGCCGGCCGCCTTGGCGGCATCGACATTCTTGCCCTGGGTGAACACGGCCACGCGCACGGTCTTGCCGGTGCCGTGCGGCATGACGGTCGATCCGCGCACCTGTTGATCCGACTTGGTCGCGTCCACGCCGAGATTCACCGACACGTCCACCGACTCGTTGAACTTCGCGGTGGCAAATTCCTTGACGAGCTTAAGCGCATCGTCTATCGGATAGCTCTTGCCCGGAGGCAGCTTCTCCTTCCAGGCCTTCGTTCGCTTCACGATACGCATCTTAGAGCCCCTCCACGTCGACACCCATGCTGCGGGCGCTGCCGGCGATGGTGCGCACCGCCGCGTCCAGATCGCTCGCCGTCAGATCCGGCATCTTCAGCTTGGCGATGTCCTCGAGCTGCTGGCGTGAAACTTTGCCAACCTTGGCCGTGTTCGGCGTGGCGCTGCCCTTGGGGATGTTGATCGCCTTGCGGATCAGCACCGACGCGGGCGGCGTCTTCATGATGAAGGTGAAGCTGCGGTCGCTGTACACNNGATGTTCACGCCCTGCTGGCCCAGCGCCGGACCCACCGGCGGGCTGGGATTCGCCTGGCCTGCAGGTATCTGCAGCTTGATGTAGCCAGTGACCTTCTTAGCCATCGTCTAGACTCCTGTGGGTACCAACGTCGCCCGAAGGCAACTCCCCGTGTGCCGGCGCTTGCGCGCCATGATTCCAACCGCTCGTGGGCATCAACCTTTCTCGACCTGCGAGAAATCCAA
>PLET01000106.1 GCA_003137095.1 Gammaproteobacteria bacterium
CGCTTGCCGTCCATGTAACTGCGCTGCTTGCCGACGACCGCGCCCTGAGCGTTCGCCGTCCCCTTGGCAAACCTGGGGCGCTTGACCGTGATGCCCCGCCCCTGGACCGTGGCGCGCAGCGTCACCAGTTCGTGCTCGAGTTCGAGCGCGAAGGTGAACAGGCGTTTGTGTTCCGCGTCGAACTCGGCCGAGATCGCTTTCAGGCCCTGGGATTTGAGCGCCTCGAGCGCAATGGGCACGGTGAGCCGCAGCCCTTGACCGTGATAGCGAAGGTCGACCTGATAGGCGGTCGTGATGTCACTGCGGCGCACGCCCTCCTGCTCGAGGGAACGCGTGGCCGCGTCCGCGAGCTCCGCCAGGATGAGTGCGAGTTCCCGGGCGTTGGTGTCGGAGAATTTCTTCACGAAAGTGCGCGAACGCTCGTCGCGTACGGACGTGGTCGCATCGCCGAGCGCGCACAGCACGCCCGGACCCGGCGGTATGATCGCCGGCCACGACCCCAGCAGCCGCGATAGCGCATTGGCGTGCAGGGGGCCTGCACCTCCAAACGCAATGAGCGCGTAGTCACGCGGGTCGTANNAGGCGCAGCGCCCCGACCATGTTCTCGTTGACGATGTCGTAGATGCCGCGCGCCGCGTCCTCGAGCGACAACCCGAGCGCGCCGGCGACCTTTTGCACGGCCTGCACTGCGAGTTCACGGTCGAGCAGCATGTCGCCGCCGAGCTTCTGCTGCGCGGGAAGGTAGCCGAGTACGACATTGGCGTCGGTGACCGTGGGTTCCACGCCGCCCTTGGCGTAGGCCGCGGGCCCAGGATCGGCGCCCGCGGACTGTGGACCCACGCGCAATGCCTTGGTGAGTTCGGGCACGTGGGCGATCGAGCCGCCGCCGGCGCCGACGGTGCGAATATCGACCGACGAGGCGCGCACGGTGACATCGCCGATGGTCGTCTCACGGCGCAGCCGCGGCTGGCCGTCTTGAATCAATGCGACATCCGTCGACGTGCCGCCAACGTCGACGGTCAGGAGATTTGGAAAGCCCGCCTGTACCGCGACCCAGAGGGCGCCGGTGACGCCGCCTGCGGGCCCCGACATCAGCAGATTGACCGGATACTCGATCGCAGCTTCGGTGCCGGCGAGGCCGCCATCCGAGCGCAGGATGTGCAGTTTCACGTCCGCGGCGGCCTGTCGGATCTTGCCGCGCAGGTTCTCGATGTACTTGGACACCTTCGGCCGCACGTACGAATTGGCGACCGTGGTGACGGTGCGTTCGTATTCCTGCATTTCGGGGACCACGTCCGAGGACAGCGACACGGGGATGCCCGGCAGCTCCTCGTGAGCAATCTCGCGGACGCGCCTTTCGTGCGCGGCATTGGCGAAGGAATTGATCAGGGACACGGTCAGCGCTTCGATCGACTTCGACTTGAGCGAACGAAGATCGAGCCTCAAGCGAGACTCGTCGAGCGCGAGGATCGCGTCGCCTTTGGCGCCGATGCGCTCGACCGCCTCGATCGTGCAGGACAAGGGCGCCATGGGCAGGGATTTATTGTAGATGACCCAGCCGCCGAGGCCGCCGGGCACGTACGAGCGGGCGATCTGCAGGACTTGGGCATAGCCCTTGGTCGTCACCAGACCACAGCGTGCACCGGTGCCCGTGAGTACGGTGTTGGTTGCGACGGTGGTCCCATGCATAACATGGTCGATCGCGCGTGCTTCGATGCCCGCTTTGAGGCACACCCGTTCGATCCCCTTCAAGACGCCGATTGACTGGTCGGCCGGCGTGCTCGGCACCTTGGCGGTGAACGTGCGTCCCGAATTCTCGTCAACGAGGAACAAATCGGTGAAGGTGCCCCCGACATCGACGCCCAGTCTGTAACTCATGTGCTCACCCTGGCCAATTCGAATCCCGCAGTCCCCGTTGGAGCACAAACATATAGGTCATGGCCCGGAAGTGTGAGCGCTAAAACGTGACTGTCCGGTATCCGGCCTCATTTGACCGGCGCGGGTTGCTGCTCCAATGCGTAATGCTCGATGCTCGACAGGCTCGGCCCGTACCAGTGATCGGGTGCGGTCATGTATTGGGGATAACGATTGCGTACGCGCTCGAGCACGGCGGGATTGAAATAATCGAGCGTGTCGGCCGAGGTGAACATGCCGTTGTAGAGAATGTGGCCCGGCATCTGGCCGAGCAGCATCCACGGCAACCACGGAGTTATGCGGATCCAGACACCGTTGTGATCGAGGTGGGTCTTGGCGGGATCCTCGAGATCCGCCCGATTGATGAAGTAGCGGAAGAACTCCGAGGCCTGCACCATGCTACCCGCGGATTCGCGGGGCCACTTGGCGGGATCCAGACGATTGGGATACCACGCGCTGCCCCCTGCTTGTACGACCACGGTGCTCTTGCTGAAGTCGGTCCACTGCATCAGAAAGGGTTTCTTGTGCTCCGGCTCCGGCATGTCGTGAGTATCGGTACCCGGCAGCGCAGGCGGCGCCGCGTAATCGCGGATCACCCAATTATAAGGATCGTTGGCGATGTCAACGACCTTGACGCGTTCGTTCGTGTACGGATTGTCCCACTCATCCAGAATCGCACCGGTCGTCGGATCCAGATAGAACACGACCTCCTTGGACATGCGATCGTAGTTGCCGTCGGGGCGGCGCACGACGCGGGTCGTGCTGAACACTTCGAAGTCGAGCAGGTGCCGGACCGCTTCGCCGGGCCGCACGCCATTGACCGCACCGGTCGCCCGGCCGTACACCTGCCGGCCATCGGTGTGCGCCTCCAGCCGCGCGGATTGTTCGCGGTTCCACACCGGGTCGTCGAAGCGCGGGGCTTCGCGCTGCGGCCTCTTGTGATCCTTGGCCGGGGCCGCCAACGCCAACGCCGGCATTGCCGACATGGCGCCGCCCAGCGCCGCCACGGTACCCATGAGCGCCGCGCGTCGATTCAAGCTGTGCGTCTCGACCTTCATGTTCTCATCTCCATCCTTAAGGGGCCGCGGCTCACAATCTGCGACGACGCCTGCGATGGGAAGCGTCATCGATGAGGCTTGCCGGTATGCGGGCACCCGAAACGAGAGTCGGCGACCAGACTTTATTCGGGCGACCACGGTCATCCGCTATTCGGGAAAGCGGTCGGCTGATTGGCGCTCGGCCGCCATATGCGGCAGTCTGCAGCTTCATCGTCTTCGTCATTTGGCCAAGGAGCACGCAGATTGAAATGTTTGATTGCCACAGTTTCGTTCACTGTCTCATGTCTGTTGGTGCTCGCAAGTCGTCCGCCGGCTGCCGTAGCGGAAGGTAATGCGACGCGCGGTAAGATCCTGTTCTTGCGCTGCGCATCCTGCCACGATGTCACTTCGGCGCCGTCCGCAAAGATCGGTCCGAACTTGCATGGTGTCGTCGGCCGCCGAGTTGCGAGTCTCGAAGGATACAAATATTCGGCGGCCCTCAAGGCCGCCGAATTCGTTTGGGACGCGGGCCATCTTGACGGTTGGTTGACGAATCCCAATGCCCTCGCTCCCGGCACAGCCATGGCGTTTGCGGGTATTCCAGATGCCGGCGACCGCCAGGCCATCATCAGCTATCTGGAAACCCAAGGCGATGCGGCAGCTCATTGAGTCGCTCGCGGGCAATGGATGTGCCTGATGCCGAAACTTGGGATTTCGTCGCGGTCGGGGGCGGCAGTGCGGGTGGCGTGGTGGCCGCGCGGCTTGCCGAGGACGCCGCTGCGAGCGTGCTCTTGCTGGATGCCGGCGCACCCGCGCGCACGACGCCGCTGCGTATTCCAGGTGCGGTGGGTCGCCTCATCGGCAATCCACGCTCGATCTCGGCCGAGCTCACGAGCGCCAACACCAACGCGCCCACGCTCATGATCGGCGAGCGCGCCGCGCAGTTCGTGCGCGAGCGACGATGACGCGAGAGCATCACTGACCCGCAGACGAATTCATGCGCAGATGGCCGCATATCGGTCAAATGCTTTGACGTCGAGTGCAGGCTCATGCATTAACTACGCCTTCCGGTGGTCTATGTGTGCCATCGCACATTCAAAAAAAGGGATGCCCACATACCTACGAGCCAGGAACCCCGGCTGCGCCGCCGCTACGTGATGGTCGGCACCCGCCGGGTGCATCTGTGGACCGGCGGCGTCGGGCCGGCCGTCGTGCTGATCCATGGATCTCCGGGAAACGCCTGGCTGGTCTTGCCGCTGGCCGAACGGCTGGCCGCGCATTTCTGCGTGTACGCGGTCGACAGCCCCGGCTTCGGTGCATCAGATGCATTGCCCGGGGAGAGCGTCAGCGTGGCGCAAGTCGCCGATGCCTATCGCGACCTCCTGGATGCGATAGGCCTGCCGCGCGTGGCGGTCTTCGGGACGCATTCCGGCGCGGCTTTCGGACTCGAATTCGCGCGTAGGCACCCGTCGCGGATATCCGGATTCGTGCTGGAGGGCGTGCCCGCCTTCACTCTGGACGAACAACGCCCGCTGCTCGCGCCCCAATACATGGCGTCTCTGGAGCCGGATGTGCTCGGCGGCCACTACTCGCGCGCCTGGACCCGCTTCCATGATCAATTCATCTGGTTTCCTTGGTACGAGCGGGTCCCGGAACACCTCAATGAGGCCGATGCCGGATCGGCGGAACAGATTCACCTCTGGGTGGAAATGTACTTTCAAGCCCTGCGTCACGAATACAGGCCGGTGTACCGGGCGGCGATCAGCTACGGCGCCGCGGCGCTCGCCGCCGCAGCGTTCGCGGTGCTCGGCGGCTTTGCGACGCATCAGGCTGCCGCGGCTGCCGCGCCCGTGTCACCGCCGCAACCTGCAGCGACGGTCGACGCCGCGCTTCTTGCGGAGGTCGATCCCGACCAATGGCTCACCGCCGGCAAGGACCTGGCCGGTACTTATTACTCGCCCCTGAAGGACATCAACGACAAGAACGTCGGGCGCCTGGGTTTCGCCTGGAGCCACGATCTCGGCGCGCCGCAGCGCGGCCAGGAGGCGACCCCCATCGTCATCGACGGCGTGCTCTACACCTCGGGGACCTGGGGCTATGTGTACGCCCTCGATGCGGCCACCGGCCGCGAGCTGTGGCGCTACGACCCGAAGGCCGCCTACCAGGCGGCGCGCAACCCCTGCTGCGACCTGGTCAACCGCGGCGTCGCCGTGTGGCGCGGCAAGGTGTACGTGGCCTCGGTCGACGGACGGCTGCATGCCCTGAATGCCGCCAACGGCCACAAGCTCTGGGAGGCGGACACCATCACCGATCACTCGCTGCCCTACTCGAGCACGGGCGCACCGCAGATCGCAGGCTCGGTGGTGGTGATCGGCAATAGCGGCTCGGACATGGGGCGCGGCGGCGTGCGCGGCTATGTCTCGGCCTATGACCTCGACAGCGGCGCCTTGCGCTGGCGCTTCTATACCGTGCCGGGCGCGCCGGGCAAGCCCTATGAGAATCCGGAACTCGCGGCGGCCGACAAGACCTGGGACGCCAGCCGCAAGCCCGAGTACAAGGGCGGCGGCACCGCCTGGGACGGCTTCGCCTACGACGCGCAGGCCGATCTTGTGTACTTCGGCACCGCCAATGCGGCGCCCTATGATCTGCGCCAGGTGGGGCCGACCAAGCTCGACGCGCTGTACACGGCCTCGATCATCGCCCTGCACGCCGCTAGCGGCCGCCTGGCCTGGTACTACCAGACCACGCCGCATGACAGCTGGGACTACGACGCGGTGCAAAAACTGATCCTCGCCGACCTCACCATCGACGGCGCGCCGCACCCGGTGATCATGCAGGCCTCGAAGAACGGCTTTTTCTACGTGCTCGACCGGCGCAGCGGCGCGCTGCTGTCGGCCCGCAACTACACCTACGTCAATTGGACCACCGGGATCGACCTGAAGACCGGGCGTCCCGTGCCGAGTCGGCAATCGGATTGGTATGCCTCGCCGAAAAGCGTCTATCCGTCCTGGGCGGGCGGCCACACCTGGAATCCCATGTCCTACAGCGCGCAGAGCCGCCTGGTCTACATCCCGGTGGTGGACATGCCGGCCGTGTGGGTGGATCTGTTGCACAACGGCGGCACGGTGAAATACATCGAGGGCTTCTTCACCGTCAACGGCATCTTTCCGGACACGAGCTACGATGCCGCCGAATTGAAACGCCTGTACGGTCCGTTGCCGGACCTCAAGTCGATCAAGGCCGAGCGCAAGGTCGATCCGGTGCGCGAACTCATCCGCGCCTGGGATCCGATCGCACAGAAGACCGTGTGGGAGCATGAGACCTCGAGCGGCACCCGCGGCTACGACGGCGGCATCATGTCCACGGCGGGCAATCTCGTGTTCCAGGGCCGTGGCAGCGGCGCGTTGTGGGTGTATGCGGCCGACACCGGCAAGGTGCTGAAGACCGTGGAAACCGGCAGCCATATCATGGCGGCGCCCATCACCTATGCGGTGGACGGCCGGCAATTCGTCGCCGTGCAGGTCGGCTACGGCGGCGCCGCCATCACCGTCGGACCCATTCCGCCCTCGAGCGCCGCCCTGAAATTCCAGAACACCAACCGCATCATCGCCTTCGCACTGGACGGCGGTCCGGTGCCGCGGCCCGCGCCGCGCGTGGACGGACCGATACCCGCGCCGCCGCCGAAAAGAGCAAGTCAGGCGAGCATCGCGGCCGGCGAAATCAAGTTCGTCGAACAATGCTCGCGCTGCCACGTGCTAGGGGCCAGCAGCACGCCGGATCTCAGGCGCCTGAATTCCGGGCTGCACGCGGCCTTCAAGGACATCGTGCTGCGCGGCGCGCTCGCGCCGGCCGGCATGGAACGCTTCGACGATCTGCTCTCCGAGCAGGATGCCGAGGACGTGCACGCCTATCTGATCGATCAGAGCTGGGCTGCTTGGCGGGCCCAGGAGGAAACACGCAAGCCGTAGGAGCCTGCGTGAACATTCGGCGCGGCCGCGGCGATGCCGGAGGCGCGGATTTCCAGTTACACTGCACGCAATTAATTTGCACTACAGTTACTGGCGTGATATTTCACAACGCACAATAGAGGATAAAAACATGGCGCGCGATCCCAAGCACGATGTCTTGTTCCGGCCCATCAAAATCGGCCCTAAGACCCTGCGCAACCGCTTCTATCAGGTGCCGCATTGCATCGGCGCGGGATCCGACAAGCCCGGCTTCCAGGCGGCCAACCGCTCCATCAAGGCCGAGGGCGGCTGGGCCGGCATCAACACCGAATACTGCTCCATTCATCCGGAATCGGACGACACCCACCGGCTTTCCGCGCGCATCTGGGATGCGGGCGACGTGCGCAATCTGCGCGCCATGACCGATCACATCCACCAGTTCGGCGCCCTCGCCGGCGTCGAACTGTGGTACGGCGCCTCGCATGCGCCGTGCATGGAATCGCGCGCCACGCCGCGCGGCCCGAGCCAGTACGCTTCGGAGTTCGAGACGCTCACCTACTGCAAGGAGATGGACCTCGACGACATTGCCTGCGTGCAGCAGTACTACGTCGATGCGGCCAAGCGCTCGCGCGATGCCGGCTTCGACATCGTCTACGTCTACGGCGCGCACTCCTACCTGCCGCTGCAATTTCTCTCGCCGTATTACAACAAGCGCAAGGACAAGTACGGCGGCTCGCTCGAGAACCGCGCACGCTTCTGGCTCGAGACCCTGGAGAAGGTGCGCCATGCGGTGGGCGCCGACTGCGCCATCGCGACGCGCTTCGCGGTCGACACCCTGTACGGCGATGCGGGCGTGGAGGTCGAGCGCGACGGCGTGAAATTCGTCGAGCTCGCCGATCCGCTGGTCGACCTGTGGGACGTGGACGTCGGCGACATCGCCGAGTGGGGCGAGGATGCGGGTCCCTCGCGCTTCTATCTGCAGGGCCACCAGGTCCCGTGGACCCGCTTCATCAAGCAGATCGCCAAGAAGCCCGTGCTCGGCGTCGGCCGCTTCACCGATCCGGAGAAGATGACCGAGATCGTCACCAAGGGCATCGCCGACATCATCGGCGCGGCACGGCCGTCGATTTCCGATCCCTGGCTGCCGAAGAAGATCGAGGAGGGCCGCTACGACGACATCCGCGTGTGCATCGGCTGCAATGTGTGCATTTCGCGCTGGGAAATCGGCGGTCCTCCCATGATCTGCACCCAGAACGCCACCGCCGGCGAGGAATACCGCCGCGGCTGGCATCCGGAGAAATTTCCGAAGCGCGGCTCGGAGGATTCCGTGCTGGTGATCGGCGCGGGTCCCTCCGGCGCGGAATGCGCGCGGGTGCTGCTCGAGCGCGGCTATGCCGTGCATCTGTATGACACCGCCGCGAAGATCGGCGGCCACTTGAATTCGGTCGCCACGCTGCCCGGCCTCGGCGAATGGGGTTATCACCGCGACTATCGCGAGCTGCAGATCAACAAGCTGATCAAGAAGAACAAGTCCTCGCAGCTGGCGCTCTCGCAAAAGCCCATGACGGCGGACGCCGCCCTCGGCTACGGCGCCGAGAAGATCGTGGTCGCCACCGGCTCCTCGTGGAACACCGACGGCACCAACTGCCTCTCCCACGACCCCATCCCCGGAGCCGATGCCGGCCGGCCGGATCAGCTCACCCCGGAGCAGGTGCTGGAGGGCCGGAAGGCGATCGGCAAGCGCGTGGTGATACTGAATGCCGACACGTATTTCATGGCGCCGAGCCTCGCCGAGAAGCTGGCGGTGGCCGGTCACGAGGTGACCCTCGTCACCGGCGTGCATTTGGCCAATTACATGCACTTCACCCTCGAGTATCCGAACATGATGCGCCGCCTGCACGAGCTGCACATCCGGGAGGTGCACAACGCCTTCGCCTCGCGCATCGAGAAGGGGCGCCTCGAGGTGTACGACATCTTCGGCGACGGCTCCAAGCGCACCTATCGCGGCCCGGGCGTGTTGCCGCGCGATGCGAACCGCAGCCATCGCTGGGTGGAATTCGATTCCCTGGTGCTGGTCACCGGCCGGCACTCGCACGCCGGCCTGTTCAAGGAGCTCAAGGACCGGCGCGCCGAGTGGGAGAAGAACGGCGTCAAGGACGTCTATGTGATCGGCGACGCCGAGGCGCCGCGCCTGATCGCGGACGCCACCTTCTCGGGCCACCGTCTGGCGCGTGAGATCGAAGAGAGCAATGCGCAACTGCCGCTGCCCTACAAGAGAGAAGTCGCGGTCTGGGGGGTCGCTCATCTGCCCGGCAGCCGCTTTGAAATCGAATACAAGACGTAGCCAGTGAGCCGCAGCGAAGCCGTTACTCGGATCTTGTTCGAGGCGTTTCCGGCTGCCGAAGTGCGGCTGTTCTATGTGCTCGGCTTGGCGGCCTGTGCGGCCTTCGCCTATGGCGTGTACGTGCAGGTCCGCAAATACCGGCGCGGCGCGCCGGCGGCGCTCGCGGGCGGCATGTGGCCGCGTCTCGGCTGGATGATCGCCCGGGTGCTCGATCACCGCACCGTGGAGCGGCGCGATCCGGCCGCCGGCGGCGCACACCGGCTGATCTTCTACGGCTTCACGCTGCTGTTCATCGGCACGGCCACCATCACCCTGCAATACGACATCCTCGAGCCGCTGTTCGGCGTGCGCTTCTGGTATGGCCGCTTCTACCTGGTCTTCTCGCTGGTGCTCGACCTCGCCGGCGTGGCGCTGATCGCCGGCCTGCTCTATATGATGGTCCGGCGCGGCTGGCTCAAACCGCCCAAGCTCGACTATGCGCGGCCCGACCGCTCGCCGGGCGATCCGGATTTCGACCGGCCGCAATACCGGCGCGAGGACTGGGCGTTTCTGTGGCTGCTGCTCATCATCGGCGCCACCGGCTACGTGCTCGAGGCGGCCCGGCTGGTGTGGCTGCAGGGCCGCGCCGACGTTTGGGACACCCGCTGGTGGTCGCCGGTGGGCGCGCTGCTGGCTGCGGCGCTGCGCGGCGTCGGACTTGGGCCTGCGGGCGGCGGCGCGCTGCGCCACGGCCTGTGGTGGTTTCATGGACTGATCGCGCTCGGCTTCATCGCCCTCATCCCCTACACCAAGGTCAAGCACGTGTTCACCGCCATGGGCTCGCTCATGGTGCGCGATCCGCTGGCGGCGCAGCGCCTGGCGCCCATCCCGGAGTCGCAGGCGGCGCCCGGCGTGGCCGCGATCACGGACTTCACCTGGAAGCAGCTGCTGAACCTCGATGCCTGCACCCGCTGCGGCCGCTGCCACGAGGCCTGCCCGGCACGCGCCGTGGGCGCACCGCTGTCGCCGCGCGACGTGATCCTCTCGCTGCGCGAATTCGCCCACGCCACCCTGGAATCCGGCACCCTGCCGGCGGCGGCCGAACTTAACGTGCACGGCAAGTCGCCCGGCCAGGTCGCCCAGGAAACCCTCTGGTCCTGCCGCACCTGCATGGCCTGCGTCGAGATCTGTCCGGTCGCGGTGGAGCACGTGCCCATCATCGTGCAGCTGCGCCGCAAGCTGGTCGAGGACGGCGCCATGGATCCGCTGCTCGCCAAGACCCTCGCGACCATCCACAAGACCGGCAATTCCTTCGGCGAGTCCCGGCGCCGGCGCGGCGCCTGGACCAAGGCGCTGCCCTTCCCCGTCAAGGACGCCCGCCGCGAGCCGGTCGATGTGCTGTGGTTCGTGGGCGACTACGCCTCCTTCGATCCGCGCAACCAGAAGGTGACCCAAACCTTCGCCGCGCTGCTCGCCGAGGCGGGGGTGGATTTCGGCATTCTCTACGACGGCGAATCGAACGCCGGTAACGATGTGCGCCGCGTGGGCGAGGAGGGGCTGTACGAGGTTCTGGCCGATGCCAACGTCGCGGCCTTGGGTTCGGCGACATTCAACCGCGTGGTGACCACCGACCCGCATTCCTACAACACCATCCGCAACGAGTATCCGGATTTCGGCGGCCGCTACCCGATCGAGCACTACACCACCCTGCTCGAGCGGCTATTCGCGGCCGGACGGCTCAAAGTCACCCAACCGCTCCGGTATCGAGTAACCTTTCATGATCCCTGTCATCTCGGCCGCTTCAACCAGGGCTACGAAGCGCCGCGCCAACTGCTCGCGCTGCTCGGCTGCGAGCTGGTGGAAATGGGCCGTTGCCGCTCCAACTCGTTCTGTTGCGGCGCCGGCGGCGGCAGGATCTGGATTCCGGACCCGGCCGGCGGCGAGAAGCCGGCACAGAATCGCATCAAAGAGGCGGCGGCGATTCCGGGTCTTCAGGTGTACGCCGTCAGCTGCCCGAAGGATTTGACCATGTTCGAGGATGCGCTCAAGACCACCGGCAACGAAGGCAAATTCGTGGTGCGGGAGATCATCGAGCTGGTGCGCGAGGCGCTGCCGCTCGCGGCGCCGGCGGGCGCGCACGCATGAAAATCCTGGTGGCGGTCAAACAGGTGGCGGCGCTCGAGGAGGATTTCGAGTTCCGCGCCGACGGCCGTGACGTGGACGGGGACTTTTTGGTGATGGATCTCAATGAATGGGACGATTATTCCCTGGAGGAGGCCGTCAAGATCAAGGAGGCCTGCGGCGGCGCGGTGGAGATCGTCGCCGTCTCGGTGGGGCCGCCGACGGTGGATGAAGCGCTGCGCAAATGCCTCGCCAAGGGCGCCGACCGCGCGGTGCGCATCTGGGATGAGGCCATGCGCGGCTCGGACAGCATCGCCGTCGCCCGCATCCTGGCGGCGGCCGCACGCGCGGAGGCGCCCGACCTGCTGTTCGCCGGTGTGCAATCCTCGGATCAGGCCGTCGCCGCCACCGGCATCGCCACCGCCGGCTTTCTCGGCTGGCCGCATGCCGCGGTGGTCAGCCAATTCACCTACACGCCGGGAGCGGCGACGGCCGTGCTGCGCCGTGAATTGGAGGGCGGCTTGCTGCACGAGCTCGAGATCCGTACGCCGGCGGTGCTCACCATCCAGCTCGGCATCAACACGCCGCGCTATGCCTCCTTGCGCAGCATCAAGCAGGCCGCCGCCAAGCCGATCGAGCTGCGCACGCTCGCGGATCTGTCCCTGAACGCCGCCGAGGTGGGCGAGGCGGGTTCGAGCGCGCGCGTGCGGCGCATGTACGTGCCGGACAAGGGCCGCGCCGAGCTCATCGAGGGCAGCGCCGCGGAGCAGGCGAAGCGGCTCGCGGCCATCATCCGCGAATCCACGGGGGCGGCATGAGCGGCGTGCTGGTCATCGCCGAGCAGCGCCGCGGCGAACTGCGCCCGGTGTCGCTCGAGCTGCTCGGCGCGGCCCAGGCCTTGGGCGGCCTGCCCGTGGCCGTCGCCGTGCTCGCGCCGAATCCGGCACGCTTCGTGCCGGCGCTCAGCGTACCCGGCGTGGCGGAGGTCATCACGGTCGAGCTCGCGATCTCGGAATTCGACCCGGACACCTTCGAGTCCGCGGTCGGCGCCCTGATCCGCGCGCGCGCGCCCGCGGTGGTGCTGATGGCCCACAGCGTCGATTCCTTCGGCTATGCCGCGGCGCTGGCGGCGCGCCATGGCTACGGCTTCGCCACCGATGTGTTCAAGGTCGAGCGCACCGGCGGCGAGCTCATCGCCACCCGCGGCGGCTACGGCCAGAAGGTCAATGTGGAGGTCGACTTCCCTGGCCGCGACACCGTCATCCTGGCGCTGCGCGCCAATGTGTTCAAGCCGCCGGAGGGCACCGCCGCACCCGTGGTGAGCGCCTTCGAGGCGCCCGCCGTCGAGAGCCGCTCGCTCGGCCGTGAATACATCGAACCGCCCGGCGGCGATGACGTCGACATGAGCACGGCGGAATTCATCCTGAGCATCGGCCGCGGCATCGGCGAGGAGGCCAAGGTTGCGCAGTTTCGCGAGCTGGCGCAGGCCCTCGGCGCCACCCTCGGCTGTTCGCGGCCGATCGCGGATGCCGGCTGGCTGCCGAAGAGCCGCCAGGTCGGCCAGTCCGGCAAGACCGCAAGCGCCTGCAAACTGTATGTGGCCATGGGCGTGTCCGGCGCCATCCAGCACCTGGCCGGCATGAAGCATGTCGCCACCATCGTCGCGGTCAACACCGACGCCGAGGCCTCGATATTCAGCGTCGCAAAATATGGCATCGTGGGGGACATCTTTGAAATCGCCGAGGAGTTACGCCGTCATTTTTAACGAACCCAAGCCCCCGGGAGCCCCATCGTGGATGAATTCGTGACGAGTGCCGCCGGGGAGGCGGCCGTGGAGAGCGCCGGCGCGAGCGGCCTGGAGCGCGGCATCGACTGGACGGGCGCCTTCTGGGTGGCGAGCGGCGTGCCGCCCCTGGTGCTGTTCTCGATCGGCGCGGTGGCCGCCACCGTCGGCAAGCTGTCGTGGATCGTCTGGACCCTGTCGATCGGGCTCGGTTTCATCCAATCCTTCGTCTACGCCGAAATCGCCGGCTTGTTTCCGGAAAAATCCGGCGGCGCCTCGGTGTACGGCGCCATGGCCTGGGTGAGGTACAGCAAGCTCATCGCCCCCATCTCGGTGTGGTGCAATTGGTTCGCCTGGTCGCCGGTGCAGGCCATCGGCTCGGGGCTGGCGGCCGGCTACATCCTGAACGGCCTGTTCGCACCGGATTCGCTGATCAACACCTGGCAGCTGACCCTGCTCGATCTCGGCGCGCTCAAGAGCGGGCTGTCGCTGCGGATCAATGCGACCTTCATCCTGGGCGCGGTGATCCTGTTCGCGGTGAAGGCCATCCAGGACGGTGGCATCCTGCGCTCCGCCAATGCCACCAAGATCCTCGGCATCTCGGCGCTCATCCCGCTGATCCTCATCGGCATCGTCCCCATCCTCACCGGCGACATGGTGCGGGCGAATTTCTTCCCCATCGTGCCGCTCGCCCACGATGCCGCCGGCGCCGTCATCGACGGCAGCTGGAACATGGCCGGCATCACGGTGTTCGCCGGCGGCATGTTCCTCGCGGCCTGGTCCACCTACGGCTTCGAAACGGCGGTGTGCTACACCGCCGAGTTCAAGAATCCGAAGACCGACACCTTCAAGGCGATCTTCTACTCGGGCCTGCTGTGCCTCGTGGTGTATTCGGTGGTGCCGTTCGCCTTCCAGGGATTTCTGGGCCTGAAGGGCATGCTCGCCCCGGATATCTACAGCGGCATGGGCGTCGCCGCGGTGATGTCGACGATGGTGCGCGCCGGCCGGCTGGGCGGTGCGGTGGTGGTGATCATGCTGGTGCTGGCGCTGGTGCTCTCACTCATCACCTCCATGGCGGGTTCCTCGCGCACGCTGTACCAGGCCTCGGTCGACGGCTGGCTGCCGAAATACCTGGGCAAGGTCAACCAGCATCGCGCACCTTCGAACGCCATGCTCACCGACCTGTGCTTCAATCTGCTGCTGTTGCTCATGTCCGACTATGTGTTCGTCATCGGTGCCGCCAACGTCGGCTACATGATCTTCAATTTCCTGAATCTGAACGCCGGCTGGATTCACCGCATGGACCGTCCGCGCCAGGAGCGCCCGTGGCGCGCGCCCACCTGGGTGCTCAGCACCGGCGCGGTGCTGTCCTTCGTGAATCTCGCCTTCATGGGATTCGGCGCCGACGTCTACGGCTCCGGCACGCTGCTGACGGGCCTGGTGTTCTGCGCCCTGATCCTGCCGGTGTTCCTGTTCCGCCACTACGTGCAGGACGGGGGCGCCTTCCCCGCGGTGATGTCGGAGAACATCGTGCAATCCACCGGCGAAGTCGTGCTCAAGCGCGCCGGCATCTGGCCCTTCGTGGTGCTCGCGCTTGGCGTGGCGGTGGTCATCCTCACCCACCGGCTCGCGGTGTATTGACGTGCTGGTCACCGGCATCAAGAGCAAGCCCGTGTATGCGCCGCTGCGCTACGATGCCGGCGGCCGCTACCACGTGATGCTCGGCCAGGAGGTGGGCGAGGCGCCGCTGCTGCGGGTGCTGGGCGACATGAGCGGCTCGCCCGAGGCGCTGGCCCGAACCCGCGTGCTGTATGTGCCGCTGCGCGCCGCGGCCGCGGGCGCCGCGCCGGCGGCGGCCTTCGGCGGCGCCGGCGTCGCCGACGTGCGGATCTTCGGGACCACCGCCGCCCTGCTCGAGGCGTTTCGCGACCTGCTCGGCCGGGCGTTGATGGGTACGCGCCTGTATGTGGCCGGTCCCGAAAGCTTCATCGGTCTCGCGATGAAAATCGCCCTCGAATTCAATCTGAACAAGGACGAGATCCGCGCCGAGGAGTGCGGCACGCGGGCGCGGCGCGTGTATTGCATCCATTGCCGCACCACCACCGAGAACGTGCGCACGAACATCGTCACCTGCGGCGGCTGCACCCGCTCCTTGCTGGTGCGCGATCATTATTCGCGGCGGCTGGCGGCCTACATGGGCGTCATGGCCGACGCCGAGGTGCCGGGTGAACTGCCGCCGATCCGCGAGGTGTTCGCATGACCGAGGCGGCCACCATCGAGGTCGAGGTCACCGCCATCGATCAGGTGACGCCGCTGATCAAGCACTTTCGCCTGGCACCGGTGGACGGCGGCACCCTGCCCGCCTTCTCCGGCGGCTCGCACATCATCGTGGTGATGCACGGCGCGGCGCGCGCGCATCGCAACCCCTATTCGGTGCTGAGTCCGCCGAACCGGCTCGACGCCTACGAGATCGGCGTGCGGCGCATGGAGGAATCGCGCGGCGGTTCGCACTTCATGCACGATTCGGTCAGGGTCGGCAGCCGCCTGCAGATCGCCCACCCGGTGAACCTGTTCGGCCTGGACAAGATCGCGCGCAAGCACGTGCTCATTGCGGGCGGCATCGGCATCACGCCCTTTCTCGCCATGCTCGAGGATCTGTACGGCGGCCCGGTGCCCTACGAACTGCACTACTCGGTGCGCTCGCCCGAGCACGCGGCCTTTCTCGTGCGGCTGCGCCGGCGCGAGGGCGGGCGGGTGCATCTGTACTGCGACAGCGAGCAGCAGGCCATCGATTTCGAGGCGCTGCTCGGCAATCAGCCGCTCGGCACGCATGTATACGTGTGCGGCCCGGGCGGCATGATCAGCCGGGTGGCGGCCGTCGCCAAGGATTGCGGCTGGCCCGACAGCCACATCCACTGGGAACAATTCAGCGCACCCCCCGTGGGCGACGCTTTCGAGGTGTTCCTGGCGCGCTCCCGGATCAGCGTGCACGTGCCGCCGGACCAGAGCCTGCTCGAGAGCATCGAGGCCGCCGGGGTCGAGGTGCCGTATCTGTGCCGCGGCGGCGTGTGCGGCTTCTGCCAGACGCGCGTGCTCGAAGTCGACGGCGAACTGCTGCACAACGATCATTTCCTGTCGGAGGCCGAGCGCGCTTCGGGCAAGACCATCATGCCGTGCGTGTCGCGTGCCCGCTGCCGGAGCCTGCTGCTCGACCTGTAACGCCGCAGCCCACCCACCACGGACACCCCGCATGAGCACCGCATTCAAGCCCGACGAAACATTCCGCGACAGCTTCACCTTCCGCAACAGCGAGGCGGCCATCCGCCGTTTCCCGATGCCGTTTCCCGAAGACAATTACATGTATTCCGTGAACATCGAGCCGCACACCGCGGGACCGCCGGGTTCGGTGACGGAGTTCCCCATCGACATCGATGAGCACTACGTGGCCGAATGCAAGGAGCGCGCCCTGGTGCTGGCGGCCGAGCCGCTGCGCTTTCAGGCGCTGCCGCACATGATGAGCGCGCAGTGGGATTGTCTGGAACTCATCATGGAATCCCTCGCCCGCGACTATCCGCAGCACTTCGCCCTCGCCAGGGCCGGCAATCGCTGGCATTGGATCAACCGGCCGCTCGGCATCAACCGGCACTTCACGTTCGGCGAGGCCTCGAGCCTGGACCGCCAGCCGCTCGACTTCATCACCCGTCAGGCGCAGGGCGACTGGGTGGTGATGGATCAGCGCGAGGGCGATCTGTGGACCGAGGCCGGCATGGTGACCACGCAGGCCGACTGGTCGCTCGACTTCGATGTCGGCATGACCTTCAAGGAATGGCACGGACCCGTGCCCATCGCCCACGAGCTCGGCGTGTTCGACCGCGCGTTGAAATTCCTGCTGAATCTGCGCCTGGGCGCGCCCGTGCGGCGGCTCAACTGGACCATGACCGTGCATCCGCGCCTCGACACCTCGCCGGAGAATTATCCGTTCTGGGGACCGGACCGCGCCGCGGTCACCGCACTCAACGCCGGCGACCTGGTGAACCTGCGGGTCGAGCTGCAGGGCCTGTGGCGCCTGCCGCGCAGCAACGCCGTGGTGTTCAGCATCCGCTGCTATCTGATCAGCCTGCGCGAACTGGTCACCGTTGCGAAATGGGGGCGCCGCGTGCACCGCGTGCTCAAGAACCTGCACCCCGAGCTGGTCGATTACAAGGGCCTCGCGCGCTACCGCGATGCCGTGGTCGAGTGGCTGGCGCCCTACGATGACGGCGTGCCCACCACGCCCGGTACCGCACCCGAATGACCTCAATCATGAAACGTGGAGAACAACATGGCACTTAGCTGGCGCACTTCCGCACTCGCCGACCGGCATCGCGCGTTGGGATCGAAGCTCGAGGACTGGAACGGCATGGGCACGGCGTGGACCTACGCCAAGGACGTGAATCAGGACCACGTCGCCATCCGCACCAAGGCCGGACTCATGGACGTGTCGGGCCTGAAGAAGCTGTATATGGTCGGGCCGCACGCCTCGGCCATCCTCAATTACGCCACCACCCGCGACGTCACCAAGATCTATCCCGGCAAGTCCGCGTATGCCTGCATGCTCAATGAATCCGGTCATTTCATCGAGGATTGCATTTTGTATCGCACCGGCCCGAACACCTGGATGGTGGTGCACGGCAGCGGCGCGGGGCACGAAACCCTCACCCGCTACGTCCTCGGCCGCAATGCCGCCATGATCGTCGATGACGATCTGCACGATCTGTCGCTGCAGGGTCCGGTGGCGGTGGATTTCCTCGCCAAGCACGTTCCCGTAATCCGCGACCTGAAGTATTTTCATCACATGCCGGCGACGCTGTTCGGCCGTCCCGTCACCATCTCGCGCACCGGCTACACCGGCGAGCGCGGCTACGAGCTGTTCTGCAAGGCCGAAGACGCCGGCCTGATCTGGGACACGATCCTCGCCGAAGGCACGCCCATGGGCATCATTCCCGTGTGCTTCACCACGCTCGACTGGCTGAGGGTGGAGAGCTCTCTGCTGTTCTATCCCTACGACATGTCGCAGATGTATCCCTTCGAGAAAGATCCGCCCGGCGACAGCCTGTGGGAGCTCGGCCTCGACTTCACCGTCAGCCCGGGCAAGAATGATTTCATGGGCGCCGATGCGCACGCCCGTCTGAAGGGCAAGGAGCGGTTCAAGATTTTCGGCATCCTGGTCGACGGCCGGGTTGCCGCCGACATGGGCGACCCGGTATACGCCGCCGGCAAGCAGGTCGGCGTGGTCACCTGCGCCATGGTGTCCTCGCTGACGGGCAAGTCCATGGCCATCGCGCGCCTGCAGGTCCCGGTCGCCGTGCAAGGCACAAAGCTCGAGATCCGCGGCAAGAACGTCAAGGGCGCGGCGATCGCCCACACCTTGCCGTTCGACGACGTCGAGAAGAAGAAGCGCACCGCGGTGGGCTGAGCGGCGCGCCGGCCTATCGCGGGATCTGATCCTGCGATTCGGGCTTGGTCGGCACGCCGGCCAGATGATCGGCGGTGAGCACGGCAAATCGGCGGTACAGGGCTCCCAGCGGGTTCGCATCGGGTTCGTCGGCGCGCGTCGACAGGCGCGAACTTGCCTGGATCCGAAAGTCTTGAAGCTCCGCGCCGTCGGCACCGCGCACCGTCACGTCCGCGTCCAGCGTACCTGCCGACAGCTGGTAGCCGAACAGCACGGCATTGCTCGTCGGATGCGTGCCGAAATCAGCGATGGAGATTTGCAAGGTGCGATTCGCGCCGCCTTCATCGAGCAGCTGGCGCCGGCGAAGCTCGTCCTGCACTGCCGCCCGCAGGCCGGCCTGCTGAAATCTCGGATCGGCGCCGGTCTGCGCTTTGGCCTGCGGCGTGACCAAGAGTTGAATCGCGCTCACCCGGCCGCCGGGCGCATTCGTCGGGGCGGGCGCATTCGTCGCGGCGGGCGCATTCGTCGCGGCAGGCGCACTCGCAGCCGGCGGCTGTGGTGCCGATTGCGCCGCCGGCGCCGCACGCTCGCCGACGACGTGGCCGAATATCACCGATCCGGCGCATCCCGAGAGCGCGATGACGGGCGCGAGCAGCCACGCCGCGCAGCCGGTCGTGGCGGATTCAGGGACCGGCTGCCTTGCCATCGCCGATCTTGTCCTGCGTCTTCGTGTCGAAATCGCCCGCGTCATGCCGTTCGTGCAATTGATCCGCGGGCTCGCCCCAGGCGCAGTTGACCTTGCGGCCGCGCCGTACGGCCGGCCGCGCGGCGATGGCGTCGGCCCAGCGGCGCACGTGCGTGTACTCCTGCACCTGCAAAAACTCGCCGGCGCCGTAGGTCAGGCCCTTCACCAGGGCCCCGTACCAGGGCCATACCGCGATGTCGGCGATGGTGTACTCGGAGCCCGTCAGGTATTCGCACTGCGCCAGGCGACGGTTCAGCACATCGAGCTGGCGCTTGACCTCCATGGCATAGCGGTCGATCGCGTATTCGATCTTGATCGGCGCATAGGCGTAGAAGTGGCCGAACCCGCCGCCGAGGTAAGGTGCGCTGCCCATCTGCCAGAACAGCCATGACAGGCATTCGGCGCGGGTGGCCGCCGCGGCCGGCTGGAACGCGCGGAATTTCTCGGCAAGATGCAACAAGATCGAGCCCGACTCGAACACTCGGATCGGCACGGGGGCACTGCGGTCCATGAGCGCCGGTATTTTGGAGTTCGGGTTGACGGCGACGAAGCCGCTGCCGAATTGATCGCCTTGGTTGATGCGGATTATCCAGGCGTCGTATTCCGCGCCGGCATGGCCGAGCGCCAGCAGTTCCTCCAGCAGGATCGTGACCTTCACGCCGTTCGGCGTGGCGAGCGAATACAGCTGCAGCGGATGGCGCCCCACCGGCAGCTCCTTGTCATGCGTCGGCCCCGCGATCGGGCGGTTGATGTTGGCGAACTGGCCACCGTTGCCCGGGGTCCACGTCCAGACTTTCGGCGGTGTGTAAGCGGGGGAGTCGGTCATATGCTGCGCGATACTAGGGGAGTCCCGGGAATTTGTCATCCGCGTGGCGGCCGGGCGCATTTGACAATCTCTGAAAAAAAAGCATGCGGCTTGCCGGGCCAACCCTGCATTTTCGCCGGTCGATTGAATTCCGCCGCGGCTCTCTGCAGTATCGATCTGAGAACCAAAAACGACATCGTAAGGAGGAATCCGGTGTTGATCCTGACCCGCCGCATCGGCGAAACCATTCGAATCGGTGACGACGTGGTCGTCACCGTCCTCGGCGTCAAAGGCAATCAGTGTCGGGTGGGCATCGCAGCGCCCGCCGATGTCGAAGTCCACCGCGAAGAGGTCTTCCAGCGCATCGCCCAGGAGCGCGCCGCCTCCTCCACGCCCTAGGCATCGCCGGGGATCCCGATCGTACCCGCGGCGGTTACCACACCCTGCGAGGTCTAGCGACGCGCAGCGGTGAGCACGCGTCGTTTTCCCGCAGCACGAGTGGGCATTTGCGCTATCCTTATGTAAAGAGCGATTCCGCTGATGTATAGAGCCACGCGAGCACGGGATGACGCAGCAGGCGATTTCGGGGAGGCTGAAGGCGGCGCTGCTGCGCGCGGCATGCGCCGCCCTGTTCGCTGCGCTGGCGGCCTGCGGCGGCAACGATTCCTCCACAGCGGCCAGTGCCGTGGCCAGCGGCTGCGCCACCGGCAACGGCGGCGCCGGCGGCAGCCCGGGCGGTAGCTTCACCGGTTCCGTGCACCCCGTGCTGTCGATCAGCGTGAAGGGCAATTGTCTGATGGACGCCCTGGGCAACACGGTACAGCTGCGCGGCGTGAACGTCAGCGGGCTGGAGAGCGGCGTCATCCTGAGGGGCGGCACCGATTATTGGCAGTCCTCGAATCTCGGCGGCCGGCCGGACTTCAACCGCATCGCGTCCTGGAAGGCCAATGCCGTGCGCCTGCCGCTCAACGAGGATTCCTGGCTCGGACTCAAGGTCACCGGCATCCCGGGCAACGTCGTCTCGATCGACGGCACGGCCTACCAGGCGGAAGTGGCGGCGACGGTGGCGGCGGCGAATGCGGCCGGGCTGTACGTGATTCTCGACCTGCATTGGTCGGCACCCGCCCACTTCGCCGCGAACACGCAAAATCCCTTCATGGACGCGGACAACTCGGTCACCTTTTGGATCTCGCTGGCCCAGGCCTTCAAGAACAACCCCGCCGTGATGTTCGAGCTGTTCAACGAGCCGTTCGTTTGTCCCGTGAGCAAGGGCGCACAATGCTCCGCGCCCGAAGGCACCGACACCGACAAGGCCATGGTGTACGGCGGCACCGAGAGTTACTACTGGGGCCTGAGCTCGGGAACCTACGGCGGCGAGCCGACGCGCGTGGCCTATGCCTATCACACGGCGGGTTTCCAGCAGGTGATCAACGCGATTCGCGGTACCGCAGCCACCAACGTCATCATCTGCGGCGGCAACAGCTTCGATGACGACCTGTCGTGGTGGAGCAAGTACCCCGTCACCGATCCTCTGAACCAATTGGCGGCCGCCCTGCATCAGTATCCGAACTCCTATCCGTACACCGTCACGTCCAAGCTCGAGGAGTTGAACGCGATTCTCAAGCCGATCGTGGCGAAACATCCGCTGATCCTCACCGAAATGGGCGACGAGGTGGGGATCGATCCGGCGCCCTTCGCCATTCAACTGCTGACGTGGGCCGATACCCAGGGCTATTCGGTCATGGCGTGGACCTGGAATCCGTGGGGCGGCACCAACACCTTGATCCAAAACACCACGAACTACACCCCGACCATGGGTCTCGGCGAGACCTATTACAACTGGACCTACTACCACCAATAGCGCGGCGCCGTCACCGGCCGCCGCGCAGGTCTTTCCACGGACCGCCGTCGGCGTAGCGCTCCGGATACAGGATCTTCGAGCGCGGATCCTCCGCGGTGTCCAATTGCAGCACCATCCACTTCGGATACGGTATGCCCGGGTCCGACGCGGCGTCCAGGAGGCGCACGTCATCGTCCGAAAGCCGCAGATCCGCGGCGCCGATGTTCTGCTCGAGCTGCTCGACCTTGCGGGCCGCGATGATCACGCTGCTCACGGCCGGACGGCCGAGCACCCAGGCGAGCGCCACCGCGGCGGGGTTGGTGCCGTGGCGGGCCGCCACCTGCTTCAGCACCTCGACGACCCGGTAGCCCATCTCCCGGTCGAAGGGCACGAATGCGCCGGCCTCGCCGAAACGCGTGCCCGCGGGGCTCGGATTGGCGCGGCTGTACTTGCCCGTGAGGAACCCCCCGGCGAGCGGGCTCCAGACCAGGATCCCGAGGTGGTGGTAGGCGGCGAAGGACTGGAATTCGTATTCGAGGCTGCGGCCGACGAGGCTGTAATACATCTGCGCCGTCACGTACTTCTCCAACCCCAGGCGCTCCTGCAGCATGAGCGCGGTCGCCGCCTGCCAGGACATGAGATTGGAGAGCCCGATGTAGCGGACCTTCCCCTGGCGCACCAGATCATCGAGGGTGCGCAGCGTCTCCTCGAGCGGCGTGTTGCTGTCCCAGCCGTGCACCTGATACAGATCGATGTAGTCGGTTTGCAGCCGTTTGAGGCTGTCCTCCACCTCGCGTAGGATGTTCACGCGGGTCGCGCCGCTGTGATTGAAGTTGCCGCTCATCGGCAGCCTGACCTTGGTGGCGAGCACGATTTCCTGCCGCAGGCCCTTGAGGGCGTTGCCCACCAGGGTCTCGCTCTCGCCGAGGCTGTACACGTCGGCGGTATCGATGAAATTGATCCCCCGATCCAGGGCCGCCTTCACCATGCGCGTAGTGTCCTGCTGGCCGAGATTGCCCATGTTCATCTTGCCGCCGAACTGCATCGTGCCTAGCGCCAGTTCGCTCACGATGAGCCCCGTGTTGCCGAGCTTGCGGTAATGCATCAGCGTTCCCCTTTAGGCCTTTGACCGAATCGATAGCGCAGAAACAGATGGCTTGCGCCTTGCCGTGCATCGAGCAGGGTGCCCCACAAGGGATGGCGCGGTGCGAACACGCGCCCCATGATGAGACCGGGGCGCGTGTCGTGCGAATCGCGGCCGGCAAGTTGCGGTGCCAGCGTCAGGAACTGTTCGGCAATGAGGTGCTGCGCGAAGAAATCGGCGAGCAGGTTCGGTCCGCCTTCGACCAGCACCCGCCCGGCCCGGCTGATGCGGCACACTTCGCGGCAGATGGCGCGCGCCGGAATCGCGCCTGCGCGGTGGATGGCGCGAATCTCCACCGGCGGCGGCACACGCTGCCGGCTCAATCGCTTCGCTCCGGCGGTGGTGGTGAGGATGAGCACCCGCACCCGTCCGGCGCTGAACACCGGCAGGCGCAGGTTGAGCGAACCGCTGCCGCTGACGATCACGTTGAGCGGGGGACCCGGCAGGTCGAGCGATCGGCGCAGGCGTGCGTAGTGCGGCGCGAGTTCGGGACAGATGGCCTCCGGCGTCCACACATGCTCGCTGTCCGCGGCCAAGGTCCCCGAGCCGACCACGACCGCGCCGGCGACGGCGCGCAGCAGGCCCATCACCATCCGGTCCTGGGCGTCGAAGCCGCTGATGTCCGAGCCGTTGGCGTGCCCGCGGACACGCAGCGAGACCACGCCGTCCAGCGTGGTCACGAAATTGCTGAAGATGAAGGGTCCCGTACGTGGCGCCGGCAGCCGAAACCCGCCATACAGGCGCGCGAGACCGGGAGGCAGCGCGAGCGCGCTGCCCTGCGTCGATGCGATCAGCGTTTTCAGCGGGGCAAGCGCGCTACGCGGCATGCGCGCAATCCTCGCAAATATCGCGGGAAAAGCCCAGAAGTCCCAGGGACCGGGTTGGCCGCGCCATCGGTGCGCCAGCGTACAGACGCTGCACCGGCGCATGATTCAATGTTTCATCACCTGATGCAACGCACCGTTGACCTTGCCAAGAACATCAAATATGACCCCGCCAACTATCTGAACGCCGCGCTCGCCGGCATCGGCGATGGCCACAACGGAGGAGGCCCGATCTGGGCGATCTTCGATGCCGATGCCGTCGCCCGGGAGAACTGGGATCCGACCGTGCCCAACGTGGATTTCAAGGCCGGATTCTTCTTCAGCGCCGCTTCCATCGCGGAACTCGCCGGCGCCGTCAAAATGCCGCACCAGCGCCTGCCCATGTCGCCCGCCACGCTCGAGGCGACCGTCGCGCGGTACAACGCCTTCGTCGACTCCGGTGTGGACGCCGACTTCGGCAAGGCCAAGCCGCTTCACAAGATCGCGAAGCCGCCGTACTACGCCGCATGGGCCACGCCCAATATTCACGACACCCGCGCCGGATTGAGGATCAATGCGAAATGCGAGGTTCTCGACATGGCCGGCAACGCCATCGCCGGACTGTATTGCGGGGGAGAATCAGCCGGTGGTTTCAGTCAGCACGGATTGGCCCGCGCCAGCTGTCAGGGCTACATCGCGGGGAACAGCTGCACCTCGGCGTGAAGCGGATGGCGCGCGGATTCATCGCGCGGCTGTGCGGTGCTGCGCGCGGTCGCGGATGGCCTTGAATTCCGAGTCCGGCCGCCACCCGGGCCAGCGGCGCGAATTGCCGAGGTCGCGCCCGATGCGATAGAAGAGATCGACGTCCTCGGCAGCGCCCCGCAAGTCCCAATCCGCGCTCCATGCATCGCAGGGTTCGTGGTAGCAATGCGCCGTGTAGTCGGCCACCCACGCATCGCCCGCCGCACGGCCGCCGTTCAGCAGATCCTCGCCGCCGCCGATCGCCATCAACAGCAGCGTCGGCACGCCGCGCCGGGCGAGCGGGAAATGATCGGCGCGATAAAACAAGCCGCGCTCCGGTCTGGCATCCGGCGTCACGGTGCGGCCCAGCGCGGCCGCCGCACGCTTGAGATCGTCCTCCAGCTCGTTCTGCCCGGCACCGACCAGCACCACGTCGCGCGCCGGCCCCGCCGTCTGCAGAATGTCGAGCGTCAGGTCGGCGACGGTCTCATCCAGCGCGAACAGCGGATGCACGGCGAAGGTCTCCGAGCCGAGCAGGCCGCGCTCCTCCGCCGTCCAGGCCGCGAACACCAGCGTGCGCTGCGTCCGCGGCGCATGCGCGAAGGCGCGCGCCAATTCCAGCACGCCCGCGATGCCGAGCCCGTCGTCATTGGCGCCCCGCCGGATGGTGCGGCCCGCGGCGTCCGGCGCGCCGATGCCGTAGGCGTCCCAATGCGCGGCGAACACGATGCGCTCGCCCGCATGCGTCGTTCCCGACAGCATGGCGAGGACATTGTGGCTCAGCACCTGCTCGGATTTGACCGGCATCTCGATGCTGAAGCGGGCATCGCCGATCGGCAGCGGCCGGAACTGCGGGTCGCGCGCGCGGCGCTTCTGCGCCTCGAAGTCGAGTCCGGCCCGGGTGAACAGGTCGACCGCCGCGTCACGCGCAAGCCACGCCTGCAGCAGCACGGGTTGCGCCTCGCCGGCGGCGCGCACGATGTCATAGGACCCGCCGACCGAGTTGGAGGCGACGTTCCAGCCGTAACCAGCGGGGCCGGTCTCGTGGATGACCAAGGCCGCCACTGCGCCGCGCCGTGCGGCTTCATCGAACTTGTAGGTCCAGCGTCCGTAATAGGTCATGGCGCGGCCGCCGAACCGGCCGGCCACGGCTTCGCCGGGCTGCGCCTCGAAATCCGGATCATTGACCAGGAATACCGCCACCTTGCCATGCAGATCGAAGCCCTTGAAATCATCCCAATCGCGTTCCGGCGCCGCAACGCCATAGCCGACGAACACCATGGGCGCGCCGGCGATGCTCACCTGCGACAGCGCGCGCAGGCTCTGCGGATTGATGTCACGTCCGGCGAGCAGCGGCACCACCGAGCCGCCCACGTTCACCTCGAGCCGCGTCGGCGCGCCGGCCGTGTTGTGAATCAGGGGCACCGGCTGCGTGAAGCCGTCATCGCCGGCCGGCTCGAGGCCAAGAGCGCGGAAGCGATCGATGAGGTAGGCCACGGTGCGCGCCTCGCCGGCGGTGCCGGGTGCGCGTCCCTCGAAGGCATCCGATGCCAGGGTGCGGACGGTCGCCGACATCCGGGCCGGGCTGATGGGCGAGCGCGTCTCGACGCCCGCCGAGCGGCCCGGAGCGGTGGCGGCGGCGGTGGCGCTGGCGGCAGTGGCGGCGGTGGCGGTGGCGGCGGTGGCGGTGGCGGTGGCAGCGATGAGTGACGTGACGATGAGCGACCTGACGAACAGCGGCTTCATGCTCGAACCCATGGCGGTCATCCTACGCCATGCGGCGCGCGCCGGGTGGACCGCCCCGGCCCCTGCCCCCGCGCGATCAGCAGCCCGGCGACCAGCGACAGTGCCGCGGCGCTGAGCAGCGCCGGCAGGCCGTGGCGCGGCCACAAATCCATGACCAGGCCGCCCAAGCTCGGTCCGAGCGCGCCGCCGCAGCAATACACCATCACGAACAGGGTGTTCGCCGCCGCCAGATCCGCGGCCGCGAATTCCTCGCCGAGCAGCGCGATGCCCTGGCTGTAAAAGGCATACAGCGTCCCGCCCCACACGAACAGCAGCGGCCACAGCAATGCCGGCGTGGCGAGCGAGGCCGGCAGCAGCAACGGTCCCACGCCGCTGGTGAGCGCGCACAAACCGAGCAGCCGCCGGCGCCCGAAGCGGTCCGCCAGCAGGCCGACCGGCAGTTGCAGCACCACATTGCCCGCGAGGAATGCCGCGATCAGCCACACCGCGGCGCGTTCGCTCAGGGCGGCGTTCAGGCCGTACAGCGGCAGGAGCGACAGATCGGCCGATTCGACCAGGCCCGCCACCAGTGCGGCCAGCAGGATCACGGGCGCGCGCAAGAAGAACCCGGGCAGCAGAAAGGCCGGCACCGGCCGCGCTCGCGCCGCCACGCCGGGATCCTGCACGACCGCGCCGGCGTCTGGCGCCGCTGCGTTGGAAACACCCTGCGCCGCTACGAGCCCGGCTCTGAGGCTGCGATGCAGTAGCAGCAACGGCAGCAGCGTCGCGAGCAGGCAGGCTGCGCCGATCAGGAAGGGCTGCCAACCGCGCGTGCCGGTCACTTCGAGCAGCAGCGGACCGGCCACCGTGCCGATGGAAAACACCGTGCCGTACACTCCCATCACCGCGCCGCGCGAGGCATCGCCCGCCACACGATTCATCCACACCTCGCTCGCGATCCAGGTGAGTCCGAGCGCCATCCCCGTCAGGATCCGCAGCACCACCCACATCGGCACCGTGGGCCACCAGGGCATGAAGGCGAGCAGCACGGTCCCGCCGCAGACGCCGGCGATGATGGAGCGCGTCAACCCCAGGCGGGCGATCACCGAGGGGTACGCGGGCCCGATGACGATCACTGCCACCAGACTCACCGCATTGACGGCACCGACGACGAAATTCGAATGGCCCGCGCGGCTCAACACCACGGCGATCAGCGGCGATTCGAAGCCGAAAATCAGGCCCACTCCCAGGCTGGTGGAGAACACCGCGGCCAGCAGCAGCACCCGCGAGCGGGCTTTCATGCGGCTGTCACATTGTCGCAACAGGCGATGCGGCCCGTGCCTGCTGTGCAATAAACTTGCGTGACAGTAAACCCTATGTTACGTATTGTGCTCTCGAACAAGCATAACGCGGATGAACCGCGGTCGGGATGTATCAAAAAGAGTTAGGGGGTGTTGCCGCTCGCAATCGATGCGCGGGGGCAACAGGCGGCTTTGGAATGCGCTGCGGGCGTGACCGCTGGCGCATGCATGGTGGCCTTACATTCGGGAGAAACGCTCATGAAGAAGCTCTTGTCATTGGCCGCCGGCGCCGCCCTGTGCTGCGCGGCCGCGCCGCGCAACGTCATCGCGACCCCCGCGACGGCTGGCGGCGAGACCGGAGAGGTGGCCGAGATCGTCGTCACCGCCGAAAAGCGCGAATCGACGGTGCAGGCCACGGCCATCAGCATGACCGCCATCGGCGGCAATGATCTCGCAAACCAGGACATCGCCAACATCGAGGATCTGGTCGGCAAGGTGCCCGGCGTGTCGCTGCGCACCGCCGGTCCCGGCCAGACCGAGTACGAAATGCGTGGCCTGTCGGCCGGCGGCGGCACCGCCGCCACCGTCGGCTTCTACCTCGATGAGACCCCGCTGTCGGCCTCGGCCGTGGCCTTGAACGGCCGCACCGTCATCGATCCCGATTTGTTCGATCTGAATCACGTGGAGACCCTGCGCGGTCCGCAGGGCACCCTGTACGGTTCGGGGTCGATGGGCGGCACCATCAAACTGGTCACCAACCAGCCCAAGCTCGGCGTGTTCGAGGGCGCGACGGATGCCACGGTGTCGGACACCTCGCATGGCAGCACGAACGGCGGCGGCAGCCTGATGATGAACATTCCCATCGGCGACATCACGGCGCTGCGCTTCGTGCTCACCGACAAGTACACCAGCGGCTGGATCGATCGCATCGTCATCCAACCCGGCCAGTTTCCGTCACCGAATACCCCGGCCGGCTCTCCCGGCACCTCGCCGTTCTGCGCCTATTTCTGCAACCGCGGCGACGTCGCAGCCGCACCCGTGCTCGATGACATCAAAGGCTCGAATCTCGAGCGCTATGGTTCGGCGCGCGCCATCCTGCTGGTCAAGCCGAGCGACGCGCTGTCGGTGACCACCACCCTCATGTATCAGCGCATCGATGCCGACGGCTACGCCAATTTCCAGGAGAACCCCGGCGGCCTCGCCATCTATCAGCCCTACGATCAGCCCGAACCGTACTATGACTCCTTCAAGCTGGCGAGCCTCAAGCTGGAATACGCCTTCGACGGCGCGACGCTCACCTCCGCCACGAGCTATTGGCGGCGCTTCGTCGAGCAATCGACCGACTCCACCGAGGCCCTGCAGAACATCAACGACCTCACACATCTGGTGGGCGGCGCGTATGTGCCGAATTTCATCCAGAACCTGTACGTCGAGGATGATCCCACCGAACAGTTCAGCGAGGAGCTGCGCCTGACGTCCACCGGCACCGGCCCCTTCCAGTGGGTGGGCGGCCTGTACTTCGCCAAGCTCGACTCCGGCTACATCACCTACAATCAGGAGCCCGGCTTCGCCAACGCGCTCACCTGCGGCGGACCGACGGTGGCCAATCACACTGTCTCGGGTTATTGCCCCGCATCGGACGTTGCGCCGGTCAACAGCGTGCTGCGCTATCCGGATCCCACGCTGCCGCCGTATCCCAGCCCGCAGGCCGCCAATCCGAATGGCGTGGTGTTCAACGACAACAATCCGGACACCTTGAAGCAGAGCGCCATCTTCGGCGAGGGCACGTATAAATTCACCGATGCCTTGAAGCTCACGGCCGGCGTGCGCTTTTTCCATTTCCAGATCAGCAATTTCGCCGATCAGGCGGGCCTCGGCACGGCCTCCGTCAACCAGGACGCGACGATTCTGGCGCAAAGCGCCAGTGGCAGCGCCGTGCTGCCGAAGATCAACCTGGCGTATGAGCCGACGCCGGACCTGACTTGGTACGGCACCATCGCCAAGGGTTCGCGGCCCGGCGGCTTCAACCTGCCCATCCCCATCCCGACCGCCGCGGTGCTCGCCATCAATCCGTACGCCTACAACTGCGACGCGGGCGTGGTCACCGTGTCCTCGCAGCCGAGCTTCACGCCCGATTCGGTGTGGAGTTTCGAGGTCGGCGAAAAGGCGAAATTCAACGACCGGCGCTTCACCGTCAATGCCGACGTGTACTACATCCAGTGGGAGCACATCCAACAGGTGCTCTCCCTCACCTGCGGCTATCCGTACAACACCAATGCCGGCAATGCCAAGTCGTACGGCCCCGAGCTCGAAATGTCGGCGCTGCTCGCCGAGGGCCTCACGGTGGATCTGAGCGGCGCCTGGACCCAGGCCTACATCAGCGACCCGTCGGCGAACGCCATCCTGTCGGGCATTTCGCCCGGCACCCGGGTGCTCAACGTGCCGAAGTACACGGCGGTGCTGTCGCTCAGCTACATGACCGCGCTCACCGACCGGATGAATGCCGTGTTCCACGCTTCGAGCTCGGAGGTGGGCCCGGTGCGCGACCAGGCCGCCTATTCGCAGATCCTGCCGCAGTACAATCTGGTGGATGCGCGCCTCGGCGTCAGCAGCGGGCCCTGGGCGGCCTATCTGTTCGGCACCAACCTTACGAACAAGGTGGCCGAGCTGACCATCGACAACACCGTGTTCGCCTGGCAGACCTATGCCATCACGCGGGTGTCCACCAATCAGCCGCGCACCATCGGCCTGGATTTCCAGTACAAATTCTGATGAGCTTGTGGGTGTCGCAGGCACGGATGGGTGGCGATGGCACAGGTGATTGGCGATGGCACGGGTGATTGGCGATGGCCGGAACTCCAATGACTGACGAGGGCGTCGGCGCGGTGGACGCCGACGCCGTCCGGCTCAAGGAGCTGGGCTACGTCTCGCATTTCGACCGCACCATGTCCAAGTGGGAGAACTTCTCGCTGGGCTTCACCTACCTGTCGCCGGTGGTGGGCGTGTACACCATCTTCGCCAGCGCATTCATGGCCGGCGGGCCGCCCATGTGGTGGACCTACATCCTGGTCGGCCTGGGCCAGCTCATGGTGTGCCTGGTGTTCGGCGAGATCGTCTCCCAGTTCCCCATCTCCGGCGGCCTGTATCCCTGGGCGCGGCGCCTGGTGGGCAAGCGCTGGGCGTGGATGGCGGGCTGGGTGTATGCCTGGGCCCTGTGCTGCACCATGGCGGGGGTGGCCACGGGCGTGGCCCCCTACCTCGCGCAGCTCTTCGGGCTCGACACCACCGCGCTCGCCACCACACTGATCGCGCTGGTGCTGATCGCCCTCACCACGGTGCTGAATCTCTCCGGCACGCGCCTGCTCGCGCGGGTGGCGATGTTCGGCTTCATCTGCGAGCTGGTGGGCGCCATCGTGGTCGGTGGCTACCTGCTGCTGTTCGCACGGCATCAGCCGCTCGCCGTGCTCACCGACACCCGCTATGCCGCCCCCAACGGCCCCTACTGGCCCGCCTTCCTTGCCTCCTCGCTCGCCGCCATGTTCTGCTACTACGGCTTCGAGGCCTGCGGCGATGTGGCCGAGGAGACGCCGGACGCCAGCCGCATGATCCCGAAGGCCATGCGCATGACCATTTACATCGGCGGCGCCGCCGCCACCTGGGTGTGCCTCGCCTTCGTGCTGTCGATCGGGGACATCGGCGCCGCGGTCTCGGGCAAGGACAAGGATCCCATCGTCACGCTGCTGCGCGCCGCCATGGGCGAGGCCGGATTCCGGGCCGTCATCGTGGTGGTGCTGGTCTCGTTCATCTCGTGCCTGCTCAGCCTGCAGGCTGCGGCCAGCCGGCTGATATTCGCCTATGCCCGCGACCAGATGATCTTCGGCAGCGCAGCGCTCAGCCGGCTCTCGCCCGGCCACCATGTGCCGGCCGCCGCGCTCATCGCCATGGGCGCCATCCCCGCCGTCATCGCGCTCTCGGCGCTGTGGCTCCAGGACGCGATCGCCACCATCATCAGCTTCGCCGCCATCGGCATCTACATCTCCTTCCAGATGATCGTGCTCGCGGCGCTGTATGCGCGCGCGCGCGGCTGGCGCCCGGCCGGCCCCTTCTCCTTGGGTGCCTGGGGACTGCCGGTGAATCTTATCGCCCTCGCCTACGGCGTCGGCGCCATCGTCAACATCCTCTGGCCGCGCAGTCCGAACGATCCCTGGTACAGCAACTACGCCATGCTGGTCACCACCGTCGGGGTGCTGGTGCTCGGCGGGATCTACATGGTGCTCGCCAGGCCCTACGAGCACGGCCATGCACCGGCCGGCGACGCCCATCGGTTGCGCCCGGGGGAAACCGCGGCGCCCGTCGAGGTGACCGCCTCGTAGCGGCTCTCAAGGATACGGACCTGCCGTCGCGTCGTTGCCGCCGTCGACGGGCAGATTCACGCCGGTCACGTAGCTCGCCAGATCCGAGGCCAGGAACTGCACGCAGTGCGCGACCTCGGCGGGACTGGCCAGGCGGCGCATGGGGACGCCGGCGGCGAGCGCCTGCAGATGCGCGGCCAGATCGCCGCCGCGCCGGGAGAGAATGTCATCGAGCATGTGGGTATGAATCTCGCCGGGGCACACCGAATTGACCCGGATGCCCTCGCGCGCATGGTCCAGGGCCATGCAGCGCGTGATCTGGATGACCGCACCCTTGCTGGCGCAGTAGGCCACGTGATTCGGCTCGCCGTTCAGCCCCCATTCGGAGGCGATGTTCACAATGGCGCCGCCGCCCGCGGCGCGCATGTGGCGCACCGCCGCGCGGCTCAGGTAGAACACTGCGTTGACGTTCACCGCCATGGTCTCGAGCCACTGCGCATCGCTGGTGTCGGGCGCATTGGCGCTGTGGAGAATTCCGGCGTTGTTCACCAGCACGTCGAGGCCGCCCAGCCGCTCGAGGGTCGCGCCGAGCAGCGCCTCGCAGGCGCCGGGCTCGCGCAGGTCCGCCGCGGCGAACGCGGCGCTGCCGCCCCGCGCCTCGATGGCCTCGACCACGCGCCGCCCGCGGTGCGCATCGCGGCCCGACACCATGACCCTGGCGCCGCCGCCGGCAAAGGCGCGGGCGCAGGCTTCGCCGATGCCGGTGGTCGAGCCCGTGACCAGCACGGCCTTGCCCGCGAAATTCCAGGTGGCGTTCATGGCTTCCCTCCCTATCAGTATAAGCAGTAGCCCATGCCGCGCGATCGCAAGTACGACGTTTTGTTCGAGCCCGTGAAGATCGGCCCGAAGACCAGCCGCAACCGCTTCTGGCAGACCTCACACTGCGCCGGCCCCGGCGCCGAGCGTCCGGGCGCCCAGGCGCATCTGCGCGGTATGAAGGCCGAGGGCGGCTGGGGCGTGGTGTTCACCGAATACTGCTCCATCCATCCGGAGGCCGACGAATACCCGTACACCTCGGCGCGCATCTGGGATCAGGGGGATGTGCAGAACCTCGGCTATATGTGCGAGGTGGCGCACCGCCACGGCTCGCTCGCGGGCATCCAGCTCTGGTACAGCGGCGGCAATGCGCCCTCGCTCGAATCGCGCGAGTTCGGCCGCAGCCCGAGCCAGTGGCTCTCACCGCTGTTCGCCACGCGTTCGGTGTACGGCTACGCGATGGACGAGTTCGACATTCGCACCGTCATCAACATGTACGTCGAGGCCGGCCGGCGCGCCGAGCAGGCGGGATTCGACATCCTGGAGGTCTCGGCGGGCGATGACACCGTGCCCATCCAATTCCTCGAGCCGCGCTTCAACCGGCGCACCGACGGCTATGGCGGCAGCTTCGCGAACCGCTCGCGATTCTTCATCGAGCTGCTCGGCGCGCTGAAGCGCGCCCTGGGCGATCGCTGCGCCATCACCACGCGCTTCGAGATGGACACCCTGCACGGGCCCGAGGGCGTCGAGGCGCACGAGGACGGGGTGCGGCTGCTCGAACGCTTTCGCACCGAGGGCGTGGTCGATCTGGTCGCCCTGAAGATCGGCGACTATGCCGAATGGGGCGAGGATGCCGGCGTCTCGCGCTACCGCAAGGCCGGCTGGATGACGCCCTTCATCCGGCAGGGCAGGTCCCTGCTCGGTCCCGGCATCCCGGTGGTGGGCAACGGCCGGCTCACCAGCCCCGACGACATGGTGGGCCTGATCGGCGCCGGCGTTCTCGACCTCATCGGTGCCGCGCGCCCGTCCATCGCCGATCCGTTTCTGCCCGTCAAGATCATGGAGGGGCGCAACGAGGACATCCGCGAGTGCATCGGCTGCAACATCTGTGTCTCGAAGTTCCAGCAGGGCGGCCAGATCATGTGCACGCAGAACGCCACCATCGGCGAGGAATACCGGCGCGGCTGGCATCCGGAGAAATTCGCCCGCACCACCAAGCCCTGTTCGGTGCTGGTGGTGGGCGCCGGGGCCGCCGGCATGGAGTGCGCACGCGTGCTCGGCGCGCGCGGCTACACCGTGCATCTGCGCGACGCCGAACGCGAGCTCGGCGGCCACTGGCGCCTGGTGACGCAGCTGCCGCGCCTCGGCGAATGGAGCCGCGTCATCGGCTACCGTCAGATCCAGCTCGCCAAGCTGAAGAAGAACGTCGAGGTGCACCTCGGCGTTGCGCGCATGAGCGCCGATGACGTGCTCGAATACGGCGCCGACCAGGTGGTGCTCGCCACCGGTGCGCCTTGGCAGGCCGACGGGCGCAGCGCCAATGCCGGACCGATCCCTGGCGCCGACGCCTCGCTGGCGCATGTGCTCACCCCCTTCCAGGTGATCACCGGCAAGCCCGTGCCCGGCAAGCGCGTGCTCATTCTGGACGGCGACGGGCATTTCATGGGCATCGCGCTCGCCGAGCTCATGGCCGACCAGGGACGCCAGGTCACCTATGTGTGCGACGCGGCCGATGTGGCCGAGTACGGGGTGTTCACCATGGAGTCCTTCAACAACAAGCGCATGCTGTTCGAGAAGGGCATCAAGACCCTGTGCAGCCACTGGGCCGTCGGCATCGAGCCCGGCCGGGTGCGCCTGGCCTATCTGTACCGGTTCGGACCGGATTTGCTCGGCCCCACCACCGGCGCCGTGCCGCGCCGGGACAACGGCGGCGAATTCGACCTCGAGGCCGACGCGGTGATACTCGTCACCTCGCGCAGCTCCGACACCGCGCTGTGGCGCGAATTGCAGGCGCGCCGGCCCGAATGGCCGATGCACGGCGTGGGGGCGGTGTTCCGCACCGGCGATTGCAAGGCGCCCGCGCAGCTGAATCAGGCCATCTGGGACGCGCACCGCCTGGCGCGCGAATTCGATAGCCCCCATCCCGCCTATCCGCTACCGTGGATCCGCGAGCGCCAGCTGTGGGGCAGCCCCACCGTGCCGCAACTCGGTGATCCGCGTATCAACGTCGAGGGCGAATGAACACCCAACTCAGCCGCTCACTCAAGGGGCGGCATCTGACCATGATCTCGATCGGCGGCATCATCGGCGCCGGCTTGTTCGTTGGCAGCAGCACCTCCATCATCGCCGGCGGTCCGGCGGCCTTCATCAGCTACGGCATCTGCGGACTGCTGATCCTGCTGGTGATGCGCATGCTGGCGGAGATGGCCACCGCGCTGCCCGAGGTGCGCTCCTTCACCGACTTTGCGCGCGCCGGCCTCGGGCCCGGGGTGGGGTTCGTGGTGGGCTGGCTGTACTGGTACTTCTGGGTGCTCACCGTGCCGGTGGAGGCCATCGCCGGTGCCCGCATCCTGCAGAGCTGGATCCCGCTGCCGCCGCTGCCCATCGGTCTCGCCTTGATGACCGTCATGACCGGCGTGAATCTGCTGTCGGCACGCTCCTACGCGGAATTCGAATTCTGGTTCGCCTCCATCAAGGTCGCCGCCATCATCGTGTTCATCGTCATCGCGGCCTCCTATGCCTTCGGCTGGAGCGCGCCGCATGGCGCCACCTTCGGCAATCTCGTGAGCCATGGCGGATTCACGCCGCGCGGCTGGATCGCGGTGTTCGCCGCCGTGCCCACGGTGTTCTTCGCCATGACCGGCGCGGAGATCACCACCATTGCCGCCGCCGAATCGGCCGAGCCCGAGCGCGCGATCGCGCGCATGAGTTCCGCGGTGATCTGGCGCATCCTGACGTTCTACGTGCTGTCCGTGTTCCTGATCGCCTGCGTGGTGCCCTGGGACCAGGTGCGCGGCGGCGAATCGCCGTTCACCCTCGCCTTGAACACCATGCACGTGCCGTGGGCCGGATCGATCATGAGCGTGATCATCCTCACCGCCGTGTTGTCCTGTCTGAACTCGGCGTTCTATGTCGCCTCGCGCGTGCTGTTCGTGCTCGCCGACCGCGGCGACGCGCCGCAGATGCTGGTGAAGCTCAACGCGCGCCGCGTGCCGGTGGCCTCGGTGCTGATCGGCGCGGTGGCCGGCTATCTCGGCATCATCGCCGCCACCGAAGCGCCGCAGGCGGTGTTCGATTTTCTGGTGAGTTCCTCCGGCGCGCTGATCGTCTATGTGTACATGCTCACCGCCCTGGCGCAGATCGTGCTGCGGGTGAGGCGCGAGCGCGGCGGCGAGCCGGCGCCTGCCATCACCATGTGGTGGTTTCCGGCACTCTCCCTGCTCTGCATCGCCGGCATGGCCGCGGTCCTGATCGCCATGGCCTTCACCCCCGGCCTGCAGCGCGATTTCAACGTCAGCTGCCTCACCCTGGCCATCACCGTGTTCGCCTACTGGTGCGTTCGCATCCGCCGTGCGGCCGCCGCGCCCAAGCCGGTCTTTGACAGGTGAAATAAATTGCACCATCAGTGAGAAAGAGTACCTCGCACCGCCGGAGCGATTTGGCAAGATGGATTCGACCTCGCGGCAATCCACCAAAGGGTTTCGGACCCCAAGGTCCCGGACTCCAAGGGTTGCGGTGATCAAGGTTTAGGAGCATCTCGCGTCGGCAACCAGCCAACTCCCCCGTCGGCGCGATAATCCGAACGGCGTGGGTATCTCACGATACCCACGCCGAATTTTTAGGGTGGCGGCATCGGCATCGTGGCGTCGGGCAGCGGGCCCGACAGCGCATTCAGGAACGCCACCAATTCGGACACCTCGACGTCGTTTTTGCCAGGCATCAGCTGCCGGCGCGCAGCTCGGTGTAATCGGTGGTCGGCGTCAACTTTTTCCACGTCGCCATCAATCCCTCCGGGGGCACGATGAGTTTGCGCGCGGCCAGATCCAGCCAGCCGCCGATGCTCGTGATCTTCGCGCAGATCTTGCCGTCCGACCGCAGCACTTCGTGCCGCAGGCGCCAACGCATGCCGTCGGGCGACATGCCCGCAAGTTCCAGGGTGACCGTGAATTCCTGCAGCAACTGGATCTCGCGGTAATACTCGAGCTCATCCTTCAGGGCCACCGGTCCGAGCTTCAGCCGGACGAATTCCCCGATGGGATAGCCATGCTCGGCGAGGAACATAAAGCGCACGTCGACCGCCTTGTCGAGATAGGCCGTATTCCTCATGTGCGAGTTGAAATCCATGTCCGCCCAACCGGCCGTCATCTGTTTCGAATACATGTGCACTCCGCGGTTGGCTGGCCTCGGCGCTCGAAAGTGGCCTCGGCGCTCGAAGGTTGGCTCAGCGCTCGAATTTGGTCGACAGTATAATCGACGAGGTGGTGCGCTCGACCCCGTCCAGTGCACCAATCCGGTCGATGACCTGATCCATCTCGGCGACGCTCGCGCCGGCCGCGATCGCGATCAGATCCACATCGCCGCTCACCGAGTGCAGCACGCGCACCTGCGGAATGGCGCCGAGCGCCGCGGTCACGGCGCGCGACTCCTTCGGGCCCACCTTGATCATCACGTGCGCACGCACCGCCCCCGGATCCTGGTCGGGCGCGATCCGTACGCTGAAGCCGGCGATCACGCCCTGGCGCTGCAGGCGCTCGATGCGGCTCTGCACACTGGTGCGCGAGCGGCCGACCAGGCGCGCCAATTGCACCGTCGAAGCGCGGCCGTCCTGGCGCAGCGCCTCGATCAATTGGGCATCGATGGGGTCCAGAACCGGCATTTCGCAAGATCATACCTGCATATTGCCGGCCGAACACCTGAATAATGCGCGGTTTGCCCCTACCATTCGCAAGGTGTTTCGCCAAACATAGGCGTCTAATCGGGAGAAGCGCCATGCACAACGTCGTCGTCATCGGGGCGGGCAAGATCGGATCGATGATCGCCGAGCGCCTGGCCGGCTGCGGCGACTACGCGGTGACGGTGGTGGATCGCTCCGCCGAGCAGCTCGCGCGGCTCGAGACCGGCCTGCCCGTGGTGCGGATCGCCGCCGACATCACCGACGGCGCCCGGCTGGGTCAAATTCTCAGCAAACAATTCGCCGTCCTCAGCGCCGCCCCCTACCACGCCACGCGGCGCATCGCGGAGGCAGCCAAGACGGCCGGCGCCCATTATCTGGACCTGACCGAGGATGTCGCGAGCACGCGCGCGGTCAAGCAGCTCGCTGCCGACGCGCGCACCGCGTTCATTCCGCAATGCGGCCTGGCGCCCGGCTTCATCACCATCGTCGCCGCCGATCTGGCCTCGCGCTTCGACGAGCTGCGTGACCTGCGCATGCGGGTCGGCGCGCTGCCGGAATTTCCCTCCAACGCCCTCAACTACAATCTGACCTGGAGCACCGACGGCGTCATCAACGAATACTGCGAACCGTGCGAGGCCATCGTCAATGGCCAGCTGCGCGAAACCCAGCCGCTCGAGGAGTGCGAGGAATTCTCGCTCGACGGCGTGCTATATGAAGCCTTCAACACCTCCGGCGGCCTCGGCACCCTGTGCGAGACCCTGGCCGGCAAGGTGCGCAATCTGAATTACCGCACCATCCGCTATCCNNGCCATCATGAAGGCGCTGCTCAACGATCTGCGGCTGCGCGACCGCCGCGAAATGCTCAAGGACATCCTCGAGAACGCCGTGCCCATCACCCTGCAGGACGTGGTCATCGTGTTCGTGACGGTGAGCGGCCTGCGCCAGGGCCAGCTCATGCAGGAAACCTATGCGCACAAGATCTACGCGGCACCGGTGGGCGGGCGCATGCGCAGCGCCATCCAGATCACCACCGCCGGCGGCATCTGCGCCGTCCTCGACCTGCTCGCTGCCGGTCGCCTGCCGCAGTCGGGGCTGATCCGGCAGGAGGACATCGCGCTCGCACCCTTCCTCGCCAATCGCTTCGGCCGCTGCTACGCCAGCGCGGCCGCCGTGCCGGCGCCGGTGGCCGGCGCCGCAGCCTGACGTTGGCGCGAGCATCGCGTGCGCCGCGGCGATCACACCGCCGGCGGATTGACGAAAGCCGCCACGTCCGCGAGCACCGGCGCGCGGCCGCGCGCCGGCAGGCTCAGGGCGGCCACCGTGTCGGCATGATCGAGGTTCGCGTATGTCCTCAGGGTCACCGGCACGCCCACGCCCGATAGTGCGGCCGCGAAATTCAAGGTGTTCTTCGGCGCGACGGTCCGATCGCGCAGGCCCACTACCAACAGTGCCGGCGGCGCATCCGCGCGCACGAAATTGATGGGCTGGGACAGCGGGTACAGCGCCGGCGGTCCGAACATGTCCTGCAGATCCGCTTCGAGCAGCGGCAGGAAATCATACGGACCCGACAAGCCGATCAGACCCGCGATCTTCGGCGTGGGCAATGAGGTGGCGGCGAAGTAGCGCCGATCCAGGGTCACCAGCGCCGCCATCTGCGCGCCGGCCGAATGGCCCATGAGATGCAGCCGGTCAGGATCAGCCTGCCATTCGGCGGCGTGAGCCGCCGCCCACTGCGCGGCGCGCGCGGCATCGTCCATGAAGCCCGGCATTTTCACCTGCGGGTAGTGTCGGTAATTTGGGATCACGACCACGTAACCCAGTCCGGCGAGCGCCGCGCCCACGAAGCGGTAATCGCCCTTGTCGCCGAAACTCCAGCGCCCGCCGTGCCAGAACACCACCAGCGGCCGCTTCTGCGCCGGCGCGTCCGGCAGATACACATCCAGCATTTGCTGGGCATCGGCGCCATAGGGGATGTTGGAGCGTCGCCGGTAGGCGCCGAAGGCAGCCGGTATGTTGGCGGCGAGGAAGCCGAGGCGGGTGCAGCCGCCGGCCAACGCTGCCAACCCGANNATCATGCGGCGCAGGATCATGCGGCGCGGGGTCATCCGGTGCGGGATCAGCGGCTGACATAGGTCACGCGCCCCTGGGAATCGATGAGGCCGTGCGCCTGCAGCCAGACGCGCGCCTCGTCGGCATCCCTCTCGAACCAGGCCGCGGTGCTGCCCAGTCGGAAGCTGTAGCCCCAGTCATCCATGTCGGCACACAAGCGCGCGCGGTCCACGCCAGGCAGCGCGTCGGCGAGCGCCAATTGCAGATAGCAGACCGCGGTTTCTTCCTGGTGATCACCGCCCGCGTCGGTGTCGAGGCCGGCGCGCCGCTCCGGTGTCATGCAGATGGCATGCGCCGCCTCGTGCAACACCGAATGCAGCGGCGTGTCGAGCCGCGCGTACACCCGCGCACCGATCACGCCCGCCTCGCTCTCGCCCCAATAGGATCCCGGGATGACCTCCTCGGGGGCAACCAGGCGCAGGTCCAGGCCGTAGCGCTCCAGCAAGATGGCCAGCGCCACCCGATCGACGCCGTTGACGCGCAGCATGCCCTAATTCAGTCTGCTCAACCGTCGCATCGCGATCGCGACCAGATCGCGCGCCATCTGTTCGCGCAGGATGTCCGCCTCGTTCTGCTTGGCCAGCAGCGCGGTCTCATCGAAGCTATAGTCGCGCGACAGGAAAATGGTTTGCGGCGTGAGCACTTCCTTGTCGCCGGCATGCACCGAGTAGACCACGGTGTAGATCAATTCATATTCGGTGGGGATGTTGCGCGCGGACACCGACAGGATGCGCTGCTCGACCTGATCCTTGGACACATCGATGGTGGCGCTCGCGCCCTCGCGCCCCACCTGCAGCATGGCGCCCGCAGTCTTCAGTTGACGCTCGAATTCGCGCGAGAAATCCGAGTACGGATTACGCACCGACAAATACGGCTTGGCGAGCACGGTCGGCAGGGTTTCGCTGCCCGCCAGCCGGAAGCCGCAGCCGCCGAGCGCAAGCGCGGCACCGATGCACGCCGCGACGCCGATGCACGCCGCGACGCCGATGCGCGCCGCTGTGCTCGGCCGCGTCGCGGCCTGGTAATCACTTAAGACCCGTCTCATCGGCTACACCACCACGTTCACGAGTTTGCCGCGCACCACGATGACCTTGCGCACCGCGGCGGCGCCCACGAATTTCTGCACGTTCGGATCGGCCAGCGCCGCCGCGCGCAGCGCCGCATCATCCGCATCCACCGGCACCGAAATCCGGCTGCGCAGTTTGCCGTTGACCTGCACCACGACCTCCAGCGTCGAGGTGGCGAGCGCGGCCGCATCCACCGCCATCCACGGCTCATCGATCAGCGCCGTCGCATGCCCGAGCGCCTGCCACAGCGCGTGGGTGACGTGCGGGACGATGGGCGAGAGCGACAGAACCGCGATCTCGAGCGCCTCCTGCGTCACGCGCCGATCCGCGGCGCCGTCCGCCTCGAATTTCGACACCGCGTTGAGCAATTCCATCACCGCGGCGATGGCCGTGTTGAAGGTGCGCCGCCGGCCGATGTCGTCGGTGACCTTGGCGAGTGTCTGATGCGCCTGGCGCCGCAAAGCGCGCTGCGCCTCGGTCAGTCTGCCGGCATCGATCGGTTCGTGGCGGCACGCCGCAACCCCGCTCGCGGCAGCCCCGTCCGCGGCAACCCCGCTCGCCGCCGCCACATGATCGTACACGGATTTCCACAGCCGCTTGATGAATCGATAGGCGCCCTGCACCCCCTCGTCGGACCATTCCAGGGTTTGCTCGGGCGGCGCCGCGAACATGGTGAACAGCCGTGCCGTGTCCGCGCCGAATTCAGCCACCAGTGCCTGCGGATCGACGCCATTGTTCTTCGACTTCGACATGGTGACGATGCCGCCCGATTCGACCGGTTTGCCGTCGGCGCGCAGCACGTTGAGGCGCGTCTGGGTGAGCGCATCCACGCTCACCTCGACATCGGCGGGATTGAAGTACTCCACGCGGCCGGACTCCGGCTTGCGGAAGAACACCTCATTGAGCACCATCCCCTGCGTGAACAGATGTGCGAATGGTTCCTTGAACGGCACCTCGCCGATCTCGCGCATCACCCGCGTCCAGAAGCGCGAATATAAGAGATGCAAAATGGCGTGCTCGATGCCGCCGATGTACTGGTCCACCGGCAGCCAGTACTTCACGCGCTCATCGACCATGGCACCCGCATTGTCGCTGCAGGCGAAGCGCAGAAAGTACCACGAGGAGTCGACGAATGTGTCCATGGTGTCGGTCTCACGCCGCGCCTGTGCGCCGCATCTCGGGCAGCGGCAGGCGAGAAAGGCCGCATCCTTGAGCAGCGGATTGCCGCTGCCGTCCGGCACCAGATTCTCCGGCAGCACCACCGGCAGATCGGCATCCGGCACCGGCACCGCGCCGCATGCCGCGCATTGGATTATGGGGATGGGGCAGCCCCAGTAGCGCTGGCGCGAGATGCCCCAGTCGCGCAGTCGCCAGGTCGTCTGTTTCTCGCCGAGACCAAGACGCTCGAGATCGGCGGCAATGGCATCCACCGCCGCCTGAAATTCCAGGCCGTCGTATGCACCCGAATTGACGCAGCGCCCATGCTCGGCGTACCACGGCTCCCAGGCCGCGGTGCTGTAGGTGCGCCCCGGCAATGTGATCACGGGCTTGATCGGCAGGGAGTATTTCAGTGCGAACTCGAAATCCCGCTCATCGTGGGCGGGCACGCCCATGACCGCGCCCTCGCCATAGCTCATGAGCACGTAATTGCCCACCCACAGCGGCACCGCCGCACCGCTTAAGGGATGGCTCACGGTCAGTCCGGTCGCCATGCCCTTCTTCTCCTGGGTGGCGAGCGCCGCCTCTACCGCCGGCGTGCGCCGGCACTCCTCGATGAAGCCGGCGAGCTTCGCGTCAGCGCGTGCCGCGTGCTGCGCCAGCGGATGTTCCGGTGCAACCGCGCAGAAGGTCACCCCCATGAGGGTGTCGGCGCGCGTGGTGAACACCTGCAGCACGCCGCGCCCTGGCGCGAGGGCACCGCCGATTTCATGGGGAAAGCCGATTTTCACCCCCTCGCTCCTGCCGATCCAGTTTGCCTGCATGGTGCGCACGCGCTCCGGCCAGCCCGTCATGCCGTCGAGCGCGTCGAGCAGATCCTCGGCGTAATCGGTGATCTTGAGGTAGTACATCGGGATTTCGCGCTTTTCAACCGGGGCACCGGTGCGCCAGCCGCGCCCGTCGATGACCTGCTCGTTGGCGAGCACCGTCTTGTCCACCGGATCCCAGTTCACCTGACCGGTCTTGCGGTAGGCGATGCCCTTCTCGAGCATGCGCAGGAACAGCCACTGGTTCCAGCGGTAATACTCCGGACGGCAGGTGGTCAATTCGCGGCTCCAGTCGAGCGCAAAGCCGAGCGATTTGAGCTGGCTGCGCATGTGCGCGATGTTGTCGTAAGTCCACTTGGCCGGCGGCACGGCATTCGCCATCGCGGCATTCTCGGCAGGCAGACCGAAGGCGTCCCAGCCCATGGGCTGCAGCACGTTCCTGCCCTGCATGCGCATGAAGCGCGCCAGCACGTCGCCGATGGTGTAGTTGCGCACATGCCCCATGTGCAGGCGGCCGCTCGGATAGGGAAACATGGACAGGCAGTAGTACTTCTCGCGGTTCGGATCCTCCCTGGCCTCGAAACTGCGTTGCTCGTCCCAAAATCGCTGTGCCGCCACCTCGACGGCAGCGGGATCATAACGCTCTTGCATGATTGCCCGGCAGAATACCCGAGATGCCGGGGCGCCGCGAACGGCCGGCGGGACCGCTACGGTGTGCGCGCGGTATCGCTGGGATCCTCAAGCTTCAGGCCGTTGAAACGGCGAAAGTCCCTGTCGGTGGAGCAAAGCGTCGCGCCGTGCTCCACGGCGAGGGCCGCCAACGCCGCATCGGTCACCAGTGGACCGCTCACCTTTGCCTCGATCACGAGGTTCTGGAATGTCTCCCAAAAGCGCTCGCCCGCGCCGATGACCGCCACGTTCGGCCGTGCAATCCACGAGGAGACGATCGCGCAGGCCTCCTGCGCCGCCAGCGGCCGCCGCACGGCGCGGGAATGGGTCGCAATGCGCACGAACGCCAGCAACGTCTGCCACGGGAGTGCCAGGGTTTCCTCGGCATTGAACGCCACGCCGAGCCATGCGCTGCATGCCGCATGCTGCGCTGACGCGTCGTCGTAGGCATATAGCAGCACGTTCACGTCGATGAGTTTCATCGACGGCCGGGGCCCTCGATGTCATCGAGAAGCGCCGCGATATTGTCATAAGACAATCCGGGGAGGGGACCGCCCATATTCCGCGACTCGATGCGAAAGGTGGGCAAAGCCTGAATGGCGCGCCGTTGCGCCAGCCCCGCCCGCAGATATTCATTGACGACCGTCTTGAAGGGTTTGCCGCTGCGCCGCGCCTCCGCCCGAATGCGTGCCGCAACGTCGTCATCCAAGGTCAGCGTGGTTCGCATGTCATGATGCTATTACAGAAGCATCATGATGTCTAAATTGGGCCCGGCCTCTGGCGCCGCGCCCGCTGCAGCCGCCGGCCCAGCCGCGGCCCCTACCGCCCGCCCCAGCCGCCGCACGGAAACTTGGCAATTGAACAATAGTTGCCATTAGCAACCAAGTCGCCGAGATGAGACCGCGCCCCCCCGCAGCGCCGAAAACTCCTATAATTTTGCCCCCGAATTTCAAGCGAGAACCTCAATGCTCGACGCTTATCTGTACGACGGATTGCGAACCCCCTTCGGCCGGCACGCCGGCGCGCTCGCGCCGCTGCGTCCCGATGACCTGCTCGCCGGCGTGATCCGCGCGCTCCTCGCGCGCAGCCCGTTTCCGAAGGAATCGATCGAGGATGTGATCGCCGGTTGCGCCAACCAGGCGGGTGAGGACAGCCGCAATGTGGCGCGTCATGCGGGCCTGCTCTCCGGGCTGCCCATCACGGTGGCCGGCCTCACGGTCAATCGCCTGTGCGGCAGCGGACTCGCCGCGGTGCTCGACGGCGCGCGTGCCGCCGGCTGCGGCCAGGGTGAGCTGTTCGTGGTGGGCGGCGTGGAGAGCATGAGCCGCGCGCCTTACGCCATCGGCAAATCCGAGTCCGCCTATTCACGCGACGTGAAGATGTATGATTCGGCCATCGGCTCGCGCTTCCCGAACCCCTTGCTTGACAAGCAATTCGGCCGTGACACGCTCGCCGAAACCGCCGACAACATCGGCCACGAACACGGCATCGGCCGCGAGGACAGCGACCGCTTCGCCCTCGGCTCGCAGCGCAAATACGCGGCGGCCGCGGCTGCCAAGTTCTTCGCCGGCGAGATCCAACCGGTCGAAATCCCCGGCCGGAAGGGCGCTGTGCAGGTCATCGACCAGGACGAGCATCCACGCGCCGACACCACGGCAGAGAAGCTCGCGGCCTTGAAACCCTTGATGGCGAACGGCTTCGTCACCGCCGGTAATGCCTCGGGCATCAATGACGGCGCCGGCGCCTTGCTGCTCGGCACGCGTGCGGCGGGCGAGCGCGCGGGCGTCAAGCCCCTGGCGCGGGTGGTGAGCGGTGCGGTGGCCGGCGTCGCGCCGCGCCTCATGGGCCTGGGCCCGGTGCCGGCCATTCCCAAGGCGCTGACGCGCGCCAATTTGAAACTCTCCGACATGGACGTGATCGAAATCAACGAGGCCTTCGCCACGCAGGTGCTCGGCTGCCTGAAGCTGTTGGGCCTCGATTACGACGATGCGCGCGTCAATCCCAACGGCGGCGCCATCGCGGTGGGCCATCCGCTGGGTGCCTCGGGCACGCGCCTCGCACTCACCGCGGCACGCCAATTGCATCGCAGCGGCGCACGCTACGCCCTGGTGTCCATGTGCATCGGGGTGGGTCAGGGCATCGCCGTGATCCTGGAGCGCACCTGAAGTATTATTGGGTCATACCACGCGAGGCCAATCCCATGTCAGTTCCCAAAGCCAGTCTGCAACCCACGCTCAGATACCAGGACCTGGACCGCGCCTATGTGGCGGGCCAGTGGATCGCGGGTACGACGACCTTCAAGGTCAACAATCCGGCCACGGGCGAACTGCTCGCCGAGGTCGCGGACCTGTCGCCCGAACAGATCGACCAGTCCATCGACGCGGCCGCCGAGGCGCTGCCGGCGTGGAGCGCGAAGACCGCGCACGAGCGCTCGGCCATCCTCAAGAAATGGCACGCCCTGCTGCTCGCCAACGCCGAATCGCTGGCGCAGACCATGACCGCCGAGCAGGGCAAGCCCCTGGCCGAGGCGCGCGGCGAGGTGGGGTACGCCGCCAGCTTTCTCGAATGGTTCGCGGAGGAGGCGAAGCGCGCCTATGGCGAAGTCATCCCCACCGCATTCGCCGGCAAGCGCTACAGCACCATCCGCCAACCCTGCGGCGTGGCGGTTGCCATCACGCCCTGGAATTTCCCGATCGCCATGCTGACCCGCAAGGTCGGCGCCGCGCTCGCAGCCGGCTGCACCATGGTGGCCAAGCCGGCGGCGGAGACACCGCTTTGCGCCCTCGCCATCGCCAAGCTAGCGCATGAGGCGGGCGTGCCGCCCGGCGTGTTCAACGTGGTCACCACCACGCGGGCCGCCGAAGCCGGCGAGGTGATGTGCCGCAGTCCGAAGGTGCGGGTGCTGTCCTTCACCGGATCCACCGCCGTCGGCAAGCGGCTGTACCGCCAGTGCGCGGATACCATGAAGAAGCTCGCGCTCGAACTCGGCGGCAATGCGCCGTTGCTGATTTTCGACGACGCCGACATCGACCGGGCGGTCGAGGGCGCCATGATCAGCAAATTCCGCAATGCAGGGCAGACCTGCATCTGCGCCAACCGCATTTACGTGCAATCGGGCATCTACGCGGAGTTCACCGCGCGCTTCACCCAAAAGGTGGCGGCCCTGAAGGTGGGCAATGGCGCGGAGGACGGGGTCGTGATCGGACCGCTGATCAGCGCCAAGGCGGTCCAAAAGGTCGACCGACTGGTGCGCGATGCGTTGGCGAAAGGCGCGAAAGTCCTGGTCGGCGGCGCGGCGCACACGCGCGGCGGACACTTTTATCAGCCGACGGTGCTCGAGGGCATCGGCGCCGGCATGGACATCCTCGGCGAGGAGATCTTCGGGCCGGTGGCGCCCCTGATCCGCTTCGAAACCGAGGCCGAGGTGCTCGCCAAGGCCAACGACGTGAGCGTCGGGCTCGCCGCCTACGTGTTCACCCGCGACCTGTCGCGCACCATCCGGCTCACCGAGGGGCTGCAGTCGGGCATCGTGGCGGTGAATGACAGCGTGCCCGCCGTGGCGGTGGCGCCCTTCGGCGGCGTCAAGGAATCGGGTTTGGGCCGCGAGGGCGGACGCCAGGGACTCGACGAGTTCCTGGACACCAAGTATGTCTGCATCGGACTGGCTTAGCCGAACTTCGCGGATTCG
>PLET01000068.1 GCA_003137095.1 Gammaproteobacteria bacterium
CGCTGCTGTTCATCGGCTCGTTTGGGTACATCCTTTCCCTGGGCCTGGTCTCCTGGGCGTTTTTCACGGCGCATTACGCCATTGTGCCGGTTCGTATCTTTGCGTTCATCGCGGCCCACGCGATCGGCCAGGGCGCCGTGATCTGGGTGTTCATCTCGGAGATCTTCCCGAACCGCCAGCGCGCCGAGGGTCAGGCGCTCGGCTGCTTCACGCACTGGATCTTTGCGGCGCTGATCACGAGTTTCTTCCCGAAGGTCGTCACCGATTTCGCGCCGGGCTACGTGTTCCTGTTCTTCGCGCTGATGATGGTGCTGCAGCTGATCTGGGTAAAGACCATGGTCGTCGAGACCAAGGGCGTGCCGCTCGAGCAGATCCAGGCGCGGCTGCAGGCGGCTTGAACGTAGTACCGCAAGCGCCCTGACCGTCGCCTAGGGCATGATGTCAACCGCGAGCACGACGATATCGCGGTTCGCGGGCAGCGTGAGGCTCACCGCGACCCGGGTCGGATCGAGCGGGAACGCGTAGCCGTACAGGTAATACTTCCCGGGCTCGAGCGTGCCCCTCGAGGTGACCTTGTAATGCATCTCGAGCGCGATCTGCTCGCCCGCATAGCTTTGCGGCGCATGCCAGTCGCTCATCGACTGCACGAACTTCGCGCTCGAGCCGTCCTGGTAGTTGACGGTGAATGTGGTCGAGACTCGCGCGCTCTGCACCTGGCTACCATTGACGGCGGTCCCGACCAACGAGATGGCGGTGTAGTTCCCGGGCGGCAGCCCGATCGTTGCGTCAGCTACTGCGCTCGGCGTGCCGATCTGACCGAGCAGGTAGGGACTGCCCGCCCAGGTTAGGTCCGTGCCGGTGAGGTTGCCGGCATACCCGTCGCCGTGTCCGTCGATGCCACCGTCGAGCGCGGCCGCTCCCTCGACCGCGATCGCATAGCGTCCGTAGGCGGCCGCGAGGTTCACGGGCGTCGCCGCGGTCGTCGTGATCGTATAGGCGCCGGTCGCGACCGCGCTCGTGAGCTCACCGTGCGATACCGCAATCGCGTTGATCGTCGTCGTGATGGCGACATCGATCGGGCCGGTGTAGAGCGTCGAACTCGTGGTCGGCGTCGCGCCGCCCAGCGTGTAGTAAATCGTCGCGCCCGGGGTGCCGTCCGACAGGGACACCGACTGCGTGCCGGTATACGTTCCCGCCACCGGGCTCATCGTCGGGGTCAGCGCCGCGACCGTGTTGACTCCGACTCCGACCACTTCCACGTTGGCATTGGCCGGCAGGGTGATGCTCTTGACTAGCTTGGCGCTGTTGACCGCAAAGGAATAGCCGTACAGGTTGAACGGCCCGTTGGCGTCCATGGTGCCGTTCTGCTCGTCGCGGTAGGGCATGGATATCAGCAGCGATTCACCCGGATAGCTCTGCGCCGCGTGCCAGTCACTGATGTTCTGGGTGAAGGTGGTGCTGGTGCCGTCCGTATAGGTGACCACGAAGCTCTGGTTCGCCTGGTTGCCGTTGACGGCGGATGCCACCACGTTCACGGCCGCATCGTATTGGGCGGGCAAAGCGACGGTCGCGCCGCCGCTGACGATGTTGGGCGTGCCGGCGGCGCCGAAGGTGAACGTCGAGCCCGCCCAGCTGAACGATGTGCCGAGCGCGGTGGCAGACAGGGCATCCCCGTCACCGTCGAATCCTCCCCCGGTGAAGGTGGTGCCGTCGGCGACGATTCCCACCGCGTTATAAACCGACGCGAGACTCACCGCCGCCGAACCCACGCCGTTGGAAGTGATCGCATAAGTCCCGCTGGTTGTGGGACTGACGGCATAACCGCTCGCCACCGCGATCGCATTGATCGTCGTCGTGGCGCCGATTTGCAGGGGAGAGCTGTAAACCGCAGATTGCGTGGTGGGCTGAGTGCCGTTGGTGGTGTAGTAAATCACCGCGCCCGGCGTGCTGTCCGTCAAGGTGACGGTCTGTGCGGTGGTGTAGGTGCCGGGCGCCGGACTCAGCGAGGGACTCGAGGCTGGATTGGTCGTGCTCAGCAGTCCATATACGGACAGGGCGCCCTGAGTGCCGACATACACCTTGCCGTTGGCGATGATGGGGGTTTCGAATTTGACCGCCGAGCCGGGCGAGTCGCGGTTGTTCGCCGCCTGGGTGCTGTTGTAGAGCATGTGCCCGAGATTGGTGGCATCGTAGGCATACAGCCCTAGGCAATCGCCGGCAGCGCAGGTCGAATTGCTGGCGCTGCCGTCCAAGGCCCATAGAATGCCGTTGGTGTTGCCGTTGGCGGAGATCGAGGGCGTGGGCGCGGAGAAGGCGAAGATCTGCGTGCTGGCGGACGTCGGCACCTTGGAAACCGGCACGATGGCGTTGGGGTTGAACGAGTAGGCCTGGATGGGATCATTGGCACCGGTCCAGTACAGGTTGCCGTTCCAGTACGCGGGCGAGCCCCAAATGCCTGAGCTCGCGCCCTGCAGGTCCTCGACGATCTGGGTATCCGCGCCGCTGCAGGCTGGCGTGAGATTCGGGCAGTACTTGCCCATGTTGCCGGTGTTGATCACGAACATCGTGCCCTGCTTGCTCTGCTGAGCGAGCAGCTGCACCCCGGCGCTCGAGGGCGGCAGCAGCACCAGGCCGCCGGAGCCCAGATCCGCGTCCTCGGATTCCAAGGTGGCCTGGTTGTAGGTGGTGAAATAGTCGAGTACCGGAAAGGTGCCGCCGGCCGGCGGCCCCAATTTGATGATGCTGTCGCTCAGGTCGGTGGTGCCGTTCCAGCCGCCGTTGCCGGTGGCGAAGTAGATGTTGCCGGCGCTGTCGGCGGCCGGACCGGCGCCCGACATCCAGATGCCGCCGCAGCCGTTCTTGTCGGCGGCGATCTCGGTGGTGGTGGTGTTGTAGATCGCCTCCTGGGCGAGCGTGCTGGCGCTGTAGGACATCACCCAGCCGTGCCAGGGAATCTTGTCGCAATGCGCTCCCCAGGTGATCACCACATGACCGTTCTCGAGCAGCAGCGCGGCGCGCTGATTGTGCAGCACCGGATCGAAGGCCACGGTCGTACCGTTGCTGTCGGAGGTGTTGGCCGCCACCGAGCCTTGGATCAGCACCGGGCCGCCGAGCTTCTCTGCACCGCTGGTGACGTCGAGGGCGTGCAGATACTGCCTGACGTTGCCGCTGACCTTGGATTTCGCGACCACGTACAGGGTGCCGCCCACGGGGTCGATCACCGGGGTACTGGTGATGCCGATCTCCGGCTCGATGTCCTCGCAGCCTTGCAGATCGCTGGGACTGACGGTGGTGCCGCCGGCGGGTATCAGGCTGACCTGGAAGTAGACCGTACCGCTATCCGCATCGACGCCGTAGACGCTGTCGTGCTCGGTGGCCACATAGACCACATTGTGGGTGCCGCCGGCGATCGAAACCTGCGATAAATACAGCGGCTGGGCGTAGACGGCGCCATCCACCGGCACGGAGAACAGCTTGCCGAACTGGGTGCTGTTGACGTTGGCCGGGGTGAGTATGGTTTCCTGGAGATTCTGCCCGGTGCGGGAATTGTCGTTGTGGTGGGTCGTGACGTTGACCTGCGCGTGCAGCACACCGGCGGCGAAGCACAGCAGCACGATCGCAGTCACCCGAAGGTAAAACCGGCCCATTCTCATTCTCTGTCAAACCCCTAGCGGCGAAAGTTCGTCGACGACGCAATTCACAAAATCACGCGCCGACCCAATGATCTGTTGCGCAATTTAATTCAATTTTCTGCCGGTCGCGTTCGAGATCCGACATATTGGCGCCACAAAATCCACGGCTTGAATTCGCGTCGCAATTCCGCCGACGTTATGTCAACCAGGATGCTTATTTCCACTCAATGCAGGTCGATGGCGAGTACCACGACACTGCGGTTGTTCGGCAGGGTGAGGCTCATCGGCGTCTTGGCGGCATTGATGGGGATGGAATAGCCGTACAGATCGAACGGCCCGTTGGTGTCGAGCGCGCCGCTCTGCGTGACGCGGTAGGCCATGCCGAGCACCACGGTCTCGCCCGGGAAATTCTGCGGCGAATGCCAATCGCTCAAGCTCTGCGCAAAGCTGGTGGTGGTGCCGTCGGTGTAGGTCACCAGGAACGGCTGATTCTGCTGATTGCCGTCGACCGCGGTGGCGAGCAGATTGAGCGTGGAGTAGCTGCCGGCGGGCAGGGCGATGGTGGCGGAGCTGACGGCATCGGCCACGCCGGCGGCGCCGAAGATGAAGGTGGATCCGGCCCAGGTGATCGAGCTGCCGAGCAGCGCGGTGGAAAAGGCGTTGCCGCCGCCGTCCAGACCGCCGCCGGTCACCGCCGTGCCGTTCGCGGCGAGTGCGAACACATCGTCGGCCGCGGCCAGAGTGACCGGGGTCGGACCGCTCGGCGCGGCGGCGGTGATGGTGTACAGCCCCGTGCTGACCGGGCTGGTGGTGTAGTTGGCGGCCACCGCGATGGCATTGAGGGTGGTGGTGGCGCTGATCTGCAGCGGCGCGGCGGCGTTGTACACCGCCGAGGCGGTGGTCGGTGTCGTGCCGTTGGTGGTGTAGTAGATCACCGCGCCCGGGGTGCTGTCGGCGAGCACGACGCTCTGCGCCGTGGTGAAGCTGCCGGGCGGCGGGGTCAAGGTCGGAGTGGCCGCGGCGGTGGGCGTGGTGGCGGCGGTGCCGATGGCATCGATGGCGAGGACAATGACACTGCGGTTGTTCGGCAGGGTGAGGCTCTTAGGCGTCTTGGCGGCATTGATGGGGATGGAATAGCCGTACAGATCGAACGGCCCGTTGGTGTCGAGCGCGCCGCTCTGCGTGACGCGGTCGGCCATGCTGAGCACCACGGTCTCGCCCGGGAAATTCTGCGGCGAATGCCAATCGCTCAAGCTCTGCGCAAAGCTGGTGGTGGTGCCGTCGGTGTAGGTCACCAGGAACGGCTGATTCTGCTGATTGCCGTCGACCGCGGTGGCGAGCAGATTGAGCGTGGAGTAGCTGCCGGCGGGCAGGGCGATGGTGGCGGAGCTGACGGCATCGGCCACGCCGGCGGCGCCGAAGATGAAGGTGGATCCGGCCCAGGTGATCGAGCTGCCGAGCAGCGCGGTGGAAAAGGCGTTGCCGCCGCCGTCCAGACCGCCGCCGGTCACCGCCGTGCCGTTCGCGGCGAGTGCGACCACATTATCGGCGGCCGAGAGACTGACATTGGTTACGCCGGCCGGCGTTCCGATGACATACAGTCCACTGGTTACGCCGCTGTTGACATAGCCGCTCGCCACGGCAATGGCGCTGACGGACTCGGTGGCGCCGACCGGTATCGGCACGGTGTAGGGCGTGGAGGATGTCGAGGGCGTGGTGCCGTTGGTGGTGTAGTAGATCGTCGCGCCCGGCGTCGTGTCCGACAGGGCAACCGACTGCGCTGTCGCGTAAGTACCGGGCGCGGGACTCAGCGCGGGGCTGGCCGCGGTCGGATTCGCGCTCAGCAGTCCGTAGACCGTGAGGCTGCTCTGAGTGCCGACGTACACCTTGCCGTTGGCGATGATGGGGGTTTCGAATTTGACCGCAGTGCCGGGTGAGTCGCGATTGTTCGCCGCCTGCTTGCTGCTGTAGAGCAGATGGCCAAGATTGGTGGCATCGTAGGCGTACAGCCCGAGGCAACTACTGCCGCCGCCGTCGCAGGTGGAATCATCCGCGCTGCCGTCCAATGCCCACAGAATGCCGTTGGTGGTGCCGTTGGCGGAAATCGAGGGCGTGGGTGCGGAGAAGGCGAAGATCTGCGCGCTGGCAGAGGTCGGTTTGGTGGAAACCGGCACGATGGCGTTGGGGTTGAACGAGTAGGCCTGGATGGGATCATTGGCACCGGTCCAGTACAGATTGCCGTTCCAGTAGGCGGGCGAGCCCCATACCCCCGAGCTCGCTTCCTGGAGTTCCTCGACGATCTGGGTATCGGCGCCGCTGCAGGCTGGCGTGAGATTCGGGCAGTACTTGCCCATGTTGCCGGTGTTGACCACGAACAGCGTGCCTTGCTTGCTCTGCTGAGCGAGCAGCTGTACCCCGGCGCTCGAGGGCGGCAGCAGCACCAGGCCGCCGGAGCCCAGATCCGCGTCCTCGGATTCCAAGGTGGCCTGGTTGTAGGTGGTGAAATAGTCGAGTACCGGAAAGGTGCCGCCGGCCGGCGGCCCCAATTTGATGATGCTGTCGCTCAGGTCGGTGGTGCCGTTCCAGCCGCCGTTGCCGGTGGCGAAGTAGATGTTGCCGGCGCTGTCGGCGGCCGGACCGGCGCCCGACATCCAGATGCCGCCGCAGCCGTTCTTGTCGGCGGCGATCTCGGTGGTGGTGGTGTTGTAGATCGCCTCCTGGGCGAGCGTGCCGGCGCTGTAGGACATGACCCAGCCGTGCCAGGGAAGCCTGTCGCAATGCGAGCCCCAGGCGATCACCACATGGCCGTTCTCGAGCAGCAGCGCGGGGCGCTGGTTGTGCAGCACCGGATCGAAATGCACGGTGGTGCCGTTGCCGTCGGCGGTATTGGCGTTCACGGTGGCCTGGATCAGCACCGGACCGCCCAATTTTTCGGCGCCGCTGGTGACGTCGAGGGCGTGCAGATACTGCACGATGTTGCCGCTGACCTTGGATTTCGCGACCACGTACAGGGTGCCGCCCACCGGGTCGATCACCGGCGTGCCGGTGATGCCGACCTCGGGCGTGATGTCGGTGCAGTCAAGATCGTTCTGGCTGCTGACCGTGGTGCCGCCGGCGGGTATCAGGCTCACTTGGAAGTAAATGGTGCCCGTGTCCGCATCGATGCCGTAGACGCTGTCGTGCTCGGTGGCCACATAGGCCACATTGTGGGTGCCGCCGGCGATCGCAACCTGCGCGAGATACAGCGGCTGGGCGAACACGGCACCATCCACCGGCACGGAGAACAGCTTGCCGAACTGGCTGCTGTTGACGTTGGTCGGGGTGAGGAGGGTTTCCTGCGTGTTCTGTCCGGTGCGGGAAATGTCATTGTGGTAGGTCGTGACATTGACCTGCGCGCGAGTCGAAGCGGCGATGCCGCAAAGCAGAAACACCGCGAGCATGTGCATGCCGCGAAAGCCGTTGCTCATTACTGTGCCGGATCCCCTGGTTGATTCGCCAACGAGCGGAATAATCTCTGAGACAGCGATTATGGTATGGAGATTTAAGTCCAATTACGGCGCGGATGCGCGTGCAATAAGACATAATCCAGGGAAGTCGCGCAGTCTGTCGTCAAGCGCCGACAGGGCACGGGCTTTGTCCGCGCCGACCGACCGGAAAAAGCCACCGTCAAGCGCAACCGTCAGGCCGGGGCGGCGCCGCTCATGACGATACCGCGCCGCTCGGGTCCAAAGGCCACCATCACGGTGATGACCACCGCGACCGTGCCCACCACCAGCGCCATGGCGAGGCCATAGTTATTGCCGTGGGCCTCGGCGATGCCCACCTGCAGATTCAGGTTCACCGCGGCGAACAGGTTGCCGAGCTGATAGACGAAACCGGGAAACGTGGCGCGAATCTGCGGTGGCGACAGTTCGTTCAAATGCACGGGAATCACGCCCCACGCCCCCTGCACCGCGACCTGGATCAGGAACCCACCCGCGGCCAGGATCAACGGTGTCGAGCCGAACGCCCAGAATGGCAGCGCCGGCAGCGACAACAGCGCCGCCGTCATGATGGCGCGGCGCCGGCCGATCTTCTCGGACAGCCAGCCGAAGAACAGCCCGCCGCAGATGGCGCCCACGTTCGCGATCGCCGTCAACAGCGAGCTCAAGCGGGTGTCGAAGTGATGCTGGATCTTCAGGAACATGCCGGGATACGCGTCCTGGGATCCATGGCTGAAGAAGTTGAAGGCCGTCATGAGCACGATCGCATAGAGCGCCAGCTGCCAGTGGCGCAGCAACACGGTCATCAGGCCAAGGCGCGGGCGGTGCTGGATTTCCCGCCAGGCCGGCGATTCATCGACACCCCGGCGGATGAAGAACACCAGAACGGCCGGGATCACGCCGACCATGAACATGGCGCGCCAGCCGAGCCGGTCATAGAGCAGGTACACGACCAGCGAGGCGATCAGGTAGCCGGTCGGGTAGCCGGTCTGCAGCAAACCGGAGACGAAGCCGCGCGCGGAGGCCGGAATGGTCTCCATGGTGAGTGCGGAGCCGATGCCCCACTCCCCGCCCATGGCGACGCCGAACAGGGCGCGCACCAACAGCAGTGTGGTCATGTTCGGCGCGAATCCGGAGGCGAACTCCAGCACCGAGTAGGCGAGGATGTTCCACATGAGCGCGGGCTTGCGGCCGAAGCGGTCGGCGAGACGGCCGAAGAGGAAGGCGCCCACCGGCCGCATCCCCAGGGTCAGCAGCACTGCGGTCGAGACCACCTGCAGGCTCGAATGCATCTCCGCGGCGATGTCCTTGAACATGAACACCATGAGAAAGAAGTCGAAGGCGTCGAGGGTCCAGCCGAGATAGGCGGCGATCACCACGTTGCGCTGGCTCTTGGTCCACGTCATGCTGGCCTCCGTTCATCATTCATTCGTTTTTTCCTACCCGAGGAGCCCCATGACCCCGGATACCGCGCAGCTCGCCCGCCGGGCCCTGTTCGGATTCATTCTGACCTTCATCGCGGCGCGCACCGTGGTGTTCCTCATCATGTCGCAGCGCATGCCGAACCTGTACCTGTTCTTGCGCGGCACCCACGTGCACCACCTCAACTATGGCATTCTTTTGCTCGCCGGTGTGGGCGGCTACAGCGTGTTCTGCCGGCCGGCAGCCACCGCCGCGCTGCTGACCGCGGTGATCTACGGGGTGGCCATGGCGCTGACCTTCGACGAATTCGGCATGTGGCTGCATCTCGGGGGCAGCTATTGGCAGCGCGCCAGCGTCGATGCCATCGTGGTGGTCGCCGCCGTGCTCGCGCTGATCGGATTCGCCGCCTCGTTGCGCAGTTTCGAGGCGCGGCATGTGCGCGCCTCGATCGCCATCGTGATTGCGCTGCTCGGCTTCGGCGTGGTGCTGTACGACACCTCGATCAAAATCGGCCGCTTGGAGGGTCCGCGCCTGCGGCAGCTGGAACTGTCCTCCTCGCCCTGGACCCCGGGCGATCAGAACTAGAGCATCGGCAGGCTGCGCGGCCGGGGTCCGCGCGGGAATGCGGCATCGATGCGCGCAACATCCTTCTCGCTCAAGGACAACGCGGCGGCCGCGGCGTTGTCGGCCACGTGCTGCAGCGATGCGGCCTTGGGAATGACGAAGGTGCCGGGCAGCCGCAGCAGAAACCGCAACGCCACCTGCCGCGCGGTGGCCGCATGCGCGGCGGCGATCTGCCCGAGCACGCGGCCGGCCTGCGATGCCGGCTCGAAGGGCGCGGGCGACTGACCGAACGGGGTGTAGGCGACCAGCGCGGTGCCGTGCTGTTGGCACCAGGGCAGCACCGCGTGTTCGATGGCGCGCTCCTGCAGGTGATAGAGAACCTGATTGCAGGCCGGATGCCCGGGGCCGGCAATCGCCGCCACCTCCTCAAGATCGCCCACATCGAAGTTGCTCACGCCCCAGGAGAGGATCTTGCCCTGGCGCACCAGGGTATCGAAGGCGGCAATGGTCTCCTCTAGCCGGTAGTGCCCGCGCCAATGCAGCAGGTAGCAGTCGAGGTGGTCGGTGCCCAGGCGGGCGAGCGTGCCTTCGCAGGCACGCAACGTGCCGGCGGTGGAGGCATTCTGGGGCAGCACCTTGGACACCAGGAACAGGCCGTCGCGGCGCCCGCGGATGGCCTTGCCGATGAGGGACTCGGCGGCGCCGGAGCCGTACATCTCCGCCGTGTCGAGGTGGGTCATGCCGAGTTCGAGCCCACGGCGCAAGCTCTCGAGCGCGACCTGCTCGCCGGCATTTTCCAGGTGATAGCTGCCCTGACCGACGACCGCGACGGTGCGCCCGGTGGGGCCGAAGGGTCGGCTCAGCACGGATCGTGCGCCAAGCGCCTCGACATGCGCAGCGCCGCCTCGCGGCCCTGATAATAGCCCTGGATGACGCCGGTTTTCTCGAAACCCAGGCTCTCGTAGAACACCCGGGCCGCCTCATTATGGGTGCGCAGCTCCAGGTTGATGCGAAACACGCCCGCCTCGACGGCGGTGACGGTCAGCCACTCCATCAGCCGCCGTCCCAAGCCCTGGCGGCGGTGCGCCGGCGCCACGGCCAGCAGATTCAAATGCGCCACGTCATCGCCGAAATGCATGATGGCGAAGGCCGCCAGACGCCGCTCGCGCCGCGCCACCACCACCGAGGAGTCGGTACCGCCGATGAAGTGCTGCACACGCGCCGGCGTCCACGACCAGGAGAGCCCCTGCTCGATCAAATCGCGCGACATCTCCGCGATCTGCCGTGCATCGGTGGCGCGCGCGAGACCCAGGGTGGCGAGTTCGGACATCAGGGTGCCGGGGTCTTGACCGGCGGCGCGGGCGGCGGCGGCAGACCCGCCGGTGCGGCCGGCAGCCGCTTCAGCAATTCGGCCACGCCGCGCTCGAGCTGCGGATCGCGGCCCGCCAGCACCGCCACCGGATCCTGCTCGACCCGGATGTCCGGATCGACGCCATGGCCTTCGATGATCCATTGGCCCGCGGCGCTTGCGGTGGCGACCTGCGGCACGTACACCGTGCCGCCGTCGAGCAAGGGTCCGAGCTCGTTGATGCCCACCACCCCGCCCCAGGTGCGCTTGCCGATCAGCGGGCCGAGGTTCTGCTGCTTGAACATGTAGGAGAAAATATCACCGTCCGAGGCCGTATCCTCGTTGATGAGCGCCGCCTGCGGACCGAGCTGCACGGCCTCCGGATAGGTCATGGGCGCGCCGTAGTTGCGCGCGTAGTCGAGACTCAGCAGGCGGCGCGACAGCCGTTCGATGAGCATCTGCGAAATCTCGCCGCCGCCGTTGTCGCGCACATCGACCAGCAGGGCCTCCTTGCGCACCTGGGGGTACCACCACTTGATGAATTCGTAGAAGCCGTCCTCGCCCATGTCGGGGATGTGGATGTAGCCCACACGGCCCCGGCTCAAGGCATCGACGCGGGCGCGCTTGTCGGCGGTCCAGTCCAGATACAGCAGATTGGCCTCGCTCGCGAGCGGCTGGTAGCGGATGGTGCGTGCGGATTTTCCATCGGCGGAGGCCGCCACGCGCCACTCGGCCGGCTGGCCGGCCGGCGCCTCGAGCAGCTCGTAGGGATCGTGGGCGGCATCGAGCTCGCGCCCGTTGATCGCGAGCACATAATCGCCGACGTGCACGTCGACGCCCACCTCGGTGAGCGGCGAGCGGTAGCGCTCCTCCTCGTTCTGTCCGGCGAACAGGCGCGCGATGCGGTAGCGGCCGGACTTCGCATCGAGTTCGAAGCGCGCGCCGGGCAGGGCGACGAACGGCCGCTTCGGCAAGCCGAGATCGCCCCCCTGGATGTAGGCATGCTGCACGGTGAGCTCGGCGATCATCTCGGCGATCACGTAATTCAGATCCGCACGATGGCCGACCGAGTCCAGCAGCGGCTGGTATTTCTGCCGCAATTTCACCCAGTCGTAGCCATGCATGTTGGCGACATAGAAGTAGTCGCGGTAACGGCGCCACACCTCGGCAAAGATCTCGCGCCACTCGGCGGCGGGGATGCGCGTGGTTTCCAGCCCCGCGAGCGACACCGCCTTGCCATCGCCGTGGGCGTCGCCGCCGCGGGCATCCTCGCCGGCGCCGTCCTCGCCCCGGCCGACCTCGAACAGCTTCAGCTCCTTCGCGCCGAATTTCGCAAGCACGTGTCTGCCGTCCGCGGTCGCCGACCAGGCGCTCACCGCCTCGGCCACGGGCTTCGCCTGCCGATCCTTGATCGAAAACGACATCACCGTGGATTTGGGCTCCGGGTCGGGGGGGTAGAAGGGCGGCACGGTGCGCTGATACAGCAGGTTGTCGGTGCCCACGTGCAGGTTGGCCAGATCATCGGCCGGCACGGGCACGCGGATGGCGCGCTGGATGATGCCGTCGAAATCGATCTGCACCGTGGGCGGAGATTTGTCCGTGTCCTTGTCCTTGGCCTTGTTGTCGCCCGGTTCCTCATCCTGCACGCCGAACGGGTTCTTGGACCCCTTGCGCAGCGCGATCGCGAAAATACCCGTCTGGCGATCGGTCGCAAAGTCGAATTCGACGGTGCTGATGAGCGCCGGATAATCGCGCTCGCTCAGGAAATACAGCAATTGCCCGTCCGGCGCCCAGGCGGGCGTATGCGCCCGGAACAGCTCCGGGGTGACCCGCCGCGAGGTCTCATCGGCCACCGCCCAGACGTACACGCCGGAATAGCCGCTCGGCTCGTTCAGGGTGTAGGCGAGAAAGCGCCCATCCGGCGACCAGCGGTACTCACGTGCGATGTCGGCCGGATCGCGCGCGACCAGCACGCGCCGGCGGTTGGCGATCTCCACCGAGAACAGCCGTCCGGCGTTGTCGGCGAAGGCGATGCGTTTCTGGTCGGGCGACATCACCGGCGCGAAATAGCGGGCAGCCGATCCGGTGGTGAGAGCCTGCGCCGCGGCGGCGCCGTCCTGGTCCTGCACATAGATCTCATCCTCGCCGCTGCGGTCCGAGACGTACACCAGCCGCCTGCCGTCGGCGGACCAGCCGGCTTCGCGATCGTGGGCGTCGGAGGAGTGCGTCAGATTGCGGGTGACGCCGTGCCCGGCCGGCACGTCGAAGACGTCGCCGCGCGCCACCACCGCGATGCGCTCGCCGCCCGGGCTGATCGCGATGCTCTCGATGTCGTCGGCCGCATCCACCGCCTGCGGCCGCCGGCTGGTGTCGTCGGCGGGCACCTCGATCGGCACCGCGCGGTCCGATTCGCCGCGGGTGTCGAACACATGCAGCTCGCCGTCCAATTCGTAGACGATGTGGCCGTCGGCGTCGGCACTCGGCCAGCGCACGTCCCAATCGCGGTAGTGGGTGAGCGCGCGGGTCTGGCGGGTGGCGAGGTCGTAGCGGTACAGATTGAACACGCCGCTGCGGTCCGAATTGAAATAAACCGCATCGCCGATCCACATCGGATCGCGGTCGGTGCGCGGATCGTCGGTGACCTGCACCAGGGACGGATGCCCGAGGTCGAAGATGTACAAATCGTTGGCCCAGCCGCCCTGGTAGCGCTTTTCGCTGCGAAAGTCCCGCCACAGCGGCGAGTACACCATCCGGGTGCCGTCCGGGGAATAATGACCGGCGCCCGACACCGGCATGGGCAGCGGCACCGCGGCGCCGCCCTCCACGGGCACCGTGTAGAGCCGCGAGCCGGTGAGAATGAAGGCATCGCGGGCCGAACGGAACAGGATCGATTTGCCGTCGGGGGTCCAGCCGTACACCTGGTTGTCGTAGCCCCAGCGGTCCGCGAGCGGACCCTTGGCCGGATAGAACGTGAGCTGGCGCGGCGCACCGCCGCCGGCCGGCATGACGTACACCTGTTCGTCGCCGCCGTATTGACCGGTGAACGCGATCTGGCGGCCGTCGGGCGAGAACTTGCCGAACAGTTCCAGGCCCGGGTGCGCGGTCAGGCGCGTCGCCGTGCCGCCGGCGGCAGCCACCGTCCACAGGTCACCGGCGTAGCTGAACACGATGCGGTCGTGCCAGATGTCCGGAAAGCGCAGCAGCTTCGCCGGCGCCGCCTGCGCCGCCGCGCAGGCGGCCAGCAGGGCGCTCGCAATGAGAAGGGCGCAACGCATCAGCGGCTGCGGTAACGGTCCGTCGCCAACACCAGCTCGTGGGCATTGCCGGGCTCGAAGGCCGAATGACCGGCATCGGGGACGATCACCAGGTCCGCCTCGGGCCAGGCGCGGTGCAGGGCCCAGGCGCTGGTCGCGGGACACACCACATCGTAGCGGCCCTGCACGATGGTCGCCGGGATGTGGCGGATGCGCGGCACATCGTCGAGGAGCTGGGATTCACTGCGCAGGAAGCCGCGGTTCACGAAGTAATGGCATTCGATGCGGGCCACCGCGAGGGCGAACTGGTCCTCGCCGGCGCGCTTGATGGTGTCGGCATTGCCGTGCAGGAAACTCGTCGAGGCCTCCCACACGGCCCAGGCGCGCGCCGCGGTGAGCGCGGCGCGCTGATCGGCCCCGGTCAGGCGCTTGTGATAGGCGCTCAGGAAATCGTCGCGCTCGTCGGCGGGGATCAGATCGCGATACGGCTCCCATTGATCAGGAAAGATCTCCGACGCGCCGTGCTGATAGAACCAGCGGATCTCGGCGTAGCGCACCAGGAAAATGCCGCGCAGCACCAGTTCGGTGACGCGTTCGGGATGTGCCTCGGCGTAGGCCAGCGCCAGCGTGCTGCCCCAGGATCCGCCGAACACCAACCAGCGCTCCACGCCGAGGTGCTTGCGCAGCCGTTCGATATCGGCGACCAGATGCCAGGTGGTGTTCTCGATCAGGCTGGCGCTCGGCCGGCTGCGGCCGCAGCCGCGCTGATCGAACACGATGATGCGGTAGTGATGCGGATCGAAGAACTGGCGCGCGCGCCGGTCGGAGCCGGCGCCGGGTCCGCCGTGCAGGAACACCGCCGGCTTGCCGGCGGGGTTGCCGCATTCCTCGTAGTAGATCTCATGGACATCCGAGACGCGCAGATGGCCGTGCCGGAACGGCTCGATCGGCGGGTACAGTTCGCGGCGCGGCGGGGCGCCGCGCGCCGGGCGGGAGGCGCTGCGGGCCGCCGGGCGGGAGGCAGCGCGGGCCGCCGGGCGTGGGGCGGTGCGGGTCGCCGGGCGTGGGGCGGCGCGGG
>PLET01000075.1 GCA_003137095.1 Gammaproteobacteria bacterium
TCTACATGATCATGGTGTTCGATCCGCAGATCCTGTTCAACGACGGGTTCTATGACCTGATGGAGGTGCGCATACCGGCCGGCACCCTGCTCAAACCCCTGAAGCCCGCGGCGTTGTCCTGCCGCACGCACGCCCTCGGCCGCATCTTCGACATCCTGGGAGGGCTGCTCGGCCAGGGCAATCCGCAATTCATGTGCGCCGCGGGATTTTCCGATTCTCCGCATTTCATGTACTCCGGCCACGACAGGAACGGCGACTGGTATCAGCTCTACCAGATCACCTTCGGCGGCATTCCCGGCAAGCCCTTCGGCGATGGCCCCGACGGCCATTCGCTCTGGCCGTCGTTCACCAACGTGCCGAACGAATTCCTGGAGAGTTATTTCCCGCTGCGCATCGACATTTACGAGACCATCCCCGATACCGGCGGCCCGGGCAAGAATCGCGGCGGTAACGGTCTGCGCATCGGCTACCGCTTTCTCGAGCCGGGGGAGATCTCGATCCACGACGACCGCTGGCTCACCTATCCGTGGGGCGTGAACGGCGGCCTGCCCGGTGCGCGCAGCCGCAAGACGCTGGTGCGCAGCGACGGCAGCCGTACATTGCTCGAATCGAAACTCGACCACGTCAAGGTCGAGGCCGGCGATCTGCTGCTCTCCGACACGTGGGGCGGGGGCGGCTGCGGCGACCCGCTGGAGCGCGAACCGGAGAAGGTCAGGTTCGACGTCGATGCCGGGCTGGTGACGTCCGAAGGAGCCCGCCGCTACGGGGTGGTTCTGGGCGCCCACGGCGAGGTCGATGCGGCGGCGACCGCGGCGCTGCGCCGGGAGATGGCGGCGCGGCGCGGCCCGGTCAAGCTGTTCGACCGCGGCTTCGAAGACATGGATGAGCTCAAATTGCGCTGTTTGGCCGAGACCGGCCTGCAGCCGCCGCGCCGGCCGACCTTCAGCAAGTGGGCGATGAAGGCTGCCGCAGCCAAGGCCTGAGGGTGCGATGCGAGCCGCCGAACGTGCCTATACCGCCATCCGCGAGGGCATCCTGCTCGGCCGCCACGCCGGCGGCGTACGGCTGATCGAGACCGAGCTGGCGCTCGCCATCGGGGTGAGCCGCACCCCGGTGAGGGAGGCGTTGCGACGCCTGCACGCCGAGGGTTTGGTGCACTTCCTGCCGAATCACGGCGCCGTCGTCGCCCTATTCGAGGCGCGCGACGCGGAGGAGATCTTCGAACTGCGGGCGATGCTCGAGCCGATCAGTGCACGGCTCGCCGCCGAACGCGCCTCGCCGGAGGCCATCGCCGAATTGCGCGCCCTGGCCGAGGTGCAGGTGCGCGAGTCGAAGCGGCGGCGAACGGGCTTTCTGGCGCGCATCGGTGACCTCAATGATCGCTTCCACCGCGCCATTCAGGCGGCGGCCGACAGCCCGCGGCTGGCCAAAATGCTCGCCGGGCTGACCGAGGCACCGCTGATCCTGCGCACCTTCGGGCAGTATTCACCGGCCGAATTGCAGCGCAGCGCCGAGCAGCATCTGGAACTGGTCCAGGCCCTGGAAGCGCGCGATCCGATCTGGGCGCACGGCATCATGCAGGCCCACATTCTCGCCGGGCGCGCCACCTATATCCGCAGCCGCGGCCTGCAGCAGGACTGAGCCTGCGGGATCGGAGCGCCGTCGGGGCGCGATGTGAGATGATGCCGCGGCTAAGCGGCATGCTTAGGTGGGAAGACCGGGGCCATTTTCCAATGAAGATATATTCCTGGAACGTCAACGGCATCCGTGCGGTGCTGAAGAAAGGCCGGTTGGCTCCCTTCATGGAGGCGCATCGTCCTGACATTCTCTGCCTGCAGGAGACCAAGGCCGAGCGCGACCAAATCGAGATCGAATTGCCGGGCTACCACGAGTACTGGAATTCGGCGGTCAAGAAGGGCTATTCCGGGACCGCCATTTTCTGCAAACTGGAACCAATCGGAGTCGTCAACGGCTTCCCCGCCTCGTTCGCGAAACGCTTCAGCTTCGCCGATGAGCTCGAGCGTGACAGTGCCGGCGAGGGCCGCGTCATCACCGCCGAGTTCGAGGATTACTTCGTGGTGACCGTGTATACGCCGAACGCGAAGGACGATCTGAGCCGCATTCCGCTGCGCTTCGGACATTGGGACCCGGCGTTTCTCGCCTACGTCAAGGAGCTGGAGAAGAAGAAGCCCGTGGTGTTCTGCGGCGACCTCAATGTCGCCCATACCGAGCTCGATCTCGCCAATCCGAAATCGAACCGGGGCAAGAAGGGCTTCACCGACGAGGAGCGTGCAGGATTTCAGAATCTGGTGGACGCGGGTTTCGTCGACACGTTTCGGATGTTCACCCAGGGCAACGGCCATTACACCTGGTGGAGCCATTTCGCCAATTCGCGCGCGCGCAACATCGGATGGAGAATCGACTACGTGCTGGTCTCCGCGCAACTGCGTGCCTGGGTGAAATCCGCTGCAATCCATCCCGATGTGATGGGCAGTGACCATTGCCCGGTCAGCATCACGCTCGACCGGCGCTGACTCAACCGGCGCTGAAGCAACCGGCGCCGGGCCCGACGGGGCGGAAGGGTCAGGCCGCGACGGACGGGCGCCGCGGCGCCCGCCGGATCAGCGTCAGGGCGAGCAGCCCGGAGGCAACCATCAGGAACAGGCTGACGGCGTTCAACGTCGGGGTCGCGCCCTCGCGCATGCGGCCGTACATCATCACCGTCAGCGGCGAATCCGCGCCCACCAGCATCAGGGTGGTGTTGAAATCGGCAAACGACATCAGGAATGAGATGGCCGACGAACCCACCAGGGCCGGGCGCAGGTAGGGCAGCAGGATGGTGCGAAACACCGCGGCGCGCGTGGCGCCGAGATTCAGCGCCGCCTCCTCCAGTGTGCCGTCGAAACGGCGCAAGCGGGCGCTGATGGTCAGCGTCGCAATGGTGGCGACATAGGAGAACTGGCCGAGAACCACCAGCGGCAGGCCCGGGCGCAGGAAATCCAGGTCCCATCCGAAGGCGTCGTCGGCGAATTCGGCGATGCGGCTGGCGAAGGCCAGTATCGAAATGCCGAGAATGACCCCCGGAATCACCAACGGCGCCAGCATCAGCACCGACAGCGCCTGCTTGCCGGGAAAGCGGCCGCGCTCCAGCAGGAATGCATTCGCAGTGCCGATCAGCACCGACAGCAGCGTCACCCAGGCGGCGACGAGGCAGCTGGTCCCGATGCTGCCGAGCAGCTGCGCGTCCTGAAACAGTCCCACGCGTTCCTTGGATGCATTGCCCGTGAACCAGTCGAGCGTGAAGCCGCGCCAGGGCGGCGCCGGATACGGCGCATCATTGAAGGCGAACACCGTCACCACGATCAGCGGCAGAAACAGAAACACCAGAAACGCCCCCACGTAGCAGGCCGTGGAGGCGCGCAGCCAGAGCGGACGCGGCAGGGAGGGAATCATGTGCGTCGCATCACGTCGCCGAAGCGCTGTCCGGTGAGCCGCAGGCCCGCCATCACCATGGCGGTGGACAGCCCGAGCAGCAGAAAGCCGAAGGCCGCGCCCTGTTCCCAGTTGAAGCGCACGATGAATTGATTGTAGATCTGCTCGGTGAACCACTCCGAGTTCTTGCCGCCGAGCAGCGTCGGCGTGAGGTAATTGCCCAGCGTGAGCATGAACACGACGATGCAGCCGGCGGTGATGCCGGGTGCGGCGTGCGGAATGACGATGCTGCGCAGGATGGTGAAGCCGCCAGCACCCAGGTCGTAGGCCGCCTCGATCAACGAGTTGTCGAGGCTTTCCAGGCTCGAAATGAGCGGCACCACCATGAACAGCAGCGAGGTGTAGACCAGGCCGACCAGAATGGTTGCATCGTGATACAGCAGTTCTACGGGCATGTCCGTGATGCCGAGGCGCACCAGCAGACCTGGCAGCACGCCGGACTCGCGCAGCAGGATCATCCAGCCGAGCGTGCGCACCGTCTCGCTCACCCAGAACGGAATGAGGCAGACGATGAACAGCAGCGAGCCGGCCCGGCCGCGCGCCAGTTTGGCGATGACCCAGGCGATGGGAAACGCCAGCAGCAGCGTCAACAGCGTCGCGACCACGGACATCCAGGCCGTGCGCACGAACACGTGCCAGTAGAGCGGATCAGCGAAGAATGTGCGGTACTGCGCGAGGCTGGCGGCGTATTGTCTCGGGCCCACGCGTTCGCGCAGGCTGAGCACGGCCAGGTCGAGGTGCGGCGCGACGATGAGCGCGCCCAGCCACAGCAGCGCCGGCGCGAGCAGCAGCCCGAGCATGAAGCGCGCGTGCCAGCGCGGCGCCGCCGACTCAGGCATCCGCGCCCGCCGCTTGCGCGCGCGCGGGAAAGCACACGGCGCGCGCCGGATCGAAACTGAACAGGATCCTCTCCTGCGGCTTCAGATCCGAGAACTGGCCGGTCTGCGGCAGTGCGATGCGAAACTCGCGGCGCGACCGGCTCTCCTGCAAAAGCACGGCCGAATTCGCGCCGTCGAACAGCACGCTCAGAACCTCGCCCGCGTGCGGCGGCTGGCCCGCCGGCAGCTGCGCCTCGCTGCGCCCCAGGCTCGCGACCTCGGGACGCACGAACGCCTCGACCGGATCGCCGACGGCAATGGCACCGGCGGCATGATGAATCGCGCGGATGACCCAGCCGTCCGCCGTGGTCACTTCGATCGACGCACCGTCGCGGGCGGTGGCGCGCCCGACGACGCGGTTGTTGGCACCCACGAAGGCGGCCACGAAGGGCGTTTGCGGCCGATAGTACAGATCCTGCGGGGTGCCGAGCTGTTCGAAGCGCCCGTGGCTCATCACCCCCACGTGATCGGAGAGCACCAGCGCTTCGGATTGATCGTGGGTGATGTACACGAAGGTGGTGCCGAAGGCCGCCTGCAGCTGCTTGAGCTCGATTTTCATGTGCTCGCGTAGCTTGAGATCCAGGGCGCCGAGCGGCTCATCCAGCAGCAGCAGGGTGGGTTCCAACACCAGGCTGCGGGCGATCGCCACGCGCTGGCGCTGACCGCCGCTCAACTCATCGACGCGCTTGTGCGCCGCGCCGCCGAGTCCGACGCGCTCCAGCATCGCCTCGCTGCGCCGCCGGCGCTCCGCCCGGGCGATGCCGCGGCGTGCCAGGCCGAAGGCGACGTTTTCCCCCACCGACATCATGGGAAACAATGCCAGCTGCTGGAACACCATGTTGACGGGGCGCCGATTGGGTGCCACGCCGCGCATGCTGCCGCCGCCGATGGCGATGTCACCTGCGTCCGGGGCGATGAACCCGGCGATCATGCGCAGCAGGGTGGTCTTGCCGCAGCCCGAGGGACCGAGGATGGAGAAAAAACTGCCGCGCTCGACCGCAAAGGACAGCGAATCGACGGCCACATGCTCGCCAAACCGCTTGACGACCGCGTCGGCGACCAGATCCGGCGTGCTCAATTGGCGGCCTTGACCCGATCGAGCACCCGGCCCTCGATCTCCTCCAATCCGGGCGGGATCGCCGGGTACCAGTGGATGGCCTTCAGGGCGCTGTCGGGAAAGGCCGCGGTGAATTGCGCCTTGAGGCGCGGATCGAGCAACGGCCAGGTGCCGTTCGCCGCCGAGAAACTGCCCACGGACTTGGTGATCCGCGCCGCCATGGCCGGACGCATGGTGAAGTTGATCCAGGCATAGGCGGCCGCGTCGTTGCGTCCGCGCGCCGGCAGCGCGAAGGTGTCGAGCCAGCCGAGAGCGCCGGAACGGGGGATGATGAACTGCACATCCGGGTTCTCGCGATTCAGGCTCCAGCCGCCCGTATCCCACATCATCGCAGCCACGATTTCCCCGGAGCGTATGCCGTTCAACAGTTGATCTTTGTTGTCGTAGAAGAACTTGACGTTGCCCTTGCAGGCCGACAAGGTGGCTCCCACCTGCTCCATGAGCGCCGCGTAGGCCTTCGGATCGCCGTACAGTGAAAAGGGGTCCTTGCCGGCGGCAAAGGCGAAGGCCATCAGCGTCGGACGCCGCAGCCGGATGGAGGTTTTGCCCTTCAGGTCCGCACGGCACAAATCGCCGTAGTCCGCGACCTTCGCCCGCTTGACGTTGGCGACCAGCCCGTCCGTGCCCCACAGATAGGGCAGCGCATACAGCTTGCCGTCCAGCGTCGCGTTGCGCTTGACGATGTCCAGCAAAGCCGGCTGGAATTGCTGCAGATTCACCTGTGTCAGGTCGATGGGCTTGTAGATTCCGAACTCGCGCTGCGGACCGGTGATCCGATCCTGCGACGGCTGGGCGAGGTCATAGCCGGCGCCTCCGGTGGCGCGCAACTTCGAGATGATTTCCTCGTTGTTCGACAGCGTCACCTCGACCGTGATGCCGGTCTCCTTCTCAAAGGCGGCGATGACGTCCGCGGGTACGTAATCGGCCCAGGTGAGGATGCGCAGCTTCTGGGCGGCTTGAGCCGCTCCGGCCGTGAACAGAGCGAGTGCCAGGATCGCGCAAATCTGTCTCATCGATTCTCCCCGGGGAACGCCGATAAGCGATCTTACAGAATCGGCGGCCCGAAGTGCCCGTCATGCACCCGGCGGCAAGGCGGCGAGCGCCCGGCCGTAGCCTTCGGCAACCTCGCCGGGGTGCGCCGCGGTGTAGCCGAGATCCCGCACCAGGCCGTTGTGCAGTCCGTAGATCCAGCCGTGAATGGCCAGCGGCTGGGCGCGCTCCCAGGCGTCCTGCACGATGGAGGTCTGGCAGACGTGGGTGACCTGTTCGAGCACGTTCAATTCGCACAGGCGGTCGAGGCGCTGCTGGTGATCCGCCAGCCGCGCGAGCGGGGCGCCATGCCGTTCCCGGACGTCCTGGATGTGGCGCAGCCAATTATCGCTCAAGCCGATGCGCTCGTTCGACAGCGCCGAACGCACGCCGCTGCAGCCGTAATGACCGCAGACGATGATGTGTTCGACTTTCAATACATCCACCGCGAATTGCATCACCGACAGGCAATTAAGGTCCGTGTGCACCACCACGTTGGCGATGTTGCGGTGAACGAACAATTCGCCCGGCGGCAGTCCGACGATCTCGTTCGCCGGCACGCGGCTGTCGGAACAGCCGATCCACAGATAGCGGGGGGACTGCTGGCGCGCGAGCCGGGCGAAGAAGTCCGGATCGCGGCGCAGAATCGAGGCCGCCCAGTCGCGATTGTTCTGAATCAGATGCTCGAGCGGTTTCACCGCGCGATTGTAAGCGGCAACGCGATCCGCCAGCAGCGCGGGACCGGCCAGAGGGGCTATGTGAAGCAATTTTCATGAACTATCGGTCATGCTGCGGATCAAACCGGGCAATCCAGCCCATACGCCCGAGGGTAGTTTCACCATGGCCGCCACTTTGAAGGTTGCCGGAGCGATTTTCGCCCTATCCTGGCCGTGCATCGCCGCGGCCACCCTGGGCGGGTCTGCCGACACGGTCGAGACCGATCGCTCCGCTCTGCGGGCCTCGGTGAAGGTCACGGCCCAATCTTTGTATCAGGTGCACGAACTGCAGCTGCCGTCGGGCACCACGCTGCGCGAGTTCGTGGCGCCGGGCGGCACGGTGTTTGCGTTGGCCTGGCGCGGGCCCGCCATTCCGAACCTGCGGCAAGCGCTCGGCAGCTATTTCAATCCCTACGCGGCGGCGGTCGGGGCCCGCCACGGCGGCCGCGGCCACCTTGAGGTGAAATCCGGCGATCTGGTGGTGCGCGGCGCCGGCCACATGCGCTCCTTCTCCGGCGTCGCCTATCTGGCGAGCGCCATTCCGGCGGGCGTCGCCGTCGAGGATCTCAAGTGACGCGGCACGCGCGCGCCATGCAGGCGGCATGCCTGGCCGTACTCGCCGCCTCCTGCGGCGGCGGCGGCGGCGGCCATACGCTCACGTCGGCGACCACCACCACGACCACCGCCACGCCGGGGTCAAACGTGCAATCGGTGATCGTGGACGCCGGACCGGCCGACAACAGCCTCAACATGCTGTTCGTCAGCGTGACGGTGTGCGTGCCCGGCAGCACCACCAATTGCCAGACCATCGACCATGTGCAGGTGGACACGGGCTCGAGCGGCCTGCGGCTGCTGGCCTCGGTGCTGTCGGCCTCGCTTACCCTGCCGCTGCAGCATGCGGCAGACGGCAATACCCTGGTCCAATGCACCCAATTCATCGACGGCTATTCCTGGGGACCGGTCGCCAGCGCCGATCTGACCATGGGCGGCGAAACGGCCAAGGACCTGCCGGTGCAGATCATCGGTTCCGCGGCATATCCCACGGTGCCCGCGGATTGCTCCGGCACCGGGCCGTCGGAGGATACGGTCGCGACGTTCGGCGCGAACGGCATTCTCGGCGTCGGACCCTTTGCCCAGGACTGCGGCACGGGTTGCGCGAATTCGACGGAACCGGGGGTTTATTACTCCTGCACCCAGACGCAGTGCCAGCCGGTCATCGTGCCGCTGGCCAGCCAGGTGCCCAACCCGGTCACCGCATTCACCACCGACAACAACGGCGTGGTCATCCAGCTGCCGGCCGTGGCGGCCAGTGGCGCCCTGACCCTGACCGGCTCGCTGATCTTCGGGGTCGACACCGAGTCGAACAACAAATCCGCCGGCACGGTGATCGGCCTGGATGAATACGGCGACTTCACCACGCAGTTCCTCGGCCAGACGCTGACGCAGAGCTTCATCGACGCCGGCTCCAACGGCTATTTCTTCAATGATGCCTCGTTGGCGCCGTGCGCCTCGACGTCCGACTTCCCGACGTTTTATTGCCCTGCCTCGACCCAGTCCTTGTCCGCCAGTCTGCAGGGAAGCAGCGGCGCGACCGCCAACGCCAGCTTCGTGGTGTCGAATCCCGAGACCGTGGAGACCGGCAATCCGAGTTTCAACGTCTATCCGGATCTCGCCGGAACCTCCTCCACGGGTGACAGCTTCGACTGGGGATTGCCGTTCTTCTACGGGCGCACCGTGTACACGGTGGTGGAGAGCCGCACCACCAGCGCCGGCACGGGTCCGTACGTGGCCTTCTAGGGGGTCCTTCCAGCCGAGCCGTTCAACCCCCGTCAGTAGCGGTTCGACAACACCGGACAGCCGATGTGGTAGTTACCCTTGGCGAGTTCCTCCACGCAGCGCTCGCGGGCGCGCTTGACGCCACCCTTGATGAAGTCGATGGCTTCGGCCTTGGTCATCACCGTGCCGAAGTGCACCGGCAGCAGGGTGTCCACGTCGAGCTTGTAGTAATCGATGTTGTCCTCGAAATTGTCCGCCCAATACTGGTAGGTGCGCGCCGCCGTGGCCATGTCCGCCTCCACCAGCGCCTTGGCCGAGGGCACGTAGGCGAACAGCCCGTCCGCCATGTGCGAATTCATCCGGTCCCAATACACATCGACCGTCAGGGTTTTGTCCGAGAGGCGCAGATGCTCGTCCACGGGGATGAATTTCAGGGGCTGCGGGTTCTTCGACAACAAGTCGGGGTAATCGGGCGAGGGGTGGGTCACCATGTCACTGATGATGCCCTCGTTGCCGCGTCGGGCGATGACCGCCAGACCTTCCTCGACGGCCACGCGGATGCCGGCAATGTGATCGGAATGCGCGTGTGAAATGATGAGCTGGGTGACCGGCTTGCCGGGCACCAGGTTGCGCGCCGCATCGATCAGCAATTTGGCCATCGGCTTGCGATGCAGCTCGTACAGCGTGATGTGATCGGAGAACTCGAAGGCGATGGTGGCCTGCTCGCCGAACTTCAGATACCAGACGTGATCGGCGATCTTGATGGGCGTGATCGGCTGCACCAGGATGGGGTCGATGGGTTCGGGTGCGAGACGCACCGCCCACGGCGCGGCCAGGTCCGGGATCTTGCCGTCGACTTCGTAGCCGTCGACGTACATCCTGAAATAATTGACGCCGCGCCAGTCGATCTTGGTGTTGTAGCTCATGGGCAGCAGAATTCCCGCAATGGGCGCATAGCCCTCCAGATACGTGGTGAAGGTCAGCTGTCCGAAGTTGTTGTGCGGGTTGATCCACTCGATCCGCGCCGGCAGGTGCGTGCGTGCATCGAAGGCCACCGAAAATTTGTCGCCTTCCTTGACGGTCACATCGACCCAGCGCAGGTCGCCCTCGGTGCGCTCATTGCTCAGCTTGCTGGTGGGATCCAGGCCGGTGCGCACCGCCACGATGGGATTGTTCATGGCCCACATGCGGCGCATATGCACGCCGTCGAGATGCCAGGCGGTGCCGCCCCAGCGCGGCACGCGGGTGCGCTTGCCCTCGAGGTCGATGTTGAAAGGGATGTCGCCGTCCAGCACCTCGTTGATCGGCTGCCAGCTGGTTTGGGGCAACAGCGCGAAGGTAAACAGCATGTTGCGCCGCTCGGCCTGCTGAAAGCGGCCGTGCTCCAGGTCGTACACGCGGCGCAAATCATTGGCGGCGATCTCCCGCATCGCGGCATTCGGCGAGGCGGTGACGTTCGCCATGCCGAACTGATAGGCCCATTCGCCGTAGCCGATCAGTGTGATGTTCTTGACGCTGCGCACGCGCTCGAGTCCGCCGAGGGCCTGCGCCGCCGCTTCGAAGGTGGAGCGGGCCGTGGATTCCTGCGCCTGGATGCGCATCGAGGACAGGGCCATCGAGCCGGCCAAGGAAACGCCGAGCAACATCCGCGCTGTGTTGTGCATGGTCAACCCCCGTGAAACTGACTGATATCGGACCGGCGCATCGACAACGTGCCGGCGCACCGACATCGTGTAAACGTATGGGCGCCGCCGGCGTCGACAAATCGACCCGGCCGATCAGTCATCCCGGACGACCGGTGCGCCGGCCAGAGCGGTGCGCAGCGAGAGCGCGAACAGCGCGGCAATCTCCTCGAGCTGCTCGACGGGTGTGTCGTAGGGCGGGGAGAGAATGATGGTGTCGCCGCGGCGCCCGTCGACATTGCCGCTCGCGGGATACACCAGNNTCGAACGGCGCCTTGGAGCGCCGATCGGCCACGAGCTCCACGCCGACGAAAAATCCCCGGCCGCGCACGTCGCCCACGGCGGCCAGGTCCGCGAGCCCGGCCCGCAGCAGGCTCATGAAGGCCGGTCCGAGCGTGCGCACGCGCTCGAGCAGCCGCTCGCGGCGGATGATGGTCTGCACGGCCACGGCCGCCGCGCACGCCGTAGTATGACCCGTGAAGGTGTGGCCGGTGAGCGGGCCACCATGGGTGTGCAGGATTTCGGCGATGGTGTCGCTGTAGATGGTGGCGCCGAGGGGGATGTATCCACCCCCCAGTCCCTTGGCCACCGTCATGATGTCCGGCGCAACGCCCTCGTGCTGCAGTGCCCGCCAGGTGCCGCATCGGCCGGCACCGCACATCACCTCATCGGCGATCATGAGCACGCCGTGGCGATCGCAGATCTCACGCACGCCTTGCGCATAGCCGGGCGGGGCGGGTACCACGCCGCCGGCGCTGCCCACCACCGGCTCGAAGATGAAGGCCGCCACCTGATCGGCGCCCAGGCGCAGTATCTCCGCCTCCAGCCGCGCCAGCGCATCGCCGGCCACGTCGTCGACCGCGACGCCCGGCATCGGCCGATAGACATTGACCGCCGGCAGGAATGAGGCCTCGATCAACGCGCCTTCGAAGGGCGCGCGCCGCGCGAGGAAATCCGACACCGACAGCGCCCCCAGGGTGTTGCCGTGCCACGAGCGCCGGCGCGAAATGAAGCGCCGCCGCGAGGATTGGCCGCGCACATAGTGATACTGCAGCGCGATTTTCAAGGCCGATTCCACGGCCTCCGAGCCGCTCGAGACGAAAATCATCTCCCCGAGCGGCGCACCGCAGGCCGCCGCGACCAGCTCGCGCAGCTCTTCCAGGGGATCGCTGGTGAAGCTGTAGCGATAGCCATAGGCGATCAGATCCAACTGGCGCCTGATCGCCGCATTGATCTCCGGGTTGCCATGTCCCAGACAAAATACGGCCGGACCTCCGGAGGCGTCCATATAGCGTTTGCCGCTGCGGTCGTAGACGAAGATGCCGCTGCCGTAGGCGATCTTCGGCAAGCCGGGCAGCGCATGCATGGCCGATGCGCCGGAGAGCTTACGATCCATCGAAGCGCGGAACGGTCTCCTAGAACGAATAACCCGCCGACACGATCAACGATTGTGGTCCGAACCTTATGCCGGTGGTGCGGATCAAGCCGTCGGTGTCCGCCGTCAGCTTGGTGTTCACCCGGGCAATGCCGTAGGAGGCATGCACGGCCCAGCGCTCGTTGAACTTGTAGCTCAATCCCACGGTGCCTGCCGGTCCGACCGAGGAGGGCAGCGTCAGCTTGGTGGGGCCGCCGCTCGCGGCGTTGCCGGCGGCGGTGGAATCGCGGTCGTAGAAGTTCGTGTAATTCACGCCCACGCCGATGAAGGGTTGCCAGGCCGAACTCTCGGCGAGGAAGCGGTATTCGAGCAGCACGGTGGGCGAGAACCAGCGCGCGGTGGCAATGACCTGGCCGTTGTAAGGCACCGAACCCAAGGTGGCCGGCCCCTTGCCTTCGGTCTTGGTGAGCGGCGGGTAGCCCATCGCCAGCTCCGCGTCGAAATGCGATGTCAGGCGCCGGATGTAGCCCACATATAGGGTCTCGACGTTGTCGGCCTTGAGATTCACCCCGGCCGGAACGTACGGACCGGCGAGGTCATCCGCACTCGCGTGATAGAACACCGAATACAGGCCGATCCGGACGTCGTTGCTCGGCACGTCGTCGGCCCGCGCCGAGACGTCGCACAGCAGGCCGGCCGCGCTCAGGGCGAGCAGCGCGCGAAGGTTGAATTTTGTCATGACCCATTCCTTTGAAACTGGCATTGAATCTGGCCGTTAGAACTGGCTGAAGAAGCCGCGCGCGGCGACCGCGCAGAACGGCGCGACGTTGGCGTGATAATTCGCGACCAACTGTTCCTCCGCCTGCAGCGGCGTCAGGCTGCCGCCGGCCGCCGATTCGTAATAGGCCAACTGTTCGGCCTGGTATTGCTGAAAGCCCGCCTGGGCGCTCGCGAAGGGTCCGGCGGGCGTGGCGTTCACGTCGAGCACCGCCACCGTGGGCACCCCGGCCCAGAATGCCTGCATGGTGCCCGTGTTGACGCTGTAGAACACCGTCGGATCCTGGTCGCCGCCGCACAGCAGGGTGGGCACCTTGGGCGCCCACGCGGTGCGCAGGTCGTTCTTGTACAGGGCCAGACGGAAAGTCTGAGTGGGCGCCACCGCCGCCAGCGGCACTCCCGCGGTGGGCGTGGGAACCGCACCATCGGGGTTCTGCGCGGCATCCAGGGCGTAGGCCAACCGAAAGCTGTTGTTGAGAAGATACGGCATCCCGAATCCTGCATCGAACAGCGGGGTGAACGGATTGGTGGTGCTGCTCGGCACCGCCAGCGCCGCCGTCAGTTCCGCGGACAGCAGCGCATTGCCGGGGATGGTGACCGTGGGTGTGGTGCTGTCGAACACCACCTGTTCCGGCAGCAGGCCGGTCGCAAAAATCGTATCGATGGGCGTGCTGGACGGCAGCAGGGTGTCGATGCCCGACGCATAGGTGGTCGAATACACATCCGTGGTGGCCGTGTAGATGTTGCCATAGGCCTTTTGATAGCTGGTGGTCAGCAGCGGGGCGAACACCGTGGCGCCGATGTCGACCGCGCCGAACACCAAGCCGTCGCCGAACGCTTCGAGCGCATAGGGACCGGACAGCCCCGCGGCCGCCGTCACCGGCAGACCGGCGGCCTGCATGGCGCGCAGCGTGGCGATTGCCACATAGCCGCCCTGCGAATAGCCGGTGATGAACAGCTGGCCGCTGTCGGTGGTGGCCGAGGCGAAGGTGCCCGGCAGTGCGGTGCGCGCGGCCGCCAGCGCGTCGATCATCTCGCCCGACTGCTGCACGGCATTCAGGAAGGGATGATAGCCCAGAGTGGAAATGTCGTAGCCCGCGTAATTCGGCGCCACCACGATGTAGCCCTGGGCGGCGAACATGGCCGCCACCAAAACGCCCTCGGTGTTGGAGGGATTGGTGATGTCCGCCATGTTGGCGGTCTTGTCGGTCTGGGTGCCGTGCGCAAAGAGCACGATGGGCCGCGCGCCGGAACAGGCCGGTGCCGCGCCGGTGGGCACCATCAATGCGCCGGAAGATTCGGTCACCTCGGGGACCGCGGCGCCGCCCTGGGTCCAGAATTTAAGGTAGTAGAAATCCACGCCGCAAATCGGCGCGCCGGTGATCTGCAGCAGTCCGGCGCTGGTCGCGTTCGCGCTGAGCTCCGCGCCGAAGGCGGCGGCGCTCAGAGAAGCGATGCGAAACGGCGGGCTTTCCGCGAGCGTGCCATGCGCCGTCGACGCAGCGGCCGTGCCCGTCGTCGAACTCTGGCCGCCGCACGCGCCGAGGAGCGCCGCACCGAGTACCACGCACCCAAGACCAATGAACTTGAACATGCCTGTCTCCTGACGTCGGCCGAGCGAAAACGAAAATTCCCCATTGCCCGGATTGAAATTATTGGCGGCGATCGCCGGGCTGCGCGAAAGGGATTCTACGCTATTTCACCGTTTCGCGAATTGCCCGGACCGCCTGTTGGGCATCGCCCACGGGACGCCCGGCCAACCAGGCGTGAATCTGACCGACGATGGACAGGGCGATTCCTTCCGGGGTCACGGCGCCGATGTCCAGACCGACCGGACCGCGCAAGCGCCCTCGCAGCTGGTCGGCGGCGGCGCCGAGTTCTTCCGCCAGCCGGGCGCGGCGCGCCGCCGGCCCGAGCAACCCAACATAATCGGGGGCGCCCGCCGCCGCCAGCTGGCGCAGGTAGTCGGCATCGGAGGCGAGGTGGTGGCTCATGACAACGGCGGCGTGACATTGCGTTAGGTCGACCGTGGAATGCAGCGCGCTCGCTGCGGCGCAGTGCACCACGGCCCCGAGGAAGCGGTCGGCGACGGCATAGGCAGGCCGGTGATCGACCACGATGACGCGCCATCCCAGTCCGCGGGCCGTGCTCACCACGGGATGTGCGTCCGGACCGGCACCGCAGATCAACAGCAAGGGTGGCGTTGCGAGATATTGCACGAAGGCGCGCAGCCGGCCGTCCTCCTCGATGTCGATGTCGATCACCTGGGAGGCTTTCTCCGTCCGGCAGCGCTGCACGGCGGCGCCGAGCACCCCCGCGGGCGCGGGCGCGCGGGTGCCCAACGGCCCGGTCGCAGCCTCGTGAACGGTCACCAGCACGGCGGGCCGACCCGCGCCCGTGGCCTGCGCCGCACCGGCCAGGGCCGCCCAGGCCGGGCTGCCCGCGCCGCACGGTTCGAGCAGCACGCGCATCGCACCTTCGCAACCGGCGCCGACGCCGAACAGCAAATCATCGGGTCCGCGCATGTCGTACTCGACCACCTGCGGTACGCCGCCGTCCATCACGGTGCGCGCATGGATCATGAGATCCGATTCCAGGCAGCCGCCGCTCAACAGGCCGAGATGGCTGCCATCCGCCATGATGAGCATGCGCGCGCCGGGCTTGCGATAGGTCGAGCCCGCGGTGGCGACCACGGTGGCGAGCACCCGCGGCGCGCGGTCCTCCGGGGCCTGTTCGATCAGCAACTCGAGGCTGGTGTCCAGCCGCGCGTGGGCCCTTAAGTTCATGGACTGACGCCCTGTGGGTCGAGCGGCGAGGTTCGCAGAAACGCATGCTGTGCATCGCGCAGGGCGCTCGCAATGCGCGCGGCCCACAGCGCCTGGCCGGCCTCATCGCCCACCAGGTCCTGACGGATTTCGATCTCCACATGCGGCAGGCCGCGCGCTTCGCCGTGGCGCGGGATGGTGTAGTCGGTGGCGTCGCTCACGAAGTACGGTTCATTGTCGGCCACGTGCAGTCCGGTTTCGCGGCGCAGCATCTCGAGCACCAGGCCGGCGAAGCGCCGGTCGCGATTGTAGAGCACCGCGGCGTGCATGGAACGGCGTGCGCCCTGATAGACATCGGTCATGGTGTGCTGCGCCACCAGGATGGTGTCGCGGCCGGCCGCCAGCCGTGCATCGAGCAGCGCGCCGATGTGGCGATGGTACGGATCGAACAGCGCGGCGCGCCGCGCCGCGCTCTGCGCAACGCTCAAGCCCACATTGCCCGGGATCTCGGTCGCTTCGCTTCGCGTCGGGATCGAGGTGGGGACGGCCGGATCGCGATTGCAATCGATCACCAGCCGCGAATAGTTCTGTGCCACCAGCGGCGCATCGAGCGCGGCCGCAACCCGCCGCGCCACGCCCAGGCTGCCGATGTCCCAGGCGATGTGCCGCAGCAGCTCTGAAGGCGCCAGGCCGAGGTCGCCCAGGCATCGGGGTATGCGCGCACCGGCATGGTCGACCACGATGAGGAAATTCGAGCTGCCGTTGCGTCCTTCCTCCAGGACGGGTGGCAGCTCGTCCTCCGCCAACAGGGGAACATCGCCGCCGCGGGCTTGGTTCATGGATGGCTGATGGCGCTCATGTCGGGATGATAAGTCGAAAGCGGTGCCGTATTCTAACGAAACGGTACGGTTGCGTTTTTACGGAAGCCGGGGTAAGGTTGGCGGCGGTATCTTTGGAAAAGCCCCCGAGCCCCGGACAGGAGGAGCGATCATGAGCGGACTCAAATCGACCGGATTCAGATCACGCGGATTCAAAGCGCGGTTGCTGGGCGCCGGCGCCGCTCTTGGCATGGCGTGCGCGCCCCTCACTCCGGCGGCCGCGGGCGGCTTCGGCCACCTACATCCGTGGGGCTTGGGGCATGGCATCTTCGGCGCGGTGGCCGCATTGGTCACCCTGCCGCTGGCGGTCGCCTCCGCCGCCATTGCCGCGGCAGACCCGGCGCCCGCCTATCCGCCACCGGGCTACGCGGCGCCGGGCTATGCGCCGTCGGGCTATGCGCCGTCGGGCTATGCGCCGNNCGGCGTACGCGCCTGTCTATGCCGTGCCGCGCGTCTACTATGCGCCGCGGCCGTACTATGCGCCGCGGCCCTACTACGCGCCGCGCCCCGCCTACTACTATGGCGGCTACGGCCACAACGCCTATCGTCCCGGCGGTTACGCGTATAGCCGCTAAGCCGCGGCGTTCGAACAGCGGCAAGCCCCGACGGCGGCGCGGCGGCCGGCCATCGCTTGCCGACGCTGCGCGCCTGCGCGAGCGCATCCTGGCGGCGGCGACGGCGTTGTTCCTGCAAGAAGGTTATGGATCCACCAGCATCGAGGCCGTGGCGGCACGTGCGGGGATTTCCAAGCGCACCTTCTATGATCGCTTCGACGACAAGGCGGCGTTGTTCGCCGCCGTGGTGCACGAGATCATCCGCCAGATCCGGCCGCCGCCCGAGGTGCCGCTGCTCGCCGGCGCAACCCTCGAGCAGATGCTGCGGCGTTTCGCGAAGCTCATGCTGCACGCGGCGCTGTCGCCGCAGGCGCTCGCGCTGCATCGGCTGGTGACCGCCGAGTCCGTGCGCTTTCCCGAACTGGTGCGCGCGGTGCACGGCAATGACAGCGAGGAGGAGGCCACCACCCTCATCGGCGATCTTTTGGCGCGTGCGTTGCCGGACGCGAAGTTCACGCCCGACAGCCGGTTGTTCGTTGCGACGCAATTCATCTTCATGGTGGTCGCGGTGCCGCAGCGCCGGGCCACGGGCTTCGGCACGCCGATGACGCCGGCGGAACTCGATGCCTGGGCCGATGCGGTGGTAGGGCTGTATCTGAATGGCTGCCGCGGGCTGAAAGGCGGCCCGTAGCGCCGTTAAGCGCCGTCAAGCCTTCGGCGCCAGCGCGTTGACGATGAGCACGCCGGCGAGCACCAGCGAGGAGCCGACGGCGAAGTGCGCTTCAATGGGATCGTGCAGCAGCACGGCGCCGAACAGCACGCCGCATAGCGGCGTGAGCAGCGACAGCAGCATCAGCCGCGAGGTCAGGTAATGGCGCAGCAGCCAGAACCACAGCAGATAGCTCAAGATGGCGATGCCGAGCGTCTGAAACAGCAGTGACATCAGAGTCAGCGGGGACAGGCCCACCGAGGTCTGCCCGGTGGCGGCCGCGAATACGGCCAGCACCGGCGCCGCCGTGGCGACCTGGTAGAACACCGTCTTGGCTGTGGCGGCACGCCCCACGCGGCCGCGGCGCAGCACCACGTTGCTCATGCCCCAGCTCATCCCGCCGAGAAGCGCCAGCAGGTCGCCGCCGAGCAGCGTCCCGGTGCGCGGGCCGTGGCCGAGAAACGCGATCATGAGCCCCGCGAAGGCCACGGCGATGCCCGACCATTGCAGGCGGCTCAAGCGCTCCTCGGGCAGGAAGCGCAGACCGAGCGCCGTGAATATGGGCGCGCAGTAGAGGAACACGACGGTGTGCGCGGCGGTGGTGAATTGCAGGGCCTCGCCGGCGAACAGGAATTCGAGCGAGAACAAGAGTCCCAGCGCCACGCCGCTCGGCAGCGTGCCGTCGGCGAACATGCCGCGGCCCTCGCGCAGCAGCAGCCAGCCGCCGAAGAACAGCGCTGCGCCGCCGAAGCGAATCGCGAGCTGCATGACGGGCGCCGCGTCGGCGGCAACCGCCTTGATCGCCACCTGCTGAAAGCCCCAGGCGAGACACAGCATCAGCATCAGGGCGAACGCCCGCAAGTCGAGGGGCCGGCGCACCGCGGACACGCGTTACCTCGCGGCCAGCCGCACGGCGCCGTCGAGCCGGATGCAGCTGCCGTTCAACATTTCGTTCTCGATGACGTGCTGCACCAGCGCGGCGAACTCGTCCGGCCGGCCGAGCCGCGGCGGAAACGGCGTGGCCTTGCCGAGCGAATCCCGGACCTCCGAGGGCAGCGCGTCCATCAGGGGTGTGTGAAACAGTCCCGGCGCGATGCTGACGACGCGGATGCCGGCTCCGGCCAATTCGCGCGCGATCGGCAGGGTCATGCCGATGATGCCGGCCTTGGAGGCCGCGTAAGCGGCCTGGCCGACCTGTCCCTCATAGGCCGCGATGGATGCAGTGTTGACGATCACGCCGCGCTCGCCGGCCGCGTTCGGCGGGCCGTCGCGCATGGCCGCGGCGGCCAGGCGGATCATGTTGAACGTACCGATCAGATTGATATGAATGCAGCGCGTGAAGGTATCGAGCCGGTGCGGTCCCTGCCTGCCCGCGACTTTTTCGCCGGGCGCGATGCCGGCGCAATTGATCAAGCCGTGCAGCGCACCGTAGCGCTCGCGCGCCAGCTGCACCGCCTGCAAGGCGGCGGACTCGTCGGTGACATCCGTGGCTCGAAACAAGGCGCCCTCACCCAGCGCTTCGGCCAGGGAGGCACCCGCCTGCCCGGCGACGTCGGCGATGATGAGCTTGGCGCCGCCCCGGTGCAGACGCCGCACCGTGGCTTCGCCGAGGCCGGACGCCCCGCCGGTCACGATGAACACCGAATCTTGGATGCGCATGCGTCGTAAAGATACCCCATACAGTATGGCGCCGGTGCGACTACTGGATTTACGCTGGGTGGATCGACGCGTAGCATCCCAAGCATGGCGCGAAGCTTCATCGGACATCAGCGCTTCAAGGGCCGGGGTGCGGTGTCGAATCCGGCCGGACGATTCCTGGCCCTGACCCGCGAGCAGACCTTCGACGACTGGTACCGCGATGAAGTGCCGGACAGTCTCGGGGAAACCGTGTTGCCGGATCGCGCCCGCGGCATCATCAGCACCAACGATTCGCCCGATGTGGGATTCGACCAGTCGATCAATCCGTATCGCGGCTGCAGCCATGCCTGCGTCTATTGCTTTGCGCGGCCCACCCATGCCTATCTGGATCTGTCGCCCGGGCTGGACTTCGAGACCAAGCTGTTCTACAAGGCCGGCGCGAGCGCATTGCTCGAGGCCGAGCTCGCCCGGCCGGGTTATGTCTGCAAGCCCATTGCGCTCGGCATCAACACCGACGGCTACCAGCCCTTGGAGAAGCGGCTCGGCGTCACCCGCAGCCTGCTCGAAGTGCTGGCGCGCTGCCGCCATCCGGTCTCCATCGTCACCAAGAGCGCGCTCATCATCCGCGATCTCGACCTGCTCGCGGACCTGGCGAAGGACCGCCTGGTGTCGGTGATGCTGAGCATCACCTCGCTCGATCCCGACATCAAGCGCACGCTCGAGCCGCGCACTGCATCGCCCCAGGCGCGGCTGCGGGTCATCGAGGCGCTGGCAGCGGCGAATGTCCCGGTGGGCGTGATGGTCGCCCCGGTCATCCCCGCCATCACCGACCACGAGATGGAGGACATCCTGGCGGCCGCGGCGGCGGCCGGTGCCACCGCCGCCGGCTATGTGCTGCTGCGCCTGCCGCATGAGGTGAAACTGCTGTTTCGCGAGTGGCTGGCCGAACATCATCCGGATCGCGCCAAGCACGTGATGTCCCTGATGAACCAGGCGCGGGGCGGCAAGGATTACGACGCGGCATTCGGCCGGCGCATGCGCGGCACCGGACCGTACGCCGAGATTCTGCGCACGCGGTTCGAACTCGCGACGCGCAAGCTCGGGCTGGCCGCCTCCGGCGACCGTCACGATCTGCAGACCGGCTTGTTCCGGCGGCCCGCGCCCGCAACCGGCCAGTTGAGCCTCGAGCTGTGAGCGCGCTCGATGGGTTTCATCCGGCGGTGGCCGCCTGGTTCAGGCAGACCTTCGACGCACCCACCGCTGCGCAGGCGCTGGCATGGCCGGCGATCCAGGCCGGCCGGCACGTGCTGGTGGCCGCGCCAACCGGATCGGGCAAAACCTTCGCGGCGTTTCTGGCGGCGATCGACCAGTTGGTCCGTCAGGGGCTGACCGCGGGACTGGCCGATGAGACCCAGGTCCTTTATGTCTCGCCCCTGAAGGCGCTGTCGAACGACATTCAACGCAATCTGCAGGGGCCGCTCGAGGGCATCCGCGACGAGCTCGCCGCCCTCGGCCTGCCCGATGCGGCGATCCGCACGGTGGTGCGCACCGGCGACACCTCGCAGGCGGCGCGCGCGGGCATGCGGCGGCGTGCCCCGCACATCGTCGTGACCACGCCGGAGTCGCTGTACATTCTGCTCACCTCGGATTCCGGCAGGAAAATGCTGCGCACGACGCGCACCGTGATCGTCGATGAGATTCATGCGGTCGCGGGTGGCAAGCGCGGCAGCCATCTGGCGCTGTCGCTCGAACGCCTGCAGGCGCTCACCGGCGCTCCGCTGACGCGCATCGGTCTGTCGGCCACCCAGAGGCCCGTCGAGGAGATGGCGCGCTTCCTGGTCGGCGCCGATCCGGCCGGCTGCACCATCGTCGACCGCGGCCATGTGCGCAGCCTCGATCTGGCGCTGGAGCTGCCGGCCGCGCCGTTGGAGGCGGTCATGTCCGGCGAGACCTGGACCCAGGTCTACGATCGGCTGGCCGAGCTCGTGACCGCGCATCGCACCACCCTGGTGTTCGTCAACACGCGGCGGCTGGTCGAACGGGTGGCGCGTCATCTGTCCGAGCGGCTCGGGGGGGAGAACGTCGGCGCGCATCATGGCAGCCTCGCCAAGGAACGCCGCCTCGAGGCGGAACAGCGCCTGAAGCGCGGCGAGCTGAAGGTGCTGGTGGCGACCGCGTCGCTCGAGCTCGGCATCGACATCGGCGACGTGGACCTCGTCTGCCAGATCGGCTCGACCCGCTCGATCGGCACCTTCCTGCAGCGGGTGGGCAGGGCCGGCCACGCGGTCGGCGGCACTTCCAAGGGCCGGCTGTTTCCGCTGTCGCGCGACGAGCTGGTGGAATGCGCCGCGTTGCTGCGCGCCGTGCGGCAGGGCGAGCTCGACCGGTTGATGGTCCCGCAGAACGCCCTCGACGGGCTCTGCCAGCAGATCGTGGCTGAGGTGGCCGCCCGCGAATGGCGCACGGATGAACTGTTCGAAACATTCCGCCGCGCGCATCCCTACCGCAATCTGACGGCTGCGCAGTTCGAGGAATGCATCGACATGCTCGCCGCAGGGTTCAGCACGCGCCGCGGACGCCACACCGCGCTGCTGCATCACGATTCGGTCAACCGCATGCTGCGGCCGCGCAAGTCCTCGCGCCTCACGGCGATCACCTCCGGCGGCGCCATTCCGGACAACGCGGACTACCGCGTGCTCATGGAGCCCGCGGGCCTGCTGGTGGGCACGGTCAATGAGGATTTCGCGGTCGAGAGCCTGCAAGGCGACGTCTTTCAACTGGGCAACGCCTCGTACCGGATATTGCGCGTGGAGCGCGGCACGGTGCGCGTGCAGGACGCCCACGGTCAGCCGCCCTCGATACCCTTCTGGCTGGGCGAGGCGCCGGGCCGCAGCGTCGAGCTGTGCGCGGCCGTTGCCGATCTTAAGCAGGAGATCGGACGGCGCCTGGCAGATCCGGGCGCGGCGCGGCAGTGGCTCATCGAGGCCGCGGGTCTCGATGAGGTCGCGGCGCTGCAGCTGGTCGGCTATCTGGAAGCCGGCCGGGCCGCGCTCGGCGCGCTGCCCACCCTCGATACCATCATCTTCGAGCGGTTCTTCGACGAGTCCGGCGGCATGCAACTGGTCATCCATTCGGCTTTCGGCAGCCGGGTCAACCGCGCCTGGGGACTCGCCCTGCGCAAGCGCTTCTGCCGCACCTTCAATTTCGAGCTGCAGGCGGCTGCGACCGAGGATCACATCGTGCTGTCGCTCACCCAGGCGCACAGCTTCGAACTGGCCGAGGTCGCGCGCTATCTGCATTCGAACTCCGCCCGCCACATCCTCATCCAGGCGCTGTGCGCGGCGCCGATGTTCGAAGTGCGCTGGCGATGGGTCGCCGGCATCTCGCTCGCGCTGCCCCGATTCCGGGGCGGCCGGAAGGTGCCGCCGCAAATTGCGCGCATGAACGCCGAGGACCTGCTCGCCTCGGTGTTCCCCGATCAGGTCGCCTGCGCGGAGAATCTGCCCGGCGAGATCGAGGTGCCGGAGCACCCGCTGGTGCGGCAGACCCTGCGCGACTGCCTGCAGGAGGCGATGGACGCCGACGCTTTCGAGGCCGTACTGCGCGGACTCGAGAGCGGGGCGATTCGCGTCGTCGCCCGCGATCTGACCGAACCATCGCCGCTGGCGCTCGAGGCACTGAGCGCGCGGCCCTACGCCTTCCTGGACGATGCGCCCCTCGAGGAGCGGCGCACCCAGGCCGTGATGAGCCGCCGCTGGATCGATGCGGCATCCGCCGCCGACTTGGGCAGCCTGGACGCGGCGGCGATCGCCCGCGTGCAGGGCGAGGCGTGGCCCGACGCCGGCAGCGCCGATGAGCTGCACGATGCGCTCTCCTGGCTGTGCTGCCTGACGCAGGAGGAGGTGCGGCGGCAGCCGGCCTGGGCGGGGTGGTTGGAGGAACTCGCCGCCCAGGGCCGGGCAGGCCGGGTCGGCGCGCTGTGGGTGGCCGCCGAGCGGCGCGCGCTGTTCGAACCCCCACCGGCGGACCCCGCGGCGGCCCTGGTGGAAATCGTGCGTGGGCGGCTTGCAGGACTCGGCCCGGTCACCGTGCAGGCCATCGCCGACGCCCTCGGCGTGCCGGCGGTGCGCATCGATGCCGCGCTGGCGGCACTGCAGACGGAGGGCGTTGCACTGCGCGGAAATTTCACGCCGGGCGCCGCCGCGGCCGAGTGGTGCGACCGGCGCCTACTCGCGCGCATTCATCGCTATACGGTCAAACGACTGCGCGCGGAAATCGAACCCGTGCCGGCGCGTGATTTTCTGCGCTTCCTGTTCGAATGGCAGCGCGTGCTGCCGGAGGCGCGCATGCAGGGCCCGGATGCGGTGGCGGCCGTGCTCGCGCAGCTGGAGGGCTTCGAGACGCCGGCCGCCGCCTGGGAGACCGACATCCTGCCTGCGCGCATCACGGAATACGAACCCGAGTGGCTCGACGAACAGGGCCGCGCCGGCCGATTCGTGTGGACGCGGCTCGCCTCGCGCGCGGCCGATCGTGAGCGCGGTGCGGCTCCGGTACGCGCGACTCCCATCACGCTGCTGGCGCGCCGCAATGTCAAGAACTGGTCGCTGTTCACCGAGGCGGCCGATCCCGCAAACCTCACTTCCCGGGCGCGAGCCGTGGTGGAGCACATCACGGCGCAGGGCGCATCGTTCTTCGACGACATCGCCGAGAGCGTGCGGCTGCTGCCGGCCGAGGCCGAGGAGGCGCTTGCCGAGCTGGTGGCCCTCGGTGTGGTCAACTCCGACAGTTTCGGCGGCCTGCGCGCGCTGCTCTCGCCCGGCGCGCGGCGCGGCGCCGCGGCAGGCCGGCGCAAACGGCGGCGGCTGTTCCAAATGGCCGATGCCGGCCGCTGGGCGCTGGTGCGCCGCCCCGCGGCGGATGCCCAGGACCGCGACGAGGCGGTCGAGGCCCTGGTGCGCACGCTGCTGCGCCGCTGGGGCGTGGTGTTCTGGAAGCTGCTCTTGCGCGAGGCTGATTGGCTGCCGCCCTGGCGCGACATCCTCCTATGCTGCCGCCGCCTGGAGGCGCGCGGCGAGATCCGCGGCGGACGCTTCGTCGCGGGATTCTCGGGCGAACAATTCGCGGCCCCGGATGCGGTCGGGCGATTGCGGGATGTGCGTCGCCAGCCCGGTTCGGGTCAGCACGTGGCGCTCTCGGCCGCCGATCCGCTCAATCTGATCGGAATACTCACGCCCGGACCGCGGCTCGCCGCGCTCACCGGCAACCGCCTGCTGTACCGCGACGGCCTGCCGATCGCCGTCCATGCCGCCGACGAGGTGCGCTTCCTCGAGGCCCTGGATGCGGGCGAGCAGTGGCAGGCGCGCGCCCTCATCCTGCGTCGGCACGTGCCGCTCGGACTGGCGGGGCTCGCCTGAGGCGCAACGCGCGGCCGCGTTGCGGGCGTGATCTGCGGTGCGGTCAGCGGATGCGGGCCCCCTGGCGGACCAGTTCCGTCTGAACCGCGCCCACGTCCAATCGGTCGAAGGCCTCGTCGCGGCGGATGGAGACGGCGGCGGCCACGCCGGCACCCTGGCCGCCGACGGCGCAGCACATCATATTGCGCGCCGAGGCGTGCGAGATCTTGTCGCCGCCGATGCAGCGGCCGGCGACCAGCAGGTTGCCGACGCCTTTCGGCACCAGGGCGCGATAGGGCACGTGCCAGTAGCGGCCGGTGGTGGGCAGGATCAGCACCCCGTAGCCGTCGATGAACTCCGGAAAGATGCCGATCGCGTCGTCGAAGCGGGCCTGTTCGCGGACATCGGTGCCCGTGAGGTTGTACTGCGCGTCGATCTTACGAGTATCGCGAATGCCGAGCGTCATCCCAAAGTTGCGCAGTTTGGCCGTTTCGCAGCCCGGCATGAAGCCGCGCAGCGC
>PLET01000074.1 GCA_003137095.1 Gammaproteobacteria bacterium
TCCTGCGGATCGAGCATGTGATTCTTCGCCCACGAGATGCGCCCCAGCACAACGCGCGGAGTGAGCTGTTTATCGTCGAGGCCCATTCGCCGCATCACTTGCTTGACTAACGACTGCTGATCGGATTCGTCATAGATCGCAAAAGTCCGCGTCAGCCCTTCGCCGCCTATACGCAGCGCTTCGATATCTCGCCGCAGCAGCCGCACACANNTAGATGGCAAAGCTGCGCGTCAGCCCGTCATTGCCGACCCGGAGCGACTCGATGTCACGCCGCAACAGCCGCACGCAAAAGGAATGAAACGTTGAAAGCTGTGGTTTGGCAAGCGAACCATGAGCGAGCAGCTTGTCCACCCGCTCAGCCATCTCGGCTGCGGCCTTGTTNNGGGTTCAATTTGTCGAGTAAATGCTGCAAGGACTACATCCGGCTTCTTGAGAGGAGTCGCGTCGCGAGAAACGGAGACGCTTCTCTTAGTGTAATAGCTGGCGAAGCCGTTGAAATTTGGACAGCTAGTTGTATCTCGTAAGGCACCAATCCGGGCCTTCAGCGCCTTTTGCCCAACAGCCTTTTTGCGTCGCCTTGCGGATTTCGTCGCAGCTGTTCTCTTGAATGTTGCAGGCTTTGTCAGGATGATCGGCTACTTTCTGGCAGTCGGCGGCAATCGTGTTGGCCTTGTCCGCGCCGTCGGTCGTCATGCAGGAATGCGACTCCATGTCGGCGGCGCGACTTTCCTGCGCGCTCTGCGAAGCCTGGTCATTTCGCTTGGCCCTCAGCTCCTGGTTCTGCTTCCTTGCTTCCTCGTCGGTCACATAATGGCCGTCGTCAGGTTCGCTGAGACAATTGGGTCCGACCCATTGGCCGTTGACGAGGTGGGCGTTCGGGTCTTCTGACCGGCACGGAGGCATATCCCCACCGTGCTTGATCGCTTCGAGTTGCGCGTCGCTGGCGCCATTCTGCTTGGCCTGCTGGTACTGCGCGTTGGCGGCCATCTTGCTCCAGAAGCCGCCCGACTTGTGGCCGCCCTGATCATTCGCGGGTGGCGGAGGCGGCGGGGGCGGCGGCGGAATCACCTCCACGGCGCGCGCCACCATGGGCGCCGGCGTGGGCGCCCCGAACAGGACCTGCAAGCCAACGCCGAATACCACATCTGAGGGATCGCGCGCGCCATAAGTGGTGGTGTCGATGAATTCGCGCCGGTATTTCGCTTCGGTGCGCAGCAGCAGGCGGGTCGAGCCGGTCTGGTCGCCGAGTCCGGTCAACAGGCCGACGCCACCCTCGGCCAAAGCCGTGCCCAATTTATTGTCGCCGCCCAACTGGTCATCGATGTGGCCGACGCCTGCGAGCACGTAGGGTCGCACCGTCGAATCGGGTAGGAAGCGGTACAATACATCCGCCGTGGCGCTGGTGAGCTTCACGTTCTTGCCGCTGGCCGGCTTGGTGTTGAAGCTGCCGTTGCCCAAGGCGAGCTCCCCGGCCCAGCCGGAGGTGAAGTCGTAGCCCAGACCCAGCTGATAGCCGAAACCATCCTTGGCGTGGCGGTTACCGCCCAAGTCGAAATATTGCGCGAGCGGTGCGATGTAGATGGCGCCGCTGTCGTCCGCCGCCCAGGCGCCGCCGCCGGTACCGGCCGCCGCGGCGGCCAGGCCGATCAAGGTTAATCGTCTGAATTTCATGCCTCTCTCCGCTGTGTTTACAAAAACGCAACAAACGCCGGGCGCTTACAGTGCCCAGCATTCATGCTTGTTGCATTTTTAATACATAAGCGGGAGATGTCTGTAGGAGATTGACCCCTGCGGCTGTCAGACCTTCAGTGACTGGCCGGGAAGGCCGGGTGCAGCACGCGATCACCCGCTTTGATGCCGAACTCGGCGCAGGCGCCGCCTTTCAACTCGAGCACGGCGCGCGCCGGCTGCGGTGCGCTGATGATATCGAGCGACAGCGGCGTGGTCCGCGCCGCAATGTATGCGATGCGTCCCGAGGCATCGATGAACACCATGTCCAGGGATAGATAGGTGTTCTTCATCCACATGGCCACGCTTTGATTGGCCGCAAACACGAACAGCATGCCGGCGTGCTCGTCCATCTCGCGCACGAACATGAGCCCCTGCTCCTCGCGGCTCGGCCGATCGGCGTTCCAGATCTTGAAATTGATCACGCTGCCCGCGGCGGTGCGGATGGCCAGCAGACTTTGCGGAAACGCCGACAGCGGTTCCGGCGCCGAGACCTCGGCTGCCGCGTGGCGCGCCGCGGCCACCAGGGTCAGGACGAGGATCACTGCGAATCGAGCTCTGATTGTCGATGCCACGCTGGTCTCCTACTGTCCGCTGTAATTGACGATGCCGGCGAAATCGAAGGTGCTGACCAGCACCTCGCCGTCGCCGCGCACGGCGCGCGCCGGCTGGGTACAAAAACCGCGTGCCTCGACGCGATACGAGCGCACGGCCGGATCGGTGCCGGGCAGACGGCGCTGGCTCAGCGAATCGACCGTGCAGCGCGAATCGCCGAGGGTACCGTACACCCGATCGGTGCCCTGCACGATGAGCGTGAGATTGGTGTTCGCCAAGCGCGCGTCGATCCCCTCGCGAACACCACTCATTCCGAACACGAACAGCAGATCCGGCGAGCCGGCGGCGGCACGCCTGAAACTCATGCGCACGCCGGCGGCCTTCTCCTTCGGTTCGCCCTCGCAGTGCGTGCCGCTGTTCGGCCAATCGAGGTCGGCCACCACGCTGCCGCCGAGGCGGGCGCGAAAGTAGCCGTCGCCGCTCGGCAGGCAGACCTCGTCGCCGGCGCGCACCGGCGCGCGTGAGGCATCGTCGGCCGCCTGCGCACCCTCCAGGGCCGCCGCCGCACCGACCAGGGCCGCCGCCAGCACAGCGGGCAGCGCAGCCCGTGCGAGTCTTTCATTGCAGCGGATAACCGGTATCATCTCGGCGTGACCATCGACCCCGACCCCTCCAGGTTGCCGCCCATGGTGCCACGCCCGACGTCTGCCGTGGTGGCGTGCTCGCGGATGCACGAGCATCTGGACTTCCGCGTGGCTCTGCGCGCCATCGGCGAATGGTTCGACATCACCCACGCGCTCGAGAGCGTGCCGCAGGCCGTGGCGGTGTTCGGCATCTCCGGGCTGCTGCTCGACCAATTGGCCGATCTGACGCAGCAGCTGTGGCGCAGCCAGAGAACCGGCCAGGCGCCGCAGGGAGCGCTGCTGGCCGGGCTCGCGTGCCCGGAGCTGCTGGCCGCGCCCGCCACCCGGCGCGAGGTGGTGAGCGGTTGCCGGCTGGCGCTCGCGCACGGCGAGATTGCGGCGCACCCGGCGCTCGCGGGCCTCGATGCCGAGCTGCGGCGCAGCGCCGGCCGTAGGGCCTGCCCGGAGGAACTCGCGCGCGATTACCTCATCTGGACGCACCTGGCCTTCATGAGCAGCGCGCTGCGCGAAGGGGATCCGCGGGTCGCGCCGCTCGCCCGGCAGGCACGCGGCTTTGGCGCGGACGACGGCCGCCAGTTGCTGGCGGCGATCGCCGATGCGGTCGCGAGCCTGACGCCGCGCTGGCGCCGCCTGCTCGGCAATGGCCAGATCGAAATCGCCGCACTCGCCTACAGCGACGCCCCCATCGGCTCCTGGCTTGGCGCCCGCGCCGCCGCCGAATACCCCGGCGGCAGCGATCGTGCGCGCTGGCAGATCGCGCGCACCCTGCAGGCCATGGTCGGCGCCTTCGGCGTGCGGCCGCGCAGTTTTCTGGGCAGCCCGGAACGGCCGGCTCCGGCGCTCGCCGAGATGCTGCACAGTTTCGCCCTGACGTGGGTCGCGGCGCCGCAGCCCGGCAAGCTCCGCCGGCGTGCCGGCCGCGTCCAGCGCCAGCTGATCGAGGCGAAGCGGGTGTTCGATCAAGTGGTGGTCGAGGGCAATCTCTCGGAGGAACGGCAGCGAGCCGCCGAGTTCGAACTCGCGCGCTGCGAGTGCGCGCAGTGGCTCGGGGGCGGCGATGGCGCCGCCTATGCCAGCCGGCTCGCCGGTCTGTACCGCGTGCTCGGTGAAGCACCGCCCGAGGATCTGCCGGCGGCCGCGGCACGCGCCGCCTGAGCGGGAGGGGGCCGCATGTCGAAGATGCTGCTGCTGGCGGCGACTCTCGGGTTGGCGGCCTGCGCCGTCCTCGCCCCGAAATTCGAGAAGCCGAACTTGTCGGTGGTCAACCTCGAGATGCTGAACGGCAATTTCTTCCAACAGAATTTCCGGGTGACCTTCAAGATCCAAAATCCCAACGACCGCGCGCTGCCGGTGAAGGGTTTGCACGCGGACCTGCACGTGGGCGGCGAGACCATTGCAAGCGGCGTCAGCAGCCAGGCCTTCGTCCTGCCGGCATTCGGCGAGGCGCAATTCGACATGCTGGTGACCGCCAATCTGGCGATGAGCCTGCTCAAGCTCGCCGGCAAGGTGGACGGCCGCAACGGCGCGGTCGATTACGATCTGACCGGGGCGGTGAATATCGATCTGCCGCTGCTGCGCGATCTGCCGTTTCACCAGAGCGGCTCGTTCGCGCTGGGCGCGCCGGCCAACTGAATCCGCCACGGCGGGACTGGCGGACAGTGGGGCGGGCGGCCAGCGACCATATCCGGCATAACTCATTGAAATAATAGGCATTTATTGCGAAAGATCGCCGGGCAGCGCAGCGCCTCTGGTAGACTTGTACATCACCCGGACGAATGAACGAGCCGCTCTTGACCGCGGATATCGACCTGGTGGTGGACCCGGCGCCCGAGCAGTCGGGACCTGGTATGGTCGTGCTGAGTTTTTGGGATCCGCAAAACCGTCGCCCCACGGTCGATTTGTTTGCCGAATACCCCATGGATTTCGATAGGCTGTATGAGGATTCCCAATTGTTTTCATTGGCCGGCACGCCGGCGCGAGTCGCCAGCATCGAGCATTTGATCGCCATCAAGCGGGCGGCGGGCCGCGCCAAGGATCTCGAGGATGTCGCACGCCTGACGGAACTGCGCGGCAGGGACAAATCGTGACGCGCGAAGGCATAGCGCCGGCAGCACGTTTCGGCAGCTGGCAGGACGCGGAAGAACTGCGAAAATGGTCGTTCCAGCAGCGTACGCCGCAACAGCGGCTGGACTGGCAGGTGCGCGCGCTCAGCATCGCCTACCAAAGCGGGGCGCTGAAAGCCGCTGCGGCGGACGTCGCGACGCGGGACGCCCGGTGACCCGCGCATCATGCCGATGAAACCGCACCGATCGCGCTGAGCCTGCACCGATGGCCCTGAGCCCCTACCAACAGCTGGAACAGGAATTCCGGCGCCTGCACGCCTTTCGCGGCGCGCTGTCGCTGCTGCGCTGGGACGCGGCGGTGATGATGCCGCGCGGCAGCGCGGATGTGCGCGGCGAGCAGCTGGCGGCGCTCGAGACCGAGCATCACGCCCTGCTCACCACCCCGAAGGTGGCGCGGCTGCTGGAGCGCGCCGAGGCGGGCGCCTCGCAACTGGATGATTGGCCGCTCGCGAATCTGCGCGAAATGCGCCGCCAGCGCGACCACGCCATCGCCACGCCACCCTCGCTGATCGCGCGACTCGCCAAGGCCACGTCGCGCGCCGAAGTGTTCTGGGTGGAGGCGCGCAAGGCGGGCAATTTCAAGCTGTTCGCGCCGCATCTCGAGGAGGTCGTGCATCTGGTGCGCGACAAGGCGGCGCTGCTCGGACAGGCGCGCGCACTCGCACCCTACGACGCCCTGGTCGATGTGTTCACCCCGGGCATCTCGGCGGCGGACATCGACACGATTTTCACGGCGCTGTCGCGCAAGCTGCCGGGACTGATCAATTCCGCGATCGAGCAGCAGGCGCAGTCGCCGCCGAGCACTCCGGTGGGCAAGTTCACGGTGGCGCGGCAGCGCCAGCTGTCGGTGGAGGTGATGAAGGCGCTCGGCTTTCCGTTCGATCGGGGCCGCCTCGACGAAAGCGAACATCCCTTCACCGAGGGGGTGCCCGGCGACATCCGCATCACCACCCGATTCGATCAGAGCGATCCATTCACCGGTCTGCTCGGCGCCGTCCACGAGACCGGCCACGCCATGTACGACCTGGGGCTGCCGCAGCAATGGCGCGACCAGCCCGTGGGCCGCGACCGCGGCCTCGCACTCGAGGAAAGCCAGTCGCTGCTGTTCGAAATGAACCTGTGCCGCAGCCGCGCCTTCGTGAAGTATCTGCGGCCGCTGCTCGAGAAGCATCTGCAGGTGAGCGGTGCGGAATGGACCGAGGACAATCTGTACCGGCACCTGATCCGCGTGCGCCGCAGCCTGATCCGCATGGACGCGGACGAGCTGACCTACCCGGTGCACATCATGCTGCGCTATGAGCTCGAGAAGAAAATCCTGGAGGGCGAGCTGCCGGTCGCCGATCTGCCGGAGGCCTGGAACGCGAATCTCGAGCAGCGTCTCGGCGTGCGTCCGACCAGCGACGTGGACGGCTGCCTGCAGGACATCCATTGGGCGGTCGGACATTTCGGCTATTTCCCGTCCTATGCCCTCGGGGCGGTGATCGCCGCGCAGCTGAACGAGGCCCTGCGTGCGGCGCAGCCGTCGCTCGATGAGGAGATCGGCGCGGGCCAGTTCGGCGGCGTGATGGACTGGCTGCGCGACAACGTCCACGGCATCGGCGCGCGCCTGCCGGTCAAGGAACTCATCAAGGAGGCGACCGGCAAGCCGCTGTCCGCGGCCGCCTATCTGCGCTACCTCGAAGCCAAGTATCTCTCCGCCTAGGAAAATCGCGCATGTCCGCCCCCGGTCCGTCCAATAATTCGAAGAAGCTCGCCTCGCAGCTGCGCGGTCTGGTGGGCAAGGCCATCGCCGATTACGCCATGATCGAGGACGGCGATCGCGTCATGGTTTGCCTGTCGGGGGGCAAGGATTCATACACCCTGCTCGACCTGCTGCTCTCCCTCCGGCGCAGCGCCCCGATTCGCTTCGAGCTCATCGCCGTGAACCTGGATCAGAAGCAGCCGGGATTCCCGGCCGACGTGCTGCCGCGCCACGCAGCCTTGCTCGGCGTGCCGTTTCACCTGATCGAGCAGGATACCTATTCGGTGGTCGCGCGCGTGATCCCCGCGGGCAAGACAATGTGCGGGCTGTGTTCGCGGCTGCGCCGCGGCGCGTTGTACCACTTCGCCGCCGGCAACGGCATCACCAAGATCGCACTCGGCCACCATCGCGACGACATCGTCGAGACGCTGTTCCTGAACATGTTCTTCGGCGGCAGGCTCAAGGCCATGCCGCCGAAGCTGCTGAGCGAGAACCGACGGCACGTGGTGATCCGGCCCCTGGCGTACGTGCCCGAGCGGCTGATCGCGCGCTACGCCGCGGCGCGCGAATTCCCCCTCATCCCGTGTACGTTGTGCGGCTCGCAACCCAACCTGCAGCGGCTCGCCGTCAAGCACATGCTCGCCGAGTGGGAGCGCACCCACCCGGGCCGCATCGAGTCGATATTCTCCAGCATCTGCAACGTCGCGGGCTCGCAGCTCGCCGACCCCAAGCTCTTCGATTTCGCGGGCCTGGAAGCGCGTCGCAGCGGCGTTCTTGCGGCGCCGGTTTGAACACCATCGCCAAATTTCCGCCCACGCCGTTCGCGAACAGCTTTTGGATCGAACCGGGACGGCTGCTCGCCGGCGAATACCCGGGCGAGGCCGGCGCTGCGGCCACGGCGGCGCGCCTGAATGCGCTGATCGGCGCCGGGGTGACCTATTTCATCGATCTGACCCGGTTCGGCGAACTGCCGCCCTACGATCACCTGTTGCCGCAGAGCCGCGCCGGCGACGATCGCTACATCATCTACGTGCGCAAGGCCATTTTGGATCACGGCGTGCCGGCATCGCCGCAGGCGATGGCGGACACCCTGGATTATCTGGAGCGCGCCATCGAGGTGGGGCATCAAGTGTATGTGCATTGCCGGGCGGGCATCGGCCGTACCAACACCGTGGTGGGCTGCTGGCTGCGCCGGCGCGGCCTGTCCGGACACGAGGCGCTCGAACGCCTCAACGAACTGTGGCGCGGCAACGCGCGCGCCGCCAGCTGGCCGCGGGTGCCGGAGACCGCGGAACAGGAGAGCTACGTTCTCGACTGGCGCGAGCCCGGAGAGCCGGCCGCCGACGAACCGGCCGCGCTCATCGATCTGGACGCGGCGCGGGCGTTGCGCGACCGCTATCTGGGCGGGATGCTCGGGCTCGCCTGCGGCGATGCATTGGGGGCCACCCTGCAGTTTCGCCTGGCGGGACAGTTCACCCCGGTCGGCGACCTGCAGGCCGGCGGCCACTGGCAGCTGCCCCTGGGGGCCTGGACCGACGATACGGCGCTCACCTTGTGCGTGGCCGACAGCCTGCTGGCCGCGCAGGGCGTCGACGCCGCCGATCAGCTGCGCCGCTTCCGCGAGTGGCAGCAGTCCGGACGCCAGACCAGCACCGGCCAAGCCGTGGGCATCAGCTCCGCCATGGCCGGCGTGCTGGCCGGCGCGGCACCCTCGCTGGCCGGCACCGCCGAGCCGCTGGCGCGCGCCGGCGCCGCGGTGCTGTTCGGCGCCGCCACGCCGCAGGCGGTGTTTCCCGCCGTCGAGGCCTGCATCGGCGTCACGCATCGCTCACCCATGGTGCTGTCCGCCGGCCGCCTGTACGCCAGCTTGCTGCTGGCGGCCGTGCGCGGCGCAAACCGAAGCACCCTGCTGCAGGAGGCCCGCGCCCTACGGCGCGCGGCGGGCGCGGATGAGCTGGTCCCGGAGATCCGGCGACTGGCCGATGCGCCCGGCTATCCCGAGGCACCGGCCGCCGCCGGCGGCCCCGGAGTGGCACCCGGTCCCGGTGCCGCATCCGCTGGTGCGCTGCTTCTGCTGCAAACCCTGCTTTGGGCGTTGGCCTCCACGTCGGGTTTCCGGGAGGGACTATTGCGGCTGGTGAACCTGGGCGGCGACTCCGACGTGCGCGGCGCCCTGTACGGCCAGCTCGCCGGCGTCCTGTTCGGCGTCGGCGGGATTCCCCGCGGCTGGAAGAGCGCGCTGCTGCGCCGTGAGCTGCTCGAGGACACGGCCGACCGGCTGCTGACGGCGGCGCTGGCGCCGCAGGAGTGACGCATGGCGCCGCCGGGCGATCAAACCTATAATTTTCCCGGTGCACAAGCCACCCTCCCACAAGCCTGCCAATCGACCACGCCGCGCGCGCAAGCCGCGCCAGGTGTGGGAGATGCTTTCCGATGAACAGCTGCTCAGCCTGCGATTCTGCGACCTGCGCCTGAACATCGAGGGCACCGAGCTGCAGCGCTCGATCGACCGGTTGTACGGTGAACTCGAGGCGCGCGGCATCCGCTTCCGCCCGCACTGCTGGCTGGCGCAGGAATGGTTCTCCCCCGACGGCGTGCCGGGAATCGCGATTCCGTTCTACCTCGCCCACCGCCGGCTGACGGGCCTGGAGCGGCACTTCATGCGCGAGGTGGAGGGGGGCAATCGCAATTGGCTGATGCGCATCCTGCGCCATGAAGCCGGCCACGCGCTCGACTCAGCCTACCGCCTGCGCCGCCGCCGCCGCTGGCGCGAGGTGTTCGGACCGGCCTCTCTGCCGTATCCGGATGCCTACCGGCCGAGGCCCGGAAGCCGGCGATTCGTGCAACACCTGGGCGCATGGTACGCGCAGGCGCATCCCACCGAGGATTTCGCCGAAACCTTCGCGGTCTGGCTCAAGCCGAATTCGCCCTGGCGGCGCGAATACCGCGGCTGGCCGGCGTTCGGCAAGCTCGAATTCATGGATGCGCTGGCCGGCGAGATCGGCGGCGCCGCGCCGCTGGTGGCCGATCGCAGCACGATCGAGGACGTGGCAAACGACACCCGCACGCTGCGCGAGCATTACCAGCACAAGTATTCGCGCTACCGCATGCCGCGGCGCTCCGGGGCCGATGAGCTGCTGCTCAAGGTATTCACCCCGGTGCCGCGGACGCGCACCACGCCTCGGGCGGCGCGCGTGGTGCGCGAGTACCGCCACGTGCTGCGCCAGGAGATCGTCAACTCGGGCGCCTTCAGCGAATATCTCGTGCATCAGGTGCTGCGCCTGGTGATCGGCCGCTGCGAGGCGCTGAACCTGTACGTCACCGGATCGCGGCGCGAACTGAAGGGCCACCTCAAGTGGGCGATTGCGCGGCTCGCCGATTCTTTCGAGGAGCGCCAGTTGCCGCGGGTCGCGCTGTGAAGAAAGTGCGGGCGCTGGTGCTGGTGCACGCGACCCTCGTGCCGCCTAACTCGCTCGAGGGCGCCACCGAGAAGGAAATCGAGGAGTGGCGCACCGAATACGACGTGATCTCGCAGCTGAAGGCCGCCGGCCACGACGTGCGACCGCTCGGCCTGAGCGACAGCCTGTCCGAGTTGCGCGGCGCCATCCTCGAGTGGAAGCCCGACATCGTGTTCAACCTTCTGGAGGAATTCGACGGCATCGTCACCTATGACCAGCACGTCGTCGCCTTCCTCGAGCTGATGCGCCAGCCCTACACCGGCTGCAATCCGCGCGGCATGATGCTGTCGCGCGACAAGGTGCTGTCCAAGCAGCTGTTGTCCTATCATCGCGTGCCGACGCCGCAATTCATGGTGTTCGCGCGCGGCAAACGCCCGCGGGTTCCGCGCAAGCTGCGCTTCCCGATGTTCGTCAAGTCCTCCACCGAGGACGCCTCGCTCGGGATCGCGCACGCCTCGGTCGTGGGGGACGAGAAACAGCTGATCGAGCGCATCGCCTTCATCCACGAGCAGACCGGTTCGGACGCGCTGGTGGAGGAATACATCGAGGGCCGCGAGCTGTATGTCGGGGTCATCGGCAACGAGCGCTTGCGGGTGCTGCCGGTGTGGGAGATGACGTTCGGATCGCTGCCGGAGAATCTGCCGGCGATCGCCACGCGCAAGGTCAAATGGGACCGCCGTTACCAGCAGAAGTACGGCATCACCACCGCCGCCGCGCAGGATCTGCCGGAGGGCACGGTGGCGCGCCTGGAGCAGCTGTCCAAGCGCATCTACCGGGCGCTGCATCTGTCCGGCTATGCGCGCATGGACTTTCGCCTGCGGGCCGACGGCACCCTGTACGTGCTGGAGGCCAACGCCAATCCCAACCTGTCAGCCGCCGAGGATTTCGCGCAATCGGCGCTCAACGCCGGCCTGAAGTACGGCGAGCTGCTGCAGCGCATCCTGGCGTTCGGCGAGCATTACCCGGCCGCGTGGCGTGCCGCCCGCGCCTGAAGGTGCGGGCGGTCGTGGCCACGCCGAATACTCAGACAGGCTCCTATCGCGTCCAGCGGTTCATCCAGTCGATCACGGTGTCGTACCACTGCACGCTGTTGGCGGGCTTCAGCACCCAGTGGTTCTCGTCCGGGAAATACAGGAATTCGCTGGGGACGCCGAGCCTCTGCAGGGCGGTGAACACCGACAGCCCCTGGGTATAGGGCACCCGGTAGTCCATCTGGCCGGCGATCACCAGCGTCGGGGTTTTCCACCTGGCGACGTAATCGACGGGATTGTGCTTGGCGTAGCCGGCCGGATTGATGTATTCCGGTCCGCCATTTTCCCACTCGGGAAACCACAGTTCCTCGGTGGAGTAATACATGCTGCGATTATCGAAGATGCCCGCGTGGCTCACCAGGCACTTGAAACGCTCCGGCAGCTGGCCGGCGATCCAGTTGATCATGTAGCCGCCGTAGGAGCCGCCGAGCGCGCACATCTGAGCGCCGTCGAGCCAGGGAAATTGCTTCAAGGCCGCGTCGATGCCCTTTTTTATGTCCTCCAGCGGCTTGCCACCCCAGTCGCCGCTGATCGAATCCGTGAACGCCTGACCGTAGCCGGTCGAGCCGTGGAAGTCGATCATCACGACGCCGAATCCGGCGCCGGCGAAGGGCTGTGCATTCCAGCGGTAATGCCATTCGTTCGCCATCGAGCCCTGCGGTCCGCCGTGGATCAGCAGCGCGACGGGATATTTGCGGTCCGGCTTGAAGTCGACCGGTTTGACCACGTAACCGAACACGTTCTCGCCGTTCCAGCCGGCGAACTCGAACTGCTCGTACTCGCCGGTCTTGCGCTGCCCCATCAGGGCCTGATTGAGGTGCGTGAGCTGCACGGCGCGTCCGCCGCCGAATCCGACGGCAAACAAATCCGCCGGACTCGCCAGATTGCTCTGGGTGTAATACACGCGCGTGGCGGCGACGCTGAAGCTGTCCACCTGGCCGGCGCCGGTGATCGCCGATGCCCGGCCAGTGGCCGCGTCGATGGCCCACAGCGGATGCTGGCCGAGGTGATCGGTGGTCGCATACAGGGTCTTGCCGTCGCGCGACCACTCGAAGTTCGCGATGGAGCGGTCCCAATTGCGCGTCAGCGGCCGCTTCTCACCGGTCTTGAGGTTCAGCAGCACCAGATGGAAGCGATCCGATTCGAAGCCGGGCCGGTCGGTGGCGACGTAGGCCAGCTGAGATCCGTCCGGCGAATAGGCGGGCTGGCCGTCCCAGGCCGGATTGTCCGCCGTCAAATTGCGGGCCGTTCCGCCCTGCGCCGGCACCTCGTAGACGTCGAAGTTGGTCGACCACGGCTCGCCCACGGCCACGGCGCGAATCGAGAAGGCGACCGTGGCGCCGTCCGGGCTGAATGCATAGTCCTCGCGGCCCCCGTAGGGCTTGCCCGGCACGTCGCCGTCGAGGCCTGCGGTCAGATTCACCGGCGCTGCGCCGGCGAGGCCCTTGTCGTCGAGCCCGATCGAAAACAGCTGCGAGCGCCGGCCGTCGCTCCAGGTGTCCCAATGGCGCGCGAACACCCGCGTATGCAGCACCCCGGAGGCGGCCGAAGCGGCAGCCGCGTCGAGGCGCTGCTTCGAGCACGCGAGATCGGCGCAATCCGGGTACACGGCCAGGCTCACCAGAATGCGGTCGCCCTTGGGCGAGACCCGGAAGCTGCCCACCTCGACCGGCAGATGGGTGACCTGCACCGGATCGGCGCCGGCGTCCGTCATGCGCCACACCTGGGGCGTGCCGCCGCGCGAGGACAGGAAATAAAGGCTGCGGCCGTCCGCGCTCCACTCGGCGGAGGACGCATTGGCGGCATCCTCGGTCAGGCGCACAGGCAGGGCGGTGCGCCGCCCCGTCTCGATCTGCCACAGGGAGTTGCGACCCTTGTTGGCCGCCATGTCGGTGGTGCGCAGCGTGAACACCACGTGGCTGCCGTCGGGCGATGCCTGGACCTCGGAAATGCGCTGCAGGCGCACCAGGTCCTGCACGCCGAACGGCTGTGCCGGCGGCGCGGTCTGCGGCTGTGCGTGGGCAGCGGCGGCGGCGGCGGCGGCGACCAGGGACAAGATCATGGCTGAACGGCTCATTTTTTCCTTCTTCCTCGCTGCATTCCCGGATTGAAGCGCGTGGCAATATAGGCGCCGGACGCAGCAGCGGCAACCGCAGATGGCGATCGGGCGGCGCGGCGCCCACGCGGCTGGCATCCGCCAGGGGATGGCCGCCAGGGTCGGCTCGAGAATGGTGAGCGAATCGCAAATTTTGACGCTACCCTGGATGAGCAGCGGTACGCGTGCCGCTCGAGCAATTCTTGGTGCCGACCACCCGGGTGGGTTTGCCGTTCATATGCCATGTCCCTGCCGCCAGTCCTGAGCTTCGACCTCGACGATACGCTCTGGCCGGTCGCCCCGGTGATCGCCGCCGCGGAGCACGCTCTGACGGCGTGGCTCGCAGAGCATTATCCGCAGGCGGTTCGTGATCACACCCTCGAATCCATGCGCGCACTGCGCAACCGCGTGGCGGATCGTCATCCGCATCTGCGCCACGACCTGACCTTCCTGCGCCGCTCCGCGCTGGTCCAGCAGTTGACCGAGGCCGGCTACGACGATGCGACCGCCGATGAGGCCCTGGAGGTGTTCTTCGCGGTGCGCAACCGCGTCGTGTTCTATGAAGATGTGCGCCCCAGTCTCGAGCGATTGCGGGCGCGCCACCGCCTGTTCGCCGTGAGCAACGGCAACGCGGATCTGCAGCGCTGCGGCGTCGCCGAGTATTTCGAGGGTCACATCACCGCGCGCGCCGCGGGCGCGGCCAAACCGGATGCGCGTATTTTCTCCGCGCTGCTCGAGAAGGCCGGCGTGAGCCCCGCCCAGATATTGCACGTCGGCGACGATCCGCTCGCCGACGTGGCCGGCGCCAGGCGCGCGGGCATGCAGGCCGTCTGGCTGAATCGCGACGCGCGCGAATGGCCCGCCGACCTCGAGCCGCCCGCGCGGACCGTCACGAGCCTCGCTGAACTCTAGGAGGCTGTCCGAGTAATCGGCGTGGCCCGCAGGGTTGGCTCTGAAGGGGCGTCTCGCAATGGTGCGCCGGTTTCGCGTCCATGCACCGGCAGCGCGCAGCGGTACGCTGGCAGCCGCACGCCGCGACTGCTGATCGCGGAGAACTTGCAAAAATCGGCGTTGGATCACTTCACGCGCCGCGCAAAGTGTCGATAGGATGGTGTCAGCTCAGTGGAGGATGCCAAGCATGCAAGCAATGTCTGCGGGATCTCTGGTGGCGGTCAGCTCGTTGCGGGAGTTCTTTCGCGACGCATTTCACACTGCCAGCGAAAATCAGCGCGTCGGCATCGATGAGCAGGCCGAAGCCTACGTGGTGAACCTCCTGACCATGTTCTCGCGCGCCGACGCGCTCTACGAGAAGACCCCCGATGGGCTGCGCATCCGGCCGCTCGCCCACATGCTGGCGGATGCGCTCGAGGCGCCGAGCGCGGCGGCGCGCCAGCGCGCGCTGCAGCGCCTCGGCGACGTGTCGCTGTTCATCGCCGGCTTCTTCGCGCGCAGCTTCGCGCGCAGGCTGGTGGACATCGATTATCACATCGCCATGGGCGGCAATGCCTACAGCGCGCTTGCCGACACGATGCAGCGCTCCATGTCCGGCCGCTGCGTGGCGGCCATCTACGCGCAGCTCGCCGACAAGTTCCAGCGTCTGGTGGACGCGCTCAACGAGGTAAGCGAGATGTCGCATCGGCACAGCGACGCGGACATTCTGCGGCTCTACGAGATCTGGCTGAAAACCGGCAGCCGGCGCGCGCATGGCCTGCTGCGCCAGCTCGGCGTGCGGCCCGTGAAGGGCGACGCCAGCCGGCAGCACTAGGAACCCGGCCCGCATGGTGCTGCGCGGACTGCAATCGCTCCTCGGCCGGCTGTACGACGTCGATCTCGGCTACGATGTCTACGACTTTCTCGTGACCGATCGCCGCGCCCTGGCCGCAGCGCAGCCCTGCAACGATCACCGTGCGCCCGAGGAGGAGCTTTTGATCGCCGAAACCGCGGACGGCGCCGGCGTCGCACTGTACATCGATGCGGCCCTGCTCGGCCGGCTGGAGCGCGAGGATCCGCTCGGCGCGCTCACGGAGAGCAATCTGGCGGACTACTGCACGGCGCTCGAGGGCGTCAGCCATTTCCTGTATTCGACCTGGCGGCTGGACCGTGATGCGCCGGTATCCCTGCTCGAGCTCGAGACCCAGGCGGAGGTCGACAAGTACGCGGCCACGGTGTTCCTGCTCGCCGATCAACGGGGCGGCGGCTATCCGAAGCAGGTGCACGCGCGGTTGTTCGAGGGCGTGAGCTTCGATGCACGGCTCGAGCCGGAGGCCCATCACCGCTACCTGACGGCGCATCGCTGCGCCGCGCAGTATTGCCGCACCCTCGAGCGGCGCTTCGTGAAGAGGGGGGAGGCGCGGATCGAGGCGCTGCTGCGCGAGCTGCGCCGGTTTTATCGTCTGGGGTCGGGCGCGAAACTGCGCCATGCGCTCGGGTGAGCCGCCGGGGGGGGGCTGCCCGGGGTTGCGCGGATCAGTCGTCCTTGCCGCCCTTTTTCTCCGCCATCTTGCGCATCGCCACCCATTCGCTCAATTTGCGCAGATCCTTCTTGCGCGGCCGCTCGCTGGTTTTCATGAGCTTGCCGCTGTCGTATGGATCATAGCCCTTGGCCGTGCCGAGCGGATTGACCTTGACCGGCGAGAAGGGCGTGGGCGCGTCTTCGGCGACCGTCAGCGCCGTGTTCTCGAGTCTCTTCATCCGCTGCGTCGACAGCTCCGGGCTGAAGGCACCCGTGGTGATCGACCATTCCCAGATGGCGTTGCCGCGGTCGTCGAACTTGACGCGGCCGGTCGGATTGTCAGCCGCGCGCCGGTCGCGCGCCGCTGCGTCGTCGCGTCGGCCGGGCGGCGGATTCTGGGCGGATTTCGGCTTGGAGCGGTCCATACCAGCCTTTTTAGCCGCCATGGCGCGGAAGTCAACCGACGGCCTGCGATTATCCGCACGGCGTCACAATTGCAGGTGGTATTGGGCGCGCAGCAGGCCGAGCGCGGTCTTGCCGTCGTTCCACTCGGCGCGCAGCACCCGCTCCACGGCCTCGCCGAGCGGCAGCCACTGCAATTCCAGGTCCTCGTCAACGTCGGGGTTGGGGCTGCCCACATCGAGATCGCGCGCCAGGAACAGGTGGATCACCTCGGTGAAAATGCTCGGCGCCGGCACGTACAGGCCGAGCGATGTCCACTGCCGTGCAGCCACGCCGGTCTCCTCGGCGAGCTCGCGCACTGCACAGATCTCCGGCGCCTCGCCGCGATCGAGCTTGCCGGCGGGAATCTCCCACATGAAATCGAGCACTCCGTGGCGGTACTGGCGCACCAGGCATACGCGGCCGGCCGCATCGACCGGCACCACCGCGGCGGCGCCCGGATGGCGCACCAGATCGAAGTCGTATTCACGGCCGTTCGCATAGCGCAGGCGCTCGCTCGAGACCTCGATGACGCGGCCGCGATGCATGGGGTTGCTGGCGATCGCCGTTGGTTTCAACATGATGTTCCTCTATGGTGGAAAAATCCGGCCTCGTGATCATCCTCGGGACTCCGGGCAGCGGCAAGACGACGCTGGCGCTACGGCTCGCCGCGGAGCTGCGCATTCCCTGCTTTTGCAAGGACGACGTCAAGGAGCCGCTGTTCGAAACCCTCGGTGCCGGCGATCGCGACTGGTCGCGCAAACTCAGCCGGGCGAGCTTCGCGGCGATCATCCGCCTCGCCGCAACCCAGCTCGCCTCCGGTCCGTGCATCATCGAGGGAAACTTCCGCGCCGAGCACGTATCGCCGCTGCGCGAGGCGCTCGAGCGGCACGCCGCGCATGCCCTGCAGATCCGCTGCCGCGCCGAGCCGCGCGAGATCCTGCGCCGCTTCGGCGCACGCGGGCGGCCTGCCGGACATCACGACGCCGCGCTGCTCGCCGAGCTGGGGCCCGAGCCGCAGCCGGCACCGTACCTGGATCTGCCCGGCCCGCGCCTCGACTATGCCAGCGATCAGCCGGCCGCCCGGCAGCAGATCGGCCCGCGGGTGGGCGATTGGCTGAATCTGGATATACGTACAGCCCCCCGGTAGACTGCGCGGATGATCAAGGCCGGTACCGCATCGTTCGCCGCGCTCAACACCGCGCAGCGGCGGGCGGCAACCCATGGCACCGTGGTGGCGGGCGAGGGCGTGCGTGCCGGGCCCATGCTGGTGATTGCCGGCGCCGGCACCGGCAAGACCAACACCCTGGCGCATCGCGCCGCGCATCTGGTGCTGAACGGCACCGACCCTGCGCGCATCCTGATGCTCACGTTCACGCGCCGCGCGGCCCAGGAAATGATCCGTCGCGCGCAGGCCATCGTCGCCGAGGTGATGGCGGAACGCGGCAGGCCGGGCGATCGCGGCATGGACGATCGCCAGCTGGTGTCGCGCCTCGCATGGTCCGGCACCTTCCACTCGGTGGGCAACCGGATACTGCGGCTGTACGCGACGCACCTGGGGTTGGATCCGGGCTTCAGCGTGCTCGATCGCGCGGACGCCGCCGACCTCATGGACGTGATCCGCCATGAGCTGGGATTTTCGGCCAAGGAAAAGCGCTTTCCGCGCAAGGACGCCTGCCTCGCCATCTACAGCTACCGGGTCAACACCCGCCTCACGCTCGAGCGCACCCTCGATGAGCAATTTCCCTGGTGCCGCGACTGGGCGGCGGACCTTACCCGCTTGTATCGCGAGTACGTCGGCCGCAAACAGCGCGTCAACGTGCTCGACTACGACGATCTGCTGCTCTATTGGCATGCGATGATGCAGACCCCGGCGCTGGCGCGCGGTCTCGCCGGCAATTTCGATCATGTGCTCGTCGATGAATATCAGGACACCAGCGCGCTGCAGGGCGAGATAATCCTCGCGCTGAAACCCGACGGCGCCGGCGTGACGGTGGTGGGCGACGATGCGCAGGCCATCTACTCATTTCGCGCCGCGTCGGTCGAAAACATCCTCGGTTTCGCGGATCGCTACAGCCCGAAGGCGGAGATCGTGGTGCTCGCGCAGAACTACCGTTCGACCCAGCAGATTCTGGATTGTGCCAACGCGCTGATGGCGGGCGGCGCCCGGCAGCACCGCAAGACCCTGATCGGCAACCGGCAGTCCGTGCACAGGCCGTCCTATGTCACCCTCGACGATGCCAGCGCGCAGGCCGAATACATCGCCGCCAGGATATTGGCCACGCGCGAAACCGGCGGATCGCTGAAGCGCCACGCCATCCTGTTTCGCAGCTCACATCACAGCGACTTGCTCGAGGTGGAGCTCGCACGGCGCAACATCCCATTCGTGAAATACGGCGGCCTCAAGTTTCTGGAGGCTGCGCACGTTAAGGACGTGCTGTGTGTGCTGCGCTTTGCGGACAACCCGCGCAATGCGATCGCCGGCTTCCGGGTGCTCAAACTCATACCCGGAATCGGCCCGGCGCACGCGAAACAGGCCCTCGAGCACCTCGAATCGAATGCGCATCGCGCGACCAGCCTGGTGCGGTTCGAGGCGCCGCAGCCGTCGAAGCCGGATTTCGGCCGGTTCTGCGCGCTGTTCGAAAAACTCGCGGATCCGGCCACGCCGTGGCCGGGCCAGGTGGGCCTGGTGCGCGAGTGGTACAAGCCGCACATGGAATCGATCCACGGCGCGGCCTGGGTGCGCATGGGCGACATCGAGCAGCTCGAGCACCTGTCGGTGCAGCACCCAAGCCGCGAGAGATTCCTCAGCGAGCTCACCCTGGATCCGCCGGTGGTGAGCAGCGATCTGGCGGGCGTTCCGAGCCGCGACGAGGACTACGTGATTCTCTCGACCATCCACTCCGCCAAGGGACAGGAATGGGATTTCGTGTATGTGCTGAACGTGGCGGACGGCAACTTTCCGTCAGAGTTCTCCACCGGCAAGCCCGACATGATCGAAGAGGAGCGGCGTCTCCTGTACGTCGCGATGACCCGGGCGCGCAATGAATTGCATCTGTGCGCACCGTTGCGCTATCTCGTGACCCAGCAGCCGAAGACGGGGGATGCCCACGTCTTCGGGGCCAAGAGTCGGTTCATGACGGATCGTGTCCTCGATTGCTTCGAGCGCACCAGCTTTCGCAGCCTGCGGGGCGTGGAGACCCTGCGGGACGGGGACGGGAACGTCGACGGGGACAAGGACCGCACCCGTGTGGATGTGGTCGCTCAGCTCAAGGACATGTGGTGACCTCGAGCAGCAATGCGGCGCGCGCGCATCCGCGGATCCCGCGCAGCCGCGGAATCATCCGACGCGCGGCAGCGGATCAACTACCAGCGACGCGGACTGCCGCCGCCGCCACCGCCGCTGGCCGGCTTGGAGCGCGGCGCGCGCTCCTGGGCCTCGTTGACCCGCAGCGGCCGTCCCCCCATCTGAAAACCGTTCGTCTGCTGAATCGCGTTTTGCGCCTCACCGGCCGCCATGTCCACGAAAGCGAATCCCCGGGGCCGCCCGGTCTCGCGATCGTTGATGAGCTTGACTGATTCGACTTTGCCGTAGCGCTCGAACAGGCTGCGCACCTCGTCTTCCGTGGCGGTGAACGGCAGGTTGCCAACGTAAATCGTCGTCATTCAACTGATCTCTCTGACAGTGCGCGCAAAGTGCGGGTAGCCCGCCCGCGCGCGGTTTCAACACGCAGACCGACGCGCGAACTCACCCGCTACGAAGGCCTGTACCTTCGGTCGTGCACCAATCAAGTCAGCCGGGACACCCAAGGAAAACCCGTCATAGACCTTAGGGAACGAACCTACGCATCGATGCTACGCCAGGGATTTATGCTTGGCAAACGGGGGGGTGGGAGGAGCCGATCCGGCTATTCGACCTCCAGATAGGCGTAGCCGTTGAGCTCGTTCTCGTAGAATCGCTTCACCGCCTGGGCCTCGCCGAGCGACATCCGTCCCTCCCGGACGGCGCGTTCGCAATCGCGCTCGACGCGAGGGTACAGTTCGTCGGTGTCGTATTCCATGTATTCGAGCACCTTGTTGGCGGTATCCCCCTTGACGATCTCCTCGATCCACCAGCCGCCCTCGTCGTGCAGGCGGATGTGCACCACGTGGGTGTCGCCGAACAGGTTGTGCAGATCGCCGAGGGTCTCCTGATAGGCGCCAACCAGGAAGGCGGCGAGATAGTACGGCTCGTTGGCGATGAGCTCGTGCACCTCCAGGGTGCGCTTGGTTTCGCGCGGATGCACGAAGCGGTCGATCTTGCCGTCCGAATCGCAGGTGATGTCGGCGAGCACGGCGTTGCGCGTGGGGCGCTCGCCCAGGCGTTGGATCGGCATGATGGGAAACAGCTGGCCGATGGCCCAGCTGTCGGGCAGCGACTGGAACACGGAGAAATTGCAGAAATAGATGTCGCTCAGGATGTCCTCGAGGTTTTCCAATTCCTCGGGGAATTTGTCGAGCTTGCGGCAGAAGTCGCGGATCTTGGTCAGGGTTGCCCAGTACAGGCGTTCCGCGAGGCCGCGAAATTCGAGGCTCAGATAGCCCAGATTGAACATCTGCAGCACCTGCTCGCGGGCCTGCAGCGCGTCGTGATAGCACTCGACCAGGCGCCGCTCGTTGACCGAGCGAAAGCTGTCGAACAGATCGCGCACCGGCTGGGGCACCTCCCCGACGCCGTGGTAGTCCTCCTCCGGGCGGCCGGTCACCTGGAATTGGTCCAGCTTCGAGGAGCCGAGGATGTCGAACACCAGCAGGCTGTGCTGGGCGGCGATGGCACGCCCCGATTCGCTGACTATCATCGGATGCGGAACGTCGCGCGCGTCGCACACGCTCTTGATTCGGTACACAACGTCGCTCGCGTATTCATTGAGCGTGTAGTTCATGGAGGATTCGTAGTTGGTGCCGCTGCCGTCGTAGTCGACGCCCAGGCCACCGCCGATGTCGATGTACTGCAGGCCGGCGCCCAT
>PLET01000092.1 GCA_003137095.1 Gammaproteobacteria bacterium
AACACCATGATCATGTAGACGCCCGCGAACATCTTGAACATCTCCTCGTTCAACAGGAAATTGATCGAGGACTGCGACTGCGGGTCGGTGCCGGCGAAATCGAAGATGCACTTCTCGCCCTCGCGCCACATGGTGCAGGCGATCTTGTAGGGCCCCATGTTGAGCCCGTCGTCGCAGATGTAATCCTCGAAGTACTGGCGCTTCTCCGGCACGGTGCGCTGGATGAGCTCGCGCATCGCGCGCCGGTTGCGCGCCAGCATCTCGGCCATCGCAGAATGGAACACATCGTCGCCGAAGCGCTCGCAGATCTCGATGCAGCGCGTGGCCGCGGTGCGCAGAGCGGCCGTGATGGCGTTGAAATCCGACAGATTCCAGTGCGGCAGACGGCAGTTGTGCAGCAGGATCTTCAACACGTCGTCGCTCAGAACCCCTTTCTTGAAGATCTTCACGGGCGGCACGGTGACGCCTTCCTCGTAGATGGTGCGTGCATCCGTCGGCAGCGATCCCGGCACCTTGCCGCCCACGTCCGTCATGTGTCCGAACATGGCGGCCCAGGCGATCAAGCGGCCCTTGCGGTAGACCGGCATCAGCATGAGCCAGTCGTTGGCGTGGCTGATGGCGCCGCGCACCGAGTACGGATCATTCGTGAGAAATACATCGCCTTCCTCGATGGTTCCCTCATAGCCCTGCATGAAACCCCAGATGAACGAGCCGAACTGGCCGACGACCATCTTGCCCTCCAGGTTCGCGATCATCGGGAACTCGTCGTGCTGTTCGCGGATGCCGGGCGACATCGCCGTGCGGAACAGCACGGTGTCCATTTCGAAGCGCGCGTTGCGCAGCGCGCTTTCGATGATGTCGATGGTCACCGTGTCGACCTTGACCTTCTTGATGCGCGCCTTGTTGCGCTGGATGATGGTGGCGGGCATGGCGTCAGTTCCTCTTCGCTTGGTACTTGTCCGGATAAATCAGGATGTTGCCGAGCTTGTCCACCTTGCCGTGGTGCTTTGGCAGGATCACCGTGGTCGAGTCCATTTCCATGACGATGGCCGGACCGGCGATCCGGTTGCCCGACTTGAGCAGCGCCCGGTCGTAAACGCGTGCCGTCACGCTCTTGCCGTCCATGTAGCTCGCCTGTTTGCCGACCACGGCGGCCTTCGGATCGGCGGAGCCCGCCGCAATGGCGGCGCGCTTCAGCTTGATGCCGCGCCCCTGAACGGACGCGCGCAGCGTCACGATCTCGTGCTCGAGCTGCAGCGCAAAGGTGAACAGCCGCTTGTGCTCGGCGTCGAACTGGTCGGAGATGGCGGTCAGGCCCTTCTTCTCCAGCTCGGCGATCGAAATGTTGATGGTGAGCCGCAGGCCCTGACCGTGATAGCGCAGATCCACCTGGTAGCTGGTGGTGATTTCGGCGCGCGGCACGCCGTCGCGCTCGAGGGATCGGGCGGCTTCCGCCGCCAGCTTCTTCAGTATCGTGGCGAGCTCGGCCGCATTGGTGTCCGAGAACTTCTTGACGTAGGTGCGTGCGCGCTCGTCGCGCACCGCGGTGGTGGCATCGCCGAGGGCGCACAGCACGCCGGGTCCCGGCGGAATGATGGACGGCCAGGAGCCGAGCAGCCGCGACAGCGCATTGGCATGCAGCGGGCCCGCGCCGCCGAAGGCGATCAGCGCATAGTCGCGCGGATCGTAGCCCTGTTCCACCGACACCAGGCGCAGCGCGCCGACCATGTTCTCGTTGACGATGTTGTAGATGCCGAGCGCCGCGTCCTTGAGCGACAGGTCGAGCGCGGTCGCGACCTTCTGCACAGCCTGGGTCGAGAGTTGGCGGTTCAAGGTCATGTCGCCGCCCAGCTTCTGCATTTCCGGCAGGTAGCCGAGCACCACGTTCGCGTCGGTCACGGTCGGCTCCGTGCCGCCCCTGCCATAGGCGGCCGGACCGGGGTCGGCGCCTGCCGACTGCGGCCCCACGCGCAGCGCCCTGGTCAATTCCGGTACGTGCGCGATGGAGCCGCCGCCGGCGCCCACGGTGCGGATGTCCACCGAGGAAGCGCGCACCGTCACGTCGCCCACGGTGGTCTCGCGCCGCAGCCGCGGCTCGCCGTTTTGGATCAGCGCCACGTCGGTTGACGTGCCGCCGACGTCGACCGTCAGCAGATGCGGAAAGCCCGCCTGCACCGCAACCCACAGCGCCCCCGTGACGCCGCCGGCGGGTCCCGACATCAGCAGGTTCACCGGGTATTCCTCGGCCCCCTCCGCGCCCGCCAGGCCGCCGTCCGAACGCAGGATATGCAATTTGACGTCCTTCGCCGCCATTTCGATCTTGGCCTTGAGGTTGGCCACGTATCTGGAGACGCGCGGACGCACGTACGAATTGGCCACCGTGGTCACCGTGCGCTCGTATTCCTGCATCTCCGGTACCACATCCGAGGACAGGGAGACCGGTATGCCGGGCAGTTCGCGGGAGGCGATCTCGCGCACGCGCCGCTCATGCGATGCATTCGCGAACGAATTGATGAGCGACACCGTCAATGCCTCGATCTTCCGTTGCTTGAGCGTTGCCAGATCCCTGCGCAACTGGTCCTCATCGAGCGCCTGCACCACCGCGCCGTCGGCGGCGACCCGCTCGTGCGCCTCGATGGTGCAGGAGAGCGGCGCCATGGGCAGGGATTTGTTGTAGATGACCCAGCCGCCGAGCCCGCCCGGCACGAAGGAGCGCGCAATCTGCAATACCTGCCGGTAACCCTTGGTGGTGACCAGACCGCAGCGCGCTCCGGTGCCGGTGAGCACGGTGTTGGTCGCGACCGTGGTGCCGTGCATGACGTGATCGATCACCTCGGGGCGCACACCGGCCTTGCCGCATACCCTCTCGATGCCGTTCAACACCCCGATCGATTGATCCGCCGGCGTGCTCGGCACCTTGGCGGTGAATATCCGTCCCGACTTCTCATCCACCAGAAAAAGATCGGTGAACGTGCCGCCGACATCAACACCCAATCTATATGACATGCACCCGCCCTTTGAAACTCATGTTGGTCGTTGCGTGCGGCGCGGAAATCCGCCCGCCTTCATCAGCATTCCCGGAATCGGCCTGCCGATTTTCTCCTGCAGCCACCGGCCGGTATCGATCATGGCCTCGAGGGATACGCCGGTCTCGACGCCCATGCGGTCCAGCATGTACAGCAGATCCTCGGATGGGATGTTGCCGGTGGCAGCCGGCGCGAACGGACAACCGCCGACGCCGCCCACACTGCCGTCGAGCGCCGTGACGCCCGCCTCGATGGCCGCGTAGGCATTGGCGATGCCGGTGTTGCGTGTGTTGTGGAAGTGCGCCCGCAGCGGCATCTGTGGCAGCTCACGGCGCAGCCGGCCGAACAGATCCGCCACCTGTGTGGGCACGCCCACACCGATGGTGTCGGCCAGCGCGATTTCGATGGGTTCCGCCCGGGCGCAGCGCAGGGCGATGTCGAGCACGTGGTCCGGATCGATTTCGCCCTCGAACGGACAGCCGAACGCGGCGGACACCACCACGTTCGGTTTGACTTTCGCGGCATGCGCCGCCCGCGCGATATCGAGCCACGCTGCCAGCGACTCCTCGGTACTGACGCCTTGATTGCGCCGGTTGAAGCTATCGCTTGCGATCACCGCCATGCCAATCTCGTCGCATCCGGCGGCCAGTGCGCGGTCGAAGCCTTGGCGGTTCAGGACCAGCCCGATGTAGGAGACGCCGTTGTTTCTCGGCAGCGCCGCCATCACCGCCTCGGCGTCCGCCATCTGCGGCACGCGTTTCGGATTGACGAAGCTGGTGACTTCCAAGCGCCGTATGCCGGCCGCGATCAGGCGTGTGATCAATTCCACCTTGACGGCGGTCGGCAGCAGCGTGCCTTCGCTCTGCAAGCCATCGCGCGGACCCACTTCGACGAGATCAATTTTCATTTCTTGGGGAATTGTATACAATTTCCGAGCCCTGTGGCCCGGCTGTGATCATGATGCATCGGCGGGTGGCGGCGAATCGAGCGTCACATGATGATGTCGCGCATAGCGGGCAAATGGCCGGCGGATGCACGGCATTATTGTATACAACTGAACCCCGATGGGCGGGGCGGGGGCAATATGACACTCAAACCGGTCGAATTCCGCAACGGTGCTTTGTCGGACCTGCGCGTGCTCGAGCTCGGCACCCTGCTGGCGGGCCCGTTTTGCGGCCAGCTGCTCGGCGACATGGGCGCCGAGGTCATCAAGATCGAACCGCCGGAGCAGGGAGATCCCATGCGCGTGTGGGGCCGCCAGCAGCCGGACGATCCGTCGCTGTGGTGGCCGGTCATCGCGCGCAACAAAAAGGCGATTTCGCTCGATCTGCGCCAGGCCGACGGCCAGCAGGTGCTCAAGGAACTGATCGCCCACGCGGATTTCCTGCTGGAGAACTTCCGCCCCGGCACCCTGGAGAAATGGGGCTTGGGCTACGATGCCCTCGCCGCGATCAACCCGCGCCTGATCATGATCCGCGTCTCGGGGTATGGACAGAGCGGGCCGTACGCCCATCGCGCCGGCTTCGGTGCCATCGGTGAAGCCATGGGCGGATTGCGCTACGTGGTAGGCGACCCGTCCAGGCCGCCGTCGCGCATGGGCATCAGCATCGGGGATTCGCTGGCCGCCACCTTTGCCTGCGTGGGCGCGCTGTCCGCCCTGCATTACCGCGAAAAAACGGGTCGCGGCCAGATGGTGGATTCCGCCATCTACGAAGCCGTACTCGGCATGATGGAATCGCTGATCACCGAATACGACAAGCTGGGATTCGTGCGCGAAAGAACCGGCGCGATTCTGCCGAACATCGCGCCCTCGAACATCTATCCGACCCGCGACGGCCTGGTGCTGATTGCGGCGAACCAGAACACGGTGTTCAAGCGGCTGTGCGAGGCCATGGGGTCGGCGCAGCTCGCCGATCATCCGGACTACGCAAACCACCAGGTGCGCGGCCGACATCAGGCGCAGCTCGACGAGCTCATCGGCCGCTGGAGCTCCCGACTGCCCACCCGCGAGGTGCTGGATCTGATGGACCGCCACGGCGTGCCCGCCGGACTCATCTACCGCGCCCAGGACATGCTGGCGGATCCGCAATTCATGGCGCGCGAGGCCATCGTCACCGTCAAACATCCGCGCTTCGGCGATCTGAAGATGCAGAACGTGGTGCCGAAGCTGTCCGAAACCCCGGGCGGCATCCGCTCGGCCTCACCCGAGCTCGGGCAGCACAACGAGGAGATCTACCTCAAGCTCATGAACATGCCGGCGCAGCGCTTCGAGGAATTGAAGCTCAAGCGCGTGATCTGACTATAGGAAACCCAGCCTACCCGGGGTGAAGGCCGGCAGATTCGGCAGCACCGCGGCCAATGCCGCGGCGTCCGCGCCCATCCACGCGGCCAGCGTGGCGGCATATTGGTCCACCGCGATGGTGGGAATGAACCGGCCTTCGTCGCCGGCATCGTCAGGACCGCCGAGTTCCAGCGTCGGCATCGTGCCGTAGAGCTGCCCACCCTTCACCGCACCGCCGATGACCAGGTGATGGGCGCCCCAGGCGTGATCCGTGCCCAGGTTGGTATTCGATTGCAGGGTGCGCGAGAAATCCGACAGCGTGAACGTGGTGACGCTGTTGTCCGCGCCGATGTCGGCCATGGCACCGTGAAACGCCGAGAGGCCGGCGTCGAGCTCGGTGTACAACGTCTGTTGGGTGTTGGGCTGATTCGAGTGGGTGTCGAATGACCCGAGCGTCGCCAGGAAAACCTGCCGCTGCGCGCCGAGCGCGCTGCGTGCTTCGATCACCTTGGCGATGGCCAGCAGCTGCTTGGAGAAACCGCTGGTCAGGGCGCCGAACCGCGCGGTCAGCGTCGCATCGGTCGTGCTGAGGATGGGATTGAGCGTGGCGCTGCTCGCGAGCGCGCCCGTCATCAGATTCTGCGCCGCCAATACCAGATCCGCCGATTGATCCAGACCGAGAAGCTGCACGAGAGCCGTGCGCCGCGCCGCATCGGCCGCGCTCGAGGAGAAATCCTTCAGGCCGAAGCTGCCGCTGGTGGGTATCACCAGCGCCTGGGAGGCGGCGCCGGTGACGAACAGATTGTTGCCGCCGGTGGAGATCATCGCCGGCACGCTGGCATTGACGTTCAGGCCGGCCAGCTGGTCGGCGAGCCGGCCGCCCCAGCCGGTGCTCGATGACGAGGTGTTGGAGATGGAGGACTGCCACTGGTGCTGCTGGTCGATGTGCGAAAACAGCGTGTCCGGCTTGATAGAGGAGCTCTGCAGGTACTGCGACCGGGTCAGGGGCTGTACCAGCGTGCCGACGTTGGCGACCACGGCGAGATTGCCGGCATTCCACAGCGACTGCAGCCCCGGCAACGCGGGATGAAATCCGTAGCGCAGCACCCCACCGGCCTCCGCCAGCGGCAGCAATTGCGCCTGCGGAAGCGCAATGGTGCTGCGGATCTGGGCATAGTTGGCGTAGCCGGCCGAATCGATGGGCACCACCATGTTGTTGGTGTCATTGCCGCCGTACAGAAAAATGCAGACCAGGGCCTGGTAGTCGCCGGCCGTCGCCGCGCGCGATGCGAGCACGCCCATCTGGCCGAGCGCCGCCGTGCCGGCGAGCGCGCCTGCGTGTTTGAGGAATCCGCGACGCTGCATGTCAACGCTCCACTTGATATTGAGCCGAGGTGAGCACCAGATAGCTCGCCGCACGCGCGGCCGCGAGCGCATCGCCGGAGCCGGCGGCATTGGCCGCGTTCAGAATCACGCCTGCCGCCTGGCTCGACAGGCTGCCGTGCATGAGATTCTGGTTCAGCTGCTGGATCTGCGCACCCGGATCCGTGCTGGCGGCCAGGGGCGCCAGGCTGATGGTGCTGCCGGTGCTGCCGGTGACCGTGGCGTTCGCCGCCGCACCGTTTTGCATGATCATCGTATCGACGAAATTCGCACGCGCGAGCGCGGTGGCGGCATTGTCGATGCCGAATTCAGGCCCCAGCAACGGCGTACCCGGTATGCCATAGCTCGGCGGATAGAAATTGAACACGGTTTGCGGTGAAAAAATCGGCTGCCCCATGCTCGAACTCGCGCTCGCCAGATACACCCCGTCGGATTGTCCGCCCATGCTGCGCATGACCGAGGTGATGTACAGCGCCGGCTCGCGCAGGTGGCCGAAGCTGGCCGCCGCCGGCGCATCGCCGCGCGCTTCGCTGTCCATCAATATGGCCTTGACCACCGCAGCGAGGTTGCCGCGCACGCCGGTGCCGTCGTTCGCGAACACCGCGGAGATGCGCGCCACGTAGGCCGGACTCGGGTTGCTCGTGACCAGGTGCTGGATGAGCTGCCGGCCGATGAACGGACCGACGTTCGAATGATTGAAGATATTGTCCAGCGCCAGCTGCAGATCCTGCGCGGGCGTCTGATTCGCCGGCACGGTCAGATTGTCGAGCAGCAGCTTGCTGCCCTCGTCGTGCTCATTCTGGAACGCAACCATGGTGCCGTCGTAGTTGGTGGGGTTGCCAAACTTCGAAGTGGCGCCGGCCAGGGGCGGATAGGTCCAGCCGGTGAACACCGAGGAGAAGCCCTCGACCACGTCCTGGGTGTAGGTCGGGACCGGCGCGCCGGTGGCGTCCAACACCTGGGTGCCGTCGGGATTGAGCTGATACAGGCCGATGGAAAAGAGCTGCAACACCTCGCGCCCGTAATTCTCGTTCGGCGAGGTGCCGAGCGCGGCATTGCTCTTGGCGTTGTTCACCATGTCCAGATAGTGGCCCATGACGGGGCTCAAGGTGACGTCCTGCAGCAGCGTGCGGTAATTGGCGAACGCGTCATTCAGCAGGAGATTCTGATAATCGGCCATGCCGTAAGCCTCGTAGATCTCCGTGCTCGAGACCACGAAGATCTGCGACAGGGCGAAGGCCACCCGCTGGCGCAGCTGATCGGGATTGCCCAGGGCGTGCTGGAAGAACTGCCGCTGCACCTGGAAAATCGTGTAGTCGTCGCGTGCACACAGGCTCGACGCGTCGGTGGGCGTCGCCGGGTCGGTGACGCAAGTGGCGGGGGCGGTATGCGGCACGTAGCTGAATCCGGTGTATTGGGTCGGCGGCAGCGCGATTTGCGAATCGATGTAGGCGCTCACACCCATGCTTTGCACGGTGGCGACGTCGGCCTGGATGACGCCGAAGGTCGCCTGCTCGAGCAGGCGCGCCGCGTCGGCTGCGCTCACCGTGGCGGGCGCCGCGGTCGGCGTGGACGAGGCGGAACCGCCGCCGCCACCGCCGCAACCGGCCGCGGCCAGCGCCAGTGTCAGTACCGGGGCAAGTCCCGCGAATTTCCGCACGCGTTGCGCCGCCATCCCTTTCCCCTCGTGTAAAGAAGTGTCAACGGCTGGACCGGCGATCGGTTGACACCGCCAGGACGCCCCCCGGACACCCGTTGAGAGTCGGCCGTCCAGGGTCGGCGGTCCTGGGTCGGCCATCCCGCACCGCCGGCAGGTTTACCGGTCGGCGCTTCGAATCAGCTCTGCGGCTTTTTCGGCGATCAACAGTACCGGCGCATTCGTGTTCGCGCTGGTCAGGGCCGGCATGATCGAGGCATCGGCGATCCTCAGGCCGGCCGCGCCGCGCACGCGCAACGTCGTGTCGACCACCGAATCTTCATCGGTGCCCATGCGGCAGGTTCCCGCGGGATGGAATTGCGATCCGGAATGATCGCGACAATAATCCTCGAGTTCGGCCGTACTGCGGCCTCGCGGCCCTGGCTGCAGTTCGGTCACGCGGGCGGCCCGCATCGAGGGTGCGGCAAGCAGACGTCGGGCCAGCCGCACTCCGCCCACCAGAGTGCGCAGGTCGTGCGCGGAGCCGAGCAGTTCCAGACGCATGTCGGCGGGCTCCAACGGATCCGGGCCTGCCAGGCGCAGGTACCCCCGGGCGTGCGGCTGGCAGACACTGCAGATGACGGTCATGCCCGGCTCCACGCCGAGGCCGGGTTTGCCGTCGGAATCGAGCCGCATGTGCCAGGCGAAAAACTGCAGATGTACATCCGGCGCACGCGCGCTCTCGTCGCTGCATGCATAGGCGGTCGCCAGCACCGCACCTCCGGCAGCCGGACCCCTGCCGGTCAACAGCCAGCGCGCGCCGTGCATCCATGATCTCGGCCAGCCGAGGTCGCGGCGAATGATGCCATCGACGTCCCCGGCGGCGCTCACGGCGACTCCGGCGTGGTCCTGCAGATTGGCGCCGACCTCCGGCGCATGCGCAACCACGGGAATTCCGAGCGGGCGCAGCGCGTTCGCCGGTCCCAAACCGGACAGCAGCAGCAATTTGGGAGTGGACAAAGCGCCCGCCGTCACGATCAGTTCGCGCTTCGCGTGCGCATCGAAGAACTCCGAACCGCGTCGAAATCGCACGCCCGTGCAGCGCCTGCCCTCGAACAAAAGCCGGTGCGCGTGACTCGAGGTCAGCAGGCGCACGCGGCCCGATCGCAACGCCGGCCGCAGATAGGATTCGCGGGTGCTCATCCGCCAGCCGCCCTGCGTGCTGGTTTGGGTCAGACCGGCTCCGTCCGGCGGAAAATCGTTGATGTCCTCGACCACGCGGATGCCGCTCTCCCCGCAAGCCCGGAGGAACAGCCGGGCCGAAGAACAGGCGTGGCGGTTGATCTCGACTGACTGTGGTCCCTCCCTGCCGCGGGTCTCCCCCGCCGGCCCATCGAAACGCTCCAGCCTGCGAAAATACGGCAGCACATCCGCTGCCGACCACCCTGTGCAACCCGCCGCGTCCCAGGCATCGAAATCCCGGGCCAATCCGCGGTTGAAAACCAGGCCGTTGATGGCGCTGCCTCCACCGACGGCTCTGCCGGCCGACCAGCGCACGGGTCTGTTTCTGCGGGATGCATCCGGCGCCGACACGTAGTTCCAGTCGTAGCGAGGATCCCCCATCAGCGACAACACGGCGCCCGGCATACGCAGCCGCAGCGACGCCGAATCCTCGCCGGATTCCAGCAACAAGACGCGCGACTCCCCGTCCCCGGCGATTCGCGAGGCGAGAGCGCATCCGGCGGTGCCGGCGCCGGCCACGATGAAATCAGCCTCGAATGTGGATGTCATCGCAACCGGCCCGCTGCGTGCCGCGCCGCGACCACCGCCGCCCGCCCCCGGCGTCGAACGCCGGGGGCGGGCGGATGAGGCCGGTTATTGCGCGCGGTCGATCGCGGCGTCATCCATCTTCAGGCGGTAATACAATGCCTTCTTGAGGGAATGTATGGCCTTTTCCGTATCGGCGATGGCAGCGGCCTTGTTGCCGCCGAAATCATGCGGAGCCTCCCGCAATTCCTTCAGCGCCTCGCGCATTTCGTGAATGGCCTTGACGATGCGCGGGTGCGCGTGTTCTTCGGACTGGATGCTGAGCTTCGGCGCCTGCGCCCGCGCCACCGTCGCGACGCCCGTCATGCCGAGCGCCATGATTGCGGAAAACGCGCCGGTCGAGAGAATCTTCGTGCTGATTTTCATTGATTGTCTCCGAATGGTAATCGTGAATGAACCATGTCGATTAACGCAACCGTCATCGACGCGGTTGACCTTGGCGAGGCGTTTGATCGATGACGTTTTCGTTATCAGGAGCGTGGCCATCCTTGTCGAGGACTTCCTTCCACTTTTCCTCGAATGCCCAGATGTCGCCGAATCCCACCAGGCGGCAGAATTCGTCGAAATCGAACAGCGGCACCTGCGGCGAAACGCTCGTCCCCGAACTGCGCAGATGAACCAGCGCGCGCTCGATGGCGGCATTGGCGGCGAGCGCGGTCATGGCGGGAAATATGGCGCAGGCGTAGCCGATCTGCGACAACTCCTGCGCGCTGCGGATGGGCGTGCGGCCGCCGTCGGCCATGTTGGCGATCAGCGGCGCTTCGATGCTGCGGCAGGCCAGGCGCATTTCCTCCTCCGATTGCAGCGATTCAATGAAGACGATGTCCGCGCCGGCCGCCGCGAATGCGCGGCCGCGGCTGATGGCCTCATCGAGGCCCTTGCCGGTGCGCGAATCGGTGCGTGCGATCACCAGAAAGTCGCGGCTGGTGCGCGCCTCGGCCGCCACGCGGATCTTGGCGGTCATGTCCGCGATCGAAATCACGCGTCGGTACGGCGTATGGCCGCATTTCTTCGGGAACTCCTGGTCTTCGATCTGAATCGCCGCCACGCCGGCGCGTTCGTAGCCGCGCACCGTGTGATGCACGTTGAGCAATCCACCAAAGCCGGTGTCGGCGTCGGCGATGACCGGTGCGCTGCTCTTGCGCACCACCATGGAGACCCGGTCGAGCATGTCCGTGTACGTGGCGAGACCGGCATCCGGTATCCCGAGATAGGAGGCCGTCAGCCAGTAACCGGATGCGTAGACCGCATCGAAACCGATCTTCTCGACCAGCATGGCCGACATCGCGTCGAATACACCGGGCGCGACAAAGAATTCGCGCCGCGCCAATTTGTCCCGCAACCGGCTGTCCGCCATGCTCGCTCCCCGAAACAAAGTCCTTGTGAATCGACCGGCCAATAGGTGGTCAATTCATGAATGTGAATGCAGCCTTTCGGCTGCACCTTGCTAATTTACCCGGCAGGAAGATCCGGCCGGGCGCTACTTTAGCCAATTTCGCGGCCTTGGTTGGACGAGAAAGAGGACGTGTCATGAACAGCGGCGTGGGCGGTATCGCGGCCTCATTGGCGGGTTGCCTGGCTGCGGCGGCGTTCGCGGGCGCCGATCCGGCGGCCGGTGTGGCCCACGCCCGGCAGATGATCGAGGCCCATCAGACCAAACCGGTCTTCACCGCGCCCGGTGCGCCCTTCGACGCGCGGGCCTGTGCGGCCGGCAGGAAGATGCTGTCGATTCCGAACAACAGCGGCAATCCTTTTCTCAAGGGCATCATCGAGCGGGAAATCGCCGCCGGCAAGGAGGTCGGTCTGACCGTGCAGGAATGGCAAAACCAGGGACAGCCGAACCAATGGACCCAGGGCGTCGATTTCGCGATCCGCAATCACTTCGACATCATCGACCTGATCTCCGGCATCGACCCGAAGACCCTCGAACCCCAGTTGCGTGCGGCGGCGGCGGCCGGCGTGAAGACCATGACCAGCCATTTCTACGACCCGGCGCAGGCCGTCGATCCCCTGGTCGCCGCGTCGCTGCCGGTGAATTTCAATGCCGTGGGAAAACTGCTGGCGGATTGGGTGATCATGCGCAGCGGCGGCCGGGCCAACGTCGTGCTGGTGGAAAGCGACGAGGTTCCGCCCACCGCGCCGCTGTTGCGCGGCTTCGCGGACGAGATCGCCGGCTTCTGTCCCGCCTGCCGCATCGTACAGCGCGTCAACGTCGGCGTCACCGAATGGGCGGTGAAGATCCAGCCGTCGGTACAGTCGGCGCTGCTCGCCAATCCGGACGTGAATTTCGTCGTGCCGATCTATGACAGCATGTCGCAATTCGTGGTCCCCGCGGTGCATCTGACCGGCCGACAGTCGGGCGTCAAGATCGCCACGTTCAACGGTACCCCCTTTGTTCTCGATTACGTGCGCTCGGGTGCGGTCGACATGGACATCGGCGAGAGTCTCGACTGGATCGCACGCGCCACGGTGGACGGTTATCTGCGCGCCGAATGCGGACTGCCCGTACCGAAGAATATCGGCGTGCCGCTCTACCTGTTCGACGCGGGCAACGTCAAGGACGCCGGCGTACCGGCCGGCTATGATCAAGGTTACGGCGGCGATTACCTGCAAGGATTTCGCAGCGCATGGAAACTGCGATAGACGCGCCGAATCCCGGCGCGGCGCATCTCGACGCACCGAATCCCGGCGCGGCGCATCCCGACGCGCTTCAGGTCAGCAATCTGTCGAAGTCCTTCGGCGGCGCGCAGGCGCTGCGCGGCGTCGACGTCGACATCGCCGCGGCCGAGATCCATGGGCTGCTCGGCCAGAACGGCTCCGGCAAATCCACCTTCGTCAAATTGCTGGCGGGGGTCTACGCTCCGGACCCGGGCGCCCTGGTGCGCATCGCCGGCAGTCCGGTGTCCATGCCCATGTCCGCGGCCGGACACGAGAAGCACGGCCTCGCCTTCGTGCACCAGAATCTGGGACTCATACCCTCGCTCACGGTGCTGGAGAATCTGCGGATCCGCTCGCTGACACGCGCCGGCCGGCGCATCGACTGGAGCGCCGAGCGGCGCGCCGCGGCCGCAGCCTTCGAGCGGCTGTCGCTGTCGATCGACCCGTCCGCACGAATCGACTCGCTGTCGGCGGTCGACCGCGCGCTGGTCGCGATCACGCGCGCCTTCGAGCAGATGCAGGCGCCGCATGCCGCGCGCCGCGTTGCCGGCCTGCTGCTGCTGGACGAACCCACGCCGTTCTTGCCCCGCGAGGATGTCAAGCGCCTATTCGATCTCATGCGGCGCATTGTGTCGCACGGCGCGAGCGTGCTGTTCATCTCGCACGATGTGGATGAGGTGCGCGAGATCACCCATCGCGCAACCATACTGCGGGACGGTGCGGTCGCGGGACGCTTCGTCACCGCCGAGGTGGACCGCGAGGACGTCATTGAAAGCATCGTCGGGCGCAGGATCACGCGCTTCAAGAGCGGCCGGCGCGATCCGGCCGGAGCACCGCTGGTCAGCGCCGAGCAGTTGTGCGGACCGCTTCTGCACGATGTCGGCATCGCCCTGCGGCCGGGCGAGATCGTGGGGCTCACGGGTCTGGTTGGAGCGGGCCATGATCACGTGCTGCACCATCTGTTCGGCGCGCGCCCGGGCGGCAGCGGGCGTCTGCGCTTCGGCCCCCCGGGAACGCTCGACGACGGCCTCGATCTCGCGAAGCTCACGCCGCGTCTGGCCATGCGCCAAGGCATCGCCTTTCTTCCCGGCGACCGGCAGTCGGCCTCCGGTATCGGCTCGCTCGAGGTGGTCGACAATCTGTTCCTGCCGGATGTGGCGGCGTTCTTTCGCCGCGGCGTGTTGCGCCGTCGCGAAATGGCGGCGGCCGCCGGGCTCATCGGCGCCGAGTTCGAGGTGCGCCCGCCCGGCGCCGGCAGGCGGCTGTCGAGCTTGAGCGGCGGCAACGCGCAAAAGGTGCTGCTCGCCAAGTGGCTCAAGCTTCGGCCGCGACTGCTGCTGTTGGAGGAGCCCACCCAGGGCGTGGACGTGGGAGCGCGCCAACAGCTGTTGCGCGCGATTCGGGGCGCGGCGGATGCCGGCACCGCCGTGCTGTGTGCAAGCTGCGATCATGAACAGCTCGCCGACCTCTGCGACCGGGTGCTGATCTTCGCCGGCGGTGCGGTCGCACGCAGCCTGAGCGGCGCGGATCTGAGCCGGGAGAATATCGGTGCCGGCTGCTACGCGGGCCGATGAGGGCGCCGGCCTCGGCCGGTTTGCGCTGCTCGGCGTCTGGGCGGTCGTCGTCGTCGTGTTCAGCATCGCCATGCCCGGCGTGTTCTTCAATTGGAATAATTTTGCGGTGCTCGCGGGCTCACAGGCGCCCGCCGCGCTGCTGGCGCTCGCACTGGTGATCCCCCTCACCTCCGGCGACTACGATCTGTCGGTGGGTGCGGTTGTGACACTCGCCGCCATGATCATCGGCGTACTGAACGTCTGGCACTCCGTACCCATCGGGTGGACGCTGTTGATCGCGCTGGCCGCCGGCATCACGGTGGGTGCGGTGAACGCGTTTTTCATCGTGTACTTCCGCATTCCCTCGCTGGTGGTCACCCTGGCCAGCGCTTCGTTGATTTCCGGCATCGTGCAGTGGCTGAGCAACTCCTCGACCATCAGCGGCATTTCGCCCTGGCTGGTCGACGTGACCGTGAATGGCCGGCTGTTCGGCATCGATTTCGCCTTCTATTACGCGCTGGCCGCCACGGCGCTGCTGTGGTACGTGCTGGAATACACGCCCGCGGGCCGCCGGCTGCTGTTCGTGGGGCGCAGCCGCGAGGTCGCGCGCCTCAACGGCATCAACGTCGATCGCACCCGTTCGGCCTCGTTGCTCGCCTCGAGCTGCCTCGCCACCCTGGCGGGCGTGGTCTATGCCGGCACCCTCGGTTCGGCGGACCCGTTTTCCGGCACGAATTTTCTGCTGCCGGCGTTCGCCGCCGCCTTCCTCGGCGCCACCAGCATCATTCCCGGCCGCTTCAACGCCTGGGGTACCTTCGTGGCGGTGTATTTCCTGTCCACAGGCATCACCGGACTGTCCATGCTCGGCATTCCGCTGTGGGTGACCAACGTGTTCAACGGCGGCGCGCTGCTGGCGGCCGTGACGCTGTCGCAATTTGCCCGCGGACGTCAGGAAACGGATCTGGGTTAGCATGTCCATCATGAGCAGCACCTCCCCGGACGATCCGGCTCTCATCGAGAATTACAAGGCGGGCGGATTCATGCAGCGCCTGGAATTCGGCCGCCGACCGGCCCTGCTGATCATCGATTTCGTCAAGGCGTACCTGCTCGAGGGCTCCCCGCTGTACGGCGGCGAGGGCATCCGCACGGCGTTGCGCGGTGCCGTGACCCTGCTCGGCGCGGCTCGTGAGGCCGGCATTCCGATCTTTCACACCAACGTGAGCTACGAGAAGAACGGACGCAACGGCGGGGTGTTCTTCCGCAAGGTGGGGGCGCTGCGATGTTTCATTCCCGACGCCACCAACCAGCAAGGCGAGTTCGCCGCCGGCCTCGAGCCGCTCGACGGCGAGACGGTCATCACCAAGCAGTATGCAAGCGCCTTCTTCGGCACCACCCTGGCCTCCTCGTTGACGGCCATCGGCGTGGACACCGTGATTATCGCGGGGGTGTCGACCAGCGGCTGCGTGCGCGCGAGCGGCGTCGACTGCTGCCAGCACGGTTTTGTGCCGATGGTGGTGCGCGACGCCGTCGGCGATCGCGCGCCGGGCCCGCACGAAGCCAATCTGTTCGACCTGCAGGCGAAATACGCCGAGGTCGTCGACCTGGCCGAGGCGACCGCCTATTTGGGCAAGCTCGGCGATGCTGGCAAGCTCGGCGATGCTGGCAAGCTCGGCGATGCTGGCAAGCTCGGCGATGCGGGGGGCCAGCGCCGCGTTTAATCGGCGGGCTGCGGCCGATCAGGGCCAGCGCTGTGGCACGCGGCGCACTTTGGACGTGTCGTACCCGAGGACGCCCACCCGATCGAGCAGGCGCTGATACTCGTCCGGCGCCAGTTCGGGTGTGCGCGCCATGATCCACACATAGTCGCGCGCGCTGCGCGCGATGATGGTCTCGGTGTATTCGTCGTTCAAATACGCGATGAGATATTCAGCCTTGATCGGCCAGATGAATTGCATGCCCCAACGCGCATGGTTCACGGGATCCTCCACCCAGCCCCGCGGCCGCATGGTTTTCTCGGGACCTTCGAAGGAACCCTTGCGAAAGCTGAACGTCGTCGCGATTGTTCCGTCCGCATCCTGGCGGTAAGATTCCACGGCGTTGTATGCGCTTTTTTCCAAAAATGTCGGGATGCTGGCGATCACAAACCATTTGCCCATGTAACGGGCCACATCGACGTTCGCTGCGGTCGGCATGGGGTTTTTGGGCATCGACGCACAGGATGCCAGAAAAATCGAGGCCGCTAGCGTGAAACGCAGTGGATGGCGCATAGTGGGGGTATTCGACGGTCACACCGCATTGGATGCGCCACCATGACGAAATATATCGCGAGCCGCGGCCTGTTGCCGCTGCTGTTGGTTTGCGCGGCCGGCGCGGCGTTCGCCGACGTCACCGCGCTGTCGAACGCCGATGCCTCGGCGGGGCTCAAGAAAGCGCTGGACCAGGGCATCAACTCGGCGGTCGGCAAGCTGGGGGTGGCGGACGGATTTCTCAAGGATCCGCAGGTGAAGATCCAGCTGCCGCCCAAACTCGCCAAGGCCGCCGACATGATGCACATGCTCGGGCTGGGAGACCAGGTCGATCAGCTCGTGACGGCCATGAACCGCGCGGCGGAAGCCGCGGTTCCCGAGAGCAAGCCGCTGTTGAAGGCGGCGCTGCAAAAGATGAGCCTCGCCGACGCGAAAAACATACTGACCGGCGGCGGCGATGCCGCCACGCAATACTTCAAGAAGGTCACCTACGCGCCGCTGCAGGACAAGTTCCGGCCCATCATCGCACGCACCACCCGGCAGGCCAAGCTCGCGGAGAAGTACGATGCGCTGGCCGGCAAGGGCGTCGAATTGGGATTGCTGAAATCCGACGAAGGCTCCCTGGAATCCTACGTCACGGAAAAGACGCTCGACGGGCTGTTTTTCATGATGGCGCAGGAGGAGCGTGCAATCCGCCAGGATCCGCTCGGACAGGCGAGCTCCTTGCTCAAGAAGGTGTTCGGCGCGGTAAGATAGCGAGAGCCATGTCGAATCCACGCCTGCTGACACTGTTATTCGTATTCTGCGCCGCCGCGCCCGCCCTGGCCCAGGACCCGTGCGCGAGCTTCAAATGGGACGTGCAACATGAGCGCGCACTGTTTGCATCGACGCCGCGGGATATGTCCGCGGGCCGGGATCTGGCGTCGGCGCCGGTGGTCACGCCCGATCATCTGTATGAATTGACCCTGATCTCGCAGGACCAGATCGACTATGCCATCGCCCCCGCCAAGAGCTCCAAGCCCGGCGCTTCAGGCGGCCTCGCCCGCATTGCCATCGCCGCGGCGGGCACGTACCGGTTCTCCGTCGACCAGTCGCTGTGGATCGACGTCGCCGCCAATGGCGCGCTGCTGGTTTCCAAGGAATTCCAGGGCAGCGCCGGATGCACGGCGCCGCATAAAATCGTCGAATTCGACCTGCCCGCGGGCGCGCAGCTGACGCTGCAGCTCTCGGGCGGGATCGGCACCAAGGCACTGCTCACCCTGACGTCGGCACCGCCACCCGCACCCTGAAGGAGAACTATCGATGGGACTTTTGGACTCCGCGCTCGGCAGCCTGCTGTCACCGGCTCAAGGTGGCGGCCAGTCGCAGGTCACCCAGGTTCTGGGCAACCTCCTGCAGCAACACGGCGGCCTGGGCGGACTGGTCACACAGCTCAGCCAGGGCGGGCTGGGCAGCCAGGTCAGCTCCTGGATCGGCAACGGCCAGAATCAGCCGGTATCGGCCAGCCAAATCACCCAGGCCCTGGGCGGTGGCACCATCGCTCGGATCGCGCAAGAACTCGGGCTCGACCCGCAGCAGGCAGGCAACATCGTGGCGCAGGTGCTGCCGCACCTGATCGACCATCTGACGCCGGCCGGCCAGCTGCCGACCAATGCCGCACAGACCCCGTCCAACGCGGTGCTGGCACAGGCCGTGTCGGCCATCGCAGCCAAGCTCCTGCATTAGCGGCGAACTCAACCCCACTTCTCTCAACTCCACTTCCAATTGCGGATCTCCGGCATGTCCTCGCCGTGGCGGTCGATGTAGCGCCTGTGCTCGACCAGCTTGTCGGCGAACTGCTGTTTCAAATACACCCCCCGGCCGCCGACCTGAGGCAGCCGGTCGATCGCATCCATCATCAGGTGGAAGCGATCCAGATCGTTGAGCACGGTCATGTCGAAGGCGGTGGTGATGGTGCCCTCCTCCTTGTAGCCGCGCACGTGCAGGTTCGCGTGATTCGTGCGCCGGTAGGTCAGCCGGTGGATGAGCCACGGATAGCCGTGAAAGGCGAAGATGACCGGCTTGTCCACCGTGAACAGCGAATCGAAATCCGCATCGCTCAAACCGTGGGGATGTTCGGAGTCCGGCTGTAATTTCATCAGATCGACCACGTTCACCACCCGCACCTTGATCTGCGGCAGATGCGCGCGCATCAGGGATACCGCGGCCAGGGTTTCGAGCGTGGGCACATCGCCCGCACAGGCCATGACGATGTCCGGCTCGCCGCGCTGGTCGCTGCTCGCCCATTGCCAGATGCCGATGCCCTGGCTGCAATGGCGGATCGCGCCGTCCATATCGAGCCACTGGGGCGCCGGGTGCTTGCCGGCCACCACCACATTGACGTAGTGGCGGCTGCGCAGACAGTGATCCATCACCGACAACAGACAGTTCGCGTCCGGCGGCAGATACACGCGCACGATCTCGGACTTCTTGTTGACCACGTGATCGAGGAAGCCGGGATCCTGGTGGGTGANNATGTGGATGAAGGCCTCGTAGCAATTGAACAGCCCGTGCCGCCCTGTCAGCAGATAGCCCTCCAGCCACCCTTCGCATTGATGTTCGCTCAACATCTCCATGACGCGCCCGTCGCGCGCCAGGAAGTCGTCGGTGGCCAGGATCGGCAGCTGCCACTGCCGGTTGGTGACCTCGAACACCGCCTCGAGGCCGTTCGAGAGCGTCTCGTCCGGCCCGAATATCCGGAAATTGCGCCCCGCGGCGTTCATTTTCACCACGTCCCGCAGGAAGCGTCCGAGCACGTGAGTATCGCCGATGCCGGCCGTACCCGGCGCCGGAACGTCGACCGCATACCCGGCATAGTCCGGCATGCGCAGATCCCGCAGCAGGATGCCGCCGTTGGCATGCGGATTCGCGCCCATGCGCCGCGCGCCGCGGGGCGCCAGGGCCGCGAGCTGCGGCTGGAGGCGTCCGGCGGCATCGAACAGTTCCTGCGGCCGGTAGCTTCGCAGCCACGCCTCGAGCTGCAGCAGATGCTCCGGGTGCGCGGCCGGATCGGACAGCGGCACCTGATGCGATCGGAAGGTGCCCTCGTTCGGCTTGCCGTCGATGACCGCCGGGCCGGTCCAGCCCTTCGGCGAGTCGAGCACGATCATGGGCCAGCGCGGACGCTCGGATTGGCTGCTGTCGCGCGCCAGCCTCTGGATGTCGAGAATGCTCCCGACGGCGCTGTCGAGTGCGGCGGCCATCGCCTGGTGCATGGCGGCGTGCTCGTGTCCGCAGACGTACAACGGCGTCCAACCGTAACCGTGCAGAAGCTGATCCAGCTCCTCGCGCGTAATGCGCGCGAGCAGAGTGGGATTTGCTATCTTGTAGCCGTTCAGATGCAAAATCGGCAGCACCGCACCGTCTGTGACGGGATTGAGAAACTTGTTCGAATGCCACGCGGTCGCGAGCGGACCGGTTTCGGCCTCGCCGTCGCCGACGACGCAGGCGACGATCAGGCCCGGATTGTCGAATACGGCGCCGAACGCGTGGCTCAGTGAATAGCCGAGCTCGCCACCCTCGTGGATCGACCCGGGGCACTCCGCCGACGCATGGCTGGGGATGCCCCCCGGAAACGAGAACTGTGTGAACAGCCGCTTGAGCCCGGCCTCGTCCTGACTGATGTCCGGATACACCTCGCTGTAGGTGCCCTCCAGGTAGGTGCCGCTCACCACCGCCGGTCCGCCGTGACCGGGACCGGACATGTAGATCATGTCCAGGTCGAATTTACCGATGACCCGGTTCAAGTGAGTGTAGATGAAATTCTGGCCGGGAGTGGTGCCCCAATGGCCGAGCAGCATGCGTTTGATGTGCGCGAGATTGAGCGGTTCGCGCAGCAGCGGGTTGTCGCAGAGGTAGATCTGACCCACCGACAGATAGTTGGCCGCGCGCCAATAGGCGTCGATGTTCTGCAACTGCTCCGCCCCGAGCACGGGCGCCTCCGGATCCGGTCGCGTCATTCAATCCTCCGTGCCGCGCGGCGGCGTTCCATTCTCGACCGCCAACCAGGACACTAGCCGCGTCCGACATACGGCATTTTCGTCGCCATGACGGTCATCGACAGCACGTTCGCGTCGAGCGGCAGGCTCGCCATGTAAGCCACGGCACGCGCGACACTGTCGAGATCCATGGTCGGTTCGACCATGCGGGTGCCGTTGGGCTGCAGATTTCCCCGATCCGCGTGGGAGCGGATCGCGGTGGGCGCATTGCCGATGTCGATCTGGCCGCACGCGATGTCGTGGCGCCGCCCATCGAGGGCGGTCGACTTGGTTAGCCCCGATATGGCGTGTTTGGTGGCCGTGTAGGGCGCCGAGTTCGGCCGCGGCACGTGCGCAGATATCGATCCGTTGTTGATGATACGGCCGCCGCGCGGATCCTGGCCCTTCATGATCAATACGGCCTGTTGGGTGCAGAGAAACGCGCCCGTCAGGTTGACGTCCACCACCGCCTGCCATTCCTCGGGGGTCAGCTCCTCCATCGGCACTGCGCGCGCGAGCGCTCCCGCATTGTTGAACAGCAGATCGAGGCGGCCGAATCGCTCGCGGACCGTCGCGAACAGATCGATCACCGATTTCGGATTGCGCAGGTCGGTCGGCACCGGGAGCGCCGTGCCGCCGACGCCGGCGATTTCGGCCGCCACGGCCGCGAGCGGCTCCGGCCGCCGGCCGGCGAGCACCACGGCGAAATCGTCCCGCGCCAGCGCAAGGCTCGCGGCTCTGCCGATGCCCGTTCCGGCGCCGGTGACCAGCGCGATTTTTGCGGATGCCGATCTCATGTTCCCCCCATGCTACGATGATGTGCGCATGACCATCGAGATTCTGCAGTTCAACGCCTTTGCGCCCTTCCTGGAAAACGGCCTGCGCGACAGGTTCCTGGTGCACCGCTGGTTCGAAATCGACGACCGGGAGGCGTGGCTGAATGGCCGCGGATCCGCCGTGCGCGGCATTGTAACCGGCGGAAATCTCGGAGTCCCGACTGCCTTGATCGAGCGGCTGCCGGCCCTCGGCATCATCGCCATCAGCGGGGTGGGATTCGACAAGGTGGATCTTGAGCTTGCCGGGCGCCGCAGCATCCGCGTGACCAATACACCCGACGTATTGACCGACGATGTGGCCGACCTGACCCTGGGTCTGATTGTCAGCCAGTTCCGCAGCCTGGCCGCCTGCGACCGCTACGTGCGGGAGGGACGCTGGCCGGCGGCTCCCTATCCCCTCGGTCGCAAATTGACGGGCCGCCGCTTCGGCCTGGTGGGCTTCGGCCGCATCGGTGCCGCCATCGCCGCACGCCTCGCGCCGATCGGACCGGTGGCGTACCACGCGACCGCCGACAAGAGAAATCAACTGCGCTATTTCAGTGACCCGGTGCAGCTGGCGCAGCACAGCGACGTGTTGATCGTGGCCACCTCCGCGAACCCGTCCACCGTGGGGCTGATCGGCCGTGAGGTGCTTGACGCCCTGGGTCCGGCCGGCGTCCTGGTCAATATCGCGCGCGGCTCCATCGTCATCGAGAAGGAATTGATCGCCGCGTTGGTCGAGAAGCGCATTGCCGGCGCCGCACTCGATGTATTCGCCGATGAACCGACCGTGCCCGAGGCGCTGCGGGCGCTGCCGAATGTCGTGTTCACGCCCCACATCGGCAGCGCCACCCATGAGACCCGCGAGAACATGGCACGCATGGTGATGGCCAGTCTCGACGCCTATTTCGCCGGGACGCCGGTGCCGAATGCGGTGGTCTGATTCGCGCCCGGCGCGGATCTCGCCGGATCAGGCGGCTGCGCCTGCCGCGCGCCAGTTCAATTGTGCCAGCCTCGGCAGCATGAACACCCAGCCGACGAGCCCCAGCAGGCTGACGGCCGCCGCGAGCACGAACGCGCCCGTGAAATGTCCGGTGCGCTCGATGATGAGGCCGGTCAGGGCCGGTGCGAAAATGCCGGCCAGATTGCCCATGGTGTTTTGAATGCCCACCCAGCGCGCGGCGGCGCGCGGTCCGGCGAGAATCTGCGGGATCGCATACACGCCCGGCGAGGACGCGCCGCAAAGCGCCTGGTAGACGAACACGCTGGCGAGCGCGAGCATGCGCGGCCCGAGCGCCATGCACAGCATGCAGGCGACGGCGCCGGCATGGGCCGCGGCCATCACCGACTTGTAGGCGAAGTTCGCCGATCCGCCGCGCGCAATGTGGCGGTCGATCGCCCATCCGCCCGCCAGCGCGCACAGCGCATTGACCGCGTAGGCGCTGCCGGCCAGTTCCGCCATGTCGGTGGTGGAGAAGCCGCGTTCGCGCACCAGATAGAACGGCAGCCATGACAGCATAAAATAAAACGTGTAATTGCTGGAGAAGTGGCCGAGGCCCGCGCCCCACAGCCCGGGCTGTCGCAGGATCATCCACAGCGACGGTGTTTCCTCGCGTGCGCGTCCGGCGGCGGCGGGCGGCTGCACCACCCTTGACCAGGGCCACAGCCAGAGCAGCGAGAGGGCGCCGAAGGTCAGAAACGCGCTGCGCCAGCCGAAGCGCGCCATCAGCAGGCCGCCGATGAGGGTGCCCACGGCGGGCCCGAACAGATATGCAAAGGCGACAATGCCGTTGGCCGTTCCCAGACCCGTTGCAGGCACCGCTTCGGCCAGGATCTTCGAGGCGCAGGGAAAGGCCGCACTTTCGCCGAGGCCGAGCATCAGCCGCAGTCCGAGCAGCAGCGCAAAGCCGGAAGCCACCCCGGTGAGCATGGTGGCCGCCGCCCAGATCGCAAGCCCTGCCGCCAGCACGCGATGCGCGCCGTAGCGCTCGCCGAGCCAGCCCACCGGAATCTGCAGGCTGGCGTAGGTCCAGAAGAAGGCCGACAACAGGATGCCGAGCTGCGATTCGCTCAGATGCAGGTCGCTCTGTATGAGATGTGCGGCGGTCGGCAGCGCGCCGCGATCCACGTAATTGATGAACAGCGCCGCCGCCAGCAACAGGACCACCGGCCGCGCGCGCCGCGCCGGCTGCGACGCGTTGACGACTGCGTTCAGCTCGCGTAGTCCGCTTCGTGGCGGTCGAGAAGGCGCTTCAGGGCCGCGAAATGCAGATCCGCCCGCGGCTGACCGCCGATCATCGCGCAGGCCGCGAATTGCGCGGACGTCTTTTGCACGATCGATGCGGGGAGGATATTCAGGGCGCGGCCGGTGGACAGCGCAAGCACCTGTGCCATGGCGGCGCGCTCCAGGAAATACAGTCGCTCGAAGGCCACCGGAACCGTGGCTCCCACCACCAGCGCGCCGTGGTTGCGCATGAGCAGCACGGACTTGTCGCCCAGAGCGCGCGCCAGCCGTTCGCCTTCGGCCCAGTCCAGGGCCAGGCCGCCGTAATCGGCATCGTACGAGATATCGCCGTGGAAGCCGAGCGCGCTTTGCACCGCCATCGCCAGATGCGGATCCGCGAGCATGCCGAGCGCAGTGGCATATGGCATATGGGTGTGCAGCACGCAGCGCCCCTGCGGCGACGCACGATGCACCGATGCGTGAATGTAAAGCGCTGTGTCCTCGAGCGGACCCCGGCCGCTGATGATTCGCCCGGCGAGGTCAACCACCATGAAATCGGCTGCCCGGATCTCCGACCAGTGCAGGCCGAACGGCGGCACCAGGAACCAGTCCGTCTGTCCGGGCAGCAGCAGGGTGAAGTGATTGTCGATGCCTTCGTTCAGTCCGAAGCGGGCGGCGAGCCGGTAACAGGCGGCGAGATCCACCCTCGCCTGCCGCTCCGCTTCGTTCTGCCCGGGCATGGATTTCAGACTCGCGCTCATTGGGCACAGTATAGCGGTGGCGTCACGCACCGTGCACACGCGAAATGTATTGCGCGGCACATCCCGTTGGGGCATCGTTACGCCGGCATGGGATCCAGGATGAGACTAAAGGGGCGCCGGATGAGGCCGCGATGGCCGGCTCTGTTGGTGCTCACCATGGTGGTGGTGCGGGCCTTCGTGCCGGCCGGATTCATGCTGGCGCCGGTCGACGGCGACCTCACGCTGGTGCTGTGCGATGCGGAACTGGGGATGGCCATGGGGATGGGGATGCACCAGGGTGCGCACCATCCGGGCATGCATCATGACCATCACGGCATGCACCCCGATCCGACTTGCCCGTATGCCCAAAGCGCCGGACCGGCGCCGCTGCCGGCGCTGGCCGTGCTGCCGGCCGCCGCAGATGTCGGGCCGGCCCTGCTGCCGGTGCAATTCTCCCAGACCTTCCTGAATTTCGGACCCGTCCGCCGACAGATCGCACGCGCGCCGCCGCTACCCCTCCTGCTCTGACCACGATCGCCGGCGCCCGCCTGCGCGGAGCGTCGCGGTTCCCATGATTCGGGCGCCCGATCACCCCGGGCCTCCCCTGTGACGAGGGCATCATGACAATCAATTTCCCGTTGCGTGGCCTGGCCACGCTTTGGTTCGTTTCCTGCGGTGCGTGCGTGCCGGGCTTTGCGCTCGCCTGCGCCTGCGGCTGCGGCGTGTTCGATGTCGGCAGCTTCGCGATGATTCCGACCCATCCCGGCGCCATGATCGATGTCGAGGACGACTATCAGGACCAGAGCCAAAACTGGGTCGGATCGAGCGCCGCGCCGGCCGCCAACAACACCGACAAGGAGATCGAGACGCATTTTGCGGGCGTCGGGCTTCAGTACAATTTCAACGGCGACTGGGGCATGTCGATCAAGGTGCCCTACTGGTTTCGCACCTTTCGCACCGACATCGGCGTACCGGGCGCCCCGGATGTCGAGACCTACCGGCACTCCGCCTTGGGGGACATCCGCGTGCTCGGCACCTACACCGGATTCTCGGCCGACATGTCGAGCGGACTATCGGTGGGCTTGAAGCTGCCCACCGGCGATTGGACTTATCCGAACTTCGACCGCGACACCTCGATCGGCACCGGCACCACCGATCTGCTGCTCGCGGGCTACCACGTCGGCACGGTGAGTGAGGAGAATCACCTGAAATGGTTCGTCGAGGGAATCTTCCAACGCGCCTTCGATTCGCGCGAAGGCTATCGCCCCGGCAACGAGACCGACGCCGCGGCCGGCCTCGCCTACGACGGCTTCGACATCGGCAGGAACAATGCGCTGAGCGCCGTGCTGCAGCTCATCGGTTCGGACCGCCTGCATGACAGCGGCGTGAATGCCGATCCGCCGAACAGCGGCTACCACCGGCTCCTGCTGTCGCCGGGCCTGGAGGCGAATGTCGGCCGATGGAAGTTTTACGGGGATATCGAATTCAAGCTCTATCACTATGCCAATGCAGCGCCCTCGGTGGCCTACGAGGGCACCCAGGGTCAGCTGGTCGCCGGCAAACTGGTGAAGGTCATCGTCGCCTACAACTTTTAGGCAGCCGTCCGCACGCCGCGACGGGGCTCGGCGGTGCGTGGTGCGCGCCTCCGGGCGCGGCGGCGGCCGTTGATCACGGCCGCCGCCACCGCAGGAAGCGCGCCTCGAGAAAGGACAGCACCAGGTTGCTGGTCAGGCCGATCATCCCGAGGACGATCACCCCGGCGAACAAATCCGGCGAGCGGTACGCCCTGGAGGCCTCGAGGATGTGCGATCCGAGTCCGCCCTGGAAGGCCAGGATTTCCCCGACCACGGACAATATCAGCGCCGTGATCAGCCCGAGGCGCATGGCCGCGAATATGTCCGGCATTGCATTCGGGAAGGCGATCTTGAAGGCCATTTGCAGGCGCGACAGCTTGAGCACCCGGCCGACCTCGATGAGCCGCGGCTCGACCGCCGAAAAGCCGTGGATGGTCGCGAGCAGCATGGGCCAGATGCTGCCGAAAGCAACCACGCCGACGACCATGGATTTGGTCAAGCCGAAGAACGCAATGCCCACCGGAATCATCGCCGAGGACGGCAGCGGGCGGATGAACTCCAGGGTGGGTGCGATAAGCTCCCGCGCCCGGCGCGAGGAGCCGATCAGCGCGCCGAGGCCGGTGCCGAGCAGCGAGGCCAGCACCCACCCGTAGATCATGCGCTCGACGGTCTCGAGCGTCTGCTCGCCGAGCATGCCGTTCTCGAAGCCATCCACCAGGGCGGCCCAGGTCTGATCGGGCCCGGGCAGGAACACGGGGGAGACGAGCTTGTGCCAGGCGATGAACTGCCAGATGCCGATCATGGCGATGCCCACCGCAATGCTCGCGGCCGCCCAGCCGGCGCGCTGCAGCCGGCTCATCGCGGCACCTGCGCCGTGCCGGCCGCCCCGAACAGCCGCTGCTGCGCGAACAGCAGCAGCGCATTCAGGCCCCAGCCCAACAGGCCGATGTACAACAGGATGGCGAACATCACTTCCGGCCGCAGCGAATTTTGCGCCGCCATCAGCTCATAGCCGAGCCCCTGGGGATTCATCGCGATCTCCACGGTCACGGAGACGATGAGGGAAATGGCGGCGGCCAGGCGGAAAGCCAGGAACAGCCGCGGCAGCGCCGCCGGCAGCACGATCTTGGTCACCCGGCCGACGAACCCGAGGCCGAGCACCCGGCTCACCTCGAGCAGGCGCGGCTCGATGCCGCTCACCGCTGCCTGGCCGATGATCAGATTCGGCCAGAAGCAGGCAAACGCGATGATCGCGATTTCCATGCGGTAGCCGAAGCCGTAGACCATCAGAAAAATCGGCAGCACCGCGATGGACGGGATGGGCCGCAGCGCCTCGATCGGATAGCGCAGCAGCCGGGTCAGCGTGGGAGACAGACCGAGCACGACCGCGAGCACGAGACCCGCGCAGCCGCCGAGCAGCAATCCCGCCACCGCCGACAGCAGCGTCTGGCCCGTCATCACGAACAGCGAGCCGTCGGCGAGCAGCATCCACGCCGCCTTCAATATCTGCGAGGGCGCGGCCAGCGAATCGCTGCTGATGCCGAAGATGCGCGCACACGCCTCGGCGGTCAGCACCAGCCCCGCCGGCAGGATGAATCCCTGCCATTTCAACTTTCTGTTTCCTGGATGAAATCGAACAGCACCCGCCTCAGTCGCATGAACTCCGGATCCTCCCGGGTGGACAGCTGGTCGCGCGGCCGCGGCAGGCGCACATCGAAGATCTCCGCGACCCGGCCCGGGTTCGGCCGCAATGCGACGACGCGATCACCGAGATAGATCGCCTCCTCGAGATCGTGGGTCACGAAGAACACGCTGGTATGGCCCGATTCGGCGATGCGCAGCACTTCGTCCTGCAGCACCTGGCGGGTCATTGCATCCAGCGCACCGAACGGCTCATCCATGAGCAGCACCGAGGGGCCCTGCGCGAGACAGCGGGCGATCTGCAGGCGCTGCTGCATGCCGCCCGAGAGCTGCGCCGGATACTTGTCGGCGTGATGCGCCAGTCCGACCTTGTCGAGCAGCGCGCGGATGCGCTGCGCCCGCTCCGGCTTTGGCGTGCCGCTCGCCTCGAGAGCCAGCGACACGTTGCCCGATGCCGTGCGCCAGGGCAGCAGCGCCTTGCTGTAATCCTGAAAGATCAGCGCAACGTCGCTGGCCGGCTCGCCGACCACCTGGCCATCGTAGATGACCTCGCCGGCGTCCGGATGCACCAGGCCGGCGATCAGCCGCAACAGCGTGGTCTTGCCGCAGCCCGACGGGCCGACCACGCAGATGAATTCGCGGCGCCTGACCTTAAGGTTGATGTTCTCCAGTATCGGCCGCCCGCCGAGCGACAGCGACACGTTTCGGAATGCGATGAGTGCGTCATCGGCGTTGGATGTCGACCGGTCCATGTCAGTTGATGACCAGGTTGGCCGGGTCGGCGGGCACCTTGATCATGCCCTGCGCGAGCAGGGTGTCGGACCAGTATTTCACGTCGTTCAAGGGTACCTGAAGCCTGAGGGTCGGCAGGGTTACGGAGGCGATCACGTCGGGGGGCAATCTCGTGGCCTTGGCGAGGATCTGGCGGGCGCTTTCCGGATTCTTCTCGAGGTAGACGGCCGCATCGGCCAGGGCTTCGCGAAAAGCCTTGATGGTGGCCGCATTGCTCCTCGCCCACGATCGGGTGGCCGAGTAATAGATCGCGAACAGGCCGTCCGGCATCTCGGTCACGAAGGGCGACACCAGGTGGCCGGTCCCGGCCTTGAGGATGCGGTCGAAGAATGGCTCGACCACCAGCACCGCGTCGACGTTGCCGGATTTCAGAATGTCGCTGCTCTGCGCCAGCGGCACCTCCACGAAATTGACCTTCTTGTAGTCCACGCCATGCTCGGTCAGCCAGCGGCGAAACAGCACCTGCATGAAGGCGCCGATGCCCGGCACGCCGACGCGTTTGCCCTCGAAGTCCTTCGGCGTCCCGATGGTCACCCCGGTGCGCGCGACCACGCCGCCGCCATCCCGGGTGTGCACGTTGTTCACGGCTCCGCCGGCGATCACGACCACGTCAAGGCCGCCTCCGGACGCCTGCAGAAAGACGGGCGGCGTGGTGCCGCCGATCTGAATGCTGCCGCCGACCAGGGCGGAGGGGATGGTGGAATTCAACGCGATCAGCACCAGCTTGACGTCGAGTCCGTGTCGGGCAAACAGGCCCTGATCCCTGGCGACGAACAATCCCGTGAAGCTGATGGTGTTGGTATAGCCGACGCTGAGCTGCGTGGCGGCTTGCGCCGCGACGCCGACACCGGCCAATGCCATCATGCCGGCCCAAGTCCAGGGCGAGAGAATACGTCTCATGGGTCCCCACCCTGCCTTTCAAACGGCACCATGCCGATTATCAACTTTTTTGTCAACAATATTGATAAATCGAATTGAGACAGACACACTAGGATTGAATCATCGAATTCATCCGGGGAGAGTTCAGATATGGGCGGCAATGTTCGACGCGTGGTCACGGGACACGACGCAGACGGCAAGGCGATCATCATTTCCGACGGCATCACGCCGGTGGTGTTCGAAATCCCGCAGCGGCCCGGATATTCCGCCAATGAGGTGTGGGTGACCAACAGCATGCCGGCGCAGATCAATCAGCCCGGCGAGCCCACCCAGCGTACCCGCACCCTCGAGCCGCCGCCCAACGGCACCTTGTGCCGTATCGTCGTCCATCCGCCCGAATCCACGTGGATTCACAAAGTGGATCGGGCCGCCGCGAAGGCTGCGTTCGCGGCCTACGGCTCCTCGCACGCCTCCACCGCCGAAGAGGACAACCCGCCGCATCCCTTCATGCATCGGACCAAGACCGTCGATTACGGCATCGTCCTGTCGGGCGAGGTGTATCTGGTGCTCGACAAGCAGGAGACACTGCTCAAAGCCGGCGACGTGGTGGTTCAGCGCGGCACCAACCATGCCTGGTCGAACCGTTCCAACGAACCGTGCCGCATGGCGTTCATCCTGGTCGACGGCGCCTGGTGAGTTCCCGGCGGCATTATCGCTGATTGCTGAAGATGATGGTGCCGGCGGCACCAAACATGTCGCCGTTGCCGTGGCATACCGAAATCCTGGCGCCGGACACCTGCGCGGGCGCGATGCCGCGCATCTGCCGAACGCTCTCCTGCAGCGCATACATGCCGTACATCCCCGAATGCATGTAGCTCAGGCCGCCGCCATTGGTATTGACGGGCAACTTGCCCCCGGGCGCGGTGTTGCGGTTGGCGATGAACTCGCCGGTTGCCTCAGGCGGCATGAAGCCGAGGTCGCACAGCCCGTACAGCGGCAAATGTGCGAATGCGTCGTAGATCATCAGATGATCAACGTCGCGCGGGGTGATGCCCGCCTCGCGGAACGCCTGCGCGCCGGACACGCGCCATGCGCGCGAGCTGTTGAAGGATTCCATCTGGCTGACCACCGGCGTCTCAACGCTCTCGCCGGTGCCGAGAACGTACACCGGCTTGTGCGGAAAATCCGCGGCCCGGTCGGCGCTGGTCAATATCAGCGCACCGCCGCCGTCGGTCACCAGGCAGCACTGCAGGATCCTCAACGGATAGGCGATCATGCGCGAATTGAGCACCGCTTCGACCGTGAGCTTGTCCTTGTAGCTGGCGCGCGGATTCTTCGCAGCCCACTCGCGCTGCACCACCGAGACCATCGCCAGCTGCTCCTGCGTGATGCCGTAGGTCTTCATGAAACGCAGCAGCGGTATCGGGAATTGAGTCGGCCTGCCGTTGGTTCCGTAGGGTGCCTCGAATTGGCCCTCGAAATTATCGGCGCGCACCGACCGCGGCGGCTTGCCGATCAGCGACCGGCCGCTCTCGCCATGCGTGATGAGCACGGTTTTGCACAGTCCGGTTTCGATCGCCGCCGCCGCGTGCCGCACGTGAATCATGAAGGAACAGCCGCCGACGTGCGTGCCATCCACCCAGGTGGGCGTTATGCCGAGATAGTGCGCGAGCTGGGTCGGCGTCTCGGCGGCGCACGCCAGGCCGTCGATGTCGCCGGGCTTGAGGCCGGCATCCGCCAGAGTGTTCAGGGCCGCATCGGCATGCAGCTGGATCTGCGACATGTCGGGAATGACCCCGAGGCGCGTGGTTTCCGCCGCCCCGACCACGGCCACCTGGTTGCGGCGCATGTCAGGCACCGGCCGGGCGAAACACCGGCAACGTGATCGTGTCGTCGAGCTTCTGGAACGCGACTTCGAGCGCCATGTCGAGCACCAGAGCCTCCGGAGTCTGGGGACAATCGATGATGTTGGTCATCAGTCGCGGACCCTCCGCCAGTTGCACCACCGCAATCGCATAGGGGGCGGTGAACCCGGGGGCCGCGCGATGATTGATGATGTAGCTGTAGAGCGTCGCCTTGCCGCTCGCCGCGAACACTCTGACGCCGCGCGAACCGCAAGCCGGGCAGAAGGGTCGCGGCGGAAAGTACGCCTTGCTGCACGCCTGGCAGCGTTGCAGCCGCAGCTCGCCCGCGGCTGCGCCGTCCCAATAGTGCTGAGTTTCGGGTGTGGGCAGCGGTTTGGCGCGCGCCGAGTCGTTCATGGCCGGCCTCGCTAAGCCCGAACCCGATGCACGAATTTTTCGTTCAGGAAGTCGCGAATGCCCTCGATGCCGCCCTCGCGTCCGTAGCCGCTTTGCTTGATGCCGCCGAACGGAGCCTCCGGCGTGGCCACCGCCACGGTGTTCACGCCGATGACGCCGGCCTGAAGCTCGGACGTGACCGCGTCGATGGCGTTCCCTGAACGCGAAAACACGTAGGCCGCAAGGCCGAATTCGACCTCGTTGGCGCGGGCCACGGCTTCCTCGGGACTCTTCACCGGCACGATGGCCGCGATCGGCGTGAACGGCTCCTCGTGCAGGATGGTTGCATCGGGCGACAGATTCGTGAGTATGGTCGGCTCGAAGAAATAGCCGTGATTCAAACCGCCGGGACGGCCGCCGCCGCACGCCACCTTGGCACCCTTGGCGCGCGCATCCGCGACCAGACGCTGCGCCCTTTGCAGCTGCCGGCCGGTGGCAAGCGGACCCATTTGCACGCCGTCCTCCATGCCGTTGCCGACCTTCATGGCGCTCGCCAGCTTGGTCATCTGATCGGTGAAGGCACCCGACACGGATTCGAGCACGAAGAAGCGGCTGGGTGCGCTGCAGACCTGTCCGGCGCAGCGCATGCGCGCGGTGACCGCCGCAGCCGCCGCCTTGCCGATATCGGCATCCTCGAGCACGATGAACGGTGCGTGGCCGCCGAGTTCCATGGTCAGCCGCTTGACGGTCTGTGCGCTCTGTTGCACCAGCAGCTGCCCCACGCGTGTGGAGCCGGTGAAGCTCACCTGACGCACGATCGGATTGGCCATCAGCGGCTCAACCACGGCCTGCGGCGAACCGAACAGCAGATTGACGGCGCCCGGCGGCAGCCCCGCATCATGGCAGCAGCGCACCAGCGCGGCCACGCACGCGGGCCCCTCCTCGGCGGGCCGCACGATGACCGTGCAGCCGGCGGCGAGAGCCATGGAGATCTTGCGGGTGGCGAGAATCACCGGGTAATTCCAGGCCGCCAGCGCCAGCACCACGCCGACCGGTTCGTGCGAAACCTCGAAGCGGCTGCCGGGCAGGCGTCCTTCGCGGAAATATCCGCCGAGGCGCCGGGCCTCCTCGGCCGCCCATTCGAAATACTCGGCGCAGGCCGTCACCTCGAGGCGCGATTCGAGTCGCGTCTTGCCGATTTCCAGGGTGACCAGCGTCACCAGATCCTCCAGGCGCTCGCGGATCAATGCGCCGATGCGGCGCAATATGAGCGATCGATCCCAGGGCGTGGTCTTGCGCCAGATCTCGAAGGCACGCTGTGCGGCCTGCACGGCGGCGCTCACCTCCTCCGGTCCGCTCGACGGGGAGGAGCCGAGCACCTCCTCCGTGGCCGGATTGATGACATCGATGCGCGGCGCCGCGGTCTTCGGGATCTCGATGCCGTTGATGAAGAGATTGGCTTGGTACATGGCTCAGCTCCGTTCGATTCGGGAAGCGTTCATGAGGTGCTCTTGACTTCCTGCAGCAAAGATTCGCTGCGCCGGGCGACGATGGCGCCATCGGCGCCGACGGCGATGAACGAGAACCCGGCCTGCAGCCAGGCGCGCGCATCCGCCGGCACGAAATTCAGCAGACCGGGCGCCTTGCCGGTCTTGAGTATCATGCCCAGCGCCTTGGTGATCATTTCCTTCACCTGCGGCAGCGTGGCCTTGCCGACCAGACCCATGCTCGCCGACAGGTCGCTCGGTCCGATGAACAGTCCGTCGATTCCGTCCACCGCGGCGATCTCCCCGATGGCCTCGACCCCCTTGAGCGTCTCGATCTGCACCACGATGCAGATGTTCTCGTGGGTGTTCTCGAAATAATTCGTGATGCGGTTGAAGTTGCTGGCGCGGGTGTTGCCGGCGGCGCCGCGCATGCCGAGCGGCGGATAGCGCGTGGCGGCGACCGCGGCGCGCGCCTCCTCGGCCGACTGCACCAGCGGCACCATGAAGGATCGCACGCCGAGATCCAGCAGACGCTTGAAGACGACCGGATCGTTCCACGGTAGCCGCACCATGACCTCCGCCGTGCCGCCCTTGGCGGCGCGCAGATGGTGCACCACGCTGCTCAAGTCGATGCAGTTGTGCTCGAGGTCGAGCAGCAGCCAGTCGTAGCCCGTTCCAGCCACGATTTCCGTGGCCATGGGGCTGTCGAGCGACAGCCACAGGCCGTACTGTTTCTTGCGCTCGCGCAGGTTGTGCTTGAATACATTGGGAACGGCTTGTACTTCCGGCATTTAGCCTCTCCAGGGCGACAGCGCGTAACGCTCCACCGCCTGATCGTTGAAATTGAAACCCAGGCCGGGCTCCTGCGGGAGCAGAATCCTACCCTCTTTTATCTGCACCTGCTTGTCGAGCAGGCGGCGGAAATTGAGCACCTGATCGTCCGCGAAGTACTCCACGTACCGCGCGTTCGGGATGGCCGCCACCAGGTGCGCATGCAGATCGTGGAACCAATGCGGGCACAGGGTGACTCCGAAGCTCGCGGCCGTGGCGGCGATGCGCTTGAATTCCGTGACGCCGCCGCAAACCGCGGCATCGGTCTGCAGGATGGCGGCGCCGCCGGCCTGCAGGAGCTGCTTGAAGCGCCAGCGCCCGACCTCGATCTCCCCGGTGGCCACCAGTACCGAGGTGCTGCCCGCGAGGCGGGCGTGGTTTTCGATGTCGTCCGGGCTGAAGGGCTCTTCGATGAAATACGGGTCGTACTTCTCGAACATCCGCACAAAACGCAGCGCAGTCGGCAGATCGGACCACGCATTGTTGGCATCGAGCATGAGCAGGGGATCCGGCCCGATGCGCTCGCGCACCGCCGCGATGCGGGCCTCCTCGCCGCGCAGATCGAGCTTGCCGACCTTCATCTTGACGGCCTGGAAGCCGCCGTTGACATACGCCTGCATTTCGTCCGCCAGCTTCGCCGGGGTCTTGCCGTCCAAATAATAGCCGCCGCTGGCATAGGCGGGGACGCTGTCGCTGACGGCGCCGAGAAACCGATACAGCGGCAGTTTGGCGGCCCGGGAATTTCGGTCCCAGAGCGCGATGTCGAGGGCGCTGATGGCCCGCATCACCGTGCCGGCGCGCCCCTGCAGCAGCGTCTCCTGATACATCTCGCCCCACAATCCTTCGACGCGATAGGGGTCCTGGCCCAGCAGCACGGGGGCCAGCAGGCTCGTGACGATCTCCGGGAAAATGCTGCCGCCCGAGCTGCCGACGTAGCAGAAGCCGATGCCCTTGAAGCCGTCATCGCCAGAAACCTCGACGATCCCGTAATGCCGCTCCTTGACGAGACGACTGGCGAAGGAGGTCGCGGAATCCAGGGGTATGCTGATGGCGCGCGCACGAACCGCGGAAATCTTGGACATATTGGTGCAGCCTTTCTTTTGATGTAACGTGGTGCGCTGCGGCAGTTGTCTGCCGAGGCCCACTTGCCACCATGTAGATTATCAACTCTTTTGTCAACAATATTGGCAGAATGATCATCGGAGCTTATGATGGTCGGGGCGGAACCTTAGGATCTGCCATGTCGAAAAACGAGAATACGATCGGCGCCGCGGACATCGCGGCCACATTGGAGGAGGAAATCGCGCTCGGACATCTGGCGCCACGGGAGCGGCTGGTCGAGGAGGAACTCGCCGAACGCTTCCACGTCAAGCGCCACGTCATCCGCCAGGCGCTGCTCGATCTGGACGCCATGGGCATCGTGGTGCGCCAGCCCAATCGCGGCGCCGCCGTCAAGGACTTCTCCGCCTCCGAGGTCGAGAATCTGTATCTGGTGAGGACCCTGGTCGAGACCTGCGCAGGCAAGCTGATTCCGATGCCGGCTCCGCCGCGCCTGATCGAGGCCTTGCTGCAGATCCACGAGCGGCATTGCGCGGCCGCGAATCGCGGCGACCTGCGCCAGGTGTTCAGGGAAAACCTGATTTTTCACAAGACGCTGTTCGCCGCCTGCGGCAACACAGCGCTCACCGAAGTCATCGAGCAGCTGCACTTCAAGACGCATGCCATCCGCTCCTACAGCGTCGGCGATCCGCAGATTCTGGCGAGCGTGCGCGCGCAGCACGAGCGCATGATCGCGCTGCTGCAAACCACGCAACGCGACGAATTCGTGGCCCTGCTGGACCAGCACATCCAGCCGGCCAAGAACGCGTATCTGCAACAATCCCGCCATCAAGCATCGCGCACTACGACGAACCCGCGTTGATCACGAAGCATTGTTTGGTGAGCATGCGGCCGGCATCCGAGCACAGGAACACAGCAAGATTCGCGACATCCTCCGGATTGACCGGATCCGGAATGCACTGCGCCGCGATGAGCGCCGTTTCGGCCGCCGCGTCGAACCACAAGCTGCGTTGACGCGGCGTCGACACGTAGCCCGGTGCGATGGCATTCACGCGGATGCGGTCCGGTCCGAGCCTGCGGGCGAGTGAATGGCTGAATCCGACGATAGCCGCCGTGGCGGCGCTGTAGAGCGGCAGATCTGCGACCCCGTTCATCCACGCGGTGGCGCTGGTGTTCACGATGCAGCCACCGCCCAGCGAGCGCATGTGCGGTATGACCTTTTGTGCCGTGAAGATCACATGCCTCAGATTCAGGTCCATCATCCACTGAAAATCCACGAAGTCGACCGCGGTGATGTCCTTGCGCTGATCGACCGCGGCGTTGTTGATCAGGCCGGCGACGGGCCCCATGTCCCGCCGCACCTTGTCGACCGCGCCGGCAAGCGCGTCCAGGTCGGTCAGTTCGCAGGCCAGGAACACGGTGCCCGGCAATTCAGCCGCGAGCGCCCGCCCGGCCTCGTCCTGCCGGTCGAGAAACGCCACCCGTGCGCCGTTGTGCACGAAGGCGCGCACATGCGCCGCGCCGATCCCCGACGCGCCGCCGGTCACCAGGATGACCTTGCCGGCGAGATCCGGATAGACGGGAGGGGTCGCCACCGCGCTAATGGATTATCGGCCGGACCTGCACCTTTCGCCATTTGACGATGCCGCCGCCATACTGCAGCGCGATCGGGCCGCTGGCATAGGTGCTGTCGTTGGTCTCGACGGTCTGCTTGCCGTCCATGAGCACCAGCAGATGCGCGCCGTCGGCCGTGATGTCGAAGGTGCTCCACTTGTAGCCCGCCTTGGGCACCGGATCGACCTTGGCGAACAGGGCGATGGAGCCGGTGGCGTAATACTGGACCTTGTACGTGTCCCAGATGTTCATTTCGTAGCAATTCTTGGCACTGATCTTGTTCGGATCGGAGCAGCGGAAGAACACGCCGCTGTTGGTGTCCGGGGTCACCCACACCTCGGCGCGGATCTCCACATTGGAATAGGAATTCTTGGATACCAGAAAGGTGCTGTCCTTGCCCGCCCGCGAATCGGCCATCACGGTGCCGTCCTCTACGCGCCAATTCGGCTCGGTGTTCTGGATCCAGTTGTCCATGGTCGACGGCTTCGAACCATCGAGCAGCGTGATCCAGCCCGCATCGTGCGGCGTGCTCGCGCAGCCGGCAACGGCGGCCAGCGCCGCCAGCAAGGCGCTGATGACGACAGAACGGATCATTTTATTCTCCCCCTTTGCGAGTTCACGGCGGCGACAGCGTCCGCCAATCCGCGGCCAATTGCAATTTTGGCTCGGTGACCGCCTGCAGTCCGGCCAAATCCATACCCTGCACCATTTCCCGCACGATCAGGCCTTCCGCGGTGACGTCGATCACCGCCAGGTTGGTGTAGATGCGCTTCACCACGCCGGGCGCGGTCAGTGGCAGGGAGCAGCGCCGCTTGATGCGGGGCTCGCCCTTCTTGCTGGTATGTTCCATGAGCACGCGCACCTGCTTGGCGCCGGCCGCCAGATCCATCGCGCCGCCCACCCCGGGCGGAAAGGACGGATCTTCGGTGGTCCAATTGGCCAGATCACCCTGCTCCGAGACCTCGAAGGCGCCCATGAGACTGACGTCGAGATGTCCGCCGCGGATCATGACGAACGAATCGGCGTGATGCACGAACGCGCCGCCCGCGACCAGCGTGCACAGGCCCTTGCCGGCATCGATCAGGTCCTTGTCTTCCTCGCCCGGTTTGGGCGCGGGACCCATGCCGAGCACGCCGTTCTCGCTGTGGAAAATCACCTCGCGGCCGGCGGGTATGTGGCGCGCCGCCAGGGTGGGGATTCCGATGCCGAGGTTCACGTAGTTTCCGTCCAGCAGATCCTGTGCGGCACGCCAGGCCATTTGTTGACGCGTCAGCACGGTCATGGGTGGCTCCCGAGTACGAACACGCGATCGACGAATATTCCCGGGGTCACGACGCATTCCGGGTCCAACTCGCCCAGTTCCACGAATTGGCTGGCTTCAACGATGGTCAGGTCGGCCGCCATCGCCATGATCGGATTGAAATTGCGCGCCGACTTCCGGTAGGTGAGATTCCCCCAGCGATCGGCCTTGTGGGCCTTGACGATGGCGACATCTCCCTTCAGCGGCTTTTCGAACACGTATGGGCGCCCGTCGATCTCGCGGGTCTCCTTGCCCTGCGCCAGCCGCGTACCAGCCGACACCGGGCAGAAGAACCCGCCGAGTCCGGCGGCTGCGCAGCGCAGCCGTTCACTGATGGTGCCCTGCGGAACGAGCTCCAGCTCGATGCGACCGGCATTGTAGGCTTCGACGAAACCGCTGTAGTCGCCGGAGCGCGGAAAGGAGCAGATGACCTTGCGCACGTGGCCGGAGGTGATCAATCTGGCCAGCCCGTAATCGCCATTGCCGGTGTTGTTGGAGACGATGGTCAGATCGCGCGCACCCTGCGCCTGCAGCGCCTCGATCGTGGAGTTGGCGATGCCGACATCGCCGAATCCCGCGACCAACACCGTCGATCCGTCGCGGATGCCCGCAACCGCGTCGTTCACCGTTTTCACCCGCTTGTCGATCAAGAATGCGCTCCTTAAAAAATGGCCGGCTCGCCCGGTCCCGGACCGAAGGATGTCTGCAGGAAATCGAAGTCGCAGCCGTCCTGCGGGGGCCCGATGTGGCGCGTGAACATCCAGCCGTAGCCGCGTGCGAAACGCGGCGGCGGCGGCTGCCAGCGCGCGCGGCGCGCGGCCAGCTCGGCGTCCGACACCTCCAGGTGAAGCGTGCGCGCCTCGATGTCGATGGAAATCCGGTCGCCGTTTTGCACCAGCGCCAGCGGCCCCCCCAGGAACGCCTCCGGCGAGACGTGCAGCACGCAGGCACCGTAGCTGGTGCCGCTCATGCGCGCATCGGATATCCGCAGGAGGTCGCGCACGCCCATTTTCAGCAGCTTCACGGGTATCGGCAGCAGCCCCCATTCGGGCATGCCGGGACCGCCCTGCGGCCCGGCATTGCGCAGAATCATGACGTGATCCGGCGTGATGTCCAGGTTCTCGTCGTTGACCGCCTTCATCATGGACGGATAATCGTCGAATACGATGGCCGGGCCGGAATGCTTGAGGAACTTCGGATCCAGGGCGCTCGGCTTGATCACGCAGCCGTCCGGCGAGAGATTTCCCCTGAGCACCGCCAGGGCGCCTTCCTTGTAGACGGGCTTGTCGAGCGGGCGGATCACATCGTCATTGAACACCTGCGCACCGGCGATGTTTTCTCCGAGTGTTCTGCCGGTCACCGTCATCGCGTCCAGATGCAGGTATTGCTTCATGCGCATCATCAGCGCGGGCAGTCCCCCGGCATAGTAGAAATCCTCCATGAGGTACGGCGAGCCGCTCGGCTTGACGTTGGCGATGACCGGCACCTTGCGGCTGGCCCGCTCGAAGTCGTCCAGCCCGATGGCGACCCCGGCACGCCGTCCCTGGGCGATCAGATGAATGATGGCATTGGTGGAGCAGCCGATGGCCATCGCGACGTTGATGGCGTTCTCGAAGGCCTGGCGCGTCTGGATCCGTGCCGGCGTCAGATCCTCCCAGACCATCTCCACGATGCGCCTGCCGGCATCCGCGCACATGCGGATGTGGTTGGAATCCGCGGCCGGAATGGAGGACGCCCCCGTCAGGGACATGCCGAGCGCCTCGGCCAGGCCGGTCATGGTGCTCGCCGTGCCCATGGTCATGCAGGTGCCGTAGCTGCGCGCCAGCCCTCTTTCGATGCCCGCCCAGTCCTCGGCGCTGACCTTGCCAACCTTGCGCTCCATCCACAGCCGGTAGGAATCCGAACCCGAGCCGAGCACCTGGCCGTGCCAATTGCCGCGCAGCATGGGGCCGGCCGGAATGTAGATGGCCGGATAGCCGGCGCTGGTGGCGCCGAGCAGCAGGGCCGGGGTGGTCTTGTCGCAACCGCCCATGAGCACCGCGCCGTCCACCGGGTGGGAGCGCAGCAGCTCTTCGGTATCCATCGCCAGCATGTTCCGATAGAGCATGGTGGTCGGCTTGACGAATATCTCCGCCAGCGACAGGGCGGGCAGTTCGATGGGAAATCCGCCGGCCTGCAGGATGCCGCGCTTCACATCGTCCACGCGCGTCTTGAAATGCGCATGGCAGGGTTGGATGTCCGACCAGGTGTTCACAATGGCGATGATGGGCCGTCCCAGATAATCCTGCGGGGAATACCCCATCTGCATGATGCGCTGGCGGTGGCTGGAGGTGCGCAGATCGTCCGGTTTGAACCAGCGCGCACTGCGTAGCGTATCCGGTGTCTTTCTGATGGTCATGTGGGTTCCCATTCTCAGTCGATGATGAGCGTCGCCGGGTCGGGGCGGGTCTTGGTGATGCCCTGCTGGACCAAGGTGTCGATCCAGTACTGAAGATCAGCGCGCGGCACCTCGACCTTGAGCTTCGGAATGATGATGTTCGCCATGTCGGATGCCGGCAGCTTCATGGAGCGGGCGAGTATCTCGCGCGACTTGACCGGCTCCCTCGCGAGGAAGGCGATGCCCTCCGCCAGGGCCGCGCGAAATGATTTGATCGCCGCCGCGTTGCGCCCCGCCCATTCCCGGGTCGATGCAAAATACAGCGAAAACAATCCCTCGGGCATTTCCACCAGGTAGTGCGAGACCAGATAGCCGGTCCTGGCTGCAATGATGCGGCTGTAGTAAGGATCGCTGGTGAGCAGCGCATCGACGTTGCCGGACCGCAGGATGTCGTTGCCCTGGGCGAAGGGCACCTCCACGAAGGTGACCTTGCGATCGTCGGCGCCCTTGTTGCGCAGCCAGCGCCGGAACAGTACCTGCATATAGGAGCCGATGCCGGGCGCGCCGACGCGTTTGCCCTCGAAGTCCTTGGCATTGCGGATCACGACGCCGGTGCGCGCCACCACGCCCTGCCCCGACTGGCTGGTGTCGTTGGAGGAGCAGCCGGAAATGACGACAATGTCGAGGCCGCCCTCGACGGCCTGCAGGAACACCGGCGGACTCGGCGAGGCGATCTGCAGACTGCCGCCGACCAGAGCGGCCGGCATGGTGGAGTTGAGCGCGATCAGCACCGGCTGCACGTCGAGGCCGTGGCGGGCGAACATGCCCTGATCGCGGGCCACCCACATGGCCGTGAAACCGGAAACGTTGGAATAGCCCAGCCGGATCACGGTGGGTGCCTGGGCGTGGGCCACGCTGGCGCCCAGCATCAGCCCAGTTGCCCACCATCCGGCCATCAACAGGTGTCGCATCGTTCCTCAAGGCCCCTTGGGGCATTCGTGGGCCGCACAATGCAGATTATCAACTATTTTGTCAACAATATTGGTGATTACATTCCACTCTATAAATAGGGTACCGGGTGAGGCTTCGAGGCTTGGCGCGCTCAGGGTGTGGCGTTGTCGCAGGCAAACCCATCGATCCCGGTCTTGGCCTGATGGCAGGGTGCGCTCGACGCCGGGAGGTCGTTCGAATAGAAGACCCGAAAAGCCTCGTTGCCGCCCGCGTTGTAGCCGTAGACCTGCAGCGGAATGCGCGGCTTGGTATCGCCGCCGGAGGTGCCATAGTTCATGGAAATCGCAGCCGGCGCGTAGCGGTTCATCGGCGTGACGTCGAGCGGATCGAAGCGTGCATTGCGCACCACCGCGTGTTTGGACGTGGCCTGCGAGGGATCCGCAACCGCATAGGCGGTGCCGATGGCGACGCCCACGTAATCGCGGAAATAGCCGCTCTCGATGATCGCCTCCCCCTTGCCGCGCCCGGGCTCGGACTGCGGCGACATGAAGAACGGGCTCTCGATACCCACCCGCATGCCGCGCACGTCGGCATCGCGAATCACGATGGTCTTGGAGGTGTAATCGCCGAACCAGATCCCGGTCGGGCTTTCGAATTCGTGAACGAGCGCGCGCGCGTCGCCGCGCACCGTGAGCCCCTGCACCGTGAGCCAGTCGGCCGGAAATGCCGTCACGGCATTCAACGTCGTGTGCCACAGGCGGGTATCCTCGAGGGTCGCGTTCCAACCGATCGCGACTCCGGTCTGCATCGCTCCATAGGCCTCGTTGTGCGCGAACTCGAGCACCGGCATGGCGGTGGTGTCGCGCATCACATACTCCCCCTCCTGGCTCGGATCCGCACCCTGGAATTTCGGAATGCGGACTTCGCCGAGCGCACCGGCGGCGATTCCGAAGCCGAACACCTCGGTGTTGGCGGCGACGTTGTCGCGGATGATGTTGTTCGGCCCGCGGAACCAGAAGCCGGCGCCCTCGCCGCCGGGATCCGGCGCCGCGCCGGCATAGCCGCTGCTCGGTGCGAATTCGCCCGACCCCTGGGAACGCAGCGCGAAGTTGTGGGCGAACACATTGAAGCTCTCGGTGCCATCCTCGGTCACGATCGCCGCGCCGCGCGAGTCGTACACGACGTTGTCCTGAATGAGCCCGTAATGGCTGTTGTGCACCGTGATTCCCCACTTCGAGGCATCGTCGATGGCATTGCCGATCACCGTGAATTGATAGCCGTCCTGCGGCGCCTTCACGGGACCGAACACGTGATGAAAGTGCAGCGAATATCGCCCGATCTGGTTGTCGCCCACGTGCGTGGCGTGGCCGTCGGCGCCGTATTGCACGTTGTCCAGAACGCCGAGCTGCGTGCGCCCTAGAGCCTGAAATTCGGCATAGCGGATGTCCACATCAGGCCGGCCCACGAAGATCACGTGGCCGCGGGTGCCGTTCGGATTCTCGGACCGCACGATGACGTTGCGCGTGAGGTTGCCGACGTGCGGCAAGAACTCGGCCGGGCCGCGGTCGTGCGCGCCCAGATGATCGAACCTGAGCGGCGCGCTCAATGTGATGCTGCGCTCCGAGATGGCCGCGATTTGCGGCGCCTCCCATTCCGGTTTGTACTTGCTGCGGCTTTCGCCGGTCAGCAATTGACGCGTGTCCGGAATGGCCACCTTGTCGCCGACGCGCCAGCCGCTGACCGGCTCGGCGAGTGTGAGCTCGGTGGCACCCTGAACAGGCTCCTGCGCGAGGCGCACGAAGGTCGGCGACTTGACCGCACCGTGCAAGGTCACCTTGCCCAATCCAATGAGGCCGATGCCGAGCTGCTCCGGATCGCGCTGCCTGTCGAGGGGCTGATCCGCGATGACCAGTTCGGCGGTGAGGGCGGCCGGCACCGGGGCGGCCTGCGTGCCGATTTCCAGCGTGCCGTTTGGCAACACCGTGAGCGTGCCGACCGTCAGGCGGGTGTTGCGCGTGGTATCGAAGCGCAGCGTGCCCTCGACGTCGACGCAGGGAATCTTTGCGTCGCTTTGCAGATCGTAGATCACGGTCGTGCCGGCGGCGATGAGCGTTGCATCGCCGGCCGCGGGAATCCTGCCCGAGGACCAGGTCGACGGCTTGCTCCAGCGGCCGCTGCGCACGGCCTTGACGCCCGGATCGGCGCACAGTCGCGGCACACCGTGCGGCAGACCGGATTGCAGGCTGCCGCCCGCGCCGTGATCATGCCCGGTGTCGGCGCCGCGCGCGGCCGCGAACCACGCCAATGTGCACACCAGGCCGAGCAGCGCCGGAACTGCCGTGCCGCGTGAGCAGGATCCGGTCGACGATGTCGTGTTCACTTGAATACCCCCGCCCAAATCAAGTTTCAGTCCAGCGCGCCGGGCGCCGCTCGTTGAAGGCGGCCAGTCCCTCGGCCGCGTCTTCGGTCATTGCGGCGATCGAGATCTGCGCCTCGGCAAAAGCGAGCGCTTCCGGAAATGCCATCATTTGCATCGCGGCGATGGCCATCTTGCCGCGGCGAATCGCCACCGGTGAGGTGGCCGCTACCTGCTCGATCAGACGCTGCACTTCCGCATCAAGTTGTGCCGCGGGCACGACGCTGTTGACGAGGCCCATTTCCCGGGCGCGCCCGGCATCGATCAGATCGGCCGTGAGGCACAGCTCGTTGATGTGGCGGATGTGCAGCATGGCGCGCAGGTACACCAGCACCTGCATGGGAAACACGCCCACCTTGCCCTCCGGCAGGCCGAAGCGCGCATGCTCCGCCGCCACCGCCAGATCACACATTGCCATGAGCCCCATGCCCCCGGCCACGCAGGCGCCGTTGACGCGGGCGATCAGCGGCACACCGATGTCGCGGACAGTGCGTGCCAGCCGGCCGAAATCGGTCATCGGATCGTCGAGACCGCGCGTGAACACGCCCGTTCCGTCGCCGAGGTCGGCGCCGGCGCAAAAAGCCTTGTCGCCCGCACCCGTCAGGACGATGGCGCGCACCTGCGGGTCCTTGACCGCGCCCTGTATTGCGCCCTGCATGGCGATGAGCACGGCCGCGTTCATGGCATTGCGCCGCGCCTCGCGGTTGATGATGATCCACAGCGCCGCTCCGCGGCGCTCCACCAGCACTTCAGCCGCCGTCATTTGCGCCGCTCCCCGGCGGTCGCGGCGGTCGTGGCGGTGATGCCGCCATGCTCCCCCAGATTCGGAACGGGCCGGTGCACGGTGGCCGGCGAGCGGCTGAATTTCACCGGAAACCGCGTCGCGAGCAGCGCCCCTTCGGTCGGATGGCTCACCTCCTGGAAGAGGCCGACGGCGCGCAGATGCGGATCCTCGTACAAATCGTCGATCGAATTGACCGGACAGGCCGGAATGTCCGCCGCATCGAGCGCCTCCAGCCACTGCGCGTTGGTGCGATGCTGCAGCTGCTGCGCGAGGTAGGCGCCGACTTCCTCGGCATGCACGGTCCGGGTCTGCTGGCTGTAGAAGATCGAACCGGGCGCGAGCAAGTCCTCGACGCCGAGGATGCGCGCAAAGGCGCGCCAATGTTTGTCCGTGTACACCACCACGGCCAGATAGCTGTCCTGGGTGCGGTACGGGCCGCGGGTCCTCGACAGCAGCCGCTTGTATCCCACCTCGCCGAGGGGCGGCACGAAGGCGTGTCCGCCGCTGTGGTCCGCCAGCACGAACTGCGCCATGGTTTCGAACATGGGCACCTCGATCGCCTGCCCCTCGCCGGTGCGGTTGCGATGCTGCACGGCCGCCATGATGGCGATGACCACGTACAGACCCACCACCCGATCGCAGAGGTTCACCGGCGCGTAGCGCGGCTGGCCATCGACCGCGGCGAATATACCGGCGATGCCGGAGGCGGCCTGCATGAGATCATCGTACACCGCCCGGCCGGCGCCGGGACCGCCCTCGCCGTAACCGACGGCGGAACAATAAATGATGGCCGGATTCGCCGCACGGATGGCCTCGTAGCCCAATCCCAGCCGCTCCATCGCGGCCGGACGCACGTTCGAGACCAGCACGTCGGCGTGCGCCGCCAGCGCCAACAGCGCGGCCAGCCCTTCGGGTGTTTTCAAGTCGATCGCCACGCTGCGCTTGTTGCGGTTGGCCTGCAGAAACAACGGGCCCATTCCCGCGTTCCGCCATGGGCCGATCAGCCGCACGGTGTCCCCGCCGCTGGTCTCAATCTTGACCACATCCGCGCCGAGATCACCAAGAATCTGGGTTGCCGAAGGGCCCATGACGACCGTGGTGAGATCAAGAACCTTAACGCCGCGAAGAGGCCCGGACGCCAGGATCGGCTCCTGCGGCCAAATGGCGGTTATTCCCGCTCCCACGCCCTGGTTTCCTCGTTTTCAAGGCCAGCTGAAGGCCAGGATTCTTGTGATAAAACGCCGCGACGAAATGTATTTCGCGGTGGCGAATATGTGCCCCGCCCACCCGGATTCTGTCAAGGTGGAAGGGCCTGGGCCAAGGGCCGCCTTTTCTTTCGCACGGCTTTCCCCTACTGTACGAGAGCGAAACGCCAATATCGTCCTTTAGGGACGGCGTCGTGCGGCCCATATGATCGGGGCGTGCAGCTAAAGCGTTGACGCGTCACCCCTTTCGCGCCCCCGACCTTTCGAGCGCGACCTGAGCAAGAACCATGGGCTGCGCAGCCATCATAACGTCGACGAATCTCAAGAGCGCCGATCTATTCGGCGCCGGGATCGATGACGCCGTCCGCGCGCGCGCCCCCAGCCGGCGCTGGGCTTTCAAAGCCCCCGCGCGCCACGGAGCCTCTTTTTATGTCGAAGAAAATGCTGATCGACGCCGCCCACGCCGAGGAGACGCGGGTGGTGGTCCTCAATGGAAACCAGATCGAGGATTTTGATTTCGAAAGCCGCGGCAAGAAACAGCTCCGCGGCAATATCTATCTGGCCAAGGTCACCCGGGTTGAGCCCAGCCTCCAGGCGGCCTTCGTGGAATATGGCGGCAACCGCCATGGATTCCTGGCCTTCAACGAAATCCATCCCGACTATTACCAGATCCCCCACGCCGACCGCGAAGCCCTCATGCGCGAGGCGGACGAAGACGAGGATGAGGACGACCGCGCGCCGGAGCGGGCCTCTGGCGAAGAGGCCGCCGACTCTCTGGGCGGCGATGACGACGATGAAATGGACGAAGAGGTCGCCCGCCGCCGACGCCGGCTGATGCGCCGCTACAAGATCCAGGAGGTCATCAAGCGCCGCCAGATCATGCTGATCCAGGTGGTGAAGGAGGAGCGCGGCAATAAGGGCGCGGCCCTGACGACCTATCTTTCCCTGGCCGGCCGCTATTGCGTGCTCATGCCCAACACCGACCGCGGCGGCGGCATCAGCCGTAAGATCACGACGATCACCGACCGCAAGCGCCTTCGCACTATCGTTGCGGACCTGGATGTGCCCCAGGGCATGGGCCTTATCGTCCGGACGGCCGGGGCCAAGCGCACCAAGGCGGAGATCAAGCGGGACTATGAATATCTGTCCCGCGCCTGGGGGCAGATTCGCGACACCACCCTGCATTCCATCGCCCCGGCCCTGATCTATGAGGAGGAGGACCTGGTCAAACGGGCCATCCGCGACCTTTTTGATAAGGACCTGGACGCCATCTGGGTAGAAGGCGAAGCCGGCTTCACCGAGGCGCGCGACTTCATGCGCATGCTGATGCCCTCCCAAGCCAAGAAGATTCAGCTTCACGAGGGTCCCGCGCCCCTCTTTGTGACGCACCGGGTCGAGGATCAGCTCTCGCAGATCTATTCGCCCACCGTACCCCTGCGCTCAGGCGGCTATCTGGTGATCAACCAGACCGAGGCGCTGGTCGCCATCGACGTCAATTCCGGCCGCGCCACCCGCGAGCGGAATATCGAGGCGACGGCCCTGAAGACCAATATGGAAGCGGCCGAGGAAGCCGCCCGGCAACTGCGCCTGCGCGACCTGGCCGGGCTCGTTGTCATCGACTTCATCGATATGGACGAGGCCAAGAACAACCGCGCCGTGGAAAAGGTGCTGAAAGACCACCTGGCCGTGGATCGCGCGCGGATCCAGATGGGCAAGATTTCATCCTTCGGTCTGATGGAGATTAGCCGCCAGCGCCGCCGCTCGGGCATTCTTGAAGGCACGACCCATGTCTGCGTCCACTGCAATGGCGCCGGCCGCGTCCGATCGGTGGAGTCCAGCGCTCTGTCGGTCCTAAGGGCGGTGGAAGTCGAAGCCCTGAATGGCGGTGGCGATCTGGTGATCAAGGCCCCGCAGGAGGTCGCCCTATATGTGCTCAACCACAAACGCGAGACTCTGACCCGCCTCGTGGAGAGCCATGGCGTTTTGGTCAGCGTGGGCATCGATGACAGTCTTGGGTCCGCCGAGCATCAGATCGAGCGTCTATCACACGTGCCCCACGAAATCGTCGCCGTGCGCCGCCCAGCCCTCGTCGAGGACCTGGCCGATGACGTGTTCGAGGACGAGGAGGAGGAGGATGAAGACGATATCGGCGATCAGACAGTCCTGGGCGAGGCTGATGAAGACGACGGGGACGAACTGGCTCGCCCGGCCTCTCGGGCATCTGGTGAAAGTCGGGTGGAAGCCCGCGCCGATGACGATGGCGCACGCCGCCGTGGCCGGGGCCGGCGTCGTCGGCGTGGAGGACGGCGGGAGGAAGGATCTGAACTTGAAGCGGGAGTCGCGGCGCACGCCCCGCCCCCCACCGGCGCGGATGCCGAGGGGGAACTGGACAGCCAGGGCCGCAGGCGCCGACGCGGACGCCGCGGTGGCCGGCGGATGCGCGATGAGACGGGCGCCCCCGACGCCTATGGCTGGGCCTGGCCGGCGCGCCTGAGCGGCGAGGACCCCTATGAATGGCGGGGCCCATCCCAGCGCGCCGTGGCGATCGCCGAAGGCGTGGCCGGAGAGACGGCGCAGCCGACGCTTGTGGAAACTCACCAGCCGCCGGCGGTTCTTTCGGCGGAAGTCCTGGGAGACGAAGCGCCACCTGCCCCGCCGGTCATTGCTGGCCAGGAAACCACTCTGGCCGCCAATGGCGATGAAATCTGGGTGGAATTGCCCCCCGTGACGGAAAAGCCCGCCAAGGGCAGACGCCCGCGTGGGAAGGCCAAGGCGGCCGCCGCCGATTTGGATACTGTCGAAACGATGGCGGAGGCGCAAATCGCTCCTCCCTCCTTGCCACACCCCGTCTCCGAACCCGTGGCGGAGGCGCCGGCGAAGAAGTCCCGCGCCAAGCCCGCGCCAAAGGTCGAACCGTCGGCCGAGGCGCCGGCCGTCTTGGCTTTTACGCCACCCCCGGCCCCGGCCGCTCCTGTCTTCGATCCCGCCGAAATCATTGAGCCGGCGCCGGCGCCTAAACGCGGATGGTGGCGGCGCGGGGCGTGACGCCTTAGGGTTCCTTGGGGCTGAGTGCGCGGGAGAGACGGTCGCGTGAGCTTGCGGAAAGCGCTCGGAGGCGTGCGCGCCGGTTGCGCGGCCCTGGCCCTGACGGGCCTCATCCTCGCGCCGATCAGCGCCGCCCAAGCCGCGGATGACGATGAGAGCATCTCGATCATCCGCGACACGGAGATCGAGCATATTCTACATGAGGAGGCGGATCCGGTCTTTGTCGCCGCGGGGCTCGATCCCAAGGCGGTGCAGATTCACCTGGTCTCGAATGCCGAACTGAATTCCTTCGCCGCCGGCGGACAACAGATCTTCGTCTATAGCGGCATGATCCTTGAGACCAAGAATCCCAATGAATTGATTGGAGTGATCGCCCACGAGACCGGCCACGTCGCCGGCGGCCACCTGGCGCGGTCGGGCGACATGATCCATCACGCCCTTGGACCCATGCTGATCTCGGTGGGTCTCGGCATCCTGGCCGCCCTGGCCGGAGCGCCCGGCGCTGGGGCGAGCCTGATCTTCTCGGCCGGCTATTTTGGCGAACTCTCGGCTCTTGGTTTCAACCGCGAGCAGGAATCCCGCGCCGATCAGGCCGCCGCCACGTTCCTGGACAAAGCGGGGATTTCGGGGCGCGGCCTCGTGCGGTTCTTCGACAACTTTCGCTACCAGGAAGTCTTCGACGATGAAAAGAAGTACCCCTATTTCCGCACCCATCCCCTGTCGGATGAGCGGATCGAAGCCCTGCGCGTTCGGGTCACCAAGCAGGCCCATTATGATGATGTGGATTCCCCCCGAGCCCTGGCCCTGCACGCCATTATGAAAGCCAAGCTGGAGGGTTTTATCGACGGCGCTAGCAAGGTTCTGGCGGATTATCCGCTGACTGATCAGTCCTTCCCCGCCCGTTACGCGCGCGCCATCTCCCTCTATCGCGCGAACGACAGCGACGGCGCCACAAAGGCCATCGACGCCCTGATCGTGGACCAGCCTAAAAACCCCTACCTCTGGGAGATCAAGGGCCAGATCGCCTTCGATTCAGGACATACGAAGGAAGCCGAGGCCGCCCACAGGCGTTCGGTGGAGCTGGAGCCGGATGCGCCCTTGCTACGGATCAACCACGCCCAGGCCCTGGTGGCGCTGGGCGCGCCGGACCAACTGAACGAGGCCGTGCTCGATATCCGTCACGCCCTGGCCGTGGAACCGGAAAGCCCCCTCGCCTGGCGGCTCCTCTCCGAGGCCTATGACGCCAAGAAGGACCCCGGCATGGCGCGACTGGCGGCGGCGGAGCAGAACTTCTATCTGGGCCAACTCCTGGAGGCCCGGACCTTCGCCTATAACGCCCGTCAACTCTTACAAAAGGGAACGCCCGAGTGGCGCCGCGCGACCGACATTATCCTCGCCTCCAAGCCCACGCCGGATCAACTCAAGGCGCTAGGCGGCGGCTGACGGCAGCCCTGCTGGCCAGCCTGGCGCTGCTGGGCTGCGAGCGCGCGGCAAGTGGCGACGACGCCGCGTTCGGCGAGAAGGTTCGGGCCTATCTTCTGGCGCACCCCCAAGTCCTGCGCGAAGTCAGCCAAAAGCTCGACGCCAAGGACGCCGCCGATGAGGACACGGCCCACAGGCGGGCGGAGGCCAGTCTTCCGAGCGTTCGCGCCGCCCTCGAGCATGATCCCGCGGACTTCACGGCCAATCCCAAGGGCCGCATCACCGTTACGGAATTCTACGACTATCGCTGTCCCCATTGCGTGAATGTCGCGCCCAAGGTGTTGGCCCTGATCCAGGCCCACCCGGACGTGCGTTTCGTCTTCAAGGAGATGCCGATCTTTGGGCCCGTTTCCGAGCACGCGGCCCAGGCGGCCTGGGCGGTGAAGAAATCCGGCGGCGATTATGTGGGCCTCTATCGGGCGCTGATGGCCGCACGCGGCCTCGACGACGCCGCCATCGACCGCATCGCCCTCGCCCACGGCGCCAAGCTAGCCGATCTCGGACCCTCCGGCGCGGGGGCGGTGAAGGTTCAGATCGCCCGCAACACCCGCCTCTTCAATCAACTTGACCTTGGAGGCACGCCAGCTTTCATCATCGGCGACCAGATCATAGCTGGTGAGGATATGGATAGCCTGAACGCGGCCGTGGCTAAGGCGGAAGCGAAGCGAGCGTGACGCGGATCGAAACCGGACTCGCGACGTTGTGTGACTGTAGGTTCGCGCTGGAAGGATAGGGTTGATGGATAGCAAGTCCGCATTAATGCTTGGGGTCGCCGCCGCGGCGCTAGCCGCTGGCCCTGCGCTCTCCTCCCCGCCAACCGCTCAATCCAGCGCGGTGCCCGTCGCCGCCTCATATGCCGAGCTACTGGAGCCGATCCCCAATGCCGTCGAGCGCCTTCAACTCGCCGACGCCGAGGCCGCCGCGAGGCCGCCTCGGTTGATCGAGGTTCAGTTCGCTCCACACCATCACCACCACCATCACGATCACCACGACAGGGCCTGGTATCAGCAAAATGGATACATCTGGGCCAACGGCGCCTGGATCTTACGGCCCCCGCCCCGGCCACACCATCACCACAATAGCTGGTGGTATCGGCATAACGGATACGTCTGGAACGGGAACGCCTGGGTGCATCCCCACCACCATCACCACAATCACTACTGAGCTGTCGCGCTAGACGCTATCCGGCCCGGTCCCGCGCCTTAGCCGCGCGGAGCATCTGCCGGTAGGTCCCGTCGAAGATTGTCCCGGTGGTTGAAAGCCAGCGAGTGCCCTCCGCCAGGGCGTCGCGATTGGCGGCCAGGCGCCGGGCGCGCATTTCCCGTTCGGCCGCCTCCTCATAAGACATCGGCTGCAGATCAAGCTGCGGCTCGGCCGGCAGAACGATGACGCTCATGAACGGCTCACCCTTGCGGAAGACATGGGTCACGCCCTTGGGCGGGGCCTTGAAAATGCAGAAGAACATCATCGGCCACCATTCGCTGCGGATCAGGGCCGGAACGGCCAGCGGCGTCGTATTGGTGGCGTCGGTAAAGTAGCGCGGGTGCGGCTCGGTGCGGATCGCCCAACCGCTTGGGACCTGGAGGTCGAGGGCGATCTGGTAGGAGTAGTAATCCTCGCCGAAGCTGCGGAATGGGGGCCAGTTCATGTCCGGGTCGACCGGCTCACCCCAGTTCGCCTCCAGCCTTACGCGACCTCGAAATGTCGTTACCGTGAGTTCCTCTTCGAACGGATAGAGCACTTCCACCCCATAGCGCGCGCTTTCAGACAGCGGCGTGCAATGCCAGGGTTGTTCGTGATTGCCGTCCGCGCGCGGCTGCTGCTCCCCGGCCCACCCGGGAATGGCGAGCTGGATCGGCTGCGGCGGCGCGCGATGACCGTGGAGGCGATACTTCAATATGGGCATAGAGGCGTTCCGTAAGCGTGGCCGGCGTCTGAGCATGAACGCACTGGCGTGGATGCCGCTGCAACAGGTATCCCGGTGAGCGCTTTGACACGGCAAACGCAGCAGGCCGTTCGCTAGACGATCCTGTGTAGCAACGCCTCCCCCGCCGCCAGGCGGCGACAGTTTTCGTGGGCGACGGCGAGGCTGCGGGCGAGGGTTTCGGGGGTGAGCCAGGCCTGATGGGGTGAGAGGACGACATTGGGCAGGGCGAAGAGCGCGGTATCCGCGCCCAAGGGCTCGTTCGCGAATACGTCCAGCCCCGCGCCACGCAAGGCTCCACGCGAAAGAGCGTCAGCGAGCGCGGCCTCGTCCACCAACTCGCCTCGGGCAGTGTTGATCAAGATTGACCCGGGCTTCATGCGGGCGATGGCGCGCTCCCCGATCAGGCCAAATGTCACTTCGGTGAGCGGCAGGTGCAAGCAAACGATGTCGGACTCGGCCAAGAGCTCATCCAGCAGCATGAACTCATAAGGCGCACCCGCCTTTCGAGATCTGGCCGTATAAACCACCCGCGCGCCCAATGCCGTCAGCACTGGCGCGAGCCGCGCGGCGGAGGCGCCAAAGCCTACCAGACCGACGGTGCGGCCGCCGATCTCGCCGGTCTGGTCGATAACCGCGGGATCAGGACGCCAGCCCTCCCCCGCCCGGGTCAGGGAGTCGAGATAGAGGGTGCGGCGGAGCACGGCGAGCATAAGGCAGAGCGCCATCTCGGCCACCGCGGCGCTGTTGATCCCGGGCATATTGGCGACGGCGACACCCCTGGCCTTGGCCGCGGCGAGATCGATGGTGTTTACACCGACGCCGAGCTTCTGCACGAGACGCAGGCGCGGGGCGCCGGCCATCACCTCGGCGGTGACCGGTTTGAGGACGTGGAGCAGGGCCGAGGCGTTGGCCATCTCCCGGGCGAACGCCTCCAGATGGTCTTCATCGATGATCGTGACCTCGCCGGGTCCAAAAATCCCATCGATCTGGGCGCGAAAGCCAGGGCTGGCGCGGTACTGAAGGACGACCTTCACTTGGGCGCCTCCGCCAAGCCTCGCGACCAGATGCGCGCGATATCGGCGAGCGACAGATCCGGCGCGCGCAGAAAGGCCTTCGCTTGGCGACGGACGAAATCCTGGTCGGCGGTCTCGGTGAGATAGGGCGCTGGGGATTTGCCATCCACGCGGGCCAGAAGCAGGGCGCTAAGAAGCGGCGCGGCGCGGGCTGAGAGGCCCGCTGGCGGCTCCCAGGCCACTGCGGTGAGATATGCGTCTCTNNAGCAGATGGCTGAGACAGAAGGCCAAGTCGAACGCAGGGTCGCCATAAACTACGGTCTCGGCGTCAAGGAACACGGGCCCTTTTGGTCCCGCGAGAATGTTTTTGGGGCTAACATCGCCATGCACGAGGGCGATCTTCCGGCTCGCGAGGTCCGCCACCATGGCGCGGATGCGGGGCGCCGCATCGGGGTTGCGTGACGCTGCGTGCAGGAGAAACGGCGCGATGCGAAGCGCGCGAAAGGTCTCGTCGCCCGCAAAGCGCGCGGCGATGTCAGCGCGACCGGCGGTGGACGCATGGATGCGCGCGAGGGCCTCGCCTACGGCGCCGGCGAAGGCGACGTCCACATCTCCCGCCGCTAGCAGATTCTTCCAGACCGGATGGGTCGCGGCGTCCAGATAGGTCATGACGAAGAGGCGCCCGCCTGGCGCCTCGGCGAGGACGCGCGGCGCCAGATCCGGGCTCACCTCCCGCGCAAGCTTCAGCCAGGCCGCCTCCCGCGCCGCCCGGTCCGCGCGCGCCGACCATCGCGCGGCCACCCGCATGCGGCCGAGCAGGCGTTTAACGACCACGGTCCGGCCATCCTCGATCTCAGCCTTGAAGATATCCGAACAGACCCCACCGCTCAGCGGCGTGAGCGTGGCGTGAGCATGGGCCGCGAGGACGCCACAGGCTTTGAGGGCCGGAACTATCCCCCGCGAATTCACCCCGGCCGGGGGCCAGCTTAACGGCGTCTCGATCAGTTGGCCCCCACGACTACCAGTTCGAAGGTGCCAGGTTTTGCCTGGGGTCGCGCCCCGGGCGTCAATGGCGGATCATATTGCGCGCTCGGCAGATAGATCCGCCCTGTCCACGGATCCACCGTACCGGTGCGGGCGCTCACCTGGGTCGAAACTGTGGCGATGATTGTATCCTTGGCCGGCCCGGCGAGCGGGATGACAGCGAGCGTTCCCGTCGCGCCGGAGGGGACATAGGCGGTTTGCATTTTATAGTCATAGATGACCGCATCCGGTCCCTTGCCAACGCTTAGGCTGGCCAAAACCTTACCCGTGGCGGCGTCAAGTATATCCGCCACGCCGTTGCCGCAGGCGGAAATCACCTGGCCTTCGCCATAGGCGAGACCGGTGGGGCGCTGACATCCCGGAAGCGGCCAGGTCGCGATCACCTTGAGCGCGGCCAGATCGAGCAACGCGACAGAATTTTTTTCGTCCTCATTGACGAAGGCGTGACCGTCGCCATCCACTCCGGCGAACTCCAGGGGGCTACCCACTTCAATTACGCCCACGCTCTTCCCCGCCTGGGCGTTGATAAGGACCACGGCCCCGCCATCGCCGCAGACGACCAGCACAAGACCGCTCCCCGGGTCATAGACCGCGCCATCGGCGTCTTTTGGGGTAGGGATGGCCACGATGAGATGGCCGTCAGTCGCGCTTATGACCTTGGCGGTGTTATCGCCGCTGTCTGTCATAACGATGAGGTCCGTACCAGGGACTGGGACCGCGGCGTGGAGCCTGCCGCCGTCTGAGAAGTGGGGATCGACCTTGCCGCTATCGACGTCCATGACCATCACGGTGTTCCGACGGGTAACATAGACCTTGTGGCGGGCGGCGTCGAAGGTGGCGTAATCCCAGCCCCCATCAGGCCCAGGGACGCGGGCGACGACCTTGAGCGCCGGTGGAGGCGAATCNNCTTCATGGGCGCGGTCTCCTCAAAGGGGCGGGCGCCGCATCGGAGTCGGGGTGGCTTTCCAATCGGCGGGGGCGAGCTATCCTTAGCTTCCGCCACAAGAGCAAGGGAGCGCGCGGGAAAAAATGAGCGACCGGATCAATGTATCCATCACTGACGGGGTGGCCGATGTGCGCCTCACCCGGCCCGACAAGATGAACGCGCTGGATGAGGCCATGTTCGCGGCCCTCGTGGCGACGGGCGAACGCCTGAAGGTCGAGCCGGGTCTGCGGGCCGTGGTACTCTCCGGCGAAGGGCGGGCCTTCTGCGCCGGCCTCGATATGGGCAATTTCGGCCGCATGGCTCAAGGACCCGCCGAGGGCGCGGCGAAATCGGAGTCAGGCGGCGGCGGCCTGGGCGCGCGGACCCATGGCCTAGCCAACCGGGCGCAATATGCCGTCTGGGTCTGGCAGGAGATCCCCGTGCCGGTGATCGCCGCGATCCACGGTGTCGCCTTTGGCGGCGGGTTCCAACTCGCCCTGGGCGCTGACATGCGCTTCGTGACCGCCGATGCGCGCCTGGCGATCCTGGAGATCAAATGGGGTCTCGTCCCTGACATGGCCGGCACCCAGATCCTCTGGCGCCTGGCCAGGGAGGACGTGATCCGCGAACTGACCTATACGGGACGCGTGTTTTCCGGCGCGGAGGCCCTGACCTATGGCCTCGCCACCCGGGTCTGCGCCGATCCCCATGCCGAGGCCCTTAGCGTTGCGCGGGAGATCGCCGGCAAAAGTCCCGACGCCATCCGCGCCGCCAAGCGGCTCCTGGCCGCCGCCCCTCTAGACGGCCCGGCGGCCGGCCTGATGCGCGAATCCGTGGAGCAAGGCGCCCTGATCGGAAGCCCCAATCAGGTTGAGGCGATCAAGGCCAATATGGCTCAAAGGGCGCCGATTTTCGCGGACGGCTGAGCGGGACTTCCCGCCGTCTCTATGTAGCGCGGAAGATAGATGCGAACCGCCGTGCCCGCGCCCGGGCGGGAGTCCAAGGTCGCATGACCGCCGCAGTTCCGCGCGAACCGATAGGTCATGGAGAGCCCAAGGCCTGTCCCCTTGCCCGGCGCCTTGGTGGTGAAAAAAGGCTCGAACGCCCGCGCGGCCAGATCAGCCGACATCCCCTGGCCGGTGTCGCGAACGGTCAAGATGACAAAGTCGCCGGGCTGCAGAGCCAAGGCTTCCGCCGCAACGCGATCCAGGCGGACATTGTCGCCCCTTAAGCTCAATCGTCCGCCACCTGGCATGGCGTCACGGGCGTTGATGGCGAGGTTCAGAAGCGCGTTCTCCACCTCGCTGGCGTCCGTGCGCGCGGGCCAAATCCCCTCGACGCCCTCAACAACAACGGAGATGTCAGCGCCCACCGCGCGGCGGATGGGGTTTTCCAGACCCAGCACAAGACGCTCGAGGTCCACGCGGCCAAGGGCCAGAGACTCCCGCCGCGCGAAGGCCAGAAGCCTGCGAGTCAGAGCGCTGGCGCGCGCGCTGAAATCAAGGGCGATGCCGAGATAGTTCCGAGTCTCCGCGATCTGGGCGGTGGTGATGCGTGTCTGATCCAGGCGTGTCTTTGCGAGATCCAGACCGCTGGTGATCCCGGTGAGAAGATTATTGAAGTCNNGCGCGATCAAGCTCGGCGGTGCGGGCCTGAACTTGCAGTTCCAAAGTCCCGTTTAACCGAAGCAGCGCGTCCTCGCTCTCGCGAAGAGCCCGTTCGCTGGCTTCGGCGGCCGCCTGAAGGGCGCGGAACCGGACGATCTGGCCCGCCTGACCCAGGGCCGCGCGGCGCACAGCATCGCTAACCGCAGCAATGAAGATGGAGAAGAGGATGAACAGGAACGTCGTCACGAGATCCGGAAGTGAAAGGTTGAAGCCCCGCCTTGGGCCCAGGAAGAAATAGTTGGCGAGGCCGGCCGAGAGGGCCGTTGCGACCAGTCCTTCGGGGAGGCCCAATATCAGGCTCATAAGAAAGATAACGGGCGTGAACAGCAGAAAGGGCGTGGTGCGCATGGGCAGGATCTGCTCGATGAGCGTGCTCATGAGGACGGCCAGAATAGTCAGGGCATAGCCGAGAACCACCGGCGGTTTGCGGCGCGCCAACCTGGCTATCAGGCGTTCGACCCATCCCGGCGACACCTCAGGCGCCGCGGTGGCTAAATCTGACGCCCTTTTCGCTCGGCTAGCCTTGCTCACACGCGAACTCTCAAAGCGTTTTTCACGGCAAGCTTCAGAACTTTGAACCCGCCGCGCCCCATGAGTGCTCTTTGGACCCCGAATCGTCGACTGTCGACGCGCCCATGCGGC
>PLET01000059.1 GCA_003137095.1 Gammaproteobacteria bacterium
TCGCCCAGCCCCGACGTTCCGGCCACCTGGAGCTCAAGCGCCGCGCCTGCGGCGAGCGGCCAGATCAGCCAGATCAGCCGGATCACGACTTCGCCCGCGGACGACGCCACGACCTGGTGGACCAGCTTCGACGATCCGGAACTGACCTCGTTGGTGGACCGCGTCGCGGCGGAGAACCTCGACGCCAAGGAGGCGGTGCTGCGCATCGGCGAAGCCCGCGCCCAGCGCGATATTTCCGCCGCCGACCAGTGGCCGAGCCTGACGGGCAACGCGTCGGCCCAGATCAACCGCCTGAGCGAATCCACGCCGACAGGCTCGCTGTTCAGCAAGATCGGCAGTTTCCCCGGCCTCTCCGGCGTCAGCATCCCAAACCCCTACAGTCAGTACCAACTCGGCTTCGACGCCTCGTGGGAGGTCGACCTGTTCGGACGCGTGCGCCGCTCGGTGGAGGCCGCGAAAGCCGACACGGACGCCTCGGTCGAAGATAGCCGCTCGGTGCTGATCTCGACGCTGGGCGACGTCGGCCACGCCTATATCGACCTGCGCGGCGCCCAGGCCAGGCGCCAGATACTGACCGAGAACATCGCCACCGAGAACGACTTGCGCGATCTGGCCGGGCAGCGCCGACGCGCCGGCCTCGGCAACGACGTCGACGTGGTCCGAGCCGCCGCCGAAGCCTCCAGCGCCACCCCGGGCAAAGGCCTCCTCCCCGCCGCCGCCGCCGCCGCCGCCGAAGCCGCCCGCACCGCCCTCGTAAGCAATTCCAACCACCAGGCCACCGTTGGCGCCGCCGATGCCGCCGCCGCCGCGGCCGCGGCCGAACAACGCCGACAGGCGGCGCTGAAAATTACGCAGCACGTCATCGAGATCGTTCTGCGACTGTTGCGGACGGTTCCACGGATTGCGTTTCTCGCCGCCAGGTTCGTTCCAAGCCATGCCTGATGCCTAATGTTATGTTGCGGACTGTTTGATCGATCGCTGAAGAGCCGGGCATTCTAGGCAGCCAATGCGCCGCTCACAAGCCGGCTAGGCCACGCGCTTCTCGCCCGCCGTGGCCTGCACCAAATACACGCCGGCGCCGCCCTGCAGCCTGGCAAGCTCCGATGCGTCCAGCTCCACGTCCAAGTCCCAGCTGCCGTCCTCGCGCTGCCGCTCCGCGCGTACGGCATTGCGCTCGTAAAGGCTCGATCTGACGGCGGCCGCCCGCAATTCAAGATGCAAGGTCCGCCTAATTTGATGGGGGCGTACCGCCTTCACGATCGCATCGCGCAGATCGTCGAGGCCCGCGCCGCTGACCGCCGAGCCCCAGGCCTGCACCGGGATGCCGTCCGCAGCGGTCGAGACGTGCGGCAATTCGCCGGTCAAATCGATCTTGTTGAACACCAGCAGTTCGCGTACATCGCCCGCGCCGATGCCCTGGAGCACGGTGCGCACCTGTGCGATCCGCTCGTTGCGCGAAGGGTCGCCCGCGTCCACGACGTGCAGCAGCAGATCCGCATCGCGCGCCTCCTGCAGCGTGGAGCGAAACGCGGCAATCAATTCGTGCGGGAGCTCGCGCACGAATCCGACGGTGTCGGCCAGCACGACCTCGCCCAGCTGCGGCAGCTGGATGCGCCGCACGGTCGGATCCAGGGTCGCGAACAGCTGGTTCGCCACGAACGCGTCCGCCCCGGTCAAGGCATTGAACAAGGTGGACTTTCCGGCGTTGGTGTAGCCGACCAGGGCCACCGTCGGCACCGGTACTTCGCGGCGCACGTGGCGGCTGGTGTCGCGCTGCTGGGCGAGTTTTTCCAGGCGCGTCCGCAGGGTGCGGATGCGCTTGGCAATGAGGCGGCGGTCGGTTTCCAGCTGGGTCTCGCCCGGGCCGCGCAGTCCAATGCCACCCTTTTGCCGCTCCAAGTGGGTCCAACCGCGCACCAACCGGGTGGACAGGTGGGACAATTGCGCGAGTTCGACTTGCAGCTTTCCCTCGAAGCTGCGTGCGCGTTGCGCAAAGATATCCAAAATCAGGCCGTTACGATCCAATACTCGACGATTCGTCAGTTTCTCGAGATTGCGCTCCTGGCTCGGACTCAAGGTCTGATCCACGAGGATGAGTTCGGCGCCGTGCGCCTCGGCGCAAGCCCTGATTTCGTCCGCCTTGCCGGAACCGACGAAGTACTTGGGGTCCGGGCGGGCGCGTGCGGCGAGCACCAGTCCGACGCCCACCGTGCCGGCGGAGGCGGCCAGCGCCTTGAATTCAGCCGTATCGTTCGGATCCACCGGGTGGCCGATGCCCACGCCCACCAAAACGGCGCGTTCACCGCCGCGAGGCCGTTCAAACAACTGCAGAGCGCCGCCCACTCACTCGACGATCGCCGGTTCCGTGACTTCGCCGTCTTCGCCGGTGGGCAGACGCACGTTGCGTGCGGGCACCACCGTGGAAATGGCATGTTTATAGACCATCTGGCTCACGCTGTTCCTGAGCAAGACGACGAACTGGTCGAAGGAATCGATCTGTCCTTGCAGTTTGATGCCGTTTACCAAATAGATTGAAACGGGCACGCGTTCTTTGCGCAGGGCATTCAAGAATGGGTCCTGCAGAGACTGGCCACGGGCCATGAGTAGAGCTCCTTGTTTTTGGTGTCAATTGTCCTGCCGTGCCGCTTCCTTGCGACACGAGGCGAGTACGTGAGAATGCTAGCACAGCGGCGCATCCGCGCGGTAAACCTATGACCACTCTGCAAATGCGCTCTTTGACAGTGCATCATTCACCATCGCCGCAACATCCGGATGCATGGAATCGAACCAATGTGCGCGCCGCCGTCGGCGCAGCCATGTCCACTGCCGCTTGGCCAGTTGACGCGTCGCCGCAATCGCCCGCTCGGTCGCCTCTTCCAGGCTGGTCTGTCCCGCCAGATGTTGCCATAGTTGTCGATATCCGACCGCGCGCATGGCGGAATGTTCAGCCCGCAAATCGCCGCGATCGTAGAACCTGCGCACTTCCTGCAGGAACCCGCGGGCGAGCATGTCCTGCAGGCGCCGACCGATGCGTTCATGCAACAACCGGCGTTCGAGCGGCGCGATCGCAAATTCGAACACCTCGACGCCTTCGAGTTGCGCGCGGCGGCTTTGTTGCAAATCTGTAATGTTCCTGCCGGTCAGCCGATGGACCTCGAGCGCCCGCTGGATTCGCTGCGGATCGTTGACGTGGATGCGCGCAGCGGCGGCCGGATCGACCCGTGCCAGTTCCGCGTGCAACGCTGCCCAGCCGCCGGCCGCGGCCGCGGCATCGATGCCGGCACGCACCGCCGGGTCGGCCTCCGGCAGCTCTGCGATGCCCGCCGTCAACGAGTGGAAATACAGCATGGTGCCGCCGACCAACAGCGGCTGCCGTCCGCGCGCCCAGATGTCCTCCATGACACGCGCCGCATCGCGTACGAATTCCCCGGCCGAATAACCCGCGGCGGGATCGCGAATGTCGATGAGGTGGTGCGCGATGCGCTCGCGCGTCGCCGCCGGCGGCTTGGCCGTGCCGATGTCCATGCCCCGATAGACCAGCGCCGAATCGACGCTGACGATCTCGAGCGGCAGCCGCTCCACCAGGGCGAGCGCGAGGTCCGATTTGCCGGCCCCGGTGGGACCCATCAGCAACACCGCCGCCCGGCGCATCAGCGTCCGCGCAGGAACAGCCGATCCAGGTCGGCGAGCGACAGGCGCACCCAGGTGGGGCGGCCGTGGTTGCATTGGTCGGCGCGATCGGTGCCTTCCATTTCGCGCAGCAGCGCATTCATTTCGGGCAGGCTCAAGCTGCGCCGCGCACGCACGGCGGCGTGACAGGCCATGGTGGCCAGCAGGTGATTGATGGATTCTTCCACCCGCCGCGAGTGCCCCTGCTCGAGCAGGTCGGAGAGCACGTCGTGCACGATCGCGGACGGATCGCGTCCCACCAGTGAGCTCGGGATCCCCCGCAAGGCCAGCTCTCCCGGTGCCAGGCGCGCCACCTCGAATCCCAGTGCGGCGAATTCCCCCGCGTGCGCCTCGGCGGCATCCGCCGCGGCCGCGCCGACCTTGAGGATTTCCGGCACCAGCAGCCGCTGCTGCGCCACACGCCCGGACAGCAGGCCCTTCATGCGCTCATAGGTGACGCGCTCGTGGGCGGCATGCATGTCGACCAGCACCAGCCCATCGGCGGATTGCGCGAGGATATACACCCCGTGCAGCTGCGCAATGGCGTAGCCCAGCGGCGCGGCCGCGGCCGGCTCCTCCTGCACCGTGTCCCGCAGCCCCGCATGCAGCCCATCGGCGCCGGCGTACGGCGCCGACTGGCGCGCCTCCGGCAGCGCGAAGCGCGCCTGGTTGGCGGTGCCCGCGCCGAATCCGGGCGTGCGTGCCGCATCGAGGCGCACCGACCCGCTCAGCCAGTCGAGCGGTGCGCTGCCGGCCGACGCAGCCGTCGGGCGCGTCTCGGCCAGCGCGCGCTCCACCGTGCGGAACACGAAATCATGGATGCGATGCGAATCCCGGAACCTCACTTCGAGCTTTTGCGGATGCGCGTTGACGTCGACCATCGCCGGATCGAGTTCCAGATACAGCAGATAGGCGGGAAAGCGGCCGTGGAACAGCACGTCCCGATAGGCGAGGCGCGCCGCGCTCCCGAGCAGCTTGTCGCGCACGAAGCGGCCGTTGAGAAACGCGAATTGCAGATCGGACTGGCTGCGTGAAAAGGTCGGCAGCGCCAGCCAGCCCGAGAGCCGCAAATTCTCGATGTCATGTCGCAATTCGATGACGTGCGCGGCGAACTCATCGCCGCAGATCGCCGCCACCCTCGCCAACCGCTCGGCCGGCGAATCTGCCGGCGGCAGCGACCATACCTGCCTGCCGTTGTGCACCAGGGAGAATCCGACCTCGAAGCGCGACAGGGCCAGACGCTCCAACATGCGCACCACGTGCTGGAACTCGGTCTGTTCGGTGCGCAGGAATTTGCGCCGCGCCGGAACATTGAAGAACAAGTCGCGCACCTCGACGGCGGTGCCCGCCGGATGCGCCGCGGGTGCCGGCAGGCCGACGGCGCCGTCGCGCACCTGCACCGACCAGGCGTGGGCGGAATCGACCGGCCGCGAGGTCAGGGACAGGCGCGAAACGGACGCGATGCTCGGCAGCGCTTCGCCGCGAAACCCCAGGGTCGCGACCTTTTCGAGGTCGTCGAGCGAGCTGATCTTGCTGGTCGCGTGGCGCGTCAGCGCGAGCGCGATCTCCGCGGCTGCGATCCCGGCACCGTCGTCGCGCACGCGGATCGAACCGATGCCGCCGCGCTCGAGCTCCACCTCGATGCGCCGCGCGCCGGCATCGAGCGCATTTTCAACCAGTTCCTTGACGACGGAGGCCGGCCGTTCGATGACCTCGCCCGCAGCGATCTGACTGATGAGTTCGTCGGCTAAGACCTGGATGGGCAACGGCAACCTCGCGTTGCGCCGTATTTTGGCACAACGTGGCGGCCGCCCGCGGCGCTATCCTCCGGAGCCGCCCGCCGCGGTGGCCATCACCGCCCGCGGCACCGCCGCGGTGGCAAGCTGCGCGATGCGCGTGCCGGCCGGCGGATTGGCATAGAAATAATCGCGCACGCCGTGATGGATGGCGGCCGCGAGCCGCGCCTGATGAGCCTGGGCGCGCAGCCGCTGCTCCTCGCCGGGGTTGGAGATATAGGCGGTCTCGACCAGCATGGAGGGTATGTCGGGCGACTTGAGCACCACGAAGCGCGCCTGCTGCACCTGGTGCTTGCGAATCTCGCCGACCTGGTTCAATTGGCGCAGCACGTGCTGTGCCGCCACTTCGCTCGCGCTCAGCGACGCGGACTGCGACAAATCGAGCAGCACCGAAGCGAGCACGTCGTCCTTGTCGTCGAGCGACACGCCGCCGATCAGGTCCGATGCATTCTCACGCTCCGCCAGCCAGCGCGAGGCCTCGTCGCTGGCGCCGCGCGGCGACAGGATGTACACGGACGAACCGTCGACCCGGCGATCGCGGATGGAATCGGCATGGATGGAAACGAACAGATCCGCCTGATCCGCGCGGGCACGGCGCATGCGGTCGCGCAGTGTCACGAAATAGTCGCCGCTGCGGGTCAACACGGCCTTCATCCCGGGTTCGGCGTCGATACGCTGCGCGAGCTCCTTGGCGATCGCGAGCACCACATCCTTCTCGCGCGTACCGCCCTTGCCGATGGCGCCCGGATCCTCGCCACCGTGCCCGGCATCGACGGCGATGATCAGATCACGCGCATCGGGCCGGGCATGCACGACCTTGACCGGCATTTCCGCGCCGCCGGCGGTGGCAACGCCGTCCGACAAATCGACGACCAGCCGGTAGCCATAACGGTCATTGGGTGCGGCGAGGAAGCTCTTGGCGCGCACCGGCCGGTCGAGATCGAGCACGATCCGCAACTCCCCGCCGCGCCGCGCCATGCGCACCTGCTTGACGGCACCGGAGCCGGCCTTGGCACCGTGCACGCCGCCGCCCAAGGCGGCGCCGTCGATGTCGAGGACCACGCGATCCGGATTCTTGAGCAGTTGCAGGCTGTGGGAAGCCCTGCCGGATAGGTCCAGCACCACGCGGGTGCCGTCCGGACCGGCCCATAGCCGCACCGCCCGCACGCTGACCGCCGCTTTGGTCACGGCGGCGTGTCCGCGGGCCAGCGTCGCCACCGGGATGAGTGCAACCAAAGTCAGCAGTACCGCGACGCGGTAGGAACAGGGTCTCATGGCGCCAAGTTAACGCCGACGAGGCGTATTTTTCAAGTTATATTAGATAGATAGGGTATTAAGCTAGTGTCAGTTGCTAGGTTTGTCAGCCAACGACGGCCAAGCTCACCATGACTTTGCATCAGCAACTCTCGGCCGGCACCGGCATAGGATAAGGTCAGCTCCAAATCCGCTGCCGGCAGTCGGCCGGCACCTTTTTCCGGCCATTCGATCAGCAATACATGGCGGGCGGCGAGGTAATCGCCGAGCGCGAGATCATCGATTTCCGACGGCGCGTTCAACCGGTACAGGTCCACGTGCACGAAGACCTCGGCGCCGACCGCATGCGGCTCGATCAGGGTGTAGGTCGGACTGCGAACCGGGCCGGCAACGCCGCGGGCGCGCAGAAAACCCCGCACCAGCGTGGTCTTGCCGGCGCCGAGCTCGCCGTGCAGATAGACGATGCATGCCGCCTCAGCGCCGGGAAGGGCCCTCGAGAGCAAGTGCCCGACGTGTTCCGTTGCCGCCGCATCCGCGAGTTCGAAGACCGGCGCGTGCGCGAACATACCCCATTATAGGGCCGGCGCGCATACTGCGGGCCATGACCCGCGCACCAGCCGCGCCACCGGGAAACCGCCTCGATCCCGCCCGCCTGCTTGCCGACCTGAAGGACTGGGGGACACAGCTTGGCTTCGACCGGCTCGGCGTCGCCAACATCGATCTCAGCCCCGATGAGGCGCATTTTCTCGACTGGTTGCGTGCCGGATTCGGCGGCACCATGGGCTATATGTCCCGCCATGGGCTCAAGCGATCGCGGCCGCGCGAGCTATTGCCGGGCACGGTGAGCTGCATCAGCGCCCGCATGGACTACTGGCCGGATCGGGCGGCCGACGCGACCGCGATCCTCGCCGCGGGCGCCCTCGGATACGTCTCGAGATATGCGCTCGGCAGGGATTACCACAAGCTGATTCGCCGCCGGCTGCAGATGCTGTGCGACCGGATCGAACGCACCGTCGGTCCCTTTGGCCATCGCGTTTTCACCGACAGCGCACCGGTGCTGGAGAAAGCTCTGGCGCGCAACGCCGGATTGGGCTGGATCGGCAAGCACACGAATCTGATCGACCGCGGCGCCGGCTCGTACTTCTTCCTCGGCGAGATCTACCTCGATCTCGAGCTGCCGGTGGATGCGCCGGCCAGCGCGCACTGCGGCTCCTGCAGCGCCTGCATTCCGGCCTGTCCGACCGGCGCCATCGTCGCGCCTTACCGGCTCGATGCCCGGCGCTGCATCTCGTACCTGACGATCGAGTTGTCCGGATCCATCCCGCTTGAATTCCGGCGCGCCATCGGCAACCGCATCTACGGCTGCGACGATTGCCAGCTGGCATGCCCCTGGAACAAATTCGCCCGACCCACGCGCGAGGCGGACTTCCAGCCGCGGCACGGACTGGACCAGGAGCAATTGGTTGCGCTGTTCGCGTGGAGCGAAGCGCAGTTTCTGGAAAAAACGCGCGGCAGCGCCATCCGCCGGATCGGCCACGAGCGCTGGCTGAGAAATGTGGCGGTCGCGCTCGGCAACGCGCCGCGCTCCGCGGCCGTGATCGAGGCGCTGCGCAGCCGCCTGCTGGACCCCTCCGAACTGGTGCGCGAACACGTCGCCTGGGCGCTCGCTCAGCATGCAGCCGGCGTCACGGCCGATCGATGAGGCTCAGGCGCAGGTTGTCGGTCAGGCGCGCCGTGCCCAATTGCGCGGCCGTCAATATCACCAACTCACGCGTGCCTGCGCGCACCGGCGCGAGATCCGCGGCCTGGCGCACCGCGAAGTACTCCGGCGTGAATCCCGCGGCGCTCAACGCCTCCCTGCCCTGGCGCATCAGCGCCTCGTAATCGCGTTCGCCCGCCTCGATCCGCTTCGCGAACTGGCCGAGGGTTGCATACAGCCTTGGTGCGATCAGCCTGTCTTCGGGGCCGAGCAGCCGGTTGACCGTGGCGAATGCCAGCCCGTCGCCGTCGCGCGAGGTGGCGCACACCACGATGTCGACGGGTATGAACAGATCGTCGATGAGCCGGCGCACCATCACCAGCTGCTGGTAATCCCGTTCGCCGAACACGACCATGTGCGGCTTGACGATGTTGAGGAGCTTCGTGAGTATGGTGCACACGTCGGCGAAATGGCCGGGCCGGTGGGCGCCTTCGAGTATCTCGGCGAAATACGGCACGTTGACCACGGCGGCGTTTTCATAGCCGACGGGAAAGATCTCCTGCACCGGCGGGGTGAACAGCACATCCGCGCCGATTTTCACCAACAGATCCCGATCCGGCCCGAGCGAGGTCGGAGTCTGGCCGGTCGGATCCGCGAAAATGCCGACGATGACGTTGTCGGACTGCTGCTTCGCCTTGGTGATCAGGCTCAGGTGACCCTTGTGCAGGGTGCCTGCCGTCGGAATGAAGGCGATCTTCTTGCCCCGCGCCCGCCACGACCTGACGCGCTCGCGCACCGACGCATTGCGTGTCATTGTTTCCATGACGCCGCCGCGCTAGCCCGCGGGCAGAAGGCTGCTGCCCGCCGGATTGAAGAAATGCCGCCCGCGGCGCGTCTTGCTGATTTGCTCGAACAGCAGGCGATAGTCGTCCTCGCTGTTCACCGGGTCTATCGAGGCGGAATTCACGATCAGCAGGGACGAGGCGTCATAGCCGTGGAAGAATCTCGCATAAGCCTGGGTGAGCTTTTCCAGATAGGCACGTTCGATGTGCTGCTCGTAGCGGATGCCGCGCTTGGCGATGCGGTCGACGAGCACGTCCACCGGTGCCTGCAGATACACGACCAGATCCGGTTTCGGCGCGTCCACCACCACGCGCGCATAGACGCGCTCATACAGGGCGTATTCCGCATCGTCGAGCGTGACGCGTGCGAACAGCCGGTCCTTCTCCAGCAGATAGTCGGCCACGCGCACCGCGCTGAACAGATCCTCCTGGCGCAGCTCTTCCAGCTGCCGCGCGCGCTGGAACAGGAAGAACAGCTGCGTTTGGAACGCCGCGGCGCGGGGATTGCGGTAGAAGCGCTCGAGGAATGGATTCTCATCGGCCTGCTCGAGCATCAGCTGGCCACCGAGCGACTGGGCCAGCCGGCGCGCAAGACTGGTCTTGCCGACGCCGATCGGACCCTCCACCACGATGAACCGGTGCGGTACTGCGCTTGGCATGCGGGACTCAAGCTACTCCAGGGCGACCAGCCCGTTATCGCCGGCGCGCAGCTTAAGATCAAGGACACGGCCGTGTCCCGGAATATCGAGCTCAGGGGCGATATCCGCTAGAGGATACAGCACGAAGTTGCGCTCCGACACCGACCTGTGAGGTACCGTCAGACCCGTCTCGTCGATCGGCGGACCGGCGAACCAGACCAGGTCCAAATCGATGATGCGCGGCCCCCAGCGCTCGTGCCGTTCGCGACCCATGACACGCTCGATGCCGAGCAGGGCATCGAGCAATTCGCGCGCGCCGAGCCGGGTGAGCACTCCGGCCGCCGCATTCACGAAGTCCGGCTGATCCTGGGGCCCCAGCGGCCGCGAAAGGTACAGCCGCGACCGCAGTACCGCGCGGGTGGCCGGCAACGCGGCAATGCGTCCGAAAGCCTCCAGTATCCGCGCCCGGGGATCGTTGAGATTGCTGCCGATCGCGACATAGGCGGGACGCCAGAGCGGACGCGTGATGCTCATCGTCTATTTGGGGGCCGCACCGCCGCGCCGCCGCCGCCGGCGTCTGCGTCCCGCGGCCGGCGGCGCACCGTCAACCGCCGCCGCCTCGGCGGGGCGTGCCTGCACCAGCGCGACGCGCTCCTCCTGGGGAATCGTCTGGATGTGCGTCCACCACTGCGCCAACTCCGGATCCGCGGCTCCCACCTGGGCACGCAGCAGCAGAAAATCGTAGGCGGCGCGGAAACGCGGGTGCTGCAGCAGGCTCAAGGACTTGACGCCCGCGCGGCGATTGAAACGCGGCTGCAGCATGAGAAGCTCGCGCATGGGCACCGCGAATCGGCGCGGAATCGCCACGCGGGATTGCTGAGCCTTGAGCACGGCATCGCAGGCCTGAAGGAGCTGCGCGAGATCCGGGGCGTGCCCCGCGCCCTGCTCGTTCATTTCACGCAGCACCGCACCCCACAGCAGGACCGCGAACAGGAAGGTCGGGGTGACCGCCTTATCGGCGATGACACGCTCATCGGTGTTCACCAGGCCGATTTCCAACATCTCCTGGGCGTAAGCATAGGGCGTGAGCACGAATGCCGCGGCCGAGCGCGGAAACAGATGCTCGAACAATCCGTAGCGTCGCAGCAGCCGGTAAGCCTTGGCTCCGAAGCCGGAGAGGAACAGTTTCAAGGTCTCGTCGAATAGCCGCGCCGGCGGCACGCCGTCCAGCAGATGAGCCAGCCGTCCGAGCGGCTCCTCGGTGCTCGATTCGATGGAGAAGTCGAGCTTGGCCGCGAAGCGCACGGCGCGCAACATGCGTACCGGATCCTCGCGATAGCGCGCTTCGGGATCGCCGATCATTTTCAGCCGCCGCTCGCGAATGTCGGCAACTCCGCCGACGAAATCCCAGACCGAGAAGTCCTCGACGTTGTAATAGAGTGCATTCGCCCCGAAATCCCGCCGCCACACGTCCTCATCGATGGTGCCGTAGATGTTGTCCCGCAGGATCCTGCCGCGATGATCGACGGCGCGCTCCTCGGAGTCCTCCACCGGCAGGGCATCGGAAGGATCAGCCTCCGGATCGTCGCCTTCCTCGCGCTCCGGAGCGGCCGCCGCGCGAAAAGTGGCGACTTCGATGATCTCGTTGCCGAAATGCACATGAGCCAGCCGAAACCGCCGGCCGATGAGGCGGCAATTGCGGAACAGGCGCCGCATGTCGTCCGGCAGCGCGTTGGTGGCCACGTCGAAATCCTTCGGCGTGATGCCGAGGAGCAGATCGCGCACCGCGCCGCCGACCAGAAAGGCCTCGTAGCCGGCTTCCTTGAGCCGGTACAGCACCTTGAGCGCGTTGGCCGAGATTGCGGCACGCGAGATCGAATGCTCCGAACGGGGGATGATCAAAGGCTGGGGGTGCGTCGATACGTTCAAAAATCTTAGGTTCCGCTTGAGTCCAAAAAATTGGTCCGTATACTACCAGCCCTCTCGGGTACAGGCGGCCCGGATCCACAACGCCGCATCTTCAGGCTCCCTTCGTCTAGAGGCCTAGGACACGGCCCTCTCAAGGCTGTAACACGAGTTCGAATCTCGTAGGGAGCGCCATTAAATCAATGGGTTACTGCCTGGATCGGCCGCAAGCGCCGCCGTATCTCCGACCGCTGGTAAGTACGCCACCGTACCGTGAATCTGCGCGGTTCGGCGTACCTTGGGACGATGTCGCTCCATGACTTCTTGGTCGAGAACAAGGGCCTGCTGGTGGCGAATTGCAGCCGGTCCGTTGCCAGCCGGTCCCTGCGGCCGTTTGCCCGCACGTCCTCCGCGCATGGTATCCCGGTTTTCCTGGATCAATTGATCCACACCCTGCAGACGGAACGAGCCGACGATGCGTCTCAGAGCCGCGAAATTTCCGGGCCCGCCGATGGGGGTCCCGGTACGTCGGAGATCGGCGGCAGTGCGACGATGCACGGCAGCGAGCTGCAGGTGCAAGGGGTGTCCGTCGATCAGGTTGTCCATGACTACGGCGACATCTGCCAGGCCATAACCAATCTTGCGAGCGAAAAATCGGTGCGCGTAACCGTCGATGAATTTCGGACCCTGAACCGCTGTCTGGACAATGCCATCGCTGCGGCGGTGACCGAATATCAGTATCAACTCGGCCGGCAGGTTCGGCAACGGACCGAAGCGGATTTGAACGAACAATTGTCAATATTGGCGAACGAATTGCGCACTCATCTCAACACGGCGAGCATGGCGGTCGTTGCGTTGAAATCCGGCTATGTCGGGATCGAGGGCGCCACCGGTGCCGCGCTGAACCGCGCATTGATCAGCCTGCACAAACTGGTTGACCGGTCGCTCACGGACATTCGTGTGACGGGCGGACTGCCGCCGCGGTGCCAGGAAATCTGGCTCTCGGAGTTCATTGCCGAAATCGCCTCTTCCGCATCGCTGCAAGTGGCGTCGAAAGACTGCAGCCTGAATGTGTCGGCGGTCGACGCGAGTCTTGCGATCAATGCGGACCGTGAGATGCTGTATTCAGCGGTCAACAATCTACTCACCAACGCTTTCAAATTCACCCGCTCCGCAACCACGGTGTCGCTGCGCGCGTACGCCTCCTCGGACCGCATCTTGATCGAAGTGGCGGATCAATGCGGCGGACTGCCCCCGGGCGGTGCCGCACAGGTGTTCCTGCCGACGCAGGCGGAACCCGATGGCCAATCCGGTCCGCAGCCGGGGCTGGCGATCTGCCGTCGCGGGGTGGAGGCCAATGGCGGGACGTTGATCGCCCGCGATGTCCCCGGCGTCGGCTGTGTATTCACCATTGACCTGCCGCGCCATTCCATTACCTGAGTTCGGCCGAACCGAGCTCGAGCGCACGGGGAAAGCCCCTCAACGCATGGTGAAACCGCCATCCACCGAGATCGACTGGCCCGTCACGTAACTGGCGGCATCACTGCAAAGCCACAGAACGGCGCTCGCGATCTCCCTGGGGAGGCCCACCCGTGCCATCGGGATGCTCTTTTCCAGGGTCCTGAGGGCTTCACCCTGACCGGCCGCGACCATCTGATCGGACATCGGCGTTTGGATCAGACCGGGACAGATGGCATTGATGCGAATACCTCGTGCCGCGTATTCGAGCGCCGCGCTCTTGGTGAACCCCAGCACGCCGTGCTTCGCGGCATGATAAATGCCGCGCTCGGCACCACCGACCAGACCTCCGAGCGATGAGCAATTGACGATGCTGCCGCTTGCCTGTTTGCGCATCTGTTGCAGTTCGAATTTCATCGAACTCCATACACCGCGCAGATTGATCCCCATCACCCGGTCGTAGTCTTCCCGGGTCGTATCCGCGGTCTCGGCAAGGAGGTTTTGAACGCCGGCATTGTTGTAGGCCGCATCGATCCGCCCGAAGGCTGCCACGGCCTGCGCAACCATGGACTGCACCTGCGCATCGTCCGAGACGTCGCACACGACTGCGAGCGCGTTGTGACCCTGCGCCGACAGCTCCTCGGCTGCAGAACGCACCGCGTCCTCATGCCAATCCGCGAGCACCACGGATGCGCCGGATTCGGCAAATGCCTTGGCCGTCGCGAGACCCAGTCCCGATCCGGCACCGGTGACGAGCGCAACCTTGTTCTCGAATGAAATGTTCATGATGGGTTCCTGTTGGGGCGCTTCTCGAAAACGTCTTTGACGACCGGGAGTGCGGAGAAGACGTTGGGCCAACCCGCATAAAAAGCCAGCTGCGTGAGCACTTCAGAGGCCTGACTTTGCGTCAGGCCGTTGTCCATCGCCCGATTCAGATGATAGGCGACTTGCGCAACCTGGCCCGAGGCGATGAGCGCACTGACCGTCACCAGGCTTCGATCCCGGGGCGAAAGCGCGGGCCGCAGCCACAGATCGCGGAACAGCAGATCGGTGGTGTAATGCACGACGCCCGGCGCGACGCCGCCAAAATTCTGCTCGACGTTGCTTGCGCGTTGTCTTTCGGCGGGCTCGTTCAGGGGCAGCAGATCCACCGAGCCCGGCGGCAGCTGATCGGGTTCGATACCGCGTTCCCGGAATACGTTTTTGACGACGCGGACCGCCGACATCGCATTCTCCCAACCGCAGTAGAACGCCAGATGCGCGATGATCTCCGAAAGCTCGCCGGGCTTGACTCCATTCCCGAGCGCAAGAGCGACGTAATGGGCCATCTGCACGGCCTGGTTGCGCGCAATCAACACGGCCAAGGTCACCATGCTGCGGTCTCGAAGCGACAGCCCGGGACGCTTCCAGAGGTCCCCGAGGAGCTGGTCGCGGGTATAGGCGGCGAGCGCCGGGGATACGCTTTCAACGTCACTCAGCGACACCATGGGACCTCCGGCGACTGATCGAGATGGGCTTCGTTCGGCGTGTGTGGTAATCGGTTCGGCGTGTGCGGTCATCGGGGCGACCCACTTCGCCGTCCCGGCTGAATACTGTTCCTCGCTCACGCGCTCCAGCCAATCGACAACCTTGCCGCCGACCGCTTCCTGAATGGCGATGTGAGTCATGGAGGTGGTCGGCGTCGCGCCGTGCCAGTGTTTGACGCCCGGCGGGATCCACACGACGTCTCCTTGCCTGATCGTCTGCGGCGGGCCGCCCCACTGCCGAACGAGCCCCGTGCCGGCCGTGACGATGAGGATCTGGCCCGCCGGGTGCGTGTGCCACGCCGAGCGCGCGCCGGGCTGGAACGTGACGCGCCCGCCCGACACATGCCGCCCGGCCCGCGCTGCAAACAACTGCTCGACCTGGACACGACCCGTAAAGTTGTCCGATGCGCCGGGATTCGCGGTCCGAGCTGCTGGCGAAACAATCTCGATCCTCGCGTCAAGATCCGCGCTTGGCACCTGAGCCTGTGTTGTTGCGCTCACGAGCACGCTGAATAGCACTGCGACGCTCGGCGGTGGTTTCATGGCTGTCTCCGTCCACTCACGAACCCGCCGTGGCATCGGCGAGGTATTGCTGATCGGTGACCTTTTCCAGCCAATCGACATTCTTGCCGTCGAGCGACTCCTGGATGGCGATATGGGTCATCGCCGTGGTCAGCGTCGCCCCGTGCCAGTGCTTCTTGCCGGGTGGACACGTGATCACATCGCCCGGTCTGATTTCCTCCCGGGCTTCACCCCAGCACTGCGTCCATCCGAGACCGGCGGTGACGATGAGTGTCTGGCCACAGGGATGGGTGTGCCATGCCGAGCGGGCACCGGGCTCGAACGTGACGGCTGCACCGCCGAAGCGTCCGCTTCCCGGCGCCTGGAACAGAGGATCGATGCGCACAACACCGGTGAAGTTCTCCGCCGGACCCTTGATCGAGGGCTGCGAGCCGTTTCGCTTGATGTACATGGTTTGCTCTCCTGCACGGATCACATCGCACCGGGTCTCGGGCGGCACTCTAGCGCGTCTGTACGCCCTGACTAGCCGGTATAATCCGAATGGTCTTATGCGTGGGGCGCATGAATGAAAAGAACCAATCTCAACGATCTGGTGGCCTTTTTGACAGTCGCGCGCGAGCGCAGCTTCACGAAGGCGGCCGCAAAACTCGGCATCTCCCAATCCTCGGTCAGTCACATCATCCGCGACCTGGAGGCGCGTCTGGAAATCAGGCTCCTGACGCGCACCACGCGCAGCGTATCGCCCACCGCAGCGGGGGAACGACTGTTGACCACGGTGGGTCCGAAGCTGCAGGAAGTGGAAACCGAACTCAGCTCCTTGGCCGAACTCCGCGAGAAACCGAACGGCACGATCCGGATTACCTCCACCGATTACGGCACGGATACGATCTTGTGGCCGAAACTCGTGCCGTTTCTGCGCAAGTACCCCGAGATCAAGGTCGAGATCATCACGGACTACGGCCTGACCGACATCGTTGCCCAACGCTACGACGCCGGTGTGCGGCCGGGTGAACAGGTCGCCAAGAACATGATCGCCGTGCGCATCGGCCCCGACATACGCATGGCGGTGGTCGGCGCCCCGTCCTATTTCAAAAGACGGCCGGCGCCCAAGAAGCCGCAAGAGCTCGTCCACCACGACTGCGTCAACCTGCGTCTGCCGACGCATGGGGGGCTGTATGCATGGGAGTTTGAAAAGGGAAATCGCGAGCTGCGAGTCCGCGTCGAGGGACAGATTACGTTCAATGGAATATCGCAGATGCTCAACGCGTCTCTAGCGGGATTTGGTCTGGCATATCTGCCGGAGGAGTTGGTTCTGCCTCACCTCGCGAAGGGACGTCTCAGGCGGGCCTNNTATCCGAGTCGACGACAGCCGTCAGCGGCTTTCTCCCTCATCGTCGATGCGCTGCGCTATCGAACCCCTGTGGAGCTTGCGCCGCAAACAGGTTCCGGCTAGAGCTCCTCAAGGTGATTTACCGCGGCGCAGCGGCGCGGGTATTTGCGATCTGTCGCACATTGGCGTCAGCGCGCGCGCAGGCAAGCTGTCAACGCCGGCTTGCATCGCCCGTTGCTGCTCACGTCGACGGCGAAAACTTTCGTCTCGCATCGGGATGGATCCTTTTCAGCTACCGAATTTGAACATTCGTCACGAGGAGCTTTTGTCATGTTTACCAAGGCAACCAACGTACTGCTGCTCGGCGCAGCAACCGCGCTGCTGGCCGCCTGCGGCGGCGGTGGTGGCGGCAGTTCGGGCACGACCGCGCCCGTATCCACTCCGCAGAGCCAGAACGGCAACGTTTCAATGATCGTGAGCGACGCCTCCACGGAGGACTGGGCCACCATCGGCGTGAAAGTCCTGTCGATCGCACTGGTGCCCGAGGGCGGCGGCGGGAACGTCACCGTCTACACGGCGCCCGCGACCGTCCCCACCATCAATCTGGTCATGCTGGATCAGCTGGGTGAGCTGATCGGCAATGCCAGTGTTCCGGTGGGCACCTACACCAGTGCGGTGCTGACCATCAGCGGCAATCCGGGCGACGTGAGCCTCGCGGTTGCGTCCGATCCGGAGGCCGGATTCACCGGTACTCCGGGCGCACTCATTCCCTCGGCCCAGATCCAGATCCAACACACCCAAGGCACGGCGCCGAATCTCACGGTTCCGGTGAGCGTGAAGTTCGTCTCGCCGCTGGTGGTGAGCGCGACCGCGAACAATCAGCTCGACTTGGAGTTCGACCTCGGCCATCCGGCATTCATCGTGCAGCACGTGCCGGCCGCGACGGGCACGACCATCTGGGCCGTCAATTTCGACGGACCCGTGCATCATCATCCGCGGCCGGACATCGACCGGCTGGTGCTGCGGCACCTGTATGGCGACGTGACGGCGATCGCCTCCGACAACTCGTCGATCACCATCATCAAGGAGTTCCCGACCGAGCCGGCGGTCAGCCCGGAGACGGCAATCGCGAGCACGCAGTCTTTGCAGATCCTGGCCGATTCGACCAATGGCACGATCTTCTATGACGTCGATGCGAAGACATCCTCCGTGATCAAGGATTTCTCGAGCGAGTCCTCGGTGGTGGGCAAGTATGTGCGGGTTGCCGCGCGCTATCAGCAGGACGGCACCCTGGTCGCGACACGCATCTGGGCGAGCGCCACCTTCAACAGCGTCTGGGTGAGCCCGGAAGGACATGTGGTGCACGTCAATCCCAACACGGATGTGATCGCCGTGGATTCCGAGTCGGGCAGGCCGGTGGATCTGACCGTGAACGCCAACACGCAGTTCTTCTTCCGGCAGCCGCAGAACGGCCTGGCGGATGCCACCCCGATTGCGACGGGCACGGGGTTCCTGACCAGCCACGACCTCGTGCGCGGCTTCAAGATCCACGCGAGCGTGGTGGACCCTCTGGCGTCCCCGCTGGTGGCCCAGACCATCGATATCGAGACCGCCCGGTACGATGGCACGATATCGGCCCCGGGTTCGACGAGCTTCACCTATAGCCGCGTGTTCAGAACGGCGTCCGATGACTACACCTATGTCTTGGACTACATCTCCGGCGCGACCGCGAACGGCGATGATCCGAGCGGCAAGGCCATCACCGGTTACAAGTGGTGGAACTTTGCCTATCCGACCGTGCTGGATGACGGCACGAATGCCATCGGCGATTTCGTGACCGCCACCAACGGCACCTCGGTGAACTTCGGCGGCACGCTGGGCGCGGTTCCGGTCTACGGCGTGAGCTACACGGTCTGGAACGACCCGGCCAACCCGGATGGCTGGGCAGCCGCCGCCAGCGCGCTCATGCCCTCGACCCTGCCGCTCAGCCAGGTCGCGACCGTCCTCGGGAGCAATGACCAGTTCACGATCACCGCGGCGGGCGGCACCACGGCCGTCACGGTGGCGGTGAACGCGACTTCGGGCTCGGCGACCCTCGTGTATCAGGTCGACCGCACCAACGGCGTGGTCACGGTCAGTTCGATCGACATCACCACACAGGCCGGCCTCACCACCCTGACCAACGGCCTTGCAGCGGGCACGCCGGTCAAGGTGTACGGCATACCGGCGGTGGCCGGCAACCTCAGGGCTTATGTGCTGATTTATTACACGGGAGATGCCCCGGCCCAATAAGCCAACCGAGCAACTTACACCCGGTTCCGTAACACCTACCGCGCCGTGCGGCTCCGCGAGGAGTTCCACGGCGCGATTTTTTCTGTTTGCGAAAGCAGCTACGAAAAGTGCGATATCCTTGGCCTTGACAGTTCTTCACCCGGTTAATCCCATGCATGGCCCCCCGCGGATCGTGTCAGTGATGTATCTTCCTTGGCGATGAACGATTTTGATGCTGCCGCGCCGGTGGCCCTGCGGGGAACGGCGCAACGAAACCCACGTCATTGGATCACTGTCGCCGCCGTGTTGATCGTGCTCGCCGGCGCGGCATTATGGTATTTGCTGCACAGCAAGGATTCCGGAAGCGGCCCTTCCGCGGGCCCCACCGGTCCCGCCGGCACGCGTTCGGCCGGCGCCAACCGGGCACCCTCGGTCGGTGTGGCAACCGCCCGACTCGGCGACATCCAGGTGTTTCAGAACGGCCTGGGCACGGTCGTGCCCCGAAACGTGGTCACGGTGCACACCCGGGTCGACGGCGAGTTGCTGCGGGTGCTGTTCAAGGAGGGCCAGCTCGTCAAGGTGGGCGACCTGCTGGCGGAGCTGGATCCGCGCCCGTTTCAAGTGGTGCTCACCCAGGCCGAAGGCACCATGGCACGCGACGCCGCCCTGCTCAAAAACGCCCAGATCGACCTGGCCCGTTACAAGACGCTGTTTGCCCAGGATTCCGTGTCCCAGCAGCAGCTCGACACCCAGGCCGCGCTGGTGCGCCAATACGAGGGTACCGTCGAGGCCGACCGTGGTCAGGTGGATAGCGCCAAGCTCTCGCTGATATATACCCGCGTCACCTCACCGCTCACCGGCCGCGTGGGCCTGCGCCAGGTCGATCCGGGCAATATCGTGCATGCCGCCGACACCAACGGCCTGGTCGTGATCACCCAGGTGCAGCCCACGACAGTGGTGTTCGCGGTGCCGGAGACGCGGCTGACGCAGATCGTGCCGCGGCTGTATGCCGGCGGCAGCCTGACGGTTGAGGCATGGGACCGCGACAATAAGACGAAACTCGCCACCGGCGTGCTGTTCGCCACGGACAACCAGATCGACACCACCACCGGCACCGTCAAATTGCGGGCGGAGTTCAATAACGAGAACTATCTGCTGTTCCCGAACGAATTCGTGAATGCGCGTGCGCTCATCGAAGTGCGCCACGGCGCCACGGTGATTCCACCGGCCGCGGTTCAGGTCGGGTCTTCCGGATCCTTCGTGTACGTGGTGCAGCCGGATCGAACCGTGGTGGTTCGCCCGGTCACGCCGGGGCCCGTCGACGGCAATCTGATGGCCATCGACAACGGCTTGTCGCCGGGCGATGTGGTGGTGATCGACGGCACGGACCGCCTGCGCGACGGCATCAAGGTACAGACGGTGGCGCGCGATGCCGGCGCCGCGCCGGCGCCCTCTCCAAGCAAAGGCCCCGCGCCGGATGCGGCTGGCCACCGTCATCGCCGGCCGGGCACTGGGGCCGATCAGCCGAGCGGCGGATGAACCCGTCGCGCCCGTTCATCATGCGCCCGGTGGCGACCTCGCTGCTGATGGTCGCGCTGTTCCTGAGCGGTGCCATCGCTTATCGGCTGCTGCCCGTATCGGCACTGCCCGAGGTCTCCTACCCGACGATTCAAATACTCACCCTGTATCCCGGCGCCAGCCCGGACGTGATGACCTCCTCGGTCACCGCGCCGCTCGAACGGCAACTCGGCCAGATCCCCGGCCTGAACCAGATGTCCTCGACCAGTTCGGGCGGCGCGTCGGTGATCACGCTGCAATTCGTGCTCGACTTGAGCATCGATGTGGCGGAACAGGAGGTGCAGGCGGCGCTCAACGCGGCCAGCAATCTGCTGCCGACGGATCTGCCCACACCCCCGGTCTACAGCAAGGTCAATCCCGCCGACGCGCCGGTGCTGACGCTGGCGGTCACCTCGCAGACCATGCCGCTGCCCAAGGTCCAGGATCTGATCGACACCCGGCTGGCGCAGAAGATCTCGCAGCTCCCCGGCATCGGCCTGGTGTCCATCACCGGCGGCCAACGGCCGGCCGTGCGCATCCAGGCCAACATCGCCGCCCTGACCGCTCTCGGCCTGAGCCTCGACGATCTGCGCACCGCGGTGGGCAACGCCAATGTGAACACCCCGAAGGGCAGCTTCAACGGTGCCGCGCAGTCCTCATCGGTGGACGCCAATGATCAGCTGAAGACAGCCGACGAATACGCCCAGCTGGTGGTCGGCTACAAGAACGGCGCGCCCATCCGGCTGTGGGACGTGGCAAAGGTCATCGACGGCGCCGAGAACACCCATCTGGCCGCCTGGGCCAACGACAAGGCCGCGCTGGTCGTGAACATCCAGCGCCAGCCGGGCGCGAACGTGATCGCCGTGGTCGACAGCGTCAAGCGTCTGCTGCCGCAACTGCAGGCCGGACTGCCGAGCTCCATCGACGTGGCGGTGCTCACCGATCGCACGGTAACCATCCGCGCATCGGTGGCCGACGTGGAGTTCGAACTGATGCTCGCCGTCGCCCTGGTGGTGCTGGTGATCTTCCTGTTTTTGCAAAGCGCCCGCGCGACCGTCATTCCGGCCGTGGCCGTGCCCCTGTCGCTGATCGGCACCTTCGGCGTGATGTATCTGGCCGGATTCTCCATCAACAATCTGACCTTGATGGCGCTGACCATCGCCACCGGCTTCGTGGTCGATGATGCAATCGTCATGATCGAGAACATATCGCGCTTCATCGAGGAGGGGATGGCGCCGCTCGCCGCCGCGCTCAAAGGGGCCGAACAGATCGGGTTCACCATTATTTCCCTGACCGTGTCCCTGATTGCGGTGCTCATTCCGCTGCTGTTCATGGGCGATGTGGTGGGGCGCTTGTTCTGGCAGTTCGCCATCACGCTCACGGTCGCGATACTGTTCTCGGCGGCGATCTCTCTCACCCTCACGCCGATGATGTGCGGACGGCTGCTGCTGCCCGCGGCGCAGGCGCGGCAGACCCGGTTCGCCGTGCAATGCGAACGCATCATCGACGGAATGATCGCCGGTTACGCGCGCATGCTGCGCTGGGTGCTGGCGCGTGAGCGCCTGACGCTGTGGGTGGCGAGCGGGACGGTCGCGCTCACGGTGCTGCTGTACGTGCTCATACCCAAGGGCTTCTTTCCGATACAGGACACGGGGGTCGTGCAGGGCGTATCCGAGGCGCCGCAGTCCATCTCCTTCGGCGCAATGACCGAACGGCAGCGGACCCTGGCGAACACGGTGCTGAGCGACCCCGCGGTGGAGAGCCTGACCTCCTTCATCGGCGTCGATGGAACCAACACCACCCTCAACAGCGGCCGCCTGCTCATCAATCTCAAGCCGCTCGCCGATCGCGACGACGGACTCACCGTAATACGGCGCATCGGGCAGGCCGCGCAGAAGGTTCCCGGCATCGCGCTTTACATGCAGCCCGTTCAGGACCTGACCATCGAGGATCGCATCAGCCGCACGCAATTCCAGTTCTCGGTCGAAACCGCCAATTCCGCCGAACTGTCCGTGTGGACCAACAGATTGGTTGCGCGGCTGAAGAGCCTGCCGCAGCTGGCGGACGTCGCCAGCGATCTGCAGGATCAGGGCCTGCAGGCCTACATCGACATCGACCGCGACGCGGCGGGACGCTACGGGGTGACGCCGGCGGCCATCGACAGCGCGCTCTACGATGCCTACGGGCAGCGGTTGATCTCGACCATCTACACCCAGGCCAATCAGTACCGCGTCGTGCTCGAGGCAGACCCGGATCAGCAGATCAACCCGCAGCTGCTGGCGGATATCTATGTCCCTTCCTCGAACGACACCCAGGTGGCGCTCGCCTCATTCGCACGGGTGATCGAGCGGCCGACCTCGCTGGTGATCAACCATCTCGGGCAGTTCCCTGCAGCGACCATTTCCTTCAACCTGGCGGCAGGGACATCGCTCGGCGAGGCGGTCGAGGCGATCGGTGCGGCCGAGCGGGAGCTGCAGCTGCCCTTGAGCGTGGCCACAAGCTTCCAGGGCGCCGCACTCGCTTTCCAGGCCTCGCTCACCAATACGCTGCTGCTCATCCTGGCGGCCATCGTCACCGTATACATCGTGCTCGGCGTGCTGTACGAGAGCTACATCCACCCGCTCACCATCCTCTCGACGCTGCCTTCCGCCGGCATCGGAGCGCTGCTCGCACTCATGATCGCGGGCGATGATCTGAACATCATCGCCATCATCGGCATCGTGCTGCTGATCGGCATCGTCAAAAANNATCATGATGATCGACTTCGCATTGCAGGCCGAACGCCAGGAAGGCAAGTCCGCGCGCGAGGCGATCTACCAGGCGTGCCTGCTGCGCTTCCGCCCCATCATCATGACCACACTCGCGGCGCTGCTCGGCGCACTGCCGCTGATGCTCGCCGGCGGGGTCGGCGGCGAGCTACGCCGGCCGCTCGGCATCACCATGGTCGGCGGTCTGATCATGAGCCAGATGTTGACGCTGTTCACCACGCCGGTGATCTACCTGATGTTCGACCGGCTGGCGCTGCGCCTGCGGGGACGGCCGGCGGCCGGCGTGGTGGCCTCCGCATGAATCCATCGCGCATCTTCATCGCCCGGCCGGTGGCGACCATGCTGCTGACCATCGGCATCACACTCGCTGGTGTGCTCGCGTTCCGCACACTGCCGGTTTCGCCGCTGCCGCAGGTGGATTTCCCGACCATCCTGGTGAGCGCCTCGCTGCCCGGCGCGAGCCCGGAAACCATGGCCGCAACGGTCGCCACACCGCTCGAACGTGCGCTCGGGGTGATCTCGGGCATCACCGAAATGACGTCCTCGAGCTCGCTCGGCTCGACGCGGATCGTGATGCAGTTCGATCTGAACCGGGACATCGACGGTGCGGCGCGCGACGTGCAGGCGGCGATCAACAACTCGCGCACCCTGCTGCCGGCAAATCTGCCGAGCAATCCGACGTACCGCAAGATCAACCCCGCGGACGCGCCCATCCTCATTCTGGCGCTCACCTCGGATACCATGACCATCGGCCAGCTGTACGACGTCGCCGACACCATCGTTGCACAGAAGCTCAGCCAGGTAAGCGGCGTCGGCCAGGCGAGCGTGGTCGGCAGCTCCCAGCCGGCGGTGCGCGTCGAGCTCAATCCGGCCGCGCTCAATCAATACGGCATCGGCAGCGAGACGGTGCGCACCGCGATCACGACCACGAACGCCAACCGTCCCAAGGGCTGGATCGAATACGGCAACAGCCGTTGGCAGATCGGCGCCAATGATCAGGCCAAGGTCGCGCGCGAGTACAAACCCATCGTGGTCGCCTACAACAAGGGCGCGGCCGTGCGGCTCGACGACGTGGCCGAGGTGGTCGACTCGGTGCAGGACCTGCGCAACGCCGGTCTCGCCGACGGCAAGGACGACGTCAGCATCATGGTTTTCCGCCAGCCCGGCGCCAACATCATCGCCACCGTCGACCGCGTCAAGGAGTTGCTGCCGCGCCTCGAAGCCTCGATGCCCAAGGCCGTGAACCTGCGGATCGTCAATGACCGTACGCCGCCCATCAGGGCGTCGCTGCGCGAGGTCGAGCGCACCCTGGTCATCTCGGTCTGCCTGGTGGTGCTGGTCGTGTTTCTGTTTCTGCGGCGCGCATCGGCGGCCATGGTGCCTGCGGTGGCGGTGCCCGTGTCCCTGATCGGCACCTTTGGCGTGATGCATCTGGCCGGATTCAGCCTGGACAATCTGTCGCTCATGGCGCTCACCATCGCCACCGGCTTCGTCGTCGATGATGCGGTGGTGGTTCTCGAAAACATCTCGCGGCACGTCGAGGAAGGCGTGCGGCCGATGCAGGCTGCGCTCATGGGCGCGCGCGAGGTGGGATTCACGGTCATGTCGATGAGCATATCGCTCATCGCCGTGTTCATCCCGATCCTGCTGATGGGCGGCATCGTCGGACGGCTGTTCAGGGAATTCGCGCTGACCCTGTCGGCATCCATCGTGATTTCGCTCGCCCTGTCGCTGTCGACCACGCCCATGATGTGCGCGTACCTGCTCAAGACGCAGGAGGGGCCGCCGCAAAGCGGCTGGTGGGCGCGCTTCTCGGCCGCCACCGAGCGCGGATTCGAAGCCATGCTGCGCGGCTACGAGCGCTCGCTCGGCTGGGCGCTCGGACACGGTCGCATCATGATGGCGCTGCTGCTGTGCGCGGTGTGCCTCAATGTGTATTTGTACGTGATCATTCCGAAGACGTTCTTCCCGCAGCAGGACATCGGCAGACTCGCCGGCAACATCCAGGGCGACCAGAGCATCTCCTTTGACGCCATGAAGCAGAAGTTGACCGAGTTCATGACCATCATCCGCGAGGACCCCGCCGTGGCCAACGTCGTCGGCTCCACGGGCGGCGGCCAGACCAACACCGGGCAGATGTACATCGCCTTGAAGCCCTTGGCGGAGCGCAAACTCTCGGCCGACCAGGTCATCGCTCGGCTGCGCGGCAAGCTCGCGCGGGTGCCGGGTGCGACGCTGTTCTTGCAGGCCACGCAGGACGTGCGCATCGGCGGACGGCAGAGCAACGCCCAGTATCAATACACCCTGCAGGCGGACGATCTGAATTCCCTGCGCGAGTGGGAAATCAAGATCCGCAATGCGGTCGGCACCCTGCCGCAGCTCACCGACGTCAACACCGACGCGCAGGACAAGGGGGTGGAATCCTACCTGTCGATCGATCGCAATGCCGCCGCGCGGCTCGGCGTGAATGCATCCGAGGTCGACACCACGCTCAACAACCTGTTCGGACAGCGCCAGGTGTCGACCATCTACAATCCCATGAATCAATACCGGGTGGTGATGGAGGCGGACCCGAAGAACTCGCTGAACTCCGGCGCGTTGGAGAACGTGTTCGTGGCCGGCACCGCGCCGTCGGGCGCCCCGGCCATGGTGCCGCTCACGGCCTTTGCGCGATACGAAATGCGCGGCACGCCGCTGGCCGTCAATCATCAGGGCCAATTCCCCGCATCGACGATTTCGTTCGGCCTGCCGCTGAACGTGTCCTTGTCCCAGGCCACGACCGCGGTCGAGCAGGCGCTGGTCAGGCTCGGAGTACCCCGATCAGTGCGCGGCAGCTTCCAGGGCGTGGCGAAGGCGTTCCAGGATTCGCTGAGGAATGAGCCGCTGCTGATCCTCGCGGCATTGGTCACGGTGTACATCGTGCTCGGGATGCTCTACGAGAGCTATGCACATCCCCTCACCATATTGTCCACATTGCCGTCGGCCGGTGTCGGTGCGCTGCTGGCGTTGCTGGCCACCGGCACGCAATTCAGCATCATCGCCCTGATCGGCGTAATCCTGCTGATCGGCATCGTCANNATGATGATCGATTTCGCGCTCGAGGCGCAGCGCGCCCACGGCAAATCTCCACGCGACGCAATTTTCGAGGCCTGCGTCAAGCGCTTCCGTCCCATCATGATGACCACTACCGCGGCCCTGTTCGGTGCGCTGCCGCTCGCGATCCGGGCCGGCGACGGCGCCGAATTGCGCCGGCCGCTCGGCATTTCGATCGCCGGCGGTCTGGTGGTGAGCCAGTTGCTCACGCTGTACACGACGCCGCTGATCTACCTATACATGGATCGCTTCCAGAACTGGTACCGCAGCAAGCGTCATGCGCGGCACGTGGCCCGCGATGCGCTGCCGGGTCATTTGGCATGATGCGGCTCGCATCCGGCTGGCGCGGCGCGTTGGCGCTGCAGGCGGCGGCGCTGCAGGCGGCCGTGCTGAGCGGCGGCTGTGCGGTCGGACCCGATTACGCGCGCCCCCCCACGCCGGCGCCGGCGCAGTTCAAGGAATCGCTGGGCTGGAGAACGGCGCAGCCGAAGGACCAGCTGCCGCGCGGCAAATGGTGGGAGGTATATGGCGACGGGAATCTGAACGCACTCATGGAACAGATCGACATCTCCAACCAGAACATCAAGCAGGCCGAGGCGCAATACCGCGCGGCCCGCGCACTGGTGCAGGCGGCGCGGGCCGCCTATTTCCCGACTGTCGCGCTCGACCCCTCCGCAACCCGCGCGCGCAGCGGCGCGCGCATCATCACCAGCGCACCGTCCGGCGCGCAGGTCGTCTCCTCCGGCAGCGTGGTGGGCAACACCTTTGCCGCCACCGGCGATGCCAGCTGGGAAATCGATCTCTGGGGCAAGCTGCGGCGCACCACCGAAAATGCGCGCGAAACCGCCGCAGCCAGCGCCGCGGACCTCGAAGCCGCGCGGCTCAGTGCCCAGGCGGAACTCGCCCAGGATTACTTCGAGCTGCGCGTCACGGACGAGGAGAAGCGGCTGTACGACGCCAACGTGGAAGGCCTGCAGAAATCCCTGAAGATCACGCAAAATCAATATTCCGTCGGCGTCGCCGGACAATCCGACGTGGCGCAGGCGCAGACGCAGCTCAAATCCACCCAGGCGGCCGCCATCGACCTCGCCATCCAGCGCGGTCAATTGGAACATGCCATCGCCGTGCTGATCGGCAAGGCCGTGGAGGATTTCTCCCTGCCGCCGATCCCCCTGGTGGTGAAGATCCCCGACATCCCGCTCGATCTGCCGTCGGACCTGCTGGAACGCAGGCCGGACATCGCAGGCAACGAGCGCCGCATGGCCGCTTCCAACGCCAGCATCGGGGTGGCCAAGTCGGCGTATTTCCCGTCGCTCACGCTGTCCGGGCAGTACGGCTATCAGAGCTCGAGCTGGAGCCACCTGTTCTCGGTCGCCAACGAGGTCTGGTCCGTGGGGCCCGCTCTCGCACTGACGCTGTTCGATGGCGGCCTGCGCCGCGCGCTCACCAACCAGGCGGTCGCCAATTACGACGCCAGCGTTGCCGTCTACCGGCAGACGGTGCTGGCCGCGTTCCAAGACGTGGAGGACAATCTCATCTCCTTACGCGTTCTCGCCGACGAGATCACCGTCCAGGACGAGGCCACCAAGGCGGCCGACGCCGCCGAGGCGATCGCCTTGAACCAGTACAAATCCGGCATCGTGAGCTACCTCAATGTGGTGGTGGCGCAAACCACGGCGCTCACCAACGAGCGCGCCTCCTTAAGCGTGCGCGGACGACAGCTCGCCTCCAGTGTGGCGCTGATCAAATCCCTGGGCGGGAGCTGGAATCATTCATGACCCCGATGCCGTAGCGGTACACGTTCTGTCCGCCGCGATAACCGGTCATGATCAGGGCCGCGCAAGCCGCGCATAGCAGGACGAGAAACAGCCGCGAGGGACGCGAATCCTGGGGCTTGCCGGCGCCGCGCCAGACCGCGAGGATCAGCAATCCGAGCGAGGTGACCACCGCCCACTTCAGATGCAGGGACACCGCCTGTCGCGCCGCCGGCCCGGGATGCAGGTCGATTACAGCGGCCAGTCCGGTGCCGAGCGCCAGCAGCGCGCCCAACGTACCGAGGCACAGATTCCAGGTGCCGACTGTGGCGAGGGTGGCGGCCAGTCCCTGCTGCCGCAGCACCCGGGCCAGGCACAGGGCGGCGGCCGAGGTCAGGACCAGCGCGAGCGGAAAATGCACCACCACGGGATGCCAGCCGGGCAGCAAGGTCATGGCGGAGCCCCGCCGCCCGGCGCTGCCAGACCGCCGCGCCACCACGCGATCGCATCGGCGAGCCCCTCGTGCAAGGCAAACTGCGGCTGCCATCCGAGCTCGGTCTGCAGACGTTGCACGTCCGGCACCAGCAACGGCGGCTCGCCCGGCGGCAGCGGCCGCGCGCCGAGCCGCACCAGATCCGGACGCCCGATCTGTCGGGCGATCTCGCCGATCAGATCCGCGACTGCGATGCGCTCCGCCGCTCCGATGTTCACGGGACCCGCGAGCTCGCTGTCGAGCAGTGCGGCGAATGCCGCGCCCACATCGGCGACGTGCAGGAAGGCGCGCACCTGCCGGCCGTGCGAACACAGCGCCTCGCGGCCCATGAGCAAGCTGCGGATCACCGAGGCCACCAGACGCTGCGGATGCTCGTATGGACCGTATTGCAGGAAGATGCGGCCCCAGGCGCTCGACAGATCGTGTTCCCGGCCGAATCGGTCAAGCTCCGCTTGCAGCGCGATCTTGCAGGCCACGTACGGCAGCGGCGGCGTGAGGTTCACGGCCAATGGGCTCGACGCCTCGCGGCACACCCCGACCTGCGACCAATCGTACTCCGCGCAGGAACCGGCCATGACCGCGCGCACGCCACCCTCCCGCGAAAACGCCCGCAGCATCCGCCGGCTCGTCTCCAGCCAACGTGCATTGTCGGTGCTGGTCCAATAGCTGCCGGGAGTGGCGATCCAGGCGAAATGCAGCAGATGCGTCGGCCGCACCGCGGCAAACAAGGCCTCGAGCGCAGCCGAATCGAACAAATCGGCCGTATGCAGCGTCGCGCCCGCGAGCTGCGCCGCGACCGCGCCTCCCCTGCCGGACAGCACCGCATGCACGTCATAGCCGAGCCGGCGCAGGACCGGCACGCTCCAGCGCCCGATGAAGCCGCCTGCGCCGCTGACCAGCACGCGCTTGGCGTTCATCGGCGATCGGGCGGACCCAGTAGCGCAAAGCCCGCATCGCGCGCGGACACGACGCTCGGGATCGCCGGCCATTCGATTCCCACCCCGGGATCGTCCCAGCGGATGCCACGGCTGAATGCCGGAGCGTGCGGCGTGGAAATCATGTAATAGACCTCGCTATGGTCGGCCAGGGTGAGGAAGCCGTGCGCGAATCCCGGCGGAACGAACAGCGAGCGGCGGTTGGCGGCCGTCAATTCCACGCCGAACCAGCGCCGATGGGTGGGCGACCGTGGGCGGATGTCGATGATCACATCGAACACCCCACCCGCCGTGCATCGCACCAGCTTGGCTTCGCCGTGCGGCTCGGCTTGGTAGTGCATGCCGCGCAGCGTACCCGCCCGGTTGTTGTGCGAGATGCTGCATTGGAGCATGGGCACGCCCAGACCGTGCGCCGCGAACTCGTCGACGCAATAGCTGCGGGCAAAGAATCCGCGCGCGTCCTCGAGCGGCTCGATGTCGATCTGGAAGGCGCCGGCAAGCGCGGTTTCCGTGAAGATCATGCCGCGAGAGTGCCCGGGCCCGTGGCGACTAGTTGGGCCATCGTTTCCACGGCGCCGCGCCGCTGTCCCACAGCGCGTTCAGGCTGTGCTTGTCGCGCAGCGTGTCCATCGGCTGCCAGAAGCCGCGGTGCACCCAGGCCGCCAATTCGCCGTCCGCGGCCAGCTTTTCCATCGGTTCGTTCTCCCACACCGTGTGGTCGCCGCCGATCAGGTCGAGCACCTGCGGTTCGAGCACGAAAAATCCGCCGTTGATCAGACCGCCCTCCGCCTGCGGCTTCTCCGCGAATGAAGTCACCTTGCCGCCGCTCATGGCGATGCGCCCGAAGCGTGCCGGCGGCGAGACACTTGCGCACTTTGAGGCCCTTGTAGCCGAGACACACGATGAACTCGGCCACGCCGAAGCAGGCATACAGCTTCATGATGTGCCAGAGGATGGGACGTGAGCCGATCTCCACCATCGGCTTGGGCCGGGTGTTCGATTCCTCGGCGATACGCGTGCCCTTGCCCCCGGCCAGGATGACGCATTTCATGGCATTGACTTCATGAGATCACCGTAGCGCCTGATCTGGTCCTCGCAAATCGCCGGCATGTCCGCTCCCGCCCGATGCGCCCGATACCAGTCGGCAGTCCAAGACAGCGCATCCGGCAGGTCCAGCCGCGGACGCCAACCGAGTTCGCGGCGGGCCAGATCGGACGACAGCGTCAGGGCGTGCGCCTCGGGCGGATGCGTGCCGGCGGCCTGCCGCCATCCGGGTTTGCCGTCGAAGCGCGCGCTGAACGCCTCGACCACCGTGCTCACGGGACAAAAGGATGCCGCGTCCGGGCCGAAATTGACAGCACGCGGCGCCGAATGCGGCGATTGCGCCAGCGCCTGCGCCAGGACGAGATAGCCCGACAGCGGCTCGAGCACGTGCTGCCAGGGCCGCACCGCCGCCGGGTAGCGCAGATTCACGGGTTCGTCCGCCTCCAGCGCCCGTACGCAGTCGGGCACCAGCCGGTCGCGGGACCAATCACCGCCGCCGATGACGTTGCCCGCCCGCGCGGTCGCGAGCGGCGGCCCGTCGCGAAAGAAACTGTCGCGAAAGCTGCCCGTCAGCAGCTCCGCACAGGCCTTGCTGTTGCTGTACGGGTCGTGCCCGCCGAGCCGGTCGCCTTCCTCGAAGGGCCGGTCGCCGCCGTCGTTCTGGTACACCTTGTCGCTGGTGACCACCAGCACGCATTGCAGTCGCCGCAGCTTGCGGCACGCCTGCAGCAGCACCGCGGTACCCATGACGTTGGTGGCATAGGTGCCGAGGGGATCCTGGTAGGACTCGCGCACCAGCGCCTGCGCGGCCATGTGCACGATCACCTGCGGATCGGCCTCCTCCAGCACTTCGGCGAAGCGCGAGGCGTCGCGAATGTCGCCGCGAACGTCGCGCAGTCCCGGCCGAGCCGCACCGGCCAGGGTCCACAGGCTCGGATCGGTGAGCGGCGCCAGGGCGTAGCCGGTCACGTCGGCGCCGAGCGCCCGCAGCCACAGGCTCATCCAAGCGCCCTTGAAGCCCGTATGCCCGGTCAGAAGGACGCTGCGGTCCCGCCAGAATCCGGCCGCCACGTCCATGGGTGCGCGCAAGGGTGCGGCCACTAGTGCGGTTCGTCCGCCCAGTAGGAGCGCAGCGTTCGAAGATACGGCCGGATCCGACCGGAGCCCATGAGGGAGGCGACCCGGATGCGCCAATTGAGCTGTCTGCGCAGGCCGCTGACCAGGTGGAATACGTCCCGATACTGGCCGCGGCGCTGCGTGCTGTAGGCGATCTTCAGCGCATCGCAGGCCAGCGCCACTGGCAGCTTGTAGATCCGCGAGCGTGCGGCGAACGGATCGCGGACCCGCGCAACGAAGCCCGGGTCCGTGGTCAGAATCCACGTGGCGATGCGCTCCATGAGGAAGATCTTCATCTGCACGCCGAATCCGCCGCGATACGCAGTGGGCGCGCGCAATGCCTGCCCCAATTCGTCCGCGGGGGTCTCGGCGATCGCAAACAGCTGCTCATTGATCGCGAGCCATTCGCGCCAGAAGCGCGGTTTGGCGAGGAAATAGTTCGAATGCACCGTGTTTCTGGAATCGGAGACCAGTTCCTCGAGATCGGTGGGCCGGCCGATGCGCTCGAAGAAGCCGCCTGCGGTTTTCAGCAGGCCCGGATGCTGCGATTCGCCGTGCTTGAACACATTGAGATAATAAGCGCTGTTGTGGATGCTCGGACTGAGCAGGATCACATCGGCGCAACCGGCGTCCGCGGCGGCGAACGCATGCACCTGGGCGGCGCTCAAATTGGTCTTCTGCGTGAAACGCGGCGACAAAAATCCATACAACGCCTCCTCGTGCAGGGTCTCGCCGCGCAGGAAATTGCGGATCGGCCAATACTCGAACCAGTCCGGCCGTTCGTTGGCCGAGTTGTCGAGGACCGCGAATCCCGGATCGAGCTCCTGCCGCGAGGTGTAGTGGTTCAGGATGGTGAAGATTTGCGCGGCGGGCATTGCCGAAAGCATACCGGCTTCGTCATCCGGCCGCGAGCCGCGCCAGCAGCTCCAGATATCGCACCCGGTAGGCATGCATCGAGTAGCGGGATTCCACGTGCGCGCGTCCCATGGCGCCGAACCGCGCCCGCAGGTCCGGTGATTCGATCAGCCGGTCCAGGCAGCGCTCCCATTCATCGGTGCCGCGGGCATGAAATCCGCTGACGCCGTCGATCACGGCCTCGCGGTTGGCGCCGATCGGCGAGGCGACGCAAGGCAGCGCGGCCGCCATGTATTGCAGCAGTTTGAAGGCGCACTTGCCGCGGCTCCATTCGTCATCGCTGAGCGGCATGATGCCGATGTGCGCGCCCGCCAGGGCCGCCGCCTCGGTCGGGGCGCTCCACGGCACACGCTCGATGGTGACCTCCGGCCATTCCGGAAATCTCGAGCAGATCACCTTCAACCGCAGCGCCGGATGACGCACGGCGAGACGCGCCAATGCGGGGCGGATCATTTCCAGGTAGACCAGATTCTCCGGGCTGCCGATCCAGGCGATCGTCGGTGGATCATCCTGCGTGGCCGTGGTGGGCATGTAGGCCGACGCGTCGATCGACGTCGGCAGGATGCGGAGGTCGCGCGCGGCGGTGCGCGCGACCTCCGCGAGCACCTCGTTGCCGCAGGCAACCACGTCCACCCACCGACAGGTCGCCGCGAACTTGCGACGGCGCCACGGCGAATCGTCGGCGGGCAGTCCCAAGCGCCGCGGCTTGCGCACGTAGATGGCATCGTCGACGTCGAATATCCGGCGGCGCGCCAGGGAGGCGAACAGACGTGCCTCGAGCGCGCTCAGTTTGATCTGATGCAGAACAACGACGTCCGCCCATCGCAGCAGCTCGCGTCGCTCCCAGGTGCGCAGACCATAGCGGCCGCCCGGGAACCGTTCGCACCTGACCTGCCAGCCGGCCGACTCGAGCGCCGCCGCAAGACTTTGCATGCGGTGGCGGAACGAGGGTTGACCCAGATCGTAGCCGAGCAGCACCACCCTGCTCATGCGCGCACCGCGCCCGGTCCAAGCAGGCCCGCGAGCGCTTCGAGCGCGACCTGGATGCCGTCGCGCAGTCCCAGCGCAGCGGCGCGCCGCGCGAGCGCGGCGCGTTCCGGCTCTTCGGCCAACAGGGCGCGCGCCGCCTGCGCGATGTCCGCCGCGCGCAGCGCCGCCGCGACGGCAACCCCAGCGTCCACGCAGCGCCGCACCCGCAGCGCCTGATCCTTCGCGATGCCGACCGCAACACAGGCCGCGCCGCAGGCGATGCCCTGAATCAGCGTCGAACCGCCGTTGGCAACGACCAGCCGGGCGCCGCGCATCAGTTCGGTCAATTCAGCGTGCGGCAGCAATCCCGGCAGGTGCAGATTCGAACCGGGCTCGGCCGCCGCCGCGGGCGGTCCGACGACGATGCACGGCAGGCCGCCGGCGGCGAGGCTGCGAGCCGCGGCGCGAAATTCGCCGGGCGCATTCAGCACGCCCGGATGTCCGGTGCCGCCGCCGGGCACGAGCAGCGCATAGCCGCCCGCCTCGCAGCCGATGCGCGCGAGAACCGCGCGGCGTAGTCCGGGATCCGCGGCCTCGATGAGCACATCGAGATACCGCACCATCGGCCGCCCGATCAGCCTCAGCTTGAATCTTTCGACGGGGCGCAGCGCCCCGGCGATGAACTGCGGATAGGCGATCCAATGCTCGTCGATCAACGGCATCCAGCGCCAGCGAAACGCCTTGCGCCGCTGGCGCGCCCGCGCGCTGATGAACACCACCCGTGCTCCGAGGCGCGCCGCCGCGCGCAGCTGCGCGGTGCGGCCCGCATTGTCGAAAATGACCACGTCCGGCCGGAATTTCTCCATCAGTGCGATCAGTTCGGCGCTGTGAAAGGTGGGCGACGCGGGCAGCAGGGTTTGCTCGAAGGGCGCGTCCGCGGCATAGGGCGCATCGCGGCTGATCGCGAAGTGCACGGCGATATCCCAGCGCGCGCGGGCGGCGCGTGCGATCGCCAGGCTGCGCGCGTACTCGCCCATCCCGTACGCCCCGGAGACGGGCACGAAAAGCAGACGGCGTGCGTCCGCAGACGGCTGCCGCGGGTCACTCAAAGGCTGTGAACCAGCGATCCAGTATCAGCACGTACCAGGCCCTGCGAAAATCGCGGGTCACGGGCCGCTGCAGCACGCCGCGCTCCATCAGGCGCCGCACCGCGGCGTTCAGGATCTGCGGATTGCTCCTGATCCAACTGCGCACCGGCAGCCCGAATCCCGATTTCGGCCGGTTGAGGTGCCTCGGCGGCAGACGCGGTTCCATCAGCCTGCGCACCAGCAATTTGCCGCGGCGCTTGCGCCGATCGACCAGCAGCGCCGGGTCGACGCTCAGCATGAACTCCACCAGGCGATGATCGAGCAGCGGAGGACGCACCTCGAGCGAATGCGCCATGCTGGTGCGATCCACCTTGGTCAGCAATCCCTCCGCCAGGCTGGTGTTCAGATCGAGCCAGCGCAGCTGCGACAGCGGATCCAATTCCTCGTGCCAGAACTGCCGGTAGAACCACAGGTAGTCATAATCCTTCTGCAGCCAGTCCGGCGACAGCAGGGTGTCGATCTGCAGCGCCGTGAGGCCGCCGAGGGCGGCCGCAAACCCCGACAGGCCCACGTACGCATGGCGCTGCATGGATTGTCCGAAGCGGGACAGCGGCGGCAGCCGGCTCGCCAGCAGCCTGTTCAGCGCGTTCGCGCGCGCTCCGATGTCGGACCAATAGCGCGGGTAGCCGCAGAATATCTCATCGCCGCCCTCGCCCGACAGCGCCACGGTCACCTCGCGGCGCGCGAATTCGGCGATCAGATAGTTCGACCAGGCGGCGCTGTCGCCGAAGGGCTCATCGAACATCGCGGGGATCCTGTCGAGCGCCATGGCAAAATCCGACGCCTGCGCCGTCATCTCGGTGTGCACCGTTTTCAGATGGCGCGCCACCGCACGTGCCGGTCCGAGTTCGGATCGGCCGCGCTGCTCGAATCCCAGCGTATAGGTGCGCGGCCGGTTCAGGTAGTAGGCCGTCAGCGCGGAATCGATGCCGCCGCTCAGAAACACCCCGACGGGAACGTCCGACAAGGTTTGCTCGGGCACGACCTTGCCGAGTAGCGCGTCGAGCCGCTCCAGGGTTTCCTCGGCCGTGCGCGCGACCAGTGTGGGCGACGGCCGCCAGTAGCGCTCGATGCTGACGCGGCCGTCCTGCCAGGTGAGCGTATGTCCGGCGGGCAGTTTCGCGATGCCCAGATAAACCGACTTCGGCGCCGGGATATAGCCATGGAACAGGTAATCACGCACCGCGCCGCGATCCACGTCGGGTCTGTCGAGCAGCAGCAGCGCCTTGAGCTCGGATGCAAAGGCGATGCCGTCGGTCAGCAGCCTATAATAGAGCGGCTTGATCCCGAGCCGGTCGCGCGCGAGCAGCAGCTGCCGCCGCTCCGTATCCCAGCAGCCGAAGGCGAACATGCCGACGATCTTGTCGAGCGCCGCAGCGCCGCCGGCGGCCAACAGGTGCAGCAGCACTTCGGTATCGCCGCTCGAATGCCACGGTCCGGCCAGATCCGCGCGCAGCGACTCGTGATTGTAGATCTCGCCGTTGTAGGTGAGGATGTGCCGGCCGTAGATCATCGGCTGGCGGCCGGCATCGGATAGATCCATGATCGCGAGACGGCGATGGCCCAGTGCCGCATCCGGGCCGCCCCAAACCCCCTCGCCGTCCGGCCCCCGATGCCGCAGCCGCTGCGACATGGCCCGGGCGGTATCCACGCTCGCCCGGGGCCCGATGATGCCGACTATTCCGCACATGATCTCAAGTCTACCGCTAGCCATCGGCCGGCGCTTCGTTTAGGGTGCATGCCGGAGCTGAACACCATGGCAACACCCGCCGATCAAAGATTGTTGGATTTATTGGATAAATGGCTGGGCAGTCTCGAGTTGCATTTGAAGTACACGGCTCTCGACGATGACAGTTATTGGAAAATCCAGTCCTGGGTTCCGCACCAGCGGCCCACGCGCTGGATCGTGGATCTTGCCCTGCAAAAGACGCTGGCGCTGCGCGCCCAGGTGCAAGAACGCGTCACTATGGGCGATGCGAAATTCTCCGACGCGCTCGAAATGATGGCCTTCCTCGCCAATCTGGTGGGGATGCAGCACATCGAGCGCTTCATACCGCGTGCCGACCTGCGCGGCGATCCGGACGAGGCACCGACCCTCGAGCTGCAGGTGGCGGCAGGCACGGATGCGCAGACCGGCGCGGATGCGCAGACCGGAACCATGGAAATGCCGCAGTTTCCGCCGCAGATGCTGCACGAGCCGCCGGCGGCCGGCACCCCCCGCGTGGCCCGCTCGGAACGCAAGCCGCGCAAACCGCACGCCCGGGTCAGGGGCGCGCCCAAGTCCGCATCACCCGAATCGTCGAGAGAATCGTCCCCGGCGCCCGCACCGGCACCCGAAGCCGCGCCCGCGGATCCCGTGCCGGCGCCTGTCGCGGCGCGCGAGCAGGTGATCGCGGACGCCGCCCGTCTGGTGCATTGGGGACGGGAATGGCACGAGCTGCCCGAACTCATCGCCCGAATGGCGGATCGGCCGCCGCTGCCCGAAGTGCGGCGCATACTGCAGGAGAACAAGGCGGCCATCGACGAGAAGGCCGCGCGCCTCTAGTCAGGCGCGCACGCTTGCGTAAAATTTTGGGAACTTAATATGCCGACAACCACTCCAAGGCGCCCATGATCACGACGAAACATTTATCGAAGCGCTACGGCACCAAGCTTGCGGTCGATGATCTGAGCTTTTCCGTATCCGCCGGCGAGGTGCTCGGCTTCCTCGGCGCGAACGGCGCCGGAAAATCCACCACCATGCGCATGATCGCCGGGTTCCTGTCGCCGTCGGCCGGGGAGGTCAGCGTCTGCGGACACGACATCGAACGCGAGCCGGTTGCGGCGAAATCCTGCATCGGCTACCTGCCGGAGGGCGCGCCTCTTTACGGCGAGATGACCGTCGGCGAATTCCTGGACTTCGTCGCCGATATCCGCGGACTGTCCGGCGAGACGCGCCGCCGGCGGCGGGCCGAGGTCATTGAGCGCCTCGAACTCGAACCCGTGATCGGTCAGGTGATCGAAACGCTTTCCAAGGGATTCCGCCGCCGCGTGGGCCTGGCGCAGGCACTGATCCACGATCCACAGGTATTGATCCTGGATGAACCGACCGACGGCCTCGACCCGAATCAGAAGCACGAGGTCAGGCGGCTGATCAACGAACTGAGCAAGGACAAGCTGGTCATCGTGTCCACGCACATCCTCGAGGAGGTGCACGAGGTGTGCACGCGCGCGATCATCATCGCCGATGGGCGCATCGTGGTCGATGAATCGCCCGCGGCGCTCGAGGCGCGCTCGCGCTACCACAATGCCGTCAGCCTGCGATTCGAGAAGCCCGAACAGCTCGAAACCGCGCGCAGCGCCATCGCCGCCCTGCCGGAGGTGGATGGGGTGGAATTGGATTCGCGCGAATTGCGCATGACGGCGGTGGCCAAGCCCGGCGCCCGCGCGCTGCCGGCGATCAGCGCCATCATTGCCGGCAACGGCTGGGACGTGCCGGAACTGCATCTCGAGACCGGACGCCTCGATGAGGTGTTCCGCTCCTTGACACGTCCCGCGATCGCGGCAGCGGCACCATGAACCAGGTGGCCGTGATCTTCCGGCGCGAACTGCGCAGCTACTTCGCGACGCCGCTTGCCTATGTGTTCATCGTCATCTTTCTGCTGTTGGCGGCGGTATTCACGTTTCAGGTGGGCGGATTCTTCGAGCGCGGCCAGGCCGACCTGCAGCCGTTCTTTCGCTGGCACCCGTGGCTGTATCTGGTGCTGATCCCGGCCATCTCCATGCGGCTGTGGTCCGAGGAGCGCAACAGCGGCAGCATCGAACTGCTCATGACGCTGCCGGTGACGCTGTGGCAGGCGGTGACCGGCAAGTTCCTCGCGGCCTGGGTGTTCGCGGGCATCGCGCTGGCACTGACCTTTCCGATCTGGATCACGGTCAATTATCTGGGCAAACCGGACAACGGCGCCATCGTCGCCGCCTATGTCGGCAGCTGGCTGATGGCGGGCGGATTTCTCGCCATCGGCATGTGCCTGTCGGCCGCCACGCGCAACCAGGTCATCGCCTTCATCACCGCGGCCCTGGTTGGATTCGTGTTCCTGCTCGCCGGATTTTCGCTGGTGCTCGACTTGGTGCGCGGCGTGCTGCCGCAGCCCATCGTCGATGCGATCGCCTCGCTGAGCTTCTTCACTCATTTCGAGGCGATATCCAAGGGCGTCATCGATTTGCGCGACCTGGTGTACTTCGCGGCGCTGATCATCTTCTGGCTGGCCGCCACGGCTCTGGTACTCGACATGAAGAAGGCGGAATGATGGGCGGCTGGCGGCGAACCGGTTTTGGGGTGGGCGGATTGGTCGCATTGGCCATCTTGTTTCTGGGCGTGGTGATGCTGTCGAATCTCGGGCTGACGGGCATGCGCCTCGATCTGACCCAGAACCGGCTGTACACGCTGAGTCCCGGCACCCGCCAGGTGCTCGCGGAAATCAAGGAACCGGTCAATTTGTATTTCTATTTTTCGCGCGAAGCGGCTGCCAAGCAGTCGCCGCTCGTCCTGCCGTACGCGACCCGGGTGCGCGAATTTCTCGAGGAGATCACGGCCCGCTCCGGCGGCAAGATCCGTTTGCGCGTCATCGATCCGCAGCCGTTTTCCGAGGACGAGGACCGCGCGGCCGAGTACGGTCTGCAATCGCTCGACGCGGGCGGCGGCGGGGATTCGCTGTATTTCGGTCTGGCCGGCACCAATTCGACCGATGGACGCTCGGTGATCCCGAGCTTCCAGGCGGACCGCGAGGAATTTCTCGAGTATGACGTCGCCAAGCTGATCCACGAGCTGGCCGCGCCGAAAAAGCCGGTGATCGGCCTGATGAGCTCGCTCGGCATGCAGGGACAGTTCAATCCATCCACCGGCCAGATGAGCGAGCCCTGGCAGGTCCTCGGCCAGATCGAGCAACTGTTCACGCTGCGAACCCTGAACGGCGACATCGATGGCATCGACAAGGACGTTGACGTGCTGATGGTGGTTCATCCGAAGAACCTCCCGCCGAAGACCCTCTACGCCATCGACCAGTTCGTGTTGCGCGGCGGAAGAACCCTGGTGTTCGTCGATCCGTTTTCCGGCGCCGATACCGCCGGCCAGGATCCCTCCAATCCGATGGCGGCCGCGACGGCGGGCCGCGCTTCGGATCTGCAGCCGTTGCTCGGCAGCTGGGGCGTCGCCTACGATCCGACACAGGTGATCGGCGACTCCGAACTCGGTCTCGAAGTGCGCACCAGCATGCAAGCGCCGCCGGTGCGCCACATCGGCATACTCGGACTGCGCCACGCAAACATGGATCCGAAGGACGTCGTGACGGCGTCCCTCGATGCGATCAACCTGGCGACCGCCGGTTCGCTCGCCCCGCGCCCGGGCGCCAAGACCTCTTTCGAGCCGCTGCTGCAGAGTTCGACCTCGGCGGCGCCGATCCCGGCCGCACGCTTCGCCGCGCTTCTCGATCCGGCCACCCTGCGGGACGGCTTCAAGCCCACCGGACTGCGCTACACGCTCGCCGCGCGAATCACCGGCCCGGTGGATTCGGCATTCCCCGGCGGGCCGCCGCCCGATTACAAGCCGCCGGCCGGTCCACCGGTGGCGCACCTGGCCAAATCGGTGTCGCCGGCCAACATCGTGGTCGTCGCCGACACCGACCTGCTGCTCGATTTCATGTGGGTGCAGGCACGCGAACTGTTCGGCCAGCGCGTCGCGCAGGCGTTCGCCAACAACGGCGACCTGGTGGCCAACGTGCTCGATAATCTCGGCGGCAGCGGCGCACTGATCAGCATTCGCGGCCGCGCGAGCTTCGCACGACCCTTCGAGCGCATCGAGGAGCTCAGGCGGCGCGCGGATGATCGTCTGCGCAGCAAGGTGCTGGAACTCGAGTCCGAACTCAAAGGCACCGAGGCAAAGCTGACCGAACTGCAAAGCAAGCGAAGCGATCAGGCATCGCTCATGCTCTCGCCCGAGCAGGTGGAGGAGGTCAAACGATTCACCGCAGAGAAGATGAACGTGCGCAGGCAATTGCGCGAGACGCAGCGCGGCCTCGACGTCGAGATCGACCGGCTCGAGTCCTGGCTGAAAGCGATCAACATGGTCGCCGCGCCGCTGGTCGTCGCGCTGACCGGCTTTTTCCTGCTGTCCTGGCGCCGGCGGCGCCGCTCGACATGAACCAGCGTCGATTCGTCATCTTGCTGCTCGCGGCCCTGATTGCGATCTCGGGAGCCCTGTTTCTCGCCTCTCAGCGCAATTTGCCGCGCGATACCCGGGGTGCGCCGCTGCTGCCGGGCCTCGGGGCGGAGCTCGAGAGCGTCACCGGCATCACGCTGCGCAAGGGCGCTGCGACGGTGAGCCTGCAACGGAGCGCGGACCACTGGACGGTGGCCGAGCGCAGCGGATACCCCGCGGACGTCGCGAAGCTGCGCAAGCTGCTGCTGTCGCTCGGCGATGCCACCGTGGTTGAGGAGAAGACCTCCGACCCGGCCAAATACGCCCTCATCGGCGTCGAGGATGTATCCGCGGCCGGCTCGACCGGCACGGAGATCACCGTGATCGCCAACGATGGCAAGCACCCGCTCATCGTCGGCAAGCCTTCCGGGGACGGCAGTTTCGTGCGCCGCTCCGGCGAAGCCGCGAGCTACCTGATCAAGCCCGCGCTCTCCGCCGAAGCCGAACCGCGCTACTGGATCGACGCCCTGCTGCTCGATGTGGCGACCTCGGCCATTCAGAAAATCGCCGTGACGCCGCCGACGGGGCCGCCCTACGCCATCCATCGCCTGGCCTCGGGCGCGGACAATTTCGCACTCGATGCGGTTCCACCCGGCCGCAGCGCCCTGGATCCGAGATCGGTGGGGCCCTCGCCGCTCGCCTACGGCGGCTTGACCGCGGACGACGTCGCGCCTGCAGCCGGCATCGGTTTCGGCCCCACCACCGCGACGCTCACCTTGACCGACGGTGATGTGATCACGCTGCGCGGCGCCGTCAGCGGCGACAAGCACTGGCTCGAGGTGAAGACCACCAAGAATGCGGCGCTCGACGCCAAGACCCAGGGCCGGGCCTTTGAAATCGCGGCCTACCGATATGACGCCATCTTCCGACCGTTGGAGCAATTGCTGCAGCCCAAGCCGGACAAATCGAAGCCCAAAGAGTCGAACCCGCCCAAGGCGACCCCGCTCCAATCCAAGGCCGCCGGGACGCGGTGACCGGCGCCGCCCACGCAGGCTTTGCGCGCCGCCTGGCCGCCCTGGTGTATGACACGCTGCTGATCGCTGCGTTGTTGATGGTGTTCACCGCGGTATCACTGATATTCACCCACGGCGAAGCCGTGCTGCCGCAGACTGCCGGCCCGTGGGTCCATGTGTACCGCGCCGGCCTGATCGGCGTCATCGCCGGCTACTTCGTGCTCAACTGGGTGCGCAGCGGCCAGACGCTCGGCATGCGCGCCTGGCATTTGCGCACGGTGGACATCGTCGGCAGACCGGTGAAGCCGGCGGCCGCGGTGCTGCGCTCCCTATGCGCCCCGCTCGCCTGGGCGCCCGCGGCGCTCGGCGTCTTGTGGATGTACCTCGATCGCGATCATTTGGCAATGCACGACCGGCTGTCGCGCACCCGGGTGGTGGTCCTAGCGCGTCCGTGAGATCGCTACGGCGGTGCACAAGGCGATCACCCCCGTCGGCAGCCAGCCGACCAATACGGCATTCAGACCGAACAGCTGGCCGCCGTTTTCCACGGTGCGGGTGATGAGAAAGAAGACCACGCCGAGCAGCACCCCCACCACCGTGCGCGTACCGGCGCCGCTGGTGCGCAGCGGACCGAACACGAATGGCAGCGCCAGCAGGGTCACCACCACCACGGCAAACATGCGTGCGATGCGCGACCAGAAGCCGATCTCGAACACCGCCGTGTCGAGGTTGTTGCGCCGCAGATGATCGATGTAGGCAGACAGTCCGCGCAGCGTCAGCAGATCCGGATCGGTGGCGGCAAGCCCCAGAAACTCCGGATTGACGGTGGAACGCATCGTCAGCTCGGTGGCCGATTCGCCCTGGATCTGGTCCGGCCCGAAACGCGTGGTCGCGACGTTGTGCAGGCGCCAGCGGCCCGGATCGGCGATCGATATGCGGTCGGCGCGCTGGATCGAGCGCAGGCGCGACGCGCCGTCCAGCTGGAACAGGACCACGCCGCCGAAGGCCTGATCCACCTCGCCGGTCTGCACGCGCAAAATCAGGTTGCCGTCCTTGACCCAGGCGCTGCTTTGGCCCGCGAAACTGACATCCGCCAGCTTGAGAGTGGTCTTTTCGCGCTTCGCGAATTGCGCGAGCGGCGGCGCGGCAAATTCGCCGATGCCGTACATCAGCAGCGCGAGGGTCATCCCGGCGAGCCCCACCGGCCAGCCGATACGCCACACCGATACGCCCGAGGCGCGGGTCACGATCAATTCGCTGCCGGCGGCGAGATTGCCCAATCCCATCAGCGCACCGAGCATCGCTCCGATCGGCAGCAGTTCGAAGGCCTGCTGCGGAAGATTGAGCAGCGTGAACAGGAACGCGTCGCCGGCCGTGTAGCTGCCGATGCCGATCTCGCCCTGTTGGCTGATGAACAGCACCAGGGCGCCCAGGGCCAGCAGCACCGCCATCGCCAGCAGGGTGTAGACCAGCACGGTGCGGTACAAATAGCGGTCGAGGGTGTTCACGCCGACCTCTCCCGGGCGCGAAGCCAGAATGCCGGCGGCGATTCGCGAAACACCAGGTACAGTCCGAGCGCCACGGCCGCCAGGTGAACCCACCACACTCCGACCACGAGCGGCAGCACGCCCTTCTCCAACCAGACCTTGGCCGCCGACAGCAGATTCGAATAGACGAAATACACCATGATCGCGAATCCCACCCGTGCATAGCGGCCCTGGCGCGGCCGCAGGCGGCTCACGGGAACCGCGATCAGCGTCAGCACCAACGCCATCAGCGGGGTAGACGCCCGGAATTGCAGCTGCGCGATGTCCGACGGGACGCTCGAGCCCAACAGCTCGCTCGTGGGCTTGGTATCCGGGTCCTGGATGGCCGACGGGGCGACGGGAGTGGCGATCGGTATGCCGTGCTCCTGAAACTCGATGACGCGAAAATCCCGGTGGCCGGGTTCGCCCTCGTAGCGGCGGCCGTTGTACAGGGTCACCAGGTGCAGGCCATCGGACGCCGTTTTCGTGTACGTGGCGGTGTCGGCCAGCGCGACTTCGATGCGCCCGGCGGATTCGCGCTGCACGAACACATTGTGCAGCACGCCCTGCTCGTCGACCCGTTCCGCGTAGAACACGGCATCCCCGCCGCCGAAGGAGCGAAAGCGGCCTGCGTCCAGCTGCCCGAACTGGGCATCCTTGAGCGCCGATTGGCGCAGCAGCTGCGCCTCGCGGTCGGCGCGGGGCACCTGCACGAAGGACAGCCAGCCGAGCCCGAGCGCGATGACCGCACTGAAACAAAACAGCGGTGCGAACAGACGGGCGGGGCCGAAACCGCAGGCCTGCAGCGCAGCCATCTCGCTGTCGTGGTACAGGCGGCCGAGCGTGAGCACCACCGCCAGCAGCAGCCCGACCGGCACCACCACCGACAGATTCATCACGGCACCGAGCGCGATCAGGTCGATGACCACGTGGCGCCCGTACTGATTGTCCGCCGCCTGGCCGAGCACCCTGGACAGCTGATTGGAGATCAGGATGGCGACCAGGACGCCGGTGACTCCGAGCCAGGTCTGCACGACCTCGCGCAGTACGTATCGTTGAACCGTCCATTTCATGGCGTCGAGCTTAGAGCCTTGTTGATTATCGAGTAAACTGACTGCCCACTTGGGACGAACAACGCACGCAACGGGGATCCGGACATGGAATTCAACACAATAGTCGACGCGCGGGTGCGCAAGGCCGCCGGATGTGCCGTCGTCGGCATCTACGAACAGGGTGACCTCGGGCTCGCCGCCCGTCAAGTCGACGCCCAGACCGGCGGTCTGCTCGGCAAGCTGCATACGCGCGGCGACTTCCCCGGCAAGCTGGGGGACACTCTGCTGCTGACGGAGCCGCGGGGCGCCCCGGCAGCCCGCGTACTGCTGGTCGGCCTCGGTTCGCGCAAGGCGTTCGGCCGCAAACAATACCGCAAGGCGTTGCAATCGACGGCATCGGCCCTTGCCAAGACCGGCGCCCGGGACGCGGTGGTCTATCTGGCGATGGAGAGCGTCGCGCAACTCGACGTGACCCATCGCGCGCGCATGGTCGCCGAGTCCCTGAGTGCACAGCTTTACAAGATTCCTGATCTGAAGACCGGCGCCAAACCCAAGCCGCCGCGCCTGACCCGGGTGAGCGTGGCGATGGCCGACGCCGCGGCGTCCAAGTCCGCCGCCGAGGGCGTGCGGATCGGCGCGGCGATGGCCGGCGGAATGGCGCTGTCGCGCGACCTTGCGAATCTGCCGCCGAATGTCTGCACGCCCCGCTATCTCGGCGCGCGCGCGCTCCAGCTGGCGCGGGACTGGCCGGACATCAAGGCCCGGGTGCTCGGCGAGCGCGAGATCAAGGCGCTCAAGATGGGCGCATTCCTGGCGGTGGCCAAGGGCTCGGTGGAACCGCCGCGGTTGATCGTTTGCGAATATCGGGGCGCCGGTCCCAAGGTCGCTCCGGTCTGCCTGGTGGGCAAGGGGATCACTTTCGATTCCGGCGGGATTTCGCTCAAGGACCCGCCCGCGATGGACGAGATGAAGTTCGACATGAGCGGCGCCGCCACCGTGCTCGGCGCCCTGCGTACCATCGTCGAACTCGAGTTGCCGGTCAATGTGGTGGTCATCGTGGCCACCTGCGAGAACATGCCGAGCGGCGCGGCGGTCAAACCCGCCGACATCGTCACCACGATGTCCGGGCAAACGGTCGAGGTGCTCAACACCGACGCGGAGGGCCGGCTGATCCTGTGCGATGCGATCACCTACAGCCGCCGCTTCAAGCCTGCCGCCGTGGTCGATGTGGCCACTTTGACCGGCGCCTGCGTCATTGCGCTCGGCAACCACTTCAGCGGCCTGATGAGCAACGATGAGACGCTCGCGCGGGAGCTGGAGGCGGCGGGGGTGCGCGCCGACGATCGCGCCTGGAGAATGCCCATCGGCGAGGAATACGCCGAACAATTGAAGAGTAACTTCGCCGACATCGCCAACGTCGGCGGCCGCGAGGGCGGCGCCTGCACCGCCGCTTCGTTCCTGTGGAAGTTCGCCAAGGATCTGAAATGGGCGCATCTGGACATCGCCGGCACCGCCTGGCTCGGCGGCTCGCAGAAGGGCAGCACCGGCCGGCCGGTGCCGCTGCTGGTGGACTTCCTGATGCAGCGCGCGCAGGCGAAATGACCAGCCGCGTGGACTTCTACGTGCTGGACAGCTCCGCCGTGAAGCAGCGCTGGCTGTTCGCCTGCCGGCTGGTGGAGAAGGCCTATTTGAACGACCTGCGCGTCGTCATTCTGGCCGATCCCGCCGATGCCGGGGGATTGGATGATTTGCTGTGGACGTTCAGCGAGCGCTCTTTCGTTCCTCACGAGCTGTGCGTCGATGGACGCGCCGACGCCGCCTCGCCGGTGCATCTGGCCGTGGACGCGGATACCGCGCCGGCCGCCGATCTGCTGGTCAACCTCAGCGGCCGCCTGCCGCCGCGGCTGGAGCGTTTCGCCTCGGTCGCCGAGATCGTCGATGCCGACGCCGAGTGGCGCCGGCTCGGTCGGGAGCGCTTCAAATCCTATCGCGAACAGAAACTCACGCTGAACACGCACCAACCGGGTGACTCCGGGAACATTTGACGTTCTGCATGAGTCCAGGACCTCTCGACCCGAGCACCATCCCCATCCTCACCGACGCGGTCGAGGACGCGGCCGGGATTTCCCCGACGGTCGATCTGGCCGCGATCCGCTCCGCCGTGCTCGCCGCCACCTTCGAGCTGGCCGACTCGCTCATCAAGGACGCCGCCAGGGACATCGAGAGCAGCCTGTTCGAACGGGTGCTCGAGCGCCTGCATGCGCAATTGCCGCAGCTCATCGACCGCGTGCTGCGCGAACAGGCATCGATCCCGGAGAGCCATGGATAAAGCCTTCACGCCCGCCGACATCGAAACGCGGATCTACGCCCGATGGGAGAGCCTCGGCGCGTTCGCGCCCGGCGGCCGCGGTCCCGCCTATTCGATCGTCATCCCGCCCCCCAACGTCACCGGCACGCTGCACATGGGCCACGCCTTCCAGGACACCATCATGGATGCGCTCATCCGCTACCGGCGCATGCGCGGATTCGACACGCTCTGGCAACCCGGCACCGACCATGCTGGAATCGCCACCCAGATGGTGGTGGAGCGACAGCTCAACGCGGAAGGCAGGAGCCGCCTTGAAGTGGGCCGCGATGCGTTCATCGAACGCGTCTGGCGCTGGAAGGAGCAATCCGGCGGCGTGATCGCCAACCAGCTGCGCCGCCTGGGCGCGTCGGTCGACTGGAGCCGCGACAAGTTCACCATGGATCCGGCGCTCTCGAGCGCCGTGACCGAGGTGTTCGTGCGGCTGCATGCCGAGGGTCTGATCTACCGCGGCAAGCGGCTGGTGAACTGGGACCCGGTGCTCAAGACCGCCCTGTCCGACCTGGAGGTGGTCGCCACCGAGGAGCACGGCAGTCTGTGGCATCTGCGCTATCCCCTGGCGGACGGCGGCGGCCATTTGGTGGTCGCGACCACGCGGCCGGAAACCATGCTGGGCGACGCGGCGGTGGCCGTGCACCCGGCGGATGAGCGCTATCGCGCCTTGATCGGCCGCAGACTGCGCCTGCCGCTCACGGCACGCGAGATCCCGGTGATCGGCGACGAATACGTCGACCCGCAGTTCGGCAGCGGCTGCGTGAAAATCACGCCCGCGCATGATTTCAACGACTACGAGGTCGGCCGGCGCCACTCGCTGCCGCTGATCAACATCATGACGCCGTCGGCAACGCTCAACGACGAAGTGTCGGCGCCCTACCGCGGCCTCGACCTTGATGCGGCGCGCAAGCGCATCCTCGCCGACCTCGAGGCGCTCGGTCTGGTCGAACGCGTCGAACCGCACGTGCTCAGCGTGCCCCGCGGCGACCGCAGCCATGCGGTGCTCGAACCTCTGCTCACGGACCAATGGTATGTCGACGTCGCGCCCCTGGCGCGGCCGGCCGTGCGCGCCGTCGAGGAGGGCCGCATACGATTCGTACCCGAGAATTGGACGGGCGTCTATTACGAATGGATGCGCAACATCAAGGACTGGTGCATAAGCCGCCAGCTGTGGTGGGGCCACCGCATCCCGGCGTGGTACGACGCCGACGGACGCTGGTACGTGGCGCGCTCCGAGGCCGAGGCGCGCGCCGCCCACGGCCTCGCGGATTCGGTGGTGCTGCGCCAGGATGAGGATGTGCTGGACACCTGGTTCTCCTCGGCGTTGTGGCCGTTCTCCACCCAGGGGTGGCCCCAGCCCACGCGCGATCTCGCGACCTACTACCCGACCTCGGTGCTGGTCACGGGCTTCGACATCATATTTTTCTGGGTCGCCCGCATGATCATGATGGGCTTGAAATTCACCGGAGAGGTGCCGTTCCGCGAGGTGTACATACACGGCCTGATCCGCGATCACGACGGCCAGAAGATGTCCAAGTCCAAGGGCAACGTGATCGACCCGCTCGACATCGTCGACGGCATCCCGCTCGATGCGCTGCTCATAAAACGCACCAGTGGATTGATGCAGCCGAAGATGCAGCCTGCCATCGAGAGGGCGACGCGCAGGCAATTTCCGCAGGGCATACCGGCGTTCGGCACCGATGCGCTGCGCCTGAGCTTCGCGTCGCTCGCCACGCAAAGCCGCGACCTGCGATTCGACATGGCGCGGGTGGAGGGGTATCGCAATTTTTGCAACAAGCTGTGGAACGCCGCCCGCTTCGTGCTGATGAACGTCGAGGACCAGGATCTGCGCCGCGGGGGCGCCGAGTTCGGACTTGCCGACCGGTGGATCGGTTCGCGCCTGCGCGCGGCCCTCGAGCGCGTCGAACTCGGCTTCGCCGACTACCGACTGGACAACGTGGCGAGCGCTCTCTATGAGTTCACGTGGAACGAATTCTGCGATTGGTACCTGGAATTCTCGAAGGCGGTGCTGCAGTCGCCGGCCGCGAGCGATGCGCAAAAACGCGGCACGCGGCTGACCCTGATCGGCACCCTCGAAATGCTGCTGCGCGCACTGCACCCGCTGGCGCCGTTCATCACCGAGGAGATCTGGCAGCGCGCGCGTCTGAGCGCCGGTGTTGCGGGAGAAACCGTCATGCTGGCCCCCTTCCCGGCCGGTGCGCCGGCGGACGCCGATGCTGAACGGGAGATGCGCTGGGTCATGGACTTCATCCTCGGGGTGCGCCAGATCCGCGGCGAGATGGACATTCCGTGGAGCCGCCGGCTCGACGTGCTGCTGCAGAACGCCTCGGCCGCCGACATCGCCTTTCTGGAGCGCAATCTGTTCCTGCTGGAGCGGCTCGCCGGCATCTCGGCGCCGCAGCTGCTCGGGCCCGCAGCGGCGGCGCCGATCTCGGCCGTCGCGCTGCTCGGCGGTCTTCAGATCCTGGTGCCGATGGCCGGATTGATCGATCCGGCGGCCGAACTGGACCGCCTGGCGAAGCGGCTGCGCAGGTCCGAAGGGGAACTCGAGAAATTGCAGGCCAAGCTCGCCAAGCCGGAGTTCGCTGAGAACGCGCCGCCCGAGGTGGTCGCGAAGGACACGCTGCGCCGCACGGAGCTACTCACCGAGATCGGCCAACTGCGGGCGCAGACCAGGCGGGTGAGCGCACTGCGCACGCAATGAACACCTCCAAGTCCGACATCGATGCGGTGCTGACACAGCTCAATCGCGTCATCCTCGGCAAGGACCGGCAGATCCGCATGTGTCTCGCCTGCCTGCTGGCGCAGGGTCACCTGCTGATCGAGGACGTTCCCGGCGTGGGCAAGACCATCCTCGCCCACGCCATCGCCAAGACGCTCGGCCTGAGCTTCCAACGCATCCAGTTCACCAGCGACCTGCTGCCCGCCGATGTGCTCGGCGTCTCCATCTACGACCGCGAGGCCGGCAAGTTCCGCTTCCAGCACGGCCCGATCTTTGCCCAGTTGGTGCTCGCCGATGAAATCAACCGCGCTTCACCCAAGGCACAGAGTGCCCTGCTCGAGGCCATGGAGGAGCATCAGGTGACGCTCGACGGCCAGACCATGCCGCTGCCCGAGCCGTTTTTCGTGATTGCGACGCAAAATCCGCAGGATCAGGCGGGAACCTTTCCACTGCCGGAATCGCAACTGGACCGCTTTCTGATGCGCGTGCATCTCGGCTACCCGGCGGCCGCGGCGGAGCGCGAGCTGCTGAGCGGCGTGGACCGGCGCGAATTGCTGGGGACGCTCCCCAAGGTGGTCGGCGGGGAGCGCCTGCGGCTGATTCAACGCGACGTGCAGGGCGTGCATGCGGCACCGGCACTGCTCGATTATGTGCAGGCGCTGGTTGCCCACACCCGCCATCAGGCGGGCGTACGGCACGGCCTGTCGCCGCGCGCGGCCATCGGGCTGCTGCGCGCCGCGCGCGCCTGGGCGCTGATCGCGGGCCGCGGCGAGGTGATCCCGGAACACGTGCAGGCCGTGCTCGAATCGGTGGTCGGGCATCGGGTGCATCAGGGTGAGTCGGGTCCGAACACGATCACCCGGCTGCTCGAGGCCGTACCCATCCCGTGACCGCAAAACCCCTGAGCGGATTGCTGCGGGCGGCGGGGATGAGATTTCGCGCCTGGGCCGCAAGGCGCCATGGACGCGATGCGCTGCCGGCCATCATCCTCAGCCGGCGAATCTACATCCTGCCGACCCGCTACGGACTGATGCTGGCCGCGCTGGTGGTCGCGATGCTGATCGCCGGCTTGAATTACAACAGCAACCTGGGTCTGGCCTTTGCGTTCCTGATGGCCAGCCTCGCGGTCGTCGCCATGCATCATTGCCACCGCAACCTGCTCGGCCTCAAGGTGGACATCGAATCGCAAATCGACGCCTTCGCCGGATCACAGGCGGCTCTGCGCTTCGCGCTGCGCAACGACTCGATCTTGGATCGCCGCGACATCGAGATCCGCTGCACGATCGAGACCACCGGCGCGCAGGGCTCGGGCATGCAAAGCGTGCCCGCGAAGGCGCAGATGCAGGATGTGGTCGGCCTGCCGGTGGCGCGCCGCGGCGTCATCCGCCTGGGCCAGTTCGAAATGCACACCCGATACCCGTTCGGATGGTTTCACGCCTGGACCTATGTGTATGCACCGCTTACCGTGTTCGCGGCGCCGCGGCCGTCTCCGAAATCCGCGGCGAGGAGGACTTCGCCGGCTTGCGCGCCTACGAACCCGGAATGCCGCTCAAGCACATGGCATGGAAGGTGCTGGCGCGCGGTGCGGAACCGGCGGTGCGCAGCTACTCGAGCCTCGGCGCCGATCCGGAATGGCTCGACTGGCATGTGCTCGGGGATCTGCCGCCGGAGGCACGCCTCTCGCAGCTGTGCCGGTGGATCCTCGATCGCGAGGCCGCGGGCCGTCCCTACGCCCTGCGGCTGCCACGGATGGAAATTGCGCCGGCGATCGGACCCGCCCACCGCGCCGCGTGCCTGCGGGCCCTCGCCGCCCTGAAGGTCGGATGAACACCGGGAACGTCTCTTACGAGCAGCTGCGCTGGTCCTGCGCCTGTCTGGCATTGGCCCTGATCCCCCATCTGCCGTCCCTGCCGCTGTGGATACCGCTCACCGTCGCCGCGTCCGGCGCGATTCGCCTGGTGCTGGCGGCGCGCGGCCGCGGTCCGCCGCCGCAGGTGCTGCGCCTCGGTATTGCGGCGGCAGCGGTGGTGCTGCTGTTTCTGCAATACCGCACCTTCAACGGCATTTCAGCCGGCACCGCGCTGCTCGCACTGATGGGCGGCTTGAAACTGTTGGAGACGAAGACCAATCGCGATGTGTACGTCCTGATCCTGATGGTCTACTTCCTCAGCCTGAGTGCGCTGCTGGTCGGCGATTCGTTCTGGCTGTTCGGCTATCTCGTGGGCGTCTGCTGGCTGACCACGGCGACGCTGCTGCGCCTGACGGTGTCGGGCCGCGGTCCGGATTGGCGCGCGAGTCTCATCTACTCGGCCCGGGTCCTGCTGCATGCCATGCCGCTCGCCCTGGTGCTATGGCTGTTCTTCCCGAGATTCTCCTCGCCGCTGTGGCAGATCCCGGACAATGGCCGCCGCGCCTCCTCAGGCCTCAGCGACACCTTGAGCCCCGGCGACATCACCGATCTGGCGCTGTCGGATGAAATCGCCTTCCGGGTGCGCTTCACCGGCAGCGTGCCGCCGCCGTCGGAACGCTACTGGCGCGGCCCGGTGCTGCATGATTTCGACGGCCACACTTGGCGTCGGGACATCCAGGGGTTCGCCACCCCTCCGGCGCTGCCGCCCGAGGGGGCCTCCTACAACTACACGGTGAGCATCGAGCCGAACCGCCACAATTGGGTGTTCGTGCTCGATTGGCCCGCGCAGTGGGATCTGCCGCACGGCGCGCTGACCGGCGATTACATGCTGGTGCAGCCCACCCCGCTGCTGCGGCTCACCGATGTGGCCGTGACATCCCGTACCAGGCTCGCCGCAGCCGGGGCTCTGGGTGCAATGACGCGACAGCGCGACACCGGCCTGCCGGGCGGCCCGAATCCGCGGGCCCGTGATCTCGCACTGCGGCTGCGCGGCGCGAATCCGGCGGACGGCGATTTCGTCCGTGCGGTGCTCGGCCTGTTCCACAACGAGCCCTTCTATTACACGCTGACGCCGCCCGCTCTCGCCGACAATTCGGTGGACGGCTTTTTGTTCGACAGCCGCCGCGGCTATTGCGGTCACTATGCCTCGGCGTTCGCGGTGCTGATGCGCGCCGCGGGAATCCCCGCGCGCGTCGTCACCGGTTACGTCGGCGGAACGCTGAACCGGTTTGCGGACTACTGGATCGTGCGCCAGAGTTCGGCACACGCCTGGGACGAGATCTGGATCGACGGCCGTGGCTGGCTGAGGGTCGATCCGACCGCCGCAATCGCCCCCGAGCGCGTCGAGCGCGGCCTGCATCAGGATCCGGGCGCGGACGACTACGCATCCATCGATCTGCCGGGAACCTCGAACTGGTTCGCGGACCTGCGGCTGCGCCTCGACGCCTTCCAGCAGTTCTGGCGCGAGCACATTTTGCAGTTCGATCAGGCATCGCAGCTGTCGCTGCTGTCGTGGCTCAAGATCCCGATTCCCAATGAATCCAAGCTCGCCCTGGTGCTCGCCGCCAACCTGGCGCTGGCCCTGGTCTGGCTGACCTGGCAGGTTCGGCGCGAGATCCTGCCGCGTACACACGACGCGGTGGTCGGCGCCTATGAGAGGCTGTGCGCCAGGCTCGCCACCGTTGCGCTGCCGCGCATGCCGCACGAGGGGGCGGAAGCCTACGCCGCGCGCGTCGCGGCCAGGCGTCCGGACCTGGCGGCGGTGGTGACCTCGCTGTGCCGGCGCTATACCGCGCTGCGCTACGGAGCATGCTGTTCGCGGGCCGACGCCGTGCAATTCGCCGCGGCGGTGCGCGCCTTCAGGCCGCGAGATTTTCGCGGGTCTTGAGAAATCTGATCTGCGGCCAGCGTTCCTCCGTCAGGCCGAGATTCACCCGCGTCGGTGCCAGATACACCAGTTCACCGGCATGATCCATGGCCAGATTGTCGTAGGCCTTTTCCCTGAATTCTGCGAGCCGCTTGTCATCGCTCAGTCTCACCCAGCGGGCCACCGCGACGTTGATCGGCTCGAACACGCATTGCACGCTGTACTCATCCTGTAGACGAAACGCCACCACCTCGAACTGCAGCTGGCCGATGGCGCCGAGAATCAGGTCGTTGTTGCGCAGCGGCTTGAACAGCTGGGTGGCGCCCTCCTCGCACAGCTGTGATAGCCCCTTCTGCAGCGCCTTCATGCGCAAGGGATCCTTGAGCACCGCGCGCCGGAACAATTCCGGCGCGAAATTCGGCACGCCCGTGAAGTTCAGAACCTCGCCCTCGGTGAAGGTGTCGCCGATGTTGATGGTGCCATGGTTGTGCAGCCCGATGATGTCGCCGGCGTATGCCTCATCGGCGTGGCTGCGGTCGGCGGCGAGGAAGGTCAGCGCATCGGCGATCCGCACCTCCTTGTCGAGCCGCACGTGGTGCAGCCGCATGCCCCTGGCGTAGCGGCCCGAGCACAGGCGCATGAAGGCAATCCGGTCGCGGTGCCCCTGATCCATGTTGGCCTGGATTTTGAAGACGAAGCCCGTGAGCTTCGGCTCGTAGGGGTCGACCAGTCGCTGCACGGTCGGCCGCGCCTGCGGGCCGGGTGAACGCGCCACGAACGCGGTGAGCAATTCGCGCACACCGAAATTGTTGACCGCGGATCCGAAGAATACCGGCGTCTGCCGGGCTGCGCGGTACTTCGCCAGGTCGAAGCTCGGACTCGCACCGCGCACCAGATCCACCTCCTCGGCGAAGGCCGCATAGCGATCGCCGAGGAAATCGCGCGCCTCAGCGCTTCCCAGCCCGTCGATCACTTCGTGGCTGCCGGCGCGCCCCTTCTCGACCGCGACGTACACGTGGATCTTGTCGTCGTCAAGATGGTAGACCCCGAGCAGGTCGCGGCCCATGCCGATGGGCCAGGTGACCGGCGCGCACTGGATCCTGAGAACGCTCTCGATTTCGTCCAACAGCTCGATCGGCGGCCGGCCGTCGCGATCCAGTTTGTTGACGAAGGTCATGATCGGCGTGTCGCGCAGCCGGCACACCTCCATCAATTTGATGGTCCGCTCCTCGACACCTTTGGCGCAGTCGATGACCATGAGCGCGGAATCGACCGCGGTAAGGGTGCGGTAGGTGTCCTCGGAGAAATCCTCGTGGCCGGGGGTGTCGAGCAGATTGACCACGCAATCGGCGAACGGGAATTGCATCACCGAGGAGGTCACGGAGATGCCGCGCTGCTGCTCGAGGCGCATCCAGTCGGAGGTGGCGTGCCGCGTTGCCTTGCGTCCCTTGACCGTTCCGGCCATCTGGATGGCGCCGCCGAACAGCAGCAGCTTTTCGGTCAGGGTGGTTTTGCCGGCATCGGGGTGCGAAATGATCGCAAAGGTGCGCCGGCGCGAGATTTCGCGCGTGAGTTCGGACATCGAGGTGCTCAAGCCGGGCCGGACAGCAGAGCTCGGCGCAGCACCGCGGCGTCCTCGCGTCCGATCGACGCCTGGTAATAGCCGCGGCGCACGCCGACCTGCTCGAACCCCAACGAGCGGTACAAGTGGCCGGCGACCGTGTTGGAAGGCCGCACTTCGAGGAACGCCTCGTTCATACCCGAAGCGCGCGCGCTATCGAGGAGATAAATGAGGAGCTTGCGGGCAAGTCCGCGGCCGCGGTGGCCGTCGCGTATACAGACATTCAGGATGTGCGCCTCCCCGGCGCCGATCGACATGATGCCGTAGCCGGCCGTGCCCGCGCCGACGTCGATGACACGGCAGACGTAGCCGACGCGCAGGCAATCGCGAAAAATGCCCTCGCTCCACGGAAATTGATAGGCGGCGCGCTCGATCGCCACCACCACCGGCACGTCGAGTTCGTGCATCGGGCGGATCTGCGCCTCCTCGGGCCAGGGTTCGCGCTCCACGCTAGACACGCGCGAACACCTCGCGGGCGAATTTCAGATCCTCCCACGCCTTGCGCTTGTCGGCCGGCGTGCGCAACAAATAGGCGGGGTGATAGGTGACCACCAGCGGCACCCGGCTCTCGCCGAAGGCGTGCACCCGGTGGCGCAGGCGCGCCAGGGATTCATCCGTGCGCAGCAGATTTTGTGCGGCGATCCGCCCCACCGCCAGCATGATTTTCGGCTGCAACAGCGCGATCTGGCCCTGCAGATGCGGCAGGCACTCGGCGACCTCGCTGCCGAGCGGGTCGCGGTTGGCCGGCGGACGGCACTTGAGCACATTGGCGATGTAGACCTGTTCGCGCCGCAGTCCGATCGCCCGCAACATGGAGTTGAGCAGCTGGCCGGCACGTCCCACGAACGGTTCGCCCTGACGATCCTCCTCCGCACCCGGCGCCTCGCCGACGATCAGCCAGGCGGCGCGGGTGTCGCCGACGCCGAATACGGTCTGGGTGCGGGTCGCGCTCAAGGCACAGCGCGTGCAGGCGGCGACGCGCGCCTGCAGCCGCGTCCACGCCTCGCTGCGGTCGGACGGCGCGCCGCCGTCCGGCCGGCGGCGCAGCACGAACGCCGGCAGGCCGAGGACCTCGAGGTAGGCGTTGCGGCGCGCGTTGCTCATGGGTGCAATGTTACACCGCGCGCCCGGCGGCGCAGTTTGCGATAGGCCCAGATGCTCGGCGCCGACAGCGCATAGCAGCCGAAGAACAGCAGCAGCGCGATCGGCGGATGCAGCGCCAGCAGCACGAAGGCGAGCGGCACCAGCAATATATGCGTGAAGCGCACGCGCGCACCCATGTCCACTTGCTTGAAGCTGTTGAAGGCGAAGCGGCTGATCATCAGGGCGCCGGCACAGGCGGTGACCAGGAACGCCAGAATGAGTCCCGGCAGGCCGATGTTGGCCTGGCCGCTGGCGAGCCACACGAAGGCGGCCACCACGGCCGCGGCCGATGGGCTGGGCAAGCCCTCGAAATAGTGTTTGTCCTGGGTGGGCCCCCGCGAATTGAATCGCGCGAGGCGCAGCGCCGCCGCCGCCGCATAGAAGAAGCAGACCAGCCAGCCCAGCCGCCGCCACAGCGGTCCGTACTCGGCGATCCGCGCCACGCCCCACTGGTAGGTGACGATGGCGGGCGCCAGGCCGAAGGACACCATGTCGGACAGGCTGTCGTATTCCTTGCCGAACGCGCTCTCGGTGTGGGTCCAGCGCGCCACCCGCCCGTCCAGGCCGTCGAAGATCATGGCCACGAACACCGCAATTCCGGCATTTTCGAAATTCCAGTCGATGGCCGCGACGATTGCATAGAATCCTGCGAACAATGCCCCGGTGGTAAGCAGGTTCGGCAGCCAATACACCCGTCGCCGGGGTCTCTGCTGAGCGTCGTCGGCATCCATGAGCAGCCATGATACCAGGGGCCCTCATGTAAGATATGCGGCCATGCGCCTATCCCAATACCCCATCTCCACGCTCAAGGAAGTGCCCGCCGACGCGGAGGTGATCAGCCATCGGCTCATGCTGCGCACCGGCATGATCCGGCGTCTGGCGGCGGGCCTGTACACCTGGCTGCCCTTCGGCCTGCGCGCCCTGCGCAAGGTCGAAAGAATCGTGCGCGAGGAGATGAACCGCGCCGGTGCGCTCGAACTCAGCATGCCCACGGTACAACCGGCCGAACTCTGGGAGGAATCCGGGCGCTGGCAGGAATACGGCCCGGAGTTGCTGCGCTTCAAGGACCGCCACGAACGCAGCTTCGCCTACGGTCCGACGCACGAGGAGGTGATCACCGACATCGCGCGCCGCGAGCTGCGCAGCTACAAGCAGCTGCCCGTCAATTTCTACCAGATCCAGACCAAGTTCCGCGATGAGATCCGGCCACGCTTCGGCGTGATGCGGGCGCGCGAATTCCTGATGAAGGATGCCTATTCCTTTCACGTCGATGAAGCCTGTCTGCAGCGCGGCTATGCCGCCATGTACGATGCCTACGTTCGGATATTCACCCGCATGGGATTGGATTTCCGCGCCGTGCAGGCCGACGGCGGCGCCATCGGCGGCAACATGACGCAAGAATTTCACGTTCTCGCCGACTCCGGGGAGGACGCCATCGTGTTCTCCGACAGCGGCGATTACGCGGCGAATCTCGAATTGGCGGCCACGCTGCCGCCCGCCTCGCCGCGCACCGCCCCCGCCCGGCCGCTCGTCATGACGCCGACGCCGGGTGCGCGCAGCATCGCGCAGCTGTGCGAGTTCCTGAAGGTTGACCCGGCGAGCTGCGCCAAGACCCTGCTGGTGGACGGCAGCGACGGACAGGTGGTCGCCTTGGTGGTTCGCGGCGATCACGAATTGAACGCCGTGAAGGCGCAGAAGCTCGCCGGTGTGGCGAATCCGCTGCGCATGGCGGGCGCGGAGCACGTGCGTGCCGCGACCGGCTCCGAGCCGGGGTTCATCGGGCCGATCGGCTTCACGGGCCGGATCTACGTGGATCACGCCGCAGCGCACATGTCGGACTTCGTGTGCGGCGCCAACCAGAAGGACATGCACTATACCGGCGTCAACTGGGGCCGCGATCTGGAGGATCCATCCTCCTGCGACATCCGCAACGCGCAAAGCGGCGACCCGAGTCCGGCAGGCGCCGGCCGGCTGGAGATCAAACGCGGCATCGAGGTGGGCCACATCTTTCAGCTGGGAAGAAAGTACAGCGACGCGCTGCAGGCGGCGGTGTTGGATGAGCAGGGACGCAGCGTGACCATGCTCATGGGCTGCTACGGCATCGGCGTGACGCGCGTGGTCGCGGCCGCGATCGAACAGAACCACGATGCCAGCGGCATCATCTGGCCGGACGCGATCGCGCCCTTCCAGGTGGTGCTGGTGCCGATCAATTACCAGAAATCGGCGGCCGTCGCCGACATGGCCGAGAGGCTTTACCGGGAATTCGCGGCGGCGGGCATCGATGTGCTGCTCGACGACCGGGACGCGCGTCCGGGGGTGAAGTTTGCGGATTCCGAGCTCATGGGCATACCGCATCGGATCGTGATCGGCGAGCGCGGTCTGAATGCCGGCATCCTCGAGTACCGTCAGCGCCGTGCGACCGAATCGACGGATATTCCCGTCGCCGATCCGGTAGGCTATGTCATGGATAAGTTAAATCGCCCCCCACCCGGCTGAGGATCCCGACCGATGCGGCGGCGACATATCGCGAGAATCGTCCTTTGCGGCGCGGCGCTCGCCGCCTGCCTGCCCGGTGCGGCCCGCGCCGATCAGCAGCGCGATCCGGAGCTGAAGTCGCTGCTGCAGAAGATCATCGGCGATGCCGACTGCTTCGCCGACAAATACGATGCCGAGGTGTGGCACAAGGCGATGGAGCCGCGGCTGCGCCGCTTCGTCGCCTCCCACGAGGAGCGCATCAGCATCTTGGACCATGTCTATTGCGAGGCCAGGCGCGACCCGGCGCTTAAGCTGCCGCCCGACCTGGTCATGGCCCTGATCGAGGTGGAAAGCCGCTTCGACCCCTGGGCGGTGTCACCGGCGGGCGCGGTGGGCCTGATGCAGGTGATGCCGTTCTGGCCGGACGAATTGGGCGTGCGCAATCAACTGGTACGCGTGGCCCCGAACATCCGCATGGGGTGCGAGATCCTGCGATTCTACCTGCGCGCCGAAAACCACGACTGGCCGCGCGCCCTGGCGCGCTACAACGGCAGCGTTGGACGGCGCGCGTACCCGGAGTTGGTGATGGCGCGCTGGCAGCACGCGTGGAGATTCTAGTCAGGGCTTCGGCAGAGCCGTCGACTGCGGGTGTTCAGCGTTGGCGAGTGCCGCGGAGGCATAGCGCTTGGCGTCGAGCGCTTCGCGGCGGGCGCGGCCGAACTCCTGGGCCTGGATGTGCGACTCGGCGCGCGCGATGGCGGCCTGCGCCTCCTCGAGATCGCCGGGAGCCCGCTCCGAAGCGCCCGCCACCCGCGCCGCCTCGATCGCCTGACGGGCATCGCTCATTTCCTGCACGGGTGCCCCACGACAACCCATGAGGCAAGCCACACCGACCATTACTGCAAGGAAGCGCACCATAGGGGACAAGGACACTAACAATAGCGGCTAGCCTCGTCAAACCAGCGGCCGCCGTGCGCACCGTCGAGGCCCGATCGAGCCGTTGCGCGGACGCTGCACACGACACGAACCACCATATTTTCCCGAGAGACACACCGATGAACGAGATTCTGGTTTTGTATTATTCCCGCCAAGGCAGCACCGCGGCCCTGGCCCGGCAGGTGTGCCGCGGCGTCGAAACGGTCGCTGGAATGGCCGCGCGGCTGCGCACCGTGCCGGCGGTGAGCGCGGCGACCGTGCGCATCGAACCTGGCGTGCCCGAGGAGGGAGCGCCCTATGCCAGCCACGAGGATCTGCTCGAGTGCTGCGGCCTGATCCTGGGCAGTCCCACCCGCTTCGGCAACATGGCGGCGCCGCTGAAGCATTTCCTGGACGGCACCAGTGCGCTGTGGCTGTCCGGCGCGCTGGTCGGCAAGCCGGCCGCGGTGTTCACCTCCACGCAGACCCTGCACGGCGGACAGGAGAGCACACTGCTCTCCATGATGATTCCGCTGCTGCACCAGGGCATGTATCTGGTGGGGCTGCCGTTCACCGAAAGCGGACTGACGCGCACCCGCGGCGGCGGCACTCCCTATGGGGCGGGCCACGTGGCCGAGACCAGCGGCCGCGGGCAGTTGTCCGAGGTGGAGCGCGAGCTGGCACGGGCACTGGGTTCGCGCGTGGCGGCGTTGGCGGACCGGTTGCAGAGGAGCGCGGCTCGTTGAACGGCGCGGCGCGCGCGCGCGGCGCGGCCGTCTTGATGTGGGTGGCGGTGGTATTGAGTTCTCTGGCATGGATCGCGGCCGGCTATCCCTGGCCGCTGTGCGTGGCGGCGGCCGTGCCGCTGCTCGCCGCCTTGAGGGGTCTGATACGGGGGCACCGCTACACCTACGCCTGGGCCAGCCTGTTGTCGACGGGCTACCTGCTGTTCGCGCTGACGGAGCTGCTGGTCAATCCGGCGGCCCGCTGGGTGGCAGGCCTGAGCCTGCTGCTGGTGTTCGGCTGGTTCTGCACTATGGTGGCTTACCTGCGGATTTCTCCAGCGCCTCGCGGATGAACGGAACGGTGAGTCGGCGCTGCGCGATCAGCGATGCCTCGTCCAGATCGTCGAGCACCGCGAACAGCGAGGGCAGATCCCGCGGCATGCGCCGCATGAGATACTCGGCGGTGTCGGCGGGCAGCAGCAGGCCGCGCTGCGCCGCGTGCAGCCGCAGCGCGTCGAGGCGCCCGGCATCGTCGAGTTCGCGCAACTGATACACGACACAGGAGGCGGCACGCGAGCGCCAGTCCTGCAGGCCCCACGCCGGCGTGCCCGGCGCGGCACCGGCGGCGAATATCAGGCGCGTCCGCAATTCCGCCGATTCGTTGAACAGGCGGAACAGCGCCCGCTCCCACGGCAGGTCGCCGGCGACCGCATCCGCATCGTCCACACACAGCACCCGGTTCGCCTCGAAACCGAGCAGCGCTTCGGGCGGCAGCGCCACGCGCCGATCCAGGGGAAAGTACGCCGCCGCCTCTCCGGCCGCCGCGCAAACTGCCTGCAGCAGATGCGTCTTGCCGGTGCCGGCAGCTCCCCACAACCACAGCGGCGCGGTGCCCGGCGCGCGCAGCGCGGCCAGGATCTCGGCGTTGTCGCCCGGGTGAAAGCTCGCGAACACCGCCGCGGCGCGCAGCTTCACCCCGAGGGCCAGCTGTTTCATGAGGCCCCGGTACCCGGCGCCCGGCGCGCCCGCACCTCACCGGCGGCGCGGCGACCGTAGGTGAGCACGTAGTCGATGCCGCTGATGCAGACGGTGACGAAAACCGAGGCTCCCAGCAGGATCACCAGCCAGGCGGGCGGCCACGCGAATCTGAGCCGCGCGATCACCGCCAGCACGTAGGTGAGTTGGCAGAGCGTGTTGGTCTTGCTGATCACCGACGGGCGGACCTTGACGGGACCGAACCAATAGCGATAGGTGAGCGCACCGAGCACGAGAACCACATCGCGCCCGACGGCGGTCACCGTCAGCCACAGCGGCGCGGCTCCAATCAGCGCCAGCGTCACGAACACCGTGGCGAGCAGCAGCTTGTCCGCGGCCGGATCCAGGATCGCACCGAGATCGCTCTGCCAGCCGAAGCGCTTGGCGAGAAATCCGTCGGCGCCGTCCGAAGCGGCGGCGGCGCCGAACAGCAGCAGCGTCATCGCGAGCTGGCCATGCAGCAGCGTCCACGCCACCGGCACCACCAACGCCATCCTGCCCGCGGTGATGACGTTGGGAATCCGCCGCATCCAACCGTACAAGGGATCGCCCAGCCCTTGGTGCTACGGCCGCAGACGGAAGCGCTGTACACCGTTGTCGGCCGACGTCAGCGGCTCCAGGGGACCATTCAGCGCCAGGGCGCGCTGCAGCGATTCCGCTCCGCCGCGCGTGGTGAGGCGGAATCTCACCGTCTCACCGGTCAGCGCCTCGACGCTCACGTGCGAGATGAACGCACGCGACTCGAGATAATTCTCGACGTTGGCATAGCCGCGCACGTCGTTCACCCCGCTCACCTCGATATCGACCGGCATGGGTGCGCCGCTGGCGGCGAAAATCTCGGCGTACACGTCCGCGGCGTGATTCACACCCTCCAGGGTGCCCGAGAATTCGCTGCTGCGGTCCTGAAATACGTGCGTCCAGCGCACGCTCGCGGCGGCGCCCGTGCCGCTGGCGCGCCCGATCAGCGTGCCCTCGCCCCCGAGCCGGCGCCCGAGCTGCGCCAGCACGGCCGGGCCGCCGTTGGCAACCGCCGAGTAGTCGATCCGGTTGCTCTGCAGATCCGCCGGGCTCGGCCATAGCAGCACGATTCCGCGGGCGGCGGCAGCCGCATCGAGATCCGACTTGAGTTCCGAGGTGTCGTCGCGGGTGAGCACCGTGCCGGTCGACATCACCGCCAGCCAGACGAAGGTGGACGGCCGCTCGTGGCCCCACAGCGGCTGGCCGTTCTGTGTCAGCCAGCGCTCGACGGCCGCACCGTCGAAAGCCACCCACAATTCATCGTCCGCAGCCGCCCGATATTGTTGCACGAAGCGCCGCGCTTCATTGACCAGCGGTGCCAGCGCGGGGTCCTGATCCGCGTTGCGGTTGCCGGTCAGGCGCACCAGCACGGTCTTCAAAGCCGTCTGGAAGGCCGCCGTCTGAGCGGCCTCGGAATGGTCGCTGAGCGGCGCCGTCGCCTGGTAGAGGTCGGCGCGCGCCACCGCGCCGCAGTCCGCGGCGGCGCACAGCGCGGCTGCGGCCAGGCATGCGAGCGCCGCAGCGCGCAGTCGACCGGCTGCCAATGGGCTTGAGTGCTGTGTCATGGTGATGGCGCGGAAGTCTCTGTCTCCTCATGTAAAATACCACAGCTTGCCGACCCGCCGCGCCATCCGCCAACGAGGAACACCATGACTGAGCGAGCGCCCGTGACCTACCTTGACGCCGGTGTCGACATCGACGCGGGCGAGGAGCTCGTCCAGCGGATCAAGCCGCGCGTCAAACGCTCGTTGCGGCCGGAAGTCCTTGGCGGCATCGGCGGCTTCGGCGCCCTGGTCGAGGTGCCCCTCGACCGCTATCGCAGGCCCGTGCTGGTCTCGGGCACGGATGGCGTGGGCACGAAGCTGCGGCTCGCCATCGACACCGGCCGCAACGACGGCGTGGGCATCGATCTGGTGGCCATGTGCGCCAACGACGTGGTCGTGCAGGGCGCCGAACCGCTGTATTTTCTCGACTATTTCGCCACCGGCAAACTCGACGTGGACACCGCCGAACGGGTCATCGCCGGCATCGTCGAGGGCTGCGTGCAGGCCGGCTGCGCGCTGGTCGGCGGCGAGACCGCCGAAATGCCCGGCATGTACCAAGTTGGGGACTATGACCTCGCGGGCTTCTGCGTGGGCATCGTCGAGAAGGAGTCGATCATCGACGGCTCGCAAACGCGCGCCGGGGACGCCGTCCTCGGATTGCCGTCGTCGGGGCCGCATTCGAACGGCTTCTCCCTGATCCGCCGGATTCTGCAGCTCGGCGCGGCCGATTTGCAGACCCGCATCGAGGACATTCCGTTGATCGACCAGCTGATGGCTCCGACGTGCATCTACGTCAAACCGCTGCTCGCATTGCTGCGCGAGGTGCCGGTGCACGGGCTCGCTCACATCACCGGCGGCGGCCTGGTGGAGAACATTCCGCGCGTGCTGCCGGAGGGCCTGGAAGCGGTGCTGGAGAGGGCCGCGTGGCCGCGCCCGCCGGTGTTCGAGTGGCTGCGCAGCCAGGGCAACGTGCCCGACGCGGAAATGCACCGGGTGTTCAACTGCGGGGTCGGCATGACGGTGCAGCTCGCCGCCCATGACGTCGCCCGTGCCCTCGCCGTGCTGCGTGCCGCCGGCCAGGAGGCGCTGGTCATCGGCGAAGTGCGCCGCGGGGCACGCGGCGTCGTCATCGCGTGAGCGCGCAGACCGCCCCCGACGCGGTCGTCATCCTGATTTCGGGGCGCGGCAGCAACATGCGGGCGCTGATCGAGCACAGCCTCGCGGCCGATTCACCGTACCGGGTGAGCGGCGTGTTGGCCGACCGGCCCGCCGGAGGTCTCGAGGTCGCGCGCGATTTCGGCATCTCGACGCAGATTCTCGCGCCGCATACCACGGACCGCGCGGCGTACGAGCGCGAGCTGGCCGCGGCGGTCGGCGCACTGTCGCCGGCGCTGGTTGCGCTCGCCGGTTTCATGCGCGTACTGTCGGCGCCCTTCGTGCAAGCCTTCGAGGGACGCATCATGAACATCCATCCCTCGCTGCTGCCGCGGTACGCAGGATTGCACACCCACCGGCGGGTGCTCGCCGCACACGATGCCGAACACGGCGCGACGGTGCACTTCGTGACCGAGACGCTCGATGCCGGCCCCGCCATCCTGCAAAGCCGGGTCGCGGTCATGCCCGGAGACTCCGAGGCAGAGCTTGCCGCCCGGGTGCTCGAGACCGAGCACCGCATGTATTTTCGCGCGGTGCGCTGGTTCTGCGAGCATCGGCTGACGTGTGCCGGCGGCCGCGCCTGGTTCGACGGACGCGCACTGAGCGCGCCGCTGCAGCTCGCCGACGTTGGGAAATAGGGATCTCATGTTCAAAGCGGCAGCGGGGGTATTGTTGATGGCCCTCATCGGGCTGCAGGACAGCGCCGCTGCCGAGCCGGGCATCGCGCCTTTTTCGGCCCACTACGTGGCCGAGTGGCGCGGCATTCACGTGGGCGTCAGCGATCTCGAACTCAAGGCCGATGGCTCCCCTGACCGCTTCGTCTACGTGTGGCGGATCAGCGCCCGCGGCATCTTCCGGCTGGCCTACAGCAGCGACGTGGTGCAGACGAGCTGGTTCACGATGAGCGGCGGACACGTACGGCCGGACAGATATCGCGCCGAGGACGGGTCATCCAGAGTATCCCTCGAATTCGACTGGGACGATCATCACGCCCGCGGCGCCTCGGAGGGCAAGCCGATCGACCTGAAGATCAGGGACGGCATTCAGGATGTGATGTCCATCCAGGTCGAGGTGATGCAGGACCTGAAGAACGGCGATCTGCCGAAGGGCTTCCTCATCGTCGACAAGGACGAAGCCAAGGAGTTCACCTACACCAACCAGGGCGCCGCGCGGATCAAGTCGGCCCTCGGCGACCTCAACACCGTGGTCGTCGCCAGCAGCCGGGCCGGCAGCAACCGCGTGCTGCGCATGTGGTTCGCGCCCTCCCTCGGTTTCATACCAGTGCAGGCGGAACGCACCCGCGACGGAAGCCTCGAATTCGCGATTCGCATCAGGAGTCTGAAGCGCTAGCCTTTCTGCGTATTCGGCGTGGCCGCCCCGCGACCGGGAGCACCCGATCAGGTCTTCGGCAGGGTGACGCCGCGCTGACCCTGATACTTGCCGCCGCGATCGCGGTACGAGGTCTCGCAGACCTCGTCGGATTCGAAAAACAGCATCTGCGCGACGCCCTCATTGGCGTAGATCTTGGCCGGCAGCGGCGTGGTGTTGGAGAACTCGAGCGTGACGTGCCCCTCCCACTCCGGTTCCAGGGGCGTCACGTTCACGATGATTCCACAGCGGGCATAGGTCGATTTCCCCAGACAGATGGTCAGCACGCTGCGCGGGATGCGGAAGAACTCCACCGTGCTCGCGAGCGCGAACGAATTGGGCGGGATGATGCACACCGGCCCGCGGAAATCGACGAAGGATTTCTCGTCAAAGCGTTTCGGGTCGACGATGGTCGAATTGATATTCGTGAAAATCTTGAATTCGTCCGCGCAGCGCACGTCGTAGCCGTAGCTGGAGGTGCCGTAGGAGACGATCTTCCCGCCGCCGTCGATGCGCACCTGTTCGGGCGAGAACGGCTCAATCATGCCCTGCTCGCGCGCCATGCGCCTGATCCACCGGTCGCTCTTGATGCTCATCAGGTCGATTCGACGCTGATCTTGGGAAAGGCCCGGCTGTAGTCCTTGTTCAAGGTCGCAAGCCGCGCGGCAGTGCGCCGCGCCATTTGCAGGTAGGCGCGGGCCCGCGGGCTGCCGGGCTCGGCGGCCACCGTGGGACTGCCGCCGTCCGCGTCCTCGCGGATGCGGATGTCGAGGGGCAGTTCGCCGAGCAGATGGACGCCGTATTCCGCCGCCATGCGCCCGCCGCCGCCGCTGCCGAACACGTGCTCCACGTGTCCGCAATTCGTACAGACGTGCACGCTCATGTTCTCGACCACGCCGAGCACCCGTACCTCGACTTTTTCGAACATCTTGAGGCCCTTGCGTGCATCGAGCAGGGCGATGTCCTGCGGCGTGGTGACGATGACCGCACCGCTCACGGGCACGCGTTGGGCGAGAGTCAGCTGGATGTCGCCCGTGCCGGGCGGCATGTCGACCACCAGATAGTCGAGCTCACCCCATTGGGTCTCGCCCAGCAGCTGACTCAGCGCCTGCGTGACCATGGGGCCGCGCCAGGCCATGGGCTGCGCCGGATCGATCAGGAATCCGATGGACATCACCGCGACGCCGTGAGCCTGCAGCGGGGTCAAATGCTTGCCATCCTCGGAGAGCGGCTTGCGGCCGCTCAAGCCCATCATCAGCGGCTGGCTGGGCCCGTAGATGTCGGCATCCAGCAAGCCGACCCTGGCACCCTGCTGGGCCCAGGCAATGGCGAGATTGGCGGCGGTCGTGGATTTGCCGACCCCGCCCTTGCCGGAGGCGACGGCGACGATATTCTTGACGCCGGCGAGCGGCTTGAGGGTGCGCTGCACGGCATGCGCGGTGATGTCGGAACGCAACAAAAGCTGCAGCTTGAGGTCGCCGAGCAGCGGCTGCAGGGCCTGCTGCAGCTCCTCCCGGTAATCGGCAACCGGGAAGCCAAACTTGAGTTCAGCGTGCAGTACGCCATCCCGCAGCGCCAGATCGGTTATGGCCTTGGCCTCGCCCAAGGTCTGTCCGAGGTACGGATCCAGGTAGGCGCTCAAGGAGGCGCGGGCCGCGCTCTGCGCATCGAGGGCATGTTCCATAGTGTGATGGGATTGTACCGCAGCAGGCCGCCAAGCGCGTACCGTATGGCATAATTAGTAAGTGCAACTTGAAGGCACTGAATGAGTTTATTTGCCAATTATCGTGCCGACCGCCTCATCGCGGACGTCCGATCCAGCGGTAACCCAGCGAGCCCCGTAGCCCAAAAGGCTCTGGCCAAGTTGGTTGCGCTCGGACCGAGCGCGATCGACCCATTGGTCGAAGCCCTGTCGAATGCGGACAAGGGCGAGACCCTGGTGTACGTCGAGACCTTGTCCCAGCTGATCGACGTCAAGACCCTGCCGATCATGCTCAAGACCATGGCGGAGGCCAACGGCCGCGCCGTCTCGGGCATCGCCTGGGCGCTGTCGTCCAGCCGCAACTACCCCCCCAGTGCACTGCTCGAGGCCCTCGGCAAGCCGGGCATGCCCAAGCAGGCGATCCTCGATGTGATCGCAGCGCAAAAATCGCGCTTCAGCGTGCGCGAACTGTTGAATGCCGCCTACAGCCAGGAAGCCAGTGAGCGATCCGGCCTGTTCAAGCTCATCGGCGAGATCGCCGATGAGTCCGCCGTCGATGATCTGATCGCGCGGATCGAGGGCAAGGACCCGATGGCCCGCATGCACATCATCAACGTGCTCGGGCGCTTCAACCTGCCGCGGGTCCAACATGCCGTGCAGAAACAGCTCAAGGACAACAACAAATTCATACGCTCGGCCGCGCTGTCGGCGCTGGCGCGCATGGACGGCCCGTTCGACATCGCCCTGCTGTGCGGCCTGCTGCGCGATCCGGAGATCGAAGTGCAGAACAAGGCGGTCGACGTGGTGGTCAAGGCCAATCACCCCGACACCATCAAGTATCTGGTCGACGTCCTCAAGGACGAGAATGAATACGCGCGCCGCGCCGCGGTCGAGGTGCTGAACGCCGTCGGCACGTCGAAATCGGTCAAGTATCTGCTCGAGGTCATCGCCGACAGCGATTGGTGGGTGCGCACCCGCGCCGCCGATGCGCTCGGCAAGATCGGCGGCCCGCGCGTGGTCGAGGCCGTGCTCGAGCTGATCAAGGACGACGACAAGGAGATACGCCGCGCCGCCATCGAGATCCTCAATCAGACCAAGGATGAGCGTGCGGTTGCTCAGTTGATCGAGGCCACCCGGGATGCGGACTGGTGGGTAAGCGAACGGGCCGTGGATGCGCTTGCCGAGATCGGCAGCACCAAGGCCCTGCCGCGCTTCGTCGAGATGCTCTCCGGGGGCGAGGCCAAGTCGCTGCCGACGGTGATCCGGGCCATCGCCAAGGTCGGCGATCAAAAGAACGTCGAGCCGCTGCTGCCCATGCTGCAGCGGCAGGAGAGCGAGATCAAGCTGGAGGCGATCGCCGCGCTCGCGAAGCTCACCGACGAGCGCCGCGCCGACACCATCCGGGTGAGGCTGCAGGCGGCCGCGAGCACCGGCGATCCGGCCGTGGCGCAGGCCGTGGAAAATGCGATCCAGGCGCTCGACAGCCGCTTCTCCACCCAGCAGGTGGCCGCAAATCAGCGCGCCGCAAAGCTGCAGGAGGCGGCGAAAACGCTGCTCATCGATAATTCGGAACTCGCCAGCGTCGTCAAGCAGCAGCAGGAGGTGAAGGAGGCGCAGCGCCTCGACATCAACACGCTGAAGACCGGCGACATCATCGAAGGCCGCTACAAATACATCGAGAAGATCGGCAAGGGCGCGTTCGGCACGGTGCTGCTCATGGAGGACACCGTGGTCGAGGAGCGCCTGATCCTGAAATTCCTGAATCCGAACGTCGCCTCGGACGAGGAGATGATGAAGCGCTTCGTGCACGAATTGCGCTACAGCCGCAAGATCACGCACAAGAACGTCATCCGCATCTACGACTTTCTCTACATACGTGGCAACTACGCCATTTCGATGGAGTATTTCCCGTCGCACACCCTTGGCGGTGAGATCGTCAACGAGAAGCCGGTGGCGCTCAAGCGCGCGGTGAAATTCGGCATCGACATCGCCACCGGCATGGCGGTGGCGCATCAGGCGGGCATCGTGCACCGCGATCTGAAGCCCGCCAACGTGCTGATCGACAACGACGGGCTGCTGAAGATCGTGGATTTCGGCGTGGCCGCCGCGCAGAGCCAGGGCGACACGCAGCTGACCAAGACCGGTTACGTGATCGGCTCCCCGAAGTACATGGCGCCGGAGCAGATTCTCGGCAAGAAGGTGGATGAACGCGCCGACATCTACAGCCTCGGGGTGATCCTGTACGAGATGTTCTGCGGCGTGCCGCCGTATTCGCGCGGCGATCACATGTCGGTGATGTACCAGCACGTGCAGGGCAAGGCGCGGCCGCCGATCGACATCAACAAGGAACTGCCCCCGGAGTTGAACGAACTGGTCATGAAGTGCATGTCCCTCGACAAGACCAAGCGGGCCCAGACCATGGACGAACTGCGGCTCTCGCTCGAGAAGTTCCTGTAGCCGCGGTTTCAGGTAATCTTGGCGCCATATGGCCAGAATCGATGCCTTCCTCAAGCTCGGATTGGCGCAGGGCTGCTCGGACCTGCACCTCGCGGTGGGCGTTCCACCCATGCTGCGCATGCATGGCGATCTGATGCCCATCAAGTTTCGAGATTTGGGGGCGACCGAACTCGAGGCGTACATCACGGAGGTATTGACCCAGTCGCAGCTGAATCAACTGCGCTCCGGACGCGACCTTGATTTCTCGTATGTTTCGAGCGAGGGCGGCCGCTTTCGGGTCAACGTCTTCCGCAAGGAGACGGGCATCGGGGCGGCATTTCGTTCGATTCCGGTCCAGATGCCGAGCATCGATCAGCTCGGCCTGCCGCCCATCGTGCGCAAGCTGTGCGACTACCATCAGGGCATGATCCTGGTGACCGGATCCACCGGAACCGGCAAGTCGACGACCCTGGCCGCGATGATCGACTATTTGAATCTGACGCGGGCGCTCAACATCATCAGCCTCGAGGACCCGATTGAGTTTGTGCACCGCAGCAAAAGTAGCCAGGTCATTCAGCGCGAACTCGGCACCCATCTGCCCTCGTTCGCCGAGGGGGTGCGTGCCGCCATGCGCGAGGACCCCGACGTCATCCTGGTGGGGGAGCTGCGCGATGCGGAGACCATCTCCATGGCGATGACGGCCGCGGAGACCGGACACTTGGTGCTCGGCACGCTGCACACCACCAGCGCCACCAAGACCATCGACCGGGTGATCGACGCCCTGCCCACCGAGGAGCGCGAACAGACCAAGAGCTTCCTCGCCCAGAGCCTGATCGCGGTGATCACCCAGGTGCTGGTCAAGAGTCCGGATCAGCGCGCGCGCCGGGCGGTGTGCGAGGTCATGGTGGTGACCAAGGCGATCGCAAAACTGATCATGACCGATCAGACGCACCAGATTCCCAGCCAGCTGCAGATGGGCAAGGACTACGGCATGCAGCTGCTCGATCAGGCGCTGCTCGGCGCCATCAACGCCAAAGAGGTCGATCCGGACGACGCCTACGCTTACGCTGTCGACAAGCGCCAGTTTCAGCGCTTCGTCACCGACATCGGCATCCTGCCGAAGCCGGAAACCGTGGGTACCTGAGTCGCCGTGCCGGCCATCGACAGCTTTTTGAACCAGCTGGTGGAGCGCAAGGGCTCGGATCTGCATTTTCTGGCGGGCGACCCGGCGCGCATCCGGCTGTACGGCGAATTGATGCCCTTGAGCGGCGAGCCCCTGGATGCGGAAACCGTCAAGAAATCGCTGTACGAAATCATGCCCAAGCCGGCCGTCGACCGCTTCGAAACCAAGGACGGCACCGACTTCGCCTACAGCCTCACCGGAATCGCGCGTTTTCGCGTCAATGTGATGCGCCAGCTGAACGGCATGGGCGCGGTGTTTCGCGCCATCCCGTCGGTCGCGCGCACCATGGATGAACTCAATCTGCCGGAGGCGGTGCGCAATCTCGGCAGGGCCACCAACGGCCTGATCCTCGTCACGGGCAAGACTGGATCCGGCAAGTCGACCACCCTCGCCTCGATGATCGATGACATCAACAACCGCGTGAAGGGCCATATTCTGACCATCGAGGATCCAATTGAATTCGTGCACGCGCGCAAGAACTGTCTCATCAGCCAGCGCGAGATCGGTGTGCACGCCGCGACGTTCTCATCCGCCCTGATGTCCGCGTTGCGCGAGGATCCGGATGTCATCCTGGTGGGCGAGTTGCGCGATCTGGAGACCATGAGCATCGCGGTTACCGCGGCCGAGATGGGCATACTCGTCATGGGCACCTTGCACACCAACGGCGCCGCGGCCACCGTGGACCGCATGGTCAACGCGTTTCCCGCGGACAAACAGTCACACGTACGCACCATGCTCTCGACCAGCCTGCGCGGTGTCGTCTCGCAGCAGTTGATTCCGCGGACGGACAAGCAAGGGCGGCTCGCGGCCATGGAGATTCTGGTCAATACGCCCGCGGTGGCCAATCTGATCCGCCAGGGCAAGATGGACCAGCTCGAAAACGCCATGCAGAGCGGTTCGGCGCACGGCATGCGCACCATGGACACGGCGATCCAGCTGCTGCTGGATCGGCGTGAAATCACCGGCAAAGAGGCTTTCAAGAAGGCGATCAACAAGAACAAGTTCGAGCACCTCAAAGAAGCCTCGTAGCTCATCGAACCGTTCATGACCGCCCCCCGACGAATCCTCGTGACCAGCGCGTTGCCGTATGCGAACGGCCCCATCCACCTCGGCTACCTGCTCGAGGCGGTGCAAACCGACATTTGGGTGCGCTTTCAGAAGCTGCGCGGCCACGAGTGCTGGTACGTCTGTGCCGACGACACCCATGGCACGCCCATCATGCTCAAGGCCCAGTCGGAGGGCATCACGGCGGAGCAGCTGATTGCGCAGGTCAACGTCGAGCACAAGCGCGACCTTGCGGACATGCTGATCGGAATCGACAACTTCGGGTCGACGCATTCGCCGGAGAACCGCGCTCTGTGCGAAAGCCTGTACCGGACGCTGCGGGCCGCGGATTACATCGAACGGCGCACGATCAGCCAGGCCTACGATGAGAAGGCCGGCATGTTTCTGCCGGATCGCTATGTCAGGGGAACCTGCCCGAATTGCGGTGCCGTCGATCAGTACGGCGATTCTTGCGAGGTGTGCGGTGCCACCTACACCCCGGCGGACCTCAAGAATCCCACATCGGTGATCACCGGCACGGCCCCGGTGGCGCGTGATTCCGAGCACTATTTTTTCCGCCTGAGCGGCTTCGAGGGCCGGCTCAAGTCCTGGGTCGGCAGCGGCACCGTGCAGGAGAGCGTCGCGCGCAAGCTGGGTGAGTGGTTCTCGCAGGGCCTGAGGGATTGGGACATTTCGCGCGACGCCCCGTATTTCGGCTTTGAAATTCCGGACGCCCCCGGGAAGTTCTTCTACGTCTGGTTCGATGCGCCGATCGGCTATCTGGCGAGCTTCACGCAACTGTGCGCGCGCACCGGCCTGAACTTCGACGATTTCTTCGCGCCCGACTCGAGCGCGGAGCTGCACCATTTCATCGGCAAGGACATTTTGTATTTTCACGCGCTCTTCTGGCCGGCTGTGCTGGAGGGCGCCGGGATGCGGCGTCCAACCTCGGTGCATGCCCATGGCTTCGTGACCATCAACGGCCAGAAGATG
>PLET01000109.1 GCA_003137095.1 Gammaproteobacteria bacterium
AGCGGCACCAGGCAACATCGAATCCCGGGTACTCGTTCGGGTCGCGCATCAGATCGCTGTCGACGACGCGCGCGTGATTCAGGTCGCCCCCGCACCGACGTCGATGACCCGCGACCCTCGGGTCATGCCCGCGCGCCGCCAGGCATCGAGCATGGCGGATCGCCACACCTGGTGTTGCAGGGCGAGGCGGGCTATCTCGGCCTGCTGGGTTCCGAGAATGTAATCGGTGGCGTCGGTCATGGGGCATCTCACGCGCTGGGATGCCGTATGTTGGCCCAAACCGCGCTGCCGATCTCGCCGCAATCGGACCTGGAAGTCCGCGGCGGCTGACTCTGCGCCAGGACGGCGCCCGGGTCTATTCCCCGACGGTCACAGCGGCATCGTCAGGGCCAGCGCCCTGACGGCGTGCCACACCTGCGCGTCGTCGTGGCCGGCGCGCGCGCGCAGGGCAATAATCGCCGCCTCTTCGAGCGTGCACGCCGCATCGCAGACGTTGGGGTGCTCGTACAGCGCGGCCGCGCCCGCGACCCGGCGTGCCAGCACCTGCAGCTCATCGTACACCGGGGTGGCATCCGCCTTGGCGCGTTCCAGCTTGGCGCTCAGGCGCCGCAGGTGCAGCCGCTCGCGGCGCAGCCGCCATTGAAACTCGTGGCGCAGCACCTCCATCCGCTCATCGCGCGGCAGCTGCGGATGTCCGGGACGCGGCCAATATTCGAAGGATCCCATGTTGCCACCTTAGTCCCCCGGGCGGCCACGGCGCTGTAGGGGGATTTAGACAAACGCGGCCGCGCCGCGACACAGCGCCGCCGTGCCGCGACGCAGCGCCGCTGCTAGGTGCCGGTTTTGCTGCGGATGCCGATGTCCTCGAGCGCGGACAGCACCTGCGTGGTATTGGTGCGCTTCTGCAGCACCGCCGACTCCGGATCGTCCCGGTCCTGGACCATCGGCAGATCGCGGCGCAGCTCCTCGATGAGGTCGATGATCTTGGTGACCTTCTGCTCGGTCAGCAGATTGACCTGCAGGTCCAGATGCGCACGTTGGCTCTCCAGGCGCGCCTGGCGCTGCTGGGTGATGAGCACGATGGTCGAGGTGGCGAGCGCCGCCACCGTCAGCAGCACCTGCAGGCACTCGAAGGGCGGCGGATCGAAGGCCCGGATGCCGAGATCAGCGGCGAAAGAGTTCACGAGAATCCACAGCGTAACGCCCGCGCCCAAGATGATCAGATACACCGGATGTCCGATGAACGCGGCCAGCCGTTCGAGTCCCCGTGCGAACGGGCTGAGCTTGTCATCCTGGCGCTGATGGAACGTGGCGATGCTGTCGATGTTCGCGTTGACGTTCTGCGACAGGGAATCCGGCTTTCCCGGCAGGGGTTCGCTCATCGGCGCCACCCTAGCGGCCCCGCCGCCCGCCGTCGGTGCGCTCCCGCGCTTACGTACCGGCGCGCCGGCGCGGTGCTGGCTGCGGGGGTTCTGGTATCCTTAGCCCTGTTGAGTGCCGACCGTTCCCACTTCCGGCTGATCGCGCTGATCGTGGCGTGCGCCATGTTCATGGCGCAGCTCGACGGCGCCGTGGTGGCCCTCGCGCTGCCCGCCATCGCCCGCTCCTTCGGACTCGCACCCGTGCAGCTCACGATCGGCATCACGGTGTACCTGATGGTGCAGGTGATTCTCCTGCCCACCGGCGGCTGGATTGCCGACCGCTTCGGCGCCAAACGCGTCTTTGCGGCCGCCGTCGCCGCGTTCACACTGGCCTCGGTGCTGTGCGCACTCAGTCGCTCGCTGACTGCCTTCGTCCTCGCGCGCGTGCTGCAGGGTGGCGCCGCTGCCCTGATGGTGCCCGTGGGACGCATCGTCATGCTGCAAGCGACCGCCAAGGCCGATCTGATCAGCGCCATGACCATCAGCACGGTGCCCATGCTGATCGCGCCCTCGCTCGGGCCTGCACTCGGCGGTTTCATCACCACGTACTGGTCCTGGCAGTGGATTTTCCTCATCAACGTGCCGTTCGGCATCGCCGGCGTGGCGCTGGCGCTGCGCCTGATCCCGCACGCCCCGCCGGCGCTGCACAAGCCCTTCGACATCGCCGGCTTCGTGCTGTTCGGCGGCAGCACCGCCCTCACCCTGTATGCGCTGCAGCGCCTGAGCGACGACTACCCCGCCTGGCAGCTGCCGGCGGTCCTGACGACGGCCGGGTTGATCCTGGCCGGATTCGCCGTGCGGCATGCGCGCCGTCACCGCCACCCCCTCGTGTCGCTGGCGGCGCTCGCCATCCCGAGCTATTCGATCGCGGCCATCGGCGGCGGCACGCTGGTGCGCCTGCCGGTGCGCTCGCTGCCCTACCTGCTGCCGATGATGTTCCAGCTCACCTTCGGGCTCAATGCGCTGAACGCCGGCATCTTGCTGCTGGCACTCAACGGCGGCGACCTCGTGCTGAAGGTCATCACCACCCGCACGCTGCGCCGCTTCGGGTTTCGCAGCGTCCTGCTGATCACCACCGCGCTGTCCTCGATGTGGATGGCGGTGTGCGCGCTGTTCTCCCCGACCACGCCTTTCGGCGTGATGTTCGCGATCCTGCTGGTGAGCGGCATGTGCCGCTCGCTGCTGTTCACCGGATTGAGCACGTTGGTGTTTGCCGATGTCCCACATGAGGAGCTCGGCAGCGCCACCTCCCTGTGGTACATCGTTCAGCAGGGCACCAATGTGCTCGGCGTGTCTCTCTCGGCCATTCTGCTGACGGTGAGCGCGCAACTCGCCGGCGAGCCGCGCACTCATCTGTCGGTGCATGATTTTCGGTTCGCACTGCTGGTGATGGCCGTGATCGGCCTGTTGGCGCTCTTTTCACTGCGGCGCCTGGCGGCGGATGCCGGGGCCTCGGTGAGCGGGCATCGCCCCGCGCCGGCGGTATGACGGTCTGCGTTCCGGTGCACATCACGGTCGACCCGGTCACCGCCGTGTCCGGGCTGCTGCAACGCGCGGACGGCGAACGCGCCTGTCTGGTACTCGCCCACGGCGCCGGCGCCGGCATGCAGCATCCGTTCATGAGTGCGATGGCCGAAGAACTCGCCGCCATCGGCATCGCCAGCCTGCGTTATCAGTTTCCCTACATGGAAAAGCGCGGCCGGCGGCCGGATTCGCCCGCGCTCTGCCACGCCACCGTGCGCGCCGCGGTCGCGGCCGCGCGTGCGCTCACGCCCGAGCTCCCGCTGCTCGCCGGCGGCAAATCCTTTGGTGGACGCATGACCTCCCAGGCACAGGCCGGGCAGCCGCTCACCGAGGTGCGCGGCCTGCTGTTCTTCGGCTTTCCACTGCATCCCCCCGATCGGCCCTCCACAGACCGCGCCGAGCACCTGTTCCAGGTGAACATTCCGCTGCTGTTTCTGCAGGGCACGAAGGATGCTTTTGCCGAGCGCACGCTGCTCGAACCCCTGGTTGAGCGACTGGGCCAACGCGCGACCCTGGCGCTCTTTCAGGATGCCGACCATTCATTTCATGTGCCGGCGCGCAGCGGGCGTACCGACGCGCAGGTGCGCGCCGACATGATGGCGGCGATCGCCCACTGGATTGACGCCCTGTTGGGCTAGCGGCGCAGCGACCCGGAGTGGGGTCCCCGCCGGCACGCGCTCATGCCGCGCAGAGCCAGCCGCAATTCCAGATGCGGTTTGGTTGCCATACGCAACCATACCTGGAATACGCATTGTAGGCCGATTGCATCGCGCCGGCATTGTGGGCATGCTGATCCGCTCGCATGGCCAACGGCTCCATATTGCTCACCGGCGGTGCCGGCTACATCGGCAGCCACGTGCTGCGCCAGTTGGCGGAATCCGGCGAGCAGGTCGTCGTGCTCGACAATCTCGGGCGCGGCTTTCGCCAGGCGGTGACCGCCGGCACCTTGGTGGTGGGCGATGTGGGCGACTACGCGCTGGTGTCGCGGCTCCTCAAAGAGCATGCGGTGGACACCGTCATGCACTTCGCCGCGCACACCATCGTGCCGGAGTCCGTGGCCGATCCCCTGAAGTACTACGGCAACAACACCTGCGCCACCCGCTCCTTGCTTCAAGCCTGCCTCGAGCAGTCGGTGCGCCGCTTCGTGTTCTCCTCCACCGCCTCGGTGTACGGCATTCCGGAGGGCGGCTACGCCGACGAGGACACACCGACGGCGCCCATCAATGCCTACGGCAGCTCCAAGCTCATGAGCGAATGGATGCTGCGCGACGCGGCGGCGGCGAGCGGCCTGCGCTATGTGGCGCTGCGCTATTTCAACGTCGCCGGCTCCGACCCGCAGGGGCGCATCGGCCAAGCCACCCGCGGGGCCACCTTGCTGGTGAAGGTGGCCTGCGAGGCCATGGTGGGCAAGCGTCCGTACGTCTCCGTGTACGGCAGCGACTATCCCACCCCGGACGGCACCGGCGTGCGCGACTACATCCACGTCGCCGACATCGCCGGCGCGCATGTGAAGGCGCTCGAGTATCTGCGGGCGGGCGGGCGCTCCGTCACCTTGAATTGCGGGTATGGCCATGGGTACACCGTGCGCGAGGTGCTGCAGATGGTCGAGACCGTGGGCGGCAAGGCGCTCAGCATCCGCGAATCGCCGCGCCGCGCGGGCGATCCACCCTACCTGGTGGCGCGCGCCAGCCGCATCCGCGCCGAGCTCGGCTGGACGCCACGGTACGATGACCTCGAGGTCATCGTCGCGAGCGCGCTGGCCTTCGAGAAGAAGCTGTTGCGGGAACCGTGGGATTAGCGAGCGCGGCGAGCTGCGCCTTGCCCGCGTAGTGCCGGTAGCTCTCGAGCGCAAGCGCGCGCAGCTCCGCGATCCGAAAGTCCGTCGCGACGTCGAGGTTGATCCAGCCCTGATGGCCGGTGTACGCCGGAATGCTGAAGCGCGGATCGTTGGTCATCAGGCTCTGCGCATGCACGCCCACCCAGAAGGAGGCGTGCCAGCCGGTATATCGGTGCAGGCGTGCAAAGGTCTTCTTGCCGACGCGCCAGATGGGCTGGCCGAAGGCCGTATCCTCGGCGGTCCCGGGCCATTCGAGGCATAGGGTGCGCATCGCCTCGAGCAGCCGCTTGCCCCGGGGCGTGCGCCACGGATCGATGTCCGCGACCGTGATGCGCCGCGTGGGTGCCGGGACCTGCGGGGTCTCGTGCAGCCGCTCGCGCAGCCGCGGCGGCGCCACGCACTCGTAGGCCGTGCGCACCGCCTCGGCGACGCGCCGCCAGGCGAGCCCCGTATCGAGCCGCACGCCGAGCCAGCCGCTCGGACCCACATAGGCGGGCACGAAGTAGTGCTTGGGCTCGGTGCGCACCAAGGCGTCCTGCATCCCCGCCGGCGCACACAGCCACAGCGCGATGCGGCCGTCGCCGTGATGATTGAGCGCATAGGTCGCAAAGGTCTTGCCGCCGCGCACGCGAAAATTCGGCGCGCCATGCGAGGTGATCTCCTCGACCTCGGGGAACGCCAGGTTCAGTTGCCGGAGCGCCGCGTACAGCTCGGCGTCCGCCCGATCCTCTGCCATGCGACACCCCCTTTTGGAATGCAGGCGCCTATTGTAGCGGGGCGCACTATATGTACGCTAACGCACAGACAAATCCGCCTGATGGCCGGTACTTTTCGACCGCGTCGATGCGGTGCATCGTCAGGCGGAGCCTTAGTGGCCGATTTTCGGAGCGAATCCTCGGACTTCCCCAGCGCATTCGCAGATCCCCCCGTTGACCTCGCGCTTGGCGAGGCGCGCCTGAAACTGGCGGCCTTGCGCATCAAGGATCAGCGCCGCAACGATTTCATCGACCTGGTCGCGCATCAGTTGCGCGGGCCGCTCGACGCCATCAGCAATGCCATCCACCTCCTCGACATCCCGGGACCGGTTTCCCGGACGCGGGCAGCCGCCCAAGAACTGATCGCCCGGCAGGCCTCGCGATTGACGGTGCTGCTGGATGAACTATTGGACGCCACGCAGGTTACCGCCGCGCCGCTGCAGCTCAACCTTGCGCACATCGATGTGTGCGCGGTGATGCAGTGTGTGCTCGCCTCCCTGGACGCGGAACTGCAATGCCGGCGCTTGGCACTGCAGCTGGAATTGCCCGCGGCCGGTGTCTGGATCTGGGCGGACGCCGTGCGCCTCGAGCAGGCCTTCGGCAACTTGCTCGAGAACGCCGTCCGCGACAGCGGCGCGGACGGTCGCATCGCCGTGATCGTGGAGGCGCGCCCGGGCGGCGTCGAGGTGCAGGTCAGGGACTCCGGCGTCGGCATCGCGTGTGAAGGCCTGTCGGAGATCCGCGAGATCTTCCGGCACTCGGATCCGGCGGTCGCGCTCGCCCATACCACCCTCGGCACGGAAATGGCCTGGGTCAAGAAGATTGTCGCCTGCCATGGCGGCGTGGTGACGGCCGCGAGCGCCGGCATCGGCCGGGGCAGCGAGTTCCGGGTGTGCCTGCCTAAGGATTCCCGGCCGGCATCCGCCGCGCCTTAGGGGCTTACGCCCACCTCCCCGTACGTGAATCCCTCAAGAAAGGCTCAGGGCTGCCGTTAAGAGCCCCTGTTGCATTGCAGCTACATGCAGGGGGACCCGTATGCTGGACAGTCTGAAGCGCAAACTGCAGGTAGCCGCCAATTTCGCCAGTCCCCCAGCCATCGCCATGCAAATCATCGCGCTGGCGGGCGAGCCCGACATCGACCTGGTCAAAGTGGCCGCCGCCGTCAGCCAGGATCCGGGCCTCACCGCGAAGATTCTGCGGGTGGCGAACTCCTCGCTCTACTCCAAGCGGCGCCGCAGCGAAAACCTGCGCCAGGCGCTGGTCAATCTCGGACTGAATGTCACCACCACCCTGGCCCTGAGCTTCTCCCTGGTGAGCGCCTACAAGAACGGCCAGGGCGCCGGGATCGACTACCCCCGCTTTTGGCGCCGCGCGATCCTGAGCGCCTCCGCGGCGCGCACCTTGGGCACCCTGCACAGCGGTCCGGCGCTCGAGGACTTGTTTCTCGCCGGTCTGTTGCAGGACATCGCGGTGCTCGCCATCGATCGGGCGCAGCCGGCGTTTTATGCCGGGCTACCCGCCCAGTACTCGCATGCGGACCTGTGCGCCCTTGAGCGGCAGCAGATCGGCAGCGACCATGCCGCCGTGGGCGGCTGGCTGATGCGTCAATGGCAGCTGCCGGAATCGCTTTGCGCCGTGGTCGAGGCGAGCCACGACCCCGAGCGCATCGACCGCGGGCAATCGCTCGGGCTGGCCACGCGCGTGATCGCATTGGCGAGCGGCTGCGTCGAGGTGCTGCTCGCACCACACGCGCCGCGCGACCTGCAGGACCTTGCCGGCCAGGCGCAGGCCTGGCTCGGCATGGAGGCCGGGCAGCTCGCCGAGGTGATGGCGAGCATGGTCGCCGAGATCCCCGAGATCGAGCGGCTGTTCGAGGCCGAACTGCTGGATGCGGGCATCGCCGGCCTGATGCTCGAACAGGCGCGCGAGCTGCTTACCTTCCGCAGCATGCAGGCGCTCGACCAGGTCTCCAAGCTGCACGATGATTGCGCCCACCTGGAGGCGCGCACCGCCGAACTCGAGCTCAGGCACCGCCGCGATGCGCTCACCGGGGTGTACAATCGCGGGCATCTGGATGAGATACTCGAGAAAGAATTCCGCAGCGCCGTGGTCGGCGGCTGGCCGTTGAGCGTGGTGTTCGCCGATCTCGACCGCTTCAAGCTGGTGAACGACACCTATGGTCATCCCACCGGCGACAGCGTGCTCAAGGCCACCGCGCAGCTGCTGGTCGGGGAGCTCCGCGATGAGGACGTGGTCGCGCGCTACGGCGGCGAGGAGTTCGTCATTGTCCTGCCGGGCATCGGTACCGAATCGGCCCGCAACATCTGCGACCGGCTGCTCGCGCGGCTGCGCGCCCTGCAGCACGAGGTGGCCGCCGGCACCACCATCCGCACCACCGCCTCGCTGGGGCTTGCCACGCACTGCGCCCAGTCGCCCTTCGACGGCGTCGGCGATCTGATCAAGGCGGCGGATCGCTGTGTGTACGCGGCCAAAGAGGCCGGCCGCGACCGGGTGGTGTGTTTCAAACCGGAGCTTGCGAGGACGGCTTAGAGCGATGCGAGTGACGTGAAATCCGCCCGGGCGCTGGTCATCGCCTCGGTGATGACCACCATGGCCATGACGGCCATCGAAGCCACCATCGTCGCCACGGCCATGCCGCAGATCATCGCCGAGCTGGGCGGCCTGCGGCTCTACAGCTGGGTGTTCTCCGTGTTCCTGCTGGCGCAGACCGCGACCACCGTGGTGTGCGGCAACCTTGCCGATGTGTACGGCCGCAAGCCGGTGATTCTCGCCTCCATCGGGATTTTTCTCTTGGGCTCGGTGCTGGCCGGATTCGCCTGGTCGATGCCGGCCATGATCTGCTTCCGGCTCATCCAGGGCGTGGGCGCAGGCGGCATGCAGCCGGTGGCGATGACCATCGTCGCGGATCTGTATCCGGCGCGCGAGCGCGGCAAGATCCAGGGCTATCTCGCGAGCGTCTGGGCGGTGTCCGCCGTCATCGGGCCGGTGGTGGGCGGCCTGATCATCCGCAGCGTCTCCTGGGCCTGGATCTTCTGGATCAACATCCCGGTGGGCATCGCCGCCGCGGCCGGATTCATGCTGCATCTGCAGGAGAACCCGCACCGCGAACGCCGCTCCATCGACATCGGCGGCGCCGCCTCCTTCACCATCGCCATCAGCTCTTTGCTGATCGCGCTCACCGAACTCGGCGGCTCGCGCACCACGGAAATCGCGTCGGCCGGCGCGGTGTTTTGCATCGCCACCGTGGCCTTCGTGCTGTTCGAGCGGCGCGCAGCGCATCCCATGGTCTCCTTCGCGCTGTGGAGCCATCGGCCCATCGCCGCGACCAACGGCGTCGGCGTGCTCGCCAGCATGGCGCTCATGGGCCTCACCACCTTCCTGCCCATCTATGTGCAGATCGTCATGCAGCACTCGCCCGTGGTCGCCGGACTCGCCCTGACCACCGTGCTCATCGGCTGGCCCACGGGTGCGACCCTGGCGGCGCGCCTGTTTCACCGCTATGCGCTGCGTCGGCTGCTGCTCGCCGGTGCGCTGTTGCAGCCGGTGGGTGCGTCAATTTTCGTGCTGCTGACGCCGCAGAGCTCGCCGGTGTGGGCGGCGGCGGGCTCGTTGATCATGGGCTTCGGCATGGGCCTGATCAGTGTGCCCTCGCTCGTGCTCATCCAGGAAATCGTCGATTGGAGCCAGCGCGGCAGCGTCACCGCCTCGAACATCTTCTCCCGCAATCTCGGCAGCACCCTCGGCGCCACCGCGCTCGGTGCGGTGCTCAATCAGGGCTTGAGCCGTTCCGGCAGCGTGGGTCCGGTCACCTCGGATCAACTGCGCCAGCTCCTCAACGCGAAGCTGCTCACGGCCGGCGATGCCGCGATCCGCCTGGCGCTGCAAAACGCGCTCAATCTCACGTTCTGGGCCATGTGGCTGCTGGCGCTCGGCACCGTGCTCGCCGCCCTGCTGGTGCCGCACACATCGGCAGCGCCGGCGGATCGTGCGCCGGCGCCCGTGCCGACGCCCGCGCCTGCGCCGACGCCGCAGGCCGACTGACGGCTCAGCGCACGAGGCTCACCGGCAGCTTGACCAGGTTGCGCTTGTAGGGCGGCAGTGCCTGATCCAGCTCCACGTAGTACAGGTACAGCGAGGGATGCGCGGAGATCGTGGAGAAGTCGCGCGCGGTGCTTGCCTCATCGATCAAGGAATAATAACCGTACTGATCGTCGGCCCCGGCATCGTGCGCCGCGAACTCGCTCTCCCGGATCAGCAGTGCGGGCGCCGACCAGCGAATCAGATCCGTCGAAGCCGCGACGTACACGCCGGGCGGCGTCGCGGCATTGCCGCTGCCGTGCGGCACCGAGGTCACGGCGATGAACCGCTGTGTGCCCGGCTCGTAGGTCACGGACCCCACATCGAACAGGCTCCCCGTGCCCACCGGGGCGCACACATGCGCGGCCGCCGGGGCGCTGCTCGTATAGGGATTCTCGAAACGGTGGCCATAGCCGCTGCCGTCCCAGGCGCGCCACGAGCCGGCATCGTCGAGGTCATCGGTGCGCGCGAGGCAGGTGCCGCCCTGCTGGGCCATGAAGGCCTCCGCATGGAACATCACGGCGTAATGGCCGCCCTCGCGCACGATGTTGCTCGGCTGAAAGTAGCCGATGGGCCGGCCGATGTCCCCCTGATACGGGTACGGCAGGGAGGCGATGAGCTGGTGGGGCGGCGGCGGCGCCTGAAAACTCTCGCCGCCGTCGTTCGAGACGGCGAGCGTGATGGCATTCTCCCAACAGGCGAAGTACACCCCGCTCGGGCACAGCCGCCGGCGCAGGTTGCCCTGAAACTCATCGTGCACCAGTGCATGGATCCGCCGGCCGTCGTCGGTGGCGAAGGCGGCGAGCCACTGCCGGTCGCTGAAATCCTGCGGCGCACCCGAATGCCGGCCGCGATACACCACCGTGCAGGGGTGCTTCAAATGCTCGAAATCCGGGCCGGTGAGCGCGCGATTGTCCTGATGGGTGGCGAACAGATGCACCCGGCCGCGCGCATCGCGAAACGCCCGCGGCGGGGCATCCGGCGTGTCCGACTCCACGCAACGATCGGTGCTCCAGCGAAAAACGGTGACCTTCTGCCAGCCGATGGCGAGCGCCGGGGTGGGCGGCGGTGCCGCCAGCGCGGGCGCGGCCAGGAGCCAGATCGCGATCAGTGAAAACCGCAAATCTGCTACCCTGACGGCCCGTGGCATGGGCGAGGAATGAAAGCCGATGGATGAGGTGGTGGCGGCATTGCGTGCGAGTCCCCTGGGTGCGGAATTGACACCCTCGGAGGGCGAGGTGCTCGGCAAGATCTTGAGCCTGAAGTCACTGCGGGATGGCGAGGTGCTGCTGCCCGCCGGGGCGCAGGATTCGCTGCTGCACGTGGTGGTGCGCGGCCGGGTCTGCGTGGTCAAGGACGGCAAACACGGACCCGAGGTCATGCACAATCTCGAACCCGGCGACTTCGTCGGCGAGCTGTCCTTCATGGACGATGCACCGCGATTTGCGGCGCTGACGGCCTCGGGAGACACCCAGGTGCTGTGCCTGCGGCGCGCGGATTTCGAAACCCTGGTCGAGAAGGAACCGCGCGTCGTGTACAAGACCATGCGCGCCATCATGCGCGCGGCGCACCGGGTGCAGCGCCGGCTGAGCCTGCAGGCGCAGGATCTCGAGGACTACGTGTACCGTACCGGCGCCCGCTACTGACTTGGGCGCCCTTGCCGCGCCCTTAAGTACCCGACATCGAAGAGATCGCGCCCGGCGAGACCCGCCCGGAGAGCCGCGGGATCGATCCGGTGGAGATCCGCCCGGAGAGCCGCGAGATGGCGCCGGAGGATGCCGGTCCGGACAGTTTGGCGATCGCACCCGCGGACACCCGGCCCGACAAGCGCGCGATCGCACCCGCCGACACCGATTTCGACAAGCTCGCAATGGCGCCGGGCGAAACCCGACCCGAGAGCCGCGCGATCGACCCGGGCGGCACCGGTGCGGACAGCCGCGCGATCGCCGACTGATCCGTTGGCCCGGAGGTATTGGCAATGGCGCCGGGCGAAACCCGCCCCGAGAGCTGCGAGATGGCGCCCGGCGATTTGGGCGCCGACAGCCGTGAGATGGCGCCCGGCGATTTGGGCGCCGACAGGCGTGAGATGGCACCCGGTGATTTGGGCTGCGATGACCGCGCAATGGAACCCGCCGACACCGGCCCGGAGAGCCGTGAGATCGCGCCGGCGGACACCCGTCCCGACCACCGCGAAATCGCCGACCCGGAGGTTGCCCCGGACAGCGTCGCGATGTTGCCCGGCGACACCGGTGCAGACAGCCGCGAGATGGCGGCCGACCATTTGCGCCCGGACAGGCTCGAAATCACGCCCGGCGACGTCCGGCCCGACAGCCGTGAAATGGCCGCCGACGATTTGCGAGCCGACAAGGTCGCCACCGCACCCGGCGACACCCGCTTCGACAATCCGGCGATCGGCCCGACGGATCCGGTTGCGGACAGCCGCGAGATCGCACCCGGCGACACCCGCCCGGACAGCCGCGAAATGGCCTCGAGGTCCGGTTCCCGCGAGTTAGGGCGAACCGCAATGATCGGGCCGAACTCATCCAGCGTGTCCTCGGCCATGCTGCCCATGCCGAATGGGGCTCGAACGCTCACCGACCACTGATTTCTGGAATTGGCGCTCGAGGTGATCTGGTCGTCTCTGAAACCCTGGACCCCGAGTTGCTGGATCGCGGCCTTGGCGTTCTCCGCGCTCCCATAAATCCGTGTGATGGTGTCGCTCATGCTGACGCTCTCCTGTGTGGTGCGTCGATTATGCACAAAATAAAATGTAAATGGGATGCCCGCAGGTCGCTACGATTGCGGGGGGTCTTTTCTGGCCGCGGCGCGATGCCGCGCTCCGCTCCCACGACCGTCGCTGATGTGACCTCCGTGTTCATGCTCGGCTCCCCCCGACCGGCTGACCATACACGCTAGCCGTGCAAGATCATCGTGGCGCAGGACGATCATGCCGGTCAAGGTGGCAAGATCGCGGGCTGCGGGCGTGAATTCGGCGTTGCTGACGATGGCGACCTGGTGCGCGCCCGCGCGGGTTTTCGCGTCGTCGAGTTCCTGGATGACGCCAGCCCGGATGGGCGACACGAAGCCCGGGCACTGGATCATGACGCGCTGGTCGCGCAGTTGCGCGATCACGTCGAAGTGGCGGTCCTCGCCCGGACCGGTGAGCCGGGTCCGCCAGCCGAGCGCCCGCAGTCCGTCGGCGACCGCTTGTTCGTAGGCCATGGGGGTCCCATCGGCCA
>PLET01000034.1 GCA_003137095.1 Gammaproteobacteria bacterium
TCCTCGCCGTTCGGATAGCGGCGCAGCGCATGCAGGCCGCGAAAGCGCGCGCTCTGAGGAGTCTTCTCCTCCGGGTAATTGAGCGTGGTCTTCGCGCGGAACAGGTTCTTCCAGGTGACCCACAGGCCCTGCTGCAGTTCCCAGAGCAGGAAGGTCTTGAAAAAACTGCGTACGGCTTGCATTACGGATGCACCTTCCACGGACCGACGTGTAGATAAATCATGACGCCCTCCACCAGCAGCCACACCAGGGTCACGGGAATCAGCGCCTTCCAGCCGAGGCGCATGATCTGATCGTAGCGGTAACGCGGGAAGGTCGCGCGAAACCACAGGAAGCAGAACATGGGCGCCAGGGTCTTCAAACCCAGCCAGAAAAAGCCCGGCGCCGCGAGCAGCGAGTCCTGCGGCAGATACCCGTCGAACGGCGACAGCCAGCCGCCGAAGAAAAATATGACCGTCAGCATCGAGATGAGGATCATGTTCACGTATTCGGCGATGAAGAACAGCGCGAAGGCCATGCCCGAATAATCCACGTGAAAGCCGGCGACGATCTCCGATTCGCCCTCGGCCACATCGAATGGTGAACGATTGGTTTCGGCGACGCCGGAAATGAAGTATACGACCAGCAGCGGAAACAGCCAGAACCAGTTCCAGCTCACCAAACCACCGGACTGCGCGCGCACGATGGCGCCGAGATTCAGGCTCCCCGACGCCATCAGCACACCGACCAGCGCGAAGCCCATGGCGATCTCGTAGGCGACGATTTGCGCCGCCGAGCGCATCGCGCCGAGAAAGGCGTATTTGGAATTCGCCGACCAGCCAGCGAGCATCACGCCGTACACGCCCATGGAGGTCATCGCCAGCACGTACAACAGACCGGCGTCGATGTTCGAAAAGGCGTGTTCGGGCGAAAACGGGATCACCGCCCATATTGCAAGCGCCGGGATGAGCGACAAGAACGGTGCCACGCGGAACAGCACGGGATTCGCATCCGCCGGGATCACGATCTCCTTGAACATCAGCTTGATCACATCGGCAAACGGCTGGCCGAAACCCGGTATCCAGAACAGATTCACCCGATTGGGTCCGCGGCGCGACTGGATCCAGCCGATCACCTTGCGCTCGGCCAGGGTGTAGAACGCCATGGACAGGATGAGGCACACCATCACCATGAGTATCTGGACGGCCATCAACAGCGGACTTGCCCAATAGGGCGTGATGGCGCCATCGAGCCATGACCGCAGTGCCCCCCAATCCCACATGATCAGAACACGGTGCGGGCGGCCTGCCCGTCCCTGGTCTTCGCCAGCGCCTCGGAGCGGCGCACCAGTGCGTCGCCCTCGTAGGGCGGCACATCCACCCACGCTCCGGAGGTCTGGCCCTCGGGCAGCGTCGAGCCGAGCCGCGCCGCCGGCAGGTCGCGCGGCCCGCAAAGCTGCTTCAACGCGTCGCGCACCTCCTCGGAACTGACGTAATCAAAGCCGTGCAGGTCGAGCAGGTTCGCGAGGACCCGAAGCACCTTCCAGCCGGGCCGGCATTCGCCGGCCGGCTTGGCGGCACCCGCCCAGCTCTGCCAGCGGCCTTCCGCATTGACGAAGGTGCCGGAGGTCTCGGCGAATGAGCCGATGGGCAGCACCACATGCGCCTGCGCGCGCAGCGAATCGGGCAGATGGGTGGTGACGGCCAGCAGGAACTCTGCCGCTCCCGGCGCCTCGGCGCCCAGGGCAAAATCGGCCTCCGGGTCGATGCCGCCAAAGAGCACATAGCCCTTCAGGGGCGACTCCAACATGGCGCGCGCCGTCAGTCCGGGCGACGGACTCGCCGCTCCGCCCGGCAGTCGGTGCGGAACCGCGCCCGCGAGATAGGCGCCGGCCGCGTTGGCGCCCTCGGTGATGAGCCCCAGGCTGGCGTGGGTGAGTTCGGCCAGCAGCGATGCAAGCGCCTTGAGCCGCGAGTAGGCGGGGTGGCGCTGCGCCAGGGTGCCGAGGATCACGGCGCGCCGCGTGCCGTTCGACAAGGCAGCGGCGAGCGCCCGATGTTCATCCCTCACGGCCGCCTCCGGCACGCCTGCCGGCACCGGCTTGGCGGCGGCCGCCGCCGCGGCGCGCACCACGGCCGCCAGGGCATTTGGCAGATCGGTGGCATCGACCACCTGGGCGGCGACCGGAAACAGATACTCGTAGCGGCGCGGATTGAGGAAGGCCACCTTGGCGCCGCCCCTGATCGCGGCCTTGCGCAGCCGATGCGCGAGCAGCGGCATCTCCTGGCGCAGATTCGAGCCGACGATCACCGCAGCCTCGAGCGCATCGACATCGGCAATGTTGATCCCGAGGCCGGGGTAGGCACCCTCGTTCTCCTGGGCGCGAAAATCCAGCTGCCGCAGGCGGTGGTCGATGTTGCCGGTGCCGAGGCCGCGGGCGATTCGCGAGAGCAGACACATCTCCTCGAGCGTCGCCATGGGAGCGGTCAGGAAACCGAGGGCGCCCGCGCCGTGCGCCTTGGCGACGCGCTGCAGGCCTTCGGCCGCCGCGGCCAGCGCAACCTCCCAATCCACGGCCTCGAGTGCGCCGCCGATGCGCACCATCGGCCGCAGTGCGCGATCCGATGAGAGGATTCCCTCGAAGCCGAAGCGGTCGCGGTCGGCGATCCATGTTTCGTTGATCGCCTCGTTCTCCCGCGGCACCATGCGCATCATCCTGCCGCGCAGCACGTGCCCGTACAGGTTGGTGCCGAAGGCGTCGTGGGGCGAGATCAGCGGGTGCTGGCTCATCTCCCAGGCCCTGGCATGAAAGCGAAACGGCTTGTTGTTGAGCGCGCCCACCGGGCACAGATCGATGATATTCGCCGACAGTTCGTGATCGATGGCATGCTCGACGTAGGTGGTGATTTCCATGTGCTCGCCGCGCCCCGTGGTGCCGAGCTGGGGGAATCCCTGGATTTCCTGGCCGAAGCGCACGCATCGGGTGCAGTGAATGCAGCGCGTCATGTCGGTGGATACCAGCGGACCGAGATTCTTGTCCTTGACCACCCGCTTGCGCTCGCTGAAGCGCGAGATGTCGCGGCCGAACCCCAGGGCAAGATCCTGCAATTCGCACTCACCGCCCTGGTCACAGATCGGGCAATCGAGCGGATGATTGATCAACAGAAATTCCATGGTCGCCTTCTGGGCGGCGACCGCCTTGGGCGAGCGCGTAAAGATCTTCATGCCTTCGGCCACGGGCGTGGCGCACGCCGGCAGCGGCTTCGGCGCCTTCTCCACCTCCACCAGGCACATGCGGCAATTGGCGGCGACCGACAGCTTGTCGTGATAGCAAAAGCGCGGGATATAGATGTCGGCCGGATCCGTGGCCTGCATGATCATCTGGCCCTTGCGGGCCTTCAGCGGCACGCCGTTGACCTCGATGTTGACCAGATCGGAGCTGCTCATCACGCCCTCAAGCCGCGGCCGCGGCCCGGGCCTCCACGATCGAGCGGCCCTGGTGCTCCACCATGTACTGGAACTCGGGTAGAAAATGTTTCAGGAAGCTCTGTACCGGCCACGCCGCCGCATCGCCCAGCGCGCAGATGGTGTGACCTTCGATGCGATTGGCGACATCCACCAGCAATCCGAGATCTTCGCTGCGGCCCGCGCCGGCGATGATGCGATTCAGCACCCGGTCCAGCCATCCGGTGCCCTCCCGGCAGGGAGTGCACTGGCCACAGGACTCGGACATGTAGAAGCGTGCCAGTCGCTCGAGCGCACGCACCATGCAGGTAGTTTCGTCCATGACGATCACCGCGCCGGTGCCGAGCGAGGAGCCGGCCTTCTTCATGGAGTCGTAATCCATGTTGGCCGCGAGCATGATCTCGGCGGGCACCACCGGACAGGAGGAGCCGCCCGGGATCACCGCCTTGAGCTTGCGTCCCTTCCAAACGCCGCCGGCGAGCGCCAGCAGGTCCTTGAAGGAGATGCCGAGCGGCAATTCGAAATTCGCCGGCCTCGCCACGTGACCGGACACGGAAAAGACCAGAGTGCCGCCGGAATTGGCGGGCCCCAGGGAAGCGAACCATGCCGCCCCCTTGCGCATGATGGTCGGCACGGAGGCGAAGCTCTGGGTGTTATTGATGGTGGTGGGCTTGCCGAACAGTCCGAAGTTGGCCGGAAACGGCGGTTTGAAGCGCGGTTTGCCCGGCTTGCCTTCGAGCGACTCGAGCAGTGCGGTTTCCTCGCCGCAGATGTAGGCCCCGGCACCGACGAAGGTGTGCAGATCGAAGTCGACGCCCGAACCCAGGATGTTCCTGCCGAGCAGGCCGGCCGCGTATGCCTCGGACAGCGCCGCTTCGAAGCGCGGTATGGGCTCGGCCATGAATTCCCCGCGGATATAGTTGTAGCCGACGGTTGCCGTCATTGCATATCCGCCGATCGCGATGCCCTCGATGACCGAGTGCGGGTTGTACCTGAGGATGTCGCGGTCGTGGCAGGTGCCGGGCTCCGATTCGTCGGAATTGCAAACCACGTATTTTTGCACGGGCGAACTGCGCGGCATGAAGCTCCATTTGACGCCGGTGGGGAAGCCCGCACCGCCCCGGCCGCGCAGTCCGGAGGCCTTGACCTCATCGATGATCTTCTCGCGCGGGGTCTGCTCGCGCAGGATTTTTTCCCAGGCCTGGTATCCGCCGAAGCCGCGGTAGCCTTCCAACGTCCACGGACGCTCGTATTTGAGCGCCTCGAAAACCACCTGGTTCTGTTCGTGAGCCATCGATCACCCGTCCGTCATTGCAATTCGTCGAGGATTTGGTCGATACGTTCGGCCGTCAGATTCTCATGAAACACATGATCAACCATCATCATGGGAGCGCCGGTGCAGGCCGCCAGACACTCCTCTTCGCGCTTCAGGTAGATGCGCCCGTCCGGGGTGCTCTCCCCGGTCTTGATGCCGAGCTTTCTTTCGACGTGCTCGACCACGCTTTGCGAACCGCGCAGCATGCAGGAGATGTTGGTGCACACCGATATGTGGTGGCGGCCGACCGGCCGCGGTTCGAACATGGAATAGAACGTCGCGACCTCGTACACCTGGATCGGCGGCAGACCGAGATACTCGGCCACTGCGTCCATGAGCGGGGGGGTCAGATATCCGTTGTTCTCGTGCTGTACCGCATGCAGGGCCGACAGCACCGCCGAGCGCTTGCGGTCGGCAGGGAACTTCGCGACCCAGCGGTCGATCTCCTCGCGCACGTGCGCCGACAACCCCGCCGGTTGTGCGCTCATCGGTCCACCTCGCCGAACACGATGTCCTGCGTGCCGATCACCGCAACCACGTCGGCCAGCATGTGTCCCTGCACCATCTCGTTGAGCGAGGCCAGGTGCGCGAATCCCGGCGCGCGCACCTTCAGCCGATACGGCTTGTTCGCGCCGTCGGAGACCAGATACACGCCGAGTTCCCCTTTGGGCGCCTCCACCGCCGCATACACCTCGCCTTCCGGCACGCAGTAGCCCTCGGTCATGAATTTGAAATGATGGATCAGCGACTCCATGTCGCCCTTCATCTCTTCGCGGCGTGGCGGCCGCACCTTGCGGTCGTCGATCATCACCGGGCCGGGATTGGCCTTCAGCCAGGCGATGCACTGTTCCACGATGCGGTTCGACTGGCGCATCTCCTCGATCCGCACCAGATACCGATCATAGCAATCGCCGTTGACCCCGACCGGAATGTCGAAGTCGAGCCGGTCGTAGACCTCGTACGGCTGTTTCTTGCGCAAGTCCCACTCGATGCCGGAGCCGCGCAGCATGGGCCCGGAGAATCCGAGCTGCAATGCGCGTTCGGGACCGACCACCCCGATGTTCACTGTGCGCTGCTTCCAGATGCGGTTATCCGTCAGCAGCGTCTCGTACTCATCGACGCAGGCCGGAAAGCGGCGGGTGAAATCCGCGATAAAGTCCAGCAGGCCGCCGCTGCGCCGCTCGTTCAGGCGATCGACATCGCGCTTGCTGCGCCACTCGGAATGTCGGTACTGCGGCATCGAATCCGGCAGATCGCGATACACCCCGCCCGGCCGGTAATACGTGGCGTGCATGCGCGTGCCCGACACCGCCTCGTAGCAATCCATCAGGTCTTCGCGCTCGCGAAAGCAATACAGGAACACCGTCATGGCACCGATGTCCAGCCCATGGGAGCCCAACCACATGAGGTGGTTCAAAATGCGCGTGACCTCGTCGAACATCACGCGGATGTACTGGGCGCGCAGCGGCGGCGAGATGTCGAGCAGCCGCTCGATCGCCGCCACATAGGCGTGCTCATTGCACATCATCGACACGTAATCCAGCCTGTCCATGTAGCCGATCGACTGGTTGAACGGCTTGCTCTCGGCGAGCTTCTCCGTACCGCGATGCAAAAGGCCGATGTGCGGATCGGCCTTTTGGATGACCTCGCCGTCCATTTCGAGCACCAGCCGCAGCACGCCGTGCGCCGCGGGGTGCTGCGGCCCGAAATTCATCGTGTAGTTGCGGATTTCAGCCATTCAATTTCGCATTGGTCAGCTGCGGATCGTAGCGGTTGTCGTGGCGGATCACCTTCGGCACCAGCACCCGCGGATCGATGCTCACCGGCTGATACACCACGCGGCCCTTGTCGGGGTCATAGCGCACCTCCACGTTGCCGGAGAGCGGAAAATCCTTGCGGAACGGATGGCCGATGAAACCATAGTCGGTGAGCAGCCGCCGCAGGTCAGGATGTCCCCGGAACAGGATGCCGAACAGATCGAAGGTCTCCCGTTCGAACCAGTTCGCGGAAGCCCAGACGTCGCTGACCGAATCGACCATGGGCTGCTCGTCGTCGGCACAGAACACGCGCAGCCGCAGGCGCTGATTGAGCGCGATCGACAGCAGATGATAGACCACCGCAAAACGCCGGCCGGGCGCGAGCGGCGCCTCGGTGGCGAATCCGCGCGCCACGCCGCGGCTGAAGCCGGTCGAGGTCGCGTCCTGCGTGAGCCACTCGGCGCGGCCGTGATGCAGGTAATCGACCCCGCAGACATCCATGCACATTTCGAATTTTAGGTGCGCGGCATCGCGCAGCAGCGTCGCGGTCTCGAGCAGCCGCCCGGCGGCCAGCTCGTAGTTCAGTTCCGCGGTCCTGCCGGGCACCGCGGTGAGGGCATCGCCGCACACACGCGTGAGCGCCTCGGCGAGCGTCGGCCGGCTGGCGGCGGCGGCGGCCGGATCCGGAGTCATCGGCTGATGGCCTTGTTGCGTTTGATCTTGTTCTGCAGCTGGATGATGCCGTAGAGCAGCGCTTCGGCGGTCGGCGGGCAGCCGGGCACGTAGACGTCGACCGGCACGATGCGATCGCAGCCGCGCACCACGGCATAGGAATAGTGGTAATAGCCGCCGCCGTTGGCGCAGGAGCCCATGGAAATGACCCAGCGCGGCTCGGCCATCTGGTCATACACCTTGCGCAGCGCCGGCGCCATCTTGTTCACCAAGGTGCCGGCGACGATCATCACGTCGGATTGGCGCGGGCTCGGCCGAAACATCACGCCGAATCGATCCAGATCATAGCGGGCCGCTCCGGCATGCATCATTTCCACCGCGCAGCAGGCGAGTCCGAAGGTCATCGGCCACAGCGATCCGGTACGCGCCCAGTTGATGAGGTTGTCAAGGGTGGTTACTTCGAAACCGCGCACTGCATCCGCGCCTGGCGTCGCGACCTCTAATCCCATTCGAGGGCTCCTTTCCGGTAGTCGTAGACCAGGGCGACCACCAGAATGAGGGCGAAAATCAGCATCGCGAGCAGCCCAAAGGTACCCGTCGCGCCGAGCGACACCGCCCACGGGAAGAAGAACGCGATCTCCAGATCGAAGACGATGAATATGATGGCGACCAGGTAATAGCGCACGTCGAAGCGCATGCGCGAGTCCTCGAACGCCTCGAAACCGCACTCGTAGGGCGACAGCTTTTCCGCATTCGGGCGCCGCGGGCCGGCGACCCAGCCGATGGCGAACAGTGCCGTGCCAAGCACCGCGGCCAGAGCCATGAAAATCAAAATTGGCAGATACTGTCGCAGCATGATCGGTGGTGTCGATTTGATTCGGGCGTGATTGTAACAGGCACACCGCGCCGCGTATTGCCCGAAGGCTCGCGCGCGCGGCGCGCAATCAAAGAAACATGGTGCCGACGGCCGGAGTCGAACCGGCACAGGTTGCCCCACTAGCCCCTCAAACTAGCGCGTCTACCAATTTCGCCACGTCGGCTCGTACACACTCGAACGATCGATCACGGCGTGCCTTTCGGGGCCGGAGCGGGCGCCGGAGCGGCGGGTGCCGGCGCCGGCTGCGAAGCCGCGGCCTGCGCCGCCCGCTCCAACACGGTGCTCGCCTCGCTCGTGCGCGTGCCCAGATAAGCAAGCGTCAAACTCGTCGCGAAAAACAAGGCGGCGAACACGGCCGTCAGGCGCGAAAACAGCGTCGTCGTGCCGCGCGCTCCGAACACGGTTCCGGAGGCTCCGGAACCGAAACCGGCGCCGGCTTCGGCGCCCTTGCCACGCTGCAGCAGCACCAATCCGATGATCATCAATGCCAGCAAAATATGCACCGCCAGAATTAAACCACGCAACATTTAGAATCTCTCAATGATGAAATCACTCAATGGCGAACGGCCGCGGCCGCGCATATCTCATAAAACTCATCGGCGCTCAACGATGCGCCGCCCACCAAACCGCCGTCCACGTCCGGCATCGAGAACAGTTCCGCGGCGTTCGCGGCCTTGACGCTGCCGCCGTAAAGGACCCTTAATTGGCCCGCTATATTAGCATCTTGGGCCCCGATTCGACCCCGCACGAAGGCATGCACGGCCTGCGCCTGTTCAGGCGAGGCGGTACGGCCCGTGCCGATGGCCCAAATGGGCTCGTAGGCCACGATGGCCCGGGACATGCTCGCCGCTCCATGCATCACCAGCACCGCGTCGAGCTGCCGGGCGACGACGGCCTCGGTCTTATGCGCCTCGCGCTCGGCCAGAGTTTCGCCGACGCACAGTACCGGCGTCAGTCCCGCGGCGAGCGCCGCGCCGAACTTGCGCGCAATCAGGGCGTCATCTTCGTGATACAGGCGGCGCCGCTCCGAATGGCCGATGATCACATACCGGCAGCCGACATCCTTGAGCATGGCGGCGCAGACCTCTCCCGTGAACGCTCCGGCAGCCTCCGCGCACACATCCTGCGCGCCGACGGCAATCGGCGCCTCATGCAGCATGCGCACGGTATCGGACAGGTAGACGAAGGGCGGAAATATCGCCACATCGATCGGCCACTGCGGCTTCAGCCGCAGCTCCAGTTCGGCGATCAAAGCGGCATTGGCGCTGCGCGAGCCGTGCATTTTCCAATTACCGGCCACGACCGGACGACGCATAGGCTCCACCTTCGGGCATTGGCCCGCGGGAAAGGCGGCGAAGATTAG
>PLET01000123.1 GCA_003137095.1 Gammaproteobacteria bacterium
CCGTTGAACCATTGGTAGCTCAAAGGTGCGGTGCCGGTGGCGGTCACCGTGAACGTGGCCGTCGCGCCGAGCGCGACGTTTTGGTTCTGCGGCTGCGCGGTGATGCTGGGCGGGATCGCGGAGACCGTGAGTACCGCCGCGCTGCTGGTGATGCTGCCGACGGAGTTCGTGACCGTCACCGAAAAGCTCGAGGCGCTGTCCGCGAGGGTGGTGGCCGGCGTGGTGTAGCTCGCGGTGGTGGCGCCGGTAATCGCCGTGCCGTTCCGCGACCACTGGTAGCTCAAGGGCGCCGTGCCGGCGGCCGCCACCGTGAAGGTGGCGGACGCGCCCACCGTGACGCTTTGGTTCTGCGGCTGGGTGGTGATGCTGGGTGCCACCGCGGTGACCGTGAGGGTGGCCGCGGTGCTGGTCACGCTGCCGGCGGAGTTGCTGACGGTCACCGAGAAGTTCGAGCCGCTGTCCGTGAGGGCGGTGGCCGGCGTGGTATAGCTCGCTGCGGTGGCCCCGCTGATCGCCGTGCCGTTCTGCAACCACTGGTAGCTCGGCGCGGTGCCGGCGGCGGTCACCGTGAAGGTGGCGGTAGCGCCTACGTTGACACTTTGGTTCTGCGGCTGGATGGTGATGCTGGGCGCGACGGTCAGCGGGGTGACCGTGAGCACGGCCGGGCCGCTGGTGACGCTGCCGCCGCCGTTGCTGACGGTCACGGTGAAGCTCGCGCCGTTGTTGGCAGTGGTGGTGGCCGGCGTGGTGTAGCTCGCCGTGGTGGCCCCGGATATAGCCGTGCCGTTCTGCGACCACTGGTAGCTCAAGGGCGCGGTGCCCGCGGCGGCCACCGTGAAGGTGGCTGTGGCGCCCGCCAGCACGCTCTGGTTCTGCGGTTGGGTGGTGATGGTGGGCGTCACCGGGTTGACGGTGAGCAGCGCCGCGGTGCTGTTGGCGCTGCCGCCGCCGTTGCTGACGGCCACGGTGAAGCTTGCGCCGCTGTTCGCGAGCGTGGTGGCCGGCGTGGTGTAGGCCGCCGCGGTGGCACCTGAAATGGCCGCGCCGTTCATCGACCATTGATAGGTCAGGGGCGCGGTGCCCGTGGCCGCCACCGTGAAGGTGGCCGTCGCGCCCGCCGGCACACTCTGGCTCTGCGGCTGCATGGTGATGGTGGGTGCCACCGGGCTGACCGTGAGTGAGGCCGCGTGGCTGGTGACGCTGCCGCCGGTGTTGGTGACCGTCACGCTGAAGCTCGCGCCGCTGTTCGCGAGCGTAGTGGCCGGCGTGGTGTAGCTCGCGGCGGTGGCGCCGGAAATCGCCGAGCCGTTCTGCAGCCACTGATAGTTCAAGGGTGCCGTGCCGGTGGCCGTCACCGTGAAGGTGGCGGTGGCGCCCACCGTGACGCTCTGGCTCTGCGGCTGGGAGGTGACGGCCGGTGCCGTGACCACCGGAGTCACGGTGAGCGAGGCCGCGCTGCTGGTGGCCCTGCCGGCGGAGTTGCTGACGGTCACCGAGAAGCTCGAGCCGCTGTTCGAGGCGGCGGTGACCGGCGTCGTGTAGCTCGCCGCGGTGGCGCCGGATATCGCCGTGCCGTTCTGCGACCACTGATAGCTCAAGGGCGCGGTGCCGGCGGCGGTCACCGTGAAGGTGGCTGTGGCGCCAGCCAACACGCTCTGGTTCTGCGGCTGGATGATGATCGTGGGCGCCACCGGATTGACGGTGAGCATCGCCGCGCCGCTGGTCACGCTTCCGGCCGAATTGCCGACCGTCACGCTGAAGCTGGCGCCGCTGTTCGCGAGGGTGGTGACCGGCGTGGTGTAGCTCGGGGCGGTGGCCCCGGCGATGATCGCGCCGTTCTGCGACCACTGATAGTTCAAGGGTGCGGTGCCGGTGGCCACCACCGTGAAGGTGGCCGTCGCGCCCACCGCGACGCTCTGGTTCTGCGGCTGCGCCGTGATGGCGGGCGCCGTGACCACCGCAGTCACGGTGAGCACGGCCGCGCTGCTGGCGGCGCTGCCGGCGGAGTTGCTGACGGTCACCGAGAAACTCGAGCCGTTGTTCGCGGTGGTGGTGGCCGGCGTGGTGTAGCTCGGGGCGGTGGCTCCGGCGATGGTCGCACCGTTCTGCGACCACTGGTAGCTCAAGGGTGCCGAGCCCGTGGCCGCCACCGTGAAGGTGGCCGCCGCGCCCGCCAGGACGCTCTGGCTCTGCGGCTGAGCCGTGATGGCGGGTGCCGTGGCCTCCGAGGTCACGGTGAGTACTGCTGCGCTGCTGGTGACGCTGCCGACGGAGTTCGTCACCGTCACGGTGAAGCTTTCGCCGCTGTTCGCGATGGTTGTGGCCGGCGTGGTGTAGCTGGCGGCGGTAGCCCCGGCAATCGCCGTGCCGCTCTGCGACCACTGGTAGCTCAGGGGCGCCGCGCCCGTGGCCGTCACCGTGAAGGTCGCCGTCGCACCTGCCACGACGCTCTGGCTCTGCGGGTCCGAGGAGATCGACGGCGCGGCCGCCGGCGTTGCGGTTTTGCCGTTGCCGCTGCAGGCTATCAAGGTCACCGAGTACGCAATCAAGGCCGACGCCCATACCGCCCGCTTAATTCCCAACAACTTCTCCATCTCTACGTTCGGCTTCGAATGAACTGAATTTACCCGGTCACGCACTATACGTCGGTGAAAATTTTCACGTCACCGTCGGCAAATGCAGACATCTTGTCATCGATGCATCAGGCCTGCGGACAAGACCAGCGCTTCGTGAAGTTTTGTGAAGTTTTGTGCATGATCGTGATGATCATCCACGCTATGGCCACGGGCCAAAGCTGTTATTGTGCACGCCGGTCCGACGCGCCCTGGTGACCATGCGCCTTTTCAAAGGCACCGCCTATTCATTGCTGATCTCGCTGTTGCTGGCCGCCTGTGGCGGCGGTGGCGGCAGCGGCACGGGCTCCAATGCCCCCGGTGCGACCCCGCAGCGCGGCACGCTGCTGCAGAGCCCGCCCGCGCTGCTGTCGACCCTCACGGCGCCGGACTTGCTGCTGCAGCTCAATGTGGCAACCAATCAACAGCTGCTGTCCCTGAGCGGGACACCGATCTGCGACATTCTCTTCTATGACATCGAGTACGAGACCGTCGGCGGCGCCAACGAGGCCACCACGGCGTCGGCGGCGCTGATGGTGCCGACCGGCCTGGGGGCGAATTGCACGGGCGCGCGGCCGATCCTCCTGTACGCGCACGGCACGACGACCGACAAATCGTTCAACATGACCAATCTGCAAAACGCGGAGACGCTGGCTCTGGCGGCGCTGTTCGCATCACAGGGCACCATCGTCGTGGCTCCCAACTACGCCGGCTACGACACCTCGACGCTGCCGTACCATCCCTATTTGATCGCCGGTCAGCAATCGAAGGACATGATCGACGCGCTGTCGGCGGCACGCGCCGCGCTGCCGCTCGCCTCGGGGACGCTCACCCGTGACAATGGCAAGCTGTTCGTCACCGGCTATTCGCAAGGCGGCTACGTGGCGATGGCCACCCATCGCGCCATGCAGACCGCCGGTATCACGGTCACCGCGGCATCGCCCATGTCGGGGCCCTATGCGCTTGCCGCCTTCGTCGACGCCGTGTTCTCGGGCGAGGTCGACGGCGGCGCCACCGTGTCCTCGGCGCTGCTGTTCACCGCCTATCAAAAGGCCTACGGCGACATCTACACCGATCCCGGCGAGGTGTTTTCGACTCCCTATGCCGCCGGCATCGAAGGGCTGCTGCCGAGCACCACGCCGCGCAGCCAGCTGTACGCGGACGGGCAGCTTCCGCAATACGCGCTGTTCAGTGCGACTGCGCCCGCGGCGCAATTCGACGACATCACACCGCCAACCGCGCCCGCCAATCTGGCGGAGGTGTTCGCACTGGGATTCGGCACCGGCAATCTGGTCCAAAATAGCTACCGCCTGAGCTATTTGCTGGACGCGCAGGCCAATCCGGACGGCGGCTGGCCGACGCTCACCACCGGCATCGTCGCAGCGGCGCCCGGCGTGAGCATGCGGCAGGCCTTGACGGTCAACGACCTGCGCAACTGGGTGCCGACGGCTCCGGTGCAGCTGTGCGGCGGCGACGTCGACCCCGTGGTGTTCTGGTTCAACACCGAGCTGATGCATGATTATTGGATCGCGCATCCGCCCGCCGCGACCCTGAACGTGCTTGATCTCGAGTCGGCCGTCACCGCGGGTGATCCGTATGCCAGCCTCAAGAACGAGTTCGCCCTGGCCAAGGCGCTGGTGGCCGCCACCGCCGTCGCACAGGGGGCCACGGACGGCGGCGCGCTGGCGGTGGCGGAGGCCTATCACACGACGCTGGTCGCGCCCTTCTGCTTCGCGGCCACCCGCAGCTTTTTCGCCGGCTTCTAGCGAGCTCGCGTTACAGGGTATGCTAGCCGCCATGCGGGGGAACAGAACTGCAAGACCGGTGTCGGCGGAGCAGGCCGCGGAGTTGGTCAAATCGGGCGACTGGGTCGATTACGGATTCGGGCTGGCCCAGCCGGACCGCTTCGATCGTGCGCTCGGCGCCAGGGCTCTTGAGCTGTCGCGGGTCAAGATCCGTTCGGCACTCACGGTGCGCCCCCGTGCCGTTCTCGATGCGGACCCCGAAGGCGAGCATTTCCTGTGGTTCAACTGGCATTTCTCGGCCTACGACCGCAAACAGCACGATGCCGGGCGCTGCAATTACATCCCCATGAATTTCGGCGAGGCGCCGGGCTACTATCGCCGCTTCATCGATCCCGTGGATGTGGTCTGCATCAAGACGGCACCGATGGACGAACAGGGCTTCTTCAATCTCGGGTGCAGCACCACGTATCTGCGCGCGATGACCGAGCGCGCGCAAATCATCATCGTCGAGGCGTGCCGCGCAATGCCGCGCGTGCCGGGCCCTGACAACGCGCTGCACTCGAGCGAGGTGGATTTCGTGATCGACGGCGGAACCGATCCGCTGCCGGCGATCTCCGCCGCGCCCATCAGCCCCGTGGAACGTCAGGTCGCCCGCCTGATCGCCGCGGAGATCGCGGATGGCGCCTGCCTACAGGTGGGCATCGGCGGCATGCCAAACGCAGTGTGCTCCCTGCTGCGTGACGCCAACGTCCGCGATCTGGGGATTCACACTGAAATGCTCGTGGACGGCATCGTCGACCTCATCGAGGCCGGCATCGTCACTAATTCACGCAAGCGCCAGGATCCAGGAATGACGGTGTTCTCCTTCGCCCTCGGAACCGAGCGGCTGTACCGCTCGATCGACGGCAACCCGAACGTGCGCGCCTGTCCCGTCGATTACACCAATTTGCCCGACAACATTGCGAGGAACGACCAGGTGGTGTCGATCAACAACACCACCCAAATCGACCTTCAAGGACAGGCGGCCTCCGAGTCCTGCGGCAGCCGCCACGTGAGCGGCACCGGCGGCCAGCTGCAGTTCGTGCGCGGCGCCTATGCGTCGGCGGGCGGCAAGTCATTCATATGCCTGTCCTCCACTTATGAAAAGCGCGGCGTGCGGCAAAGCCGGGTCGTCGCGACGCTGACGCCGGGAAACATCGTGACCACACCACGGACCGACACCATGTACGTCGTCACCGAATACGGCATCGTCAACCTGAAGGGCAGATCGGTTGCCGAGCGCGCCACCGCCTTGATCTCCCTCGCTCATCCGGATTTTCGCGAGGAGCTCGCCCGCGAGGCGCGGACCAACAACCTGATCCCGAAGGGATATGCATGACCGAAGGCTATAGGCATGCGCGGCGGTGTGGATGAACGTGACCGACGCCCCGCTTCCCGCCGCGGTTGCTGCGGCCGCGGGCTCCGCACCGGGTGCGCCGTCCACGCTGCAGCAGCGCAATGCTCCTGCCGCACAGCCGGCGCCGCCCGGGGATCGGGTCGATATCCAGGCGCCGGATACCGCCGCGGCGCTGCGCATGGTGATCCTGGACGTGCTCACCGCCCTTGAGCTCGCGACCGCCTCGCCGGACGCGCCGCCGGGGCAATGGACTGCTTCGACGCAGGCCACGACAGCGGAGCTGGCTTCGCGGGTGCTCGTGGAAATGTTCCTGCGGGCCCTGCCGGAGGGCAATGACGCGGCGGCCGCGATGGCCTCGCGGCTGGTGCAGGCAACATTCCAGACCGCGATCGATCGGTCGGTGGAGGCCATCACTGCATGGCCGAACATCCCCGCGGCCGTCGCCGACGCGGTCAGGGACACCCGCGCATTGGTCATCAGCCAGTTTCGCGACCTGCCGATGGATCCGCGCTGGTTGCGGCCCGAATGGCTGGACCTCGTCCCGAGAATGCAGCGCTTCTGGCGCCGCCGCCGGTCGGTCCGCCGCGGCATCACGGATCCGGACATGCGCCCGCCCGAGGCCCAGGACGACGGCGGCGGCGCGTCAGCCGCGTCAGGCGTGGACGTCGATGAGTTTGGTGGGTGATTCGTCGAGGGCGCGCTGCGTGCTCGAGTAGAGCGCGACGCCGCGGCTCGATCCGTACGAAGCGCCGGCGCCTGCGGAGGTCGACAGCCGCGCGGGAATTCCGGTCGGGATCGTTTCCACACCGGCGTCCACCGTATCGCCGTCCCACGCGTCGACGACGAACGGCGCTTCCAGCTGAGGCGATTGCGGAGCCGAATAGTCGGCCTGTAAAGCGACCAGGGTGAGGCGCGTGAGCACGCCGTCTGCGGCATTCGACATTGCACGCGGCACCACGGTCGCAGGACCGCCGGATCTGGCGCGCTCATTGGCGAGTATCAGTGTCTGATTGCTGGGTATGATTTTCACGAAACCAACGATCCGTCGTTAGCGCTCGCAAGCCTGAGGCTGCTCTTTAGTTGGCGCTTGAGCAAGTGGAATCGCGTCACACATCGACGGAGCGCCGCGTTGCGGTGCAATTCGTCGAATGCGGCGGACAATCATCCGAGCAAATACGACTTCGTGGAATATGTAAGACGTACTGACGCACCAGAGGAAACATCATGTCCGACCTGAAAGACTTTCCGGTCACCCGCAAATGGCCGCCGCAGCATCCCGAGCGCATCCAGCTGTACTCGGTGCCGACACCCAACGGCGTGAAGGTCTCCATCATGCTCGAGGAGACCGGCCTGCCCTACGAAGCGCACCTCGTTCGCTTCGACGCCAACGACCAAATGTCGCCCGAATTCCTGTCGCTCTGCCCCAACAACAAGATACCGGCGATCCTGGATCCGGCCGGCCCCGGCGGCAAAGCCCTGGGATTGTTCGAATCCGGCGCCATTCTGCTGTATCTCGCCGACAAGAGCCGGCGCTTTATTCCGCCGGATGCCGCCGGCCGGTACGAAACCCTCCAATGGCTCATGTTCCAGGTGGGCGGCGTCGGCCCGATGTTCGGCCAGATCGGTTTCTTTCACAAATTCGCGGGCAAGGACTACGAGGACAAGCGCCCCCGCGACCGCTATGTCGCGGAGGGCAGGCGGCTGCTCGGCGTCTTGAATGCGCGGCTTGCCGACCGGCCTTGGCTCATGGGCGACGCCTACACGATCGCGGACATCGCGATTTTCCCGTGGGTGCGCGCCGTGGTCGGCTTCTATGGGGCGGGCGAACTGGTGGGCGCGGCGGAATTCACGAACGTGACGCGCTCGCTGGCCGCGTTCCTCGCACGACCCGCGGTGGTCGCCGGCCTCGAGATTCCCAGGCGAAACTGAGGCGCCAGGAGCAGCGCCGGCCGATAAGGGTGGCTCGGCTAGGCTAGGTGGATGCCGCCGCGGCCGCGGGCAGATCCACGGGTCGTGCGCCGGTGCCGGAGGGAGACGCGGGCGGCGGCTGCGCGTCGGCCGGCAGCGCCAGCGATGCACACAGGCCCGGATGCCGGTCGCTCAGCAGCAGCGTGCTGCCATGCAGCTTGGCCACCGCCTGCACCAGACTCAGTCCCAAGCCGACGCCCGGCGTACCGCGGCTGGCATCGCCGCGGTAAAAGCGCTCGACCACCTTGGACTTCTCGTCATCGGCGATGCCCGGGCCGTTGTCCACCACGGTGATCCGCGCGGCACCGTCGGCGGCTGCGCGCACGCCGACGTCGATCGTGCCGTGCTCCGGCGCGTACTTCAGCGCATTGTCGATGAGATTGCCCAGCGCCTGCGCGAGCAGCACCGGATCGCCCGACACGTGCAGCGGGCCCTCCGATTCGAAGCCGATGTCGATGTGCCTGAGCTCGGCGGCCGGTGTATAGAATTCGACTGCGGCTGCGGCCAACGCGGCCACATCGACCATGACGAAGCCGGAGCGGCGCATTCCAGCGTCGATTTCGGCAAGCCGCAGCAGGGCGTCGAATATGCGGATGACTCGATCGACGTCGGCCACGGCGGCATCGATTTCGGCGAAGGTCTCCTGCGGCTGCGGCCGGATCAGCGCCAGCTCCTCGAGGCGCGAGCGCAGCTCGGCTAGCGGCGTACGCAGATCGTGGGCGATCGAGTTGGAGACGTTGCTCACCCCGTGCACCAGCAGCTCGATCTGATCCAGCATGCCGTTGATGGTGCGCGTCAAGGTGTCGAGTTCGTCGCCGCGCTGATGGGTGGGCAGACGGTGTTTGAGGTCGCCGTGGATGATGGCCGAAATCGTCTGCCGTATGCTGTGAATCCTCGACATCAATGCGCGGCGGGTCAGCAGGCCGCCGAGCGTGCCGGCGATGAGCAGCACCGCGACCGCGGTGGTGAGGCCGTACCAGAAGCGCGTCTCCAGGGGAGCGAACATCCCCAGGTCGCGGCCCACCAGCAGGTTGTAGCCGCCGGGCAGCGCGACGTGAACCAGGGTCGCGTGGCTCACGTGATGCTCGATCTCGACGTCCAGGGTGTACGATCCGGGCGAGTCCGGCACGTTGCGCGGCCAGGCGGCCAGGTTGCCGGCGAGCGGGTGGAACGCCGAGTCCGTCAACAGGAGAATTCGTTCGCCGGCGATCTGCATCCGCACGCGCGCATCGATGAAGCTCTTCAGGCCGTCGGCACCGTCCCGTCGGAACACATCGGCGAGCCTCTGCGCATCCGCCTGCAATATCTCGGCACGACCCTCCTGGATGGTGACATGCCATGCATACCACAGGGGCGCCGCGAACATGACCAGCGCGGTCATGCCGAGCACGACATACCCGAGGGCCAGCGACGCGGCGGAGGAGCGCATCATTGCACGTCGCCCGCGGTCACCATGTATCCGGCGTTGCGCACGGTGCGCAGCAGCGGACGCTCGCGCTCGGCGTCGATCTTCTGGCGCAATTTGCTGATATGCACGTCGACGACGTTGGTCTGCGGGTCGAAGTGATAATCCCAGACGTTCTCCAGCAGCATGGTGCGGGTGACCACCTGGCCGGCGTGGCGCATCAGGTACTCGAGCAGCTTGAATTCGCGCGGCTGCAGTGCGATGGCCCGATCACCCCGGACCACCTTGCGCGTCAGGGGGTCGAGGTGCAGATCGCCGACGGTGAGCGGACCCTCGCGGTCGATCCCCTGCGCACGGCGCCGCAGTGCGTCCAGGCGGGCGAGCAATTCGCCGAACGCGAAGGGTTTGGTGAGGTAATCGTCGCCGCCGCTGCGCAGGCCGCGGATACGCTCGTCCACCGCCGACAGCGCGCTGAGGATGAGAATGGGGGTGCGCGTACCGGCCTTGCGCAGCACTTCGATGATCGACAGGCCGTCGATCTCCCCCGGCAGCATGCGGTCCATGATGATCACATCGTAGGGCGAACTGGCGGCGAGGAACATGCCGTCGCGCCCGTTGCCGGCGTGATCGGCGGTATGGCCGGCCTCATGCAGGCCCTTGATGACGAATTGCGCCACCCTTTCGTTGTCCTCGACCAACAGGACCTTCACAGGGATTCCCCCAGCCGCGCCGCCTGCGGTTGCGCCGCGGGCGTGACCGCATCGCCGCGCCCGCGCTTGCGCCATTGGCTGAACTCGTCCAGATACAGATAAATGACCGGAGTCGTGAACAGTGTCAATGCCTGGCTCAAGATCAGGCCGCCGATCATGGTGAGGCCGAGCGGCTGGCGCAGCTCCGAACCGGTGCCGCGTCCCAGCGCCAGTGGCACCGCACCGAGCAGGGCGGCCATCGTGGTCATCATGATGGGCCTGAAACGCAGCTCACAGGCCTGGCGGATCGACTGGCGCGGCGTCAAATGCTGCTCGCGTTCCGCTTGGAGGGCGAAATCCACCATCATGATGCCGTTNNATCAGCAGGATGATGCCGATGAGCGCGATGACCGTCAGCTCGATGTGAAACATCAGCAGCACCAGCAGGGCGCCCACGCCGGCCGAGGGCAGCGTCGAGAGGATGGTCAGCGGATGGATGTAGCTCTCGTACAACATGCCGAGAATGATATAGACGGCCACCAGTGCCGCCAGAATGAGATACGGCTGGCTTTTCAGCGAGGTTTCGAACGCCTGCGCCGTGCCCTGAAAGCTGCCGGTCACCGTCGACGGCAGGCGCATGTCGGCCGCCACCTTGTTGATGGCGGAGACCGCGTCGCCGAGCGCCGCGCCCGGCGCCAGGTTGAAGGACAGCGTCACCGCAGGGGACTGACCCTGATGGTTGATGGACAGGAAGGTGGCGTGCTGGGTGTCGTATTTCGTCATGGCCGACAGCGGCACCATCTGGCCGGTCAGCGGCGATTTGAGATACAGCTTGTTGAGCGAATCCGGATCGGCCTGCAGCGACGGCGTGATCTCCAGAATCACGTGGTAGCTGTTCAACTGGGTGAAGTATTGCGCGGCCTGGCGCTGGCCGAAGGCGTCATACAGCGTCTGGTCGATGGCCGAGGGCTGGATGCCGAAGCGCGCCGCCTGGTCGCGGTCGATGTTCAACGCCAACATGCCGCTGTTCGACTGCTGGTCGGAGGCAACGTCGCGCAATTGCGGCAGCTTCTGCAGCGCCGCCAGCAGTTTCGGCGCCCAATCATCCAGCTCGCCGATGTCGGAGTCCTGCAGGGTGTACTGATACTGGGTGCGAGCCGGACGGCCGCCGATGTTCAGATCCTGTCCCGCCTGCAGGTAGAGCGTTGCGCCGGGCACCTGTGCGAGCTGGGGCCGAAGGCGATTGATGATCTGGTCGGCGCTGGCGTCGCGCTCGTCGCGCGGCTTCAGTCCCACCACCACGAAGCCGTTGTTGACCGGGCGATTGCCGCCGAGCGTCGTGCCGTAATTGGCAATGCCCGGATCGCGCGACAGGATGTCCGTCAGCAGATGCTGCCTGCGCACCATCTCCGTGAAGGAGATGTCCTGGGGCGCGTCGGACAGGCCGGTGAGAATCCCGGTGTCCTGCTGCGGAAAGAAGCCCTTGGGTATCTCGACATACAGCACCACCGTCAGCAGAAGCGTGACCGCGAACACCAACAACGTGGTACGCCGGTGATCGAGGACGAAATCCAATCCGCGCAGGTAGGCGGCGAGACTGCGGTCGAATGCGCGCTCCACCAACATGTAGAGGCGGCCGTGCTCGACGTGCTTTTCGCTGCGCAGAAACAGGGCGCACATGGTGGGCGACAGGGTCAGTGCCACGAAGGCCGAGATCACGATGGTCATCGTCATGGTGACGGCGAATTCGCGGAACAGCCTGCCGATGATGCCGCCCATCAGCAGCAGCGGGATAAAGACGGCGATCAGCGAGATGCTGATGGACATGATGGTGAAGCCGACCTCGCGGGCGCCCTTGAGCGTCGCTTCGAGCGGCGACAGCCCGTCCTCGATGTGGCGGTAAACGTTCTCCAGCATGACGATCGCATCGTCGACCACGAAACCGACGGCGATGGTCAGCGCCATGAGCGACAGGTTGTCGAGGCTGTAGTTGAGCACGTACATCAGCGCCGCGGTGCCGAGCAGGGCGAGGGGCACGGTGACGCCCGGAATGATGGTGGCCCAGGCGCTGCGCAGGAACAGGAATATCACCATCACGACCAGTGCGATGGTCAAAGCCAGCGTGAATTCCACATCGCGCAGCGATGCCTTGATCGTCGTGGTGCGGTTGGCGATGACCTTCACCTTGATGGACGGGGGCACCGAAGTGAGCGCGTGCGGCAGCAGCTCCTGCACCTTCCTCTCCGTCTCGATGACGTTGGCACCGGGCTGCTTGAACACCAGCAGGATGATGCCGGTCTTGCCGTTCTGCCAGCCCGCCAGCTGGTTGTTCTCGGGACCGTCCACCGCAACTCCCAGATCGCGGATGCGCACCGGCGCGCCGTTCTTGTAGGCCACCACGACGTCGTTCCAGGGCGCGGCCTTGAGCAGCTGATCGTTGTCGTAGATCGTGAGACTGCGGGCGACGCCGTTGATGGATCCCTTGGGTGCATCCACGGTGGCCGTGGCGATGACTCCGGCGACGTCCTCCAACTGCAGGCCGAGCGCGGCGAGCTTGCCGGGATCGATCTGCACCCGGACGGCCGGCTTTTGTTGTCCGCCGATGCCGACCTGGGCGATCCCCGATATCTGCGAGATCTGCTGCGCGAGAATGTTCTCTGCGTAATCGTCGACCGTCGTCACCGGCAGCACGTCGGAGTTCACCGCAAGGATCATGATGGGCGCGTCTGCCGGATTGATTCTGCGGTACGTGGGCGGCGTCGGCAGATTCTTCGGCAGCTGGCCGCCGGCCGCGTCGATCGCCGACTGGATGTCCTGGGCCGCGGCGTCGATGTTGCGATTCAAATCGAACTGCAGCGTGATCTGGCTGCTGCCGAGCAGGTTGCTGGAGGTCATCTGCGACAGCCCGGCTATCTCGGCGAACTGATATTCGAGCGGCGTCGCAACCGAGGAGGCCATGGTCTCGGGACTGGCCCCGGGAAGCGACGCGGTCACCACGATGGTCGGAAAATCCACCTGCGGCAGCGGCGCCACCGGCAGCAGCGGGAACACCACCAGGCCCACCAGGAATATGCCGCCCATCAGCAGCGACGTGGCGATCGGCCGCCGGACGAACGGCTCGGAGATGCTCACGGCTTGCGCTCCGCGGCGGCTGCGATCCGCACCCGCGCGCCGGGCTGCAGGCGGTATTGGTTGCTGGTGACGACGCGTTCGTCGACCTCGACGCCGGCGGTGACCGCGGTCATCGCGCCATCGGATTCGGCGATCTTGAGCGGCCGCACCTCGACGGTCATGTCAGGCTTGACGACGTAGGTGAACGGTCCGTCCGGCCCGATCTGCACGGCGCCGGCAGGCAGCAGCAGCACGTTGCGATCGGTACGGATCAGCACCTGCGCGGTGACGTATTGGCCGGGCCAGAGCGTGTTGTGCTCGTTCGCGAACCGCGCCTTGAGCTTGATCGTGCCGGTGGCCTGGTCGATTTGGTTGTCGATCAGGCTGAGCGTGCCCCGATCCAGCTCCTTGCCGCCGTCGCGCGACAGCGTCGTGACCGGCACCGGGCCGGCGGCCAGGGCCGCGCCCACGGCGCCCAGCGACTCCTCGGGAAGCGTGAAAATGACGCTGATGGGTTGCACCTGGGTGACCACCACGATGCCGGTGGTGTCGGCGGCATGCACGATGTTGCCCGGATCAATGAGGCGGATGCCGGTGCGGCCGTCGATGGGCGAGCGGATGCGGGTGTAATCCAGCTGCGTCCGGGCGTTGTCGATCAGCGCCTGGTCGACTTTCAATTGCGCCGTCAATTGATCGACCAGCGCCTGCTGCGTGTCATAGGTTTGCTTGCTCGCCAGGTCCTGCGGCTGCAGGATCTTGTAGCGCTGCAGATCCTGCAGCGCATTGGCGCGCTGCGCGGCATCCTTCGCCCGGGTGGCGACCGCCTGGTCGTAGGCCGCCTGGTTCGGCCTGGGATCGACCACCGCGAGCAGATCGCCCTTGTGGACGGTCTGGCCCTCCGTGAAGGCGACGGTCTGCAGCTGGCCGTCGACGCGGGCCGTGACCGTGACCGTGTAGTTCGCCTGCACCGTGCCCAAGCCCTGCAGATACACCGGCACATCCGCGCGGCCGACCGTCGCCGCGTCCACGACCACCGCCGGCGCCATCTTGATCTCGGCCGGTGCGGCGGGGCTCTGGCGCGTGCCGAACCACATCGCCCACAGCGCGGCGGCGGCTGCGATGCCGAGCACGATCCGGTGTTGTCCGCCCCGAAGCGTCATCCGCTCGACGCCCGCCGCCAACCGCCGCCGAGCGCGTTGTACAGATCGACCAGGGCCTGAAGATGGGAAAATTTCACCTGCACCAGGGCGTCCTGGGCGCTGAACAGGGCGTTCTCGGTGTTGAGGACGGTGATCACGTTCACCGTTCCCGCCTGGAGCTGCGCCTGCGAGTATTGGTACGCGCGGCCCGCCTTGGCCACGGCGTCGGCCTGCCGGCTCTGCTGTAGAGCGGTCTGCTGCGCGGCAATCAGCGCGTTCTCGACGTTGCCGAGGGCCGTGATCACGGTCTTGTGATAATTCGTCAGCAGTTCGGTGTAGCGGGCTTGGGTGTAACGGTATTGGCCGAGCAGCGCACCGCCGTGAAATATCGGCTGCGTCGCACCACCCGTGAGCGCATACACTCGGTTGCGCGGATTCACCAGCGAGGCGAGCGCGGTGCTCTCGAAGCCGCCGTTCGCGGTCAGCTGGATGCTGGGAAACAGCGCGGCGCGGGCGGCGCGGATGTCGGCGTTGGCGGCGATCAACTGCTCCTCGGCCGAGGCGACGTCCGGGCGACGCGACAGCAGCTCCGACGGCAGGCCGGCATCCACCTCGGGCGAGATGACCTCGGCGAGCGTGCCGTCGATATCGAGGTCCTCGGGCGTCCGGCCGATCAGCAAGGCGAGCGCGTTCACGGATTGGCGGAATTGCTGCAGCAGCGGCGGCACGGCGGCGGCGAGCAGCGCCACGGCGGTCTCCTGCTGCGCCACGTCGAGCGCCGTGGCGATGCCGGCGGATTGCTCGAGCACCAGGCCGCGCAGTATGGTTTGGGCATTGTCGAGGTTGTTCTGCGCCACCGTTATCCGGTCGCGCGCTTCCAGCGCCTGGAAATAGGTGACGGCGACGCTGCTCACGATGCTGAGCGCGAGGGTTTCGCGATCGTAGCGGCTGCCGATGGCGGCGGCCCGGGCGGCGTCGCGGGTTGCGCGGTTCTTGCCCCAGAAATCGAGTTCGTAGCTGGCGCTCAAGATTGCGTTGAAGGAATTGCCGAGCTGCGCGCCCTCGAGGGGGACGAAGCCGCGTTGGCGCGTACCGCTGCCGGACGCATCGATCGAGGGCAGCAAGGCCGCGCCGGCGATTCGCGCCTGGGCATCCGCCTCCTGAACGCGGGCGACGGCGCCGGCGATGTCGTCGTTGCTGCGTTCCGCCTCGGCGATCAGCTCATTGAGCCGGGCTGAGCCGAAGGCGCGCCACCAGTCGGCCTCGGGCCACGCCGGTGCGGATGCCGCAGGGCTTGCCGGGCGGTCGCGCCATTGCGCCGGCAGGGTGACCTCCGGACGCCGGTAGGCCGGGCCCACGGTGCAGGCGATGAGCGCGGCGCACAGCAGCGCCGGCACGAATTTGATCGCCGGGCGAGTCATGACCCCTACCCTGGCCTCGTACGCCTTAACCCGTTGTGGTCAAATTGTTAAAACCGGTTAATGGAGAGGCCTCCATGGGTGATGTGGGCTGGACCCGGCGAGACGTGGTGTCCGGATTGGCGCTCGGGGCGCTCGCGCGCGGCGCACCAGCCGCGGAAACGCCGCAGATCGAGCCGCGCCGGAGCATGCGCGCGACGGCGCTGCCCGTCATCGTGTCGGCCGGCAACGGACATGCCTATCTGGATGCGGCTTACCGGCGGCTGCACGAGGGGGTCGACACCCTCGAGGCGGCCCTGCAGGTGGTGCGCGGCCCGGAGGATGATCCAAACGACGACAGCGTCGGTCTGGGCGGACTGCCCAACGAGGACGGCGTGGTCGAACTCGATGCCAGCTGCATGCACGGGCCTACGCGCCGCGCCGGGGCGGTCGGCGCAGTGCACGACATCAAGAACGTCTCGTTGCTGGCCCGTGAGGTGATGCTGCACACCGGCCATGTGATGCTGGTTGGCGAGGGCGCAGAGCGCTTTGCGGTGGCTCGCGGCTTCAAGCGCGAGGATCTGCTCACGGACGCGTCGCGCAAGGTTTGGCTGCTGTGGAAGCAGGTGCACTCCGATTGGTGGGGACCGGGATTGGCGGATCCGGACTGGCAGGACCGGCTGCCCGGAGGGGCCGATCAGTCCCGGGATCGCGGGCGGCTGGAGCAGATCGCGCAGGATCTCGGTATCGCGGCGGAACGCCGGCACGATGCCATCCAAAAGGTGCTGTTTCCGCCGACCGGCACCATCCATTGCTCGGTGCTGAACGCGAAGGGCGAGATGTCGGCCTGCACCACCACCAGCGGCCTGGCGTGGAAGCTGGCCGGGCGCCTCGGCGACTCGCCGATCATCGGTGCGGGCTGCTTTACCGATCAGGACGTGGGCTCTGCGGGCGCCACCGGTTCGGGCGAGGAAAACATCAAGGTTGCGGGTGCTCACAGTATCGTCGAAAGCATGCGCAGGGGCATGAGTCCCCTCGACGCGGGGATGGACGCGCTCAAGCGCATCGTGCGCAATTACGGGGGCGACCTCGAGCGGCTCAAGTTTCTGGACATGACGTATTACGTGCTGCGCAAGGACGGCGCCTATGCGGGCGTCTCGCTATGGACCGGCTATGAGCCCGGCAAGCCGCACACCATCGCGGTGCACGACGGCAGCCCGCGGCTCGAACAAACGGTGAGCCTGTATCACGGGGCGTCGCGGGAATGGCCGCCGCGGGTCGCGCCGCGCAGGCGCGGTCTTTAGAATCCCAGGGCGTCGCTCAGGGAGGCGAGTTGATACTCGGCATGGGTCAGGATCGCACCGCACTCCTGCGCACTCAGGCCGATGCGCTGGAAGGCGCTGATGCCTTCGACGTCGATGCTGCGCGGCGCAGGCAGCGCCAGGCAATCGGCGAGCACGATGCCCGCGATCAGCACGTCCGTGAGATCGACCTCGGATCGGCAGGCGCGCTGGTATTCGGCCTGCGAACCGACGGCTTCGCACATTTTTTCCGGGAAGCCCCAATTCTCCAGCACGGCCTTGCCGATCGAGGGGTGCCAGCCGGCCACGGTCTCGGCGAAGGCCGGATCGCTGAGCTCGCGCGACTGTCCGGACGAGCGCACCATGATGTACAGACGGCCGATGGCATGCATCAAACCGCAGAGAAAGGCCTCGTCAGGGCTCACCTTGGTGCGGCGCGCGATCACCTGGCAGATCGAGGCCACCGCGATGCAGGTTTTCCACAATTCCTCGAGCGGCACCGCCATCTCGCGCAGTGCGGGCGCATCCTTCATCTGCTGGACGGCGCAGGTCATGGCGACGCTCTGCACCAGCTGCTGGCCGAGGCGGGTGATGGCCGCGCGCAATTCCGTGACCGGCTTGCCGGATACATTGAAGGTTGCCGAGTTGGCGGTCTGCATCAGGCGGGCCGCCAGGCGCGGCTCGCTGCCGACCAGTCTGGCCATGCGGTCCGGCGAACTGCGCGGATCCTCCAGCGCCTGGCGAATCCTGATGATGACGTCGGGAAAACTCGGCAGATCCACCGAGCCGCCGGACAATTCGGTCGCCAATCCGCGCAGGAATTGCAGCGCGTATCCGCCGCCCACGCGGGTTGAACCGCCGTCGCCCGCTGCGGTGGGGATCGAGCGCTCGGTTGCGGCCACCGAATTAACCATATTTCGGTCCTTTTTTTGTAGACATGATTGCGCCCGTCAGCGGCGCTCCTCAGGGGGTCGGCAAAACCCTGAATTTCTTGAGCGGGTTTTGAGCCAACCGGAGGCCGTTCAAGGGCCGCCGGCGCCGGCGAAGTCCAACTGCCGCCAGGCCTCGTAAATCACCAAGGCCACCGCATTGGACAGATTGAGGCTGCGGCTCGCGGTCTGCATCGGAATGGCCAGCACATTATCGGGGCCGATCCGCCCGAGCAGTTCTGCCGGCAGACCGCCGGTTTCCGGTCCGAACAGCAGTGCATCGCCGGCGCGAAAGCGCATCTCGGTATAGCGCCGGGAGGCGCCGGTTTCGACCGCCAGCAAGCGTGCACCGGCCAGCGCGGCGCGGCAGGCATCGAAGCCGGCATGCACGCGCACCGCGGCGAGGTCGTGATAGTCGAGGCCGGAACGGCGCAGCTTCTTGTCGTCGAGATCGAAGCCCAGGGGGCTGATGAGGTGCAGTGCGGCGCCGGTGTTGGCGCACAGCCTGATGATGTTGCCCGTATTCGGCGGTATCCGGGGTTCGAACAGCAGGATGTGGAACATCGGCTATAATTTCGGCATGGCCGCCGTGCGCGAACTTCCGCCGAAATCACTCGCAGTCGATTTCTGCGGATTGCAGCTCGAATCGCCCGTCGTGCTGCTCTCCGGCTGCGTGGGCTTCGGCGAGGAGTACACCCGCGTCGACGGGTTTTCCAACCGCGATGCCGGCGCCATCGTGCTCAAGGGCACCACCGCCAAGCCGCGGCTCGGCAACGCGCCGCATCGGGTGTACGAGACGTCCCAGGGCATGCTGAATTCCATCGGTTTGCAAAATCCCGGCGTGCATCATGTGGTCGCGAACATCCTGCCGGCGCTGGATTTCAGCGAGACCCGCTTCTTCGCCAACGTGTGCGGCTCGACCGTCGATGAGTATACCGAGGTTGTCCGTGCATTCGACGATTCACCGATCGACGCCATGGAGATCAACATCTCCTGCCCAAACGTGAAGGAGGGCGGAGTGCAGTTCGGCAATTATCCGGATATGTCGGCGCGCGTGGTCGAGGCCTGCCGTCGGGCCACCTCCAAACCGCTGATCACCAAGCTTTCGCCGAATCAAACCGACATCCGCGAGAACGCCCGCCGCTGCATCGAAGCCGGCACCGATGCGTTGGCGGTGATCAACACCATCACGGGCATGGCGATCGATGCCGAAGCGCGGCGTCCCGTCATCGGCAATTTCCAGGGCGGTCTGTCCGGACCGGCAGTCAAGCCCATCGCGCTGCTCAAGGTCCATGAGGTCTACCAGGTCGCGGCGCGGCACGGGGTGCCGATCATCGGCCAGGGCGGAATCCACAGCGCCGTCGATGCGGTCGAATTCCTGATCGCCGGCGCCACGACGGTCGGCGTCGGCACGGCGCTGTTCTACGATCCGTTTGCCGTGAAGAAGATCAACGCCGGCATCGCCGATTACCTGCGCCGGCACGGGCTGTCGGGCCTCGACGCCCTCACAGGCAGCCTGCGCCGCTAGGGTCGCCCGGCGCCGCTAGGGGCGCGGGTCCGTCAGCAGGCGGCGCGTCGGGTGGGCGAATTGTATTCCCGCCATGCGAAACTCCTCGATGATGCGCATGTGCACCGCATGCTGCAGATCGGGCAACGGGTGTGCCGCGGGATTGCGCACGAAGAACGACAATTCGTACTGCAGGTCGGATTCCCCCAGGCTCTTCAGCCAGCAGCGCTCGAAGCGTGCTTCAGGCTGCGCGCGCACGATGCGTTCGAGCGTGGCCGGGATCGCAGCGAGCTTCTCGGGGGGCGTGTCGTAGGCCACGCGCACGGTGGCGAGAGCGCGTGTCTCCTCGGCCCGCCCGTAATTGCGCACGCGGCTCTTGATCAGATCGGCGTTGGACAGGATGATCTGTTCACCGTTTTCGCTGCGCAGCCGCGTGGTTTTTATTCCGATGTGTTCGACCTTGCCGGCGAAGGAGTCGATGACCAGGCTGTCGCCGATCACGAAGGGCTTGTCGAGCGCGATCGACAGCGACGCGAACAGGTCGCCGAGTACGTTCTGCAGGGCCAGCGCGACCGCCACGCCGCCGACGCCGAGGCCGGCCAGCAGCGCGGTGATGTTGACGCCGAAGTTGTCCAGCGCGACCAGCACGAGCACCGACCAGATCAGTATGCGCCCGACGAAATTGATGATGTCGAGGGAGCCCGCGAAGTTGCGATCCGCGGCCTGGCCGGATTCCTTCAGTTCCAGGTAGAAGTGCAGACTGCGCGCCGCCCAGACGCCGAGCTGCAGCAGCAGCAGCAGCAGCACGATGTTGGAGCTGACGCGATGCACGCGTGGCGCGAGATTCAGGCTCTCCTGCACGGCGAACAGCACGATGCCGAGAAAGAACACCTGTTTGGTGTTGCCGATCAGATACGCAAGCAGGCGGACCGGAGTTGGATTTCCGCTGCCCGAGTAGCGTTTGTAACGCGCTGCCACCTTGCGACGCACGATCCACAGGCCGGACCAGACGGCAAAGGCGACCACACCGGCGACTATCCAGTCGGCAATCGAATTGCCGAGCAGCATCCGTGCTGTCAGCTCACGTCCTCCATCCCCAGTTCCTTCATCTTGCGCGTCAAGGTATTGCGGCCCCAGCCCAGCAGCTTCGCGGCGTCCTGCTTGAGTCCGTCGGCCTTGCGCAGCGCCACGCCGATCAAAATGCGCTCCACCTCGGGCACCGCCTGATCCAGCAGCCTTTGCGTGCCGGCATCAAGTTCCTGCTCGGCCCAATGTGCCAGCTTCGCGGTCCAATCGTGATTGGGTGCGCGGCCGGCCGGCGTGCCGCCGAGGTCCGGCGGTATGTCCTCCGCGCGTATCTCGCGCCCGGGTGCCGTCACCGTGAGGCGCCGGCAGGCATTGACCAGCTGGCGCACGTTTCCGGGCCAATCGAAGGTGACGAGCGCCGTTTCGGCGGTGGTCATCAGCAGCTTCGGCTCGACGCCGAGTTCCTGACCCGCCACGTTCAAATAGTGGCGCAGTAATTCCGGAATGTCCTCGCGACGCTCGCGCAGCGGCGGAATCTCGATGCGGATGACGTTGAGCCGATGCAGCAGATCCTCACGGAAATGACCAGAGCCGACGCGGGTTTCCAGATCCTGGTGGGTGGCGGCGATGACGCGTACGTCCACCTTGACCGGCGTCTGCCCGCCGACGCGGTAGAACTCGCCCTCCGCCAGCACCCGCAGCAGCCGCGTCTGCAGCGCCGGGGACATGTCGCCGATTTCGTCCAGGAACAGGGTGCCGCCGTCGGCCTGTTCGAAGCGGCCGCGGCGCAGGGTGTCGGCACCGGTGAATGCGCCCTTTTCGTGGCCGAACAGCTCCGATTCGAGCAGATCCGCGGTGAATGCCGCGGTATTGAGTGCGACGAAGGCCTTGTTGGAGCGCGGACTGTGCCGGTGCAGCGCGCGCGCCACCAGCTCCTTGCCCGTGCCGGATTCACCTGTGATCAGCACGGTCATGCTGGAGCGCGACAGCCTGCCGACCGCGCGGAAGACCTGCTGCATGGCCGCGGCCTGGCCGAGCAGCTCCGGAATGCTGCGTCGCGCCGCGTCGACATCGATCGAGACGGTGGCCTGCTGCGCGGCGCGGCGGACCAGGTCCACGGCCTTGTCGATGTCGAAGGGCTTGGGCAGGTACTCGAAGGCGCCGCCCTGATAGGCCGCGACGGCGGCATCGAGGTCGGAGTGCGCCGTCATGACGATCACCGGCAGGCCGGGGCGCGACACCTGGATTTCCTTGAGCAAATCGAGGCCGCTGCGGCCGGGCATGCGGATGTCGGTCATCAGCACGTCGGGAGCGTCGGAGCGCAGCGCCGAAATCACGTTGTCGGCCTGGTCGAAGGACTTGGCGACCATGCCGCTGCCCTTCAGCGCCTTTTCCAGAACCCAGCGAATGGATGCATCGTCGTCGACCAGCCAGACCTGAAGCGGTTTCGCGCTCATACCGTGTCCATGGGCAGGGAAATGACGAAGATGGTTCTGCCCGGAGCGCTGTCGAATTCGATCAGGCCCCCATGGCGGCTGACCAGATCCTGCGCGATGCCGAGTCCGAGGCCGGTGCCGTCGGCGCGCCCGGAAACGAGGGGATAAAATATGGTGTCGCGAATCTCCGAGGGGACACCCGGTCCGTTGTCCTCGAATTGAATGGACGCGACCAGCCGGTGGCGGCGCGCGCCGACGCTGACATTGGTTGCCGCGCGCGTGCGCAGGACCAGCCGGGGTGATTCGACGACGACGCCGGACAGCGCCTGCAGGGCGTTGCGTCCCAGGTTCAGCATCGCCTGGATGATGTGGTTCGGATCGACGGTGAGCGGCGGCAGGCTGGGGTCATAGTCGCGATCGACGGCGACGCCCTCGGCCGCCTCGCTGCGCAGCAGGTGGTACACGCGCTCCAGCAGCTCATGCACGTTGACTAGCTGCTTTGCGGGAGGGCGCCCGGGTCCCAGCATGGAGTCGAGCAGGTTCGTGAGCCGGTCGGACTCGCTGATGATGACCCGCGTGTACTCGCGAAGTGCGGGGTCGAGGAGCTCGCGTTCCAGCAGCTGCGCCGCGCCGCGCAGGCCGCCCAGCGGATTCTTGATCTCGTGCGCGAGCTGGCGAACCATCAGACGGCTGCCGCCCAATTGCGCCAGCAGGGCGTTTTCCCGGATCAGGCGCCGGTGCTGGGTGATGTCCTCGATCTCGAGCAGCAGCCGCGAACTGTCCGTGCCGATGGTGATCTGCGTCACCGCGCAGTCGAGGATGCGGTCCACGCCGCCATGGCCGGGCCAGGCCAGCTCGCGTTGCACCACGCCTTCGCCTCCCATACGCGCGCGGTCGAACAGCGGCATCAGGGTCTCCGAACCGCGCGTGAGCTCGCTGATGCGCCTTCCCAAGGCCTGGTTGGGGCCCAGGCCGAGCAGGGTTTGCGCAGCTGCATTCAGATAATCGATGTGCAAATCCGGCCCGAGCAGGAACACGCTGGTAACGAGCGCATCGAGCAGCTCGGTGCCCTCGATGCGCAGCGGAGACGGGTGCAATTCAGCGGCCAACCGGGATCTCCGGCCGGCCGCGGGGTGCGGAGGCTATTTTTGATGCGCGGGCGAGAGCATCGAGGGTTTCTGCACGTAGAAGGTGACCGCGGCGCTCGACTGGGTTTCGTGCGTGTCCGTATCGGTCACGGTGGCGTTGAGTGTATAGGTGCCGCGCGCCAGGTCGTCGAGCTGGAATGCCAGCGCATCGGGCGGTTGATCGAGCGGTTCGCCGTTCAGAAGCCATGCGATGGCCTGGTTCGGCTGCAGCGCCGGCTCGAGATGGGCGCGGACGCTGATCGCCCCGGCGAAAAAAGTGGCATCCGGCGTCGGCGATTCGATGGAGAACGCGGTCTCGGCGGGCGGTTTCGGCTTGGCCGCGGCCGCCGGTGGTGCGACCTGCGAAGGCGCCGCGGCGCGCGCCGGCGCCGCGCCCGTGATGATCTTTTCCGCGCCGGGTACCGGTTGATCGGAAAAATGCACCACCCCGTCCGCGTCGGTCCATTTGTAGACGACGGCCGCCCGCCCGACAAAGGCCGCGAGAACGCAGAGTGCGATCAGTGCCCGCCAAAGGTGCATAAGTTCGAAGCATAGTCCTATCGCCTCCCGGTCACAAAACGAGGTGACGGCGGAGCGCCGTCACCTCGAGGGCCTTGGGACTCAGCACCCGCATTTTTTGAAAACTCACAAACTGTAGTACATCTCCAGTTCGATCGGATGCGTGGTCATTCGCAGTCGGGTCACGTCCTTCATCTTGAGCTCGATGTAGGCGTCGATCACATCGTCCGTGAACACGCCGCCCGCCTTGAGGAAGGCGCGGTCCTTGTCGAGGTATTCGAGCGCCATGTCGAGGGCATGGCAGACCGTGGGAATGTGCTTGGCTTCCTCCGGCTCGAGGTCATACAGGTCCTTGTCCGCCGGATCGCCCGGATGGATCTTGTTCTGGATGCCATCCAGACCGGCCATCATCATCGCCGCGAACGCGAAATATGGATTTGCCGTGGAATCCGGGAAGCGCACTTCGATGCGCCGCGCCTTCGGATTGGACACCCAGGGGATGCGGATCGAGGCGGATCGGTTGCGCGCCGAGTAGGCGAGCATGACCGGCGCCTCGAATCCCGGCACCAGGCGCTTGTAGCTGTTGGTGCTCGCGTTGGTGAAGGCGTTTATGGCGCGCGCATGCTTGATGATCCCGCCGATATAATAGAGCGCGGTATCGCTCAGGCCGCCGTATTTGTCGCCCGCGAACAGCGCTTTGCCGTCCTTTTGCAGGGATTGGTGCACGTGCATGCCGCTGCCGTTGTCACCGACCAGGGGTTTTGGCATGAAGGTCACGGTCTTGCCATAGCCATGGCCGACGTTCTGCAGAGCGTACTTGAGTATCTGCACCTCGTCGGCCTTCTTGGTCAGCGTATTGGCGCCGACGCCGATCTCGCATTGGCCGCCGGTCGCCACTTCGTGATGGTGCACCTCGATCTTCAGGCCCATTTCCTCCAGTGCGAGACACATCGCGCTGCGGATGTCCTGGAAGGCGTCCACCGGCGGCACCGGAAAATAGCCGCCCTTCACGCCGGGCCGGTGGCCCTTGTTGCCGTCCACATAATCCTTGCCGCTGTTCCACGCCCCTTGAACCGAGTCGATCTCGGCGAAGCAGCCGCGCATCTCCGCGCCCCATTTGACGCTGTCGAATATGAAGAACTCGTTCTCGGGACCGAACAGGGCGTAGTCCGCGATACCGGTCGACTTAAGATAAGCCTCGGCCCGCTTCGCGAGCGAGCGCGGATCCCGGCCGTAGCCCTGCATGGTCATGGGCTCGATCACATCGCAGCGAATGTTGACCGTGGTCTCTTCGTAGAACGGATCGATCACCGCGGTTTCGGCGTCGGGCATCAATATCATGTCCGACTCGTTGATGCCCTTCCATCCGGCGATCGACGAGCCGTCGAACATCTTGCCATCCCTGAAAAAGCCGTCGTCCACCAAACGCGCCGGAATCGACACGTGCTGTTCTTTGCCAATGGTGTCGGTAAAGCGAAGATCTGCGAATTTCGCCTCTTTCTCCTGGATCAATTTCAGAACATCAGCGGGAGTCATGATCTTCCTCCGAGGGGTGCGGGTAATGCTTTTTTGTGTCCGGCGGTACCGGGGTTATGAAGCAATGCAGCAAGCGTGCCATGCCCCCGATTGAGGCAGATCAAAGGCTTGCAGCGAATTTGCAAAGAGAAATCCGGACCGCATGCCTCATGGTAGGGCAAATTGCCGCAAATCATGTTCCATGATAGTGCACGCGCGACATTTTGTCCCCGGATCCGTGCCGGCAGCGGCCAAAAGCGCGGCGATTCGCCGGCGATGTGCGAATTGGGTGCACGGCGGCACAAACCCCGGACCGAGGCGTGCGCTGCATCGGGGCGGTCGGGGTGGCTATACTAGTGGGCTTTGTCACTTAAGCGAGCAACCGATGGCAAAAGCCGCGCCGCCGCCGCGCACCTTCCAGAGCCTGATCTTCGCACTGCAGACCTATTGGTCGGCGCGGGGCTGCATCATCCTGCAGCCATACGACATGGAAATGGGTGCGGGCACCTTCCACACCGCGACCTTTCTGCGGGCGGTGGGACCGGAGCCCTGGAGTGCCGCCTATGTGCAACCGTCGCGGCGGCCGACCGACGGCCGCTACGGCAACAATCCCTTTCGACTGCAGCACTACTATCAGTTCCAGGTATGTATCAAGCCCTCGCCCGATGATTTCCAGGATTTGTATCTCGGTTCGCTGCGCGCACTGGGTTTCGATCCGCTGACGCACGACATCCGATTCGTGGAGGACAACTGGGAGTCGCCGACGCTCGGGGCCTGGGGTCTGGGTTGGGAGGTCTGGCTGAACGGCATGGAGATCACGCAGTTCACCTACTTCCAGCAGGTCGGCGGACTCGATTGCAGGCCGGTCATGGGCGAGATCACCTATGGCTTGGAACGGCTCGCCATGTACATGCAGGGCAAGGAAAGCATCTACGACATCGTCTGGACCGAGGGACCGTCCGGCAACATCACCTATGGCGACATCTTCCACCAGAATGAAGTGGAGCAATCCGCCTATAACTTCGAGAAGGCCGACACGGCGATGCTGCTGACGCATTTCGACGCGCATGAGGCGGCCTGCCGCAGCCTGCTCGTGGACAAGCTCGTGCTGCCCGCTTACGAACAGATGGTCAAGGCATCGCACGCTTTCAACCTGCTGGACGCGCGGCACGCCGTCTCGGTCACCGAGCGCCAGCGGTTCATTCTGCGCGTCCGCCAGCTTGCCCGCGGCGTGGCCGAGGGTTACCGCAACAGCCGCGAAGCGCTGGGCTTTCCGCTCCTGAAGGATCGCCCGAGCCTGCAGGCGGCCTCATGAGCACCCGCGATGTGTTGTTCGAGCTGGGAACCGAGGAGCTGCCGCCGCGGGGGCTCGACGGCTTGTCGGCCGCGCTCGCCGATCATCTGCAAAAGAGCCTCGATGGCGCCGGCATCGCGCACGGCGTGGTGCGCCGCTTCGCGACGCCGCGGCGCCTCGCCGTGCTCGTGGAATCCTGCGCCGAGTATTCGCCCGACCGGCAGATCGAGCGGCGCGGGCCGCCGCTCGCCAATGCCTTCGACGCCTCCGGCGAGCCCACCCAGGCCGCCATCGCCTTCGCCAGAAGCTGCGGGGTTGCACCGGCGGAGCTGGAGACCCTGCGGTCCGACAAGGGTGCATGGCTGGTGTACCGCGGCACGGAACGTGGCGCGGCGACGGCGAGCCTGCTCGGCGGGTTCGCCTCGGCGGCCGTCGCCGCGCTGCCGATCGCGAGGCGCATGCGCTGGGGCGCGGGCGCCGCCGAGTTCGTGCGGCCGGTGCATTGGGTGGTGCTGCTGTTCGGGGCCGACGTCGTTCCCTGCGAGCTGTTGGGGCGCAGCTCCGGCCGCACCACCTTCGGCCATCGATTTCATGCGCCGCGCGCCATCAAGCTTTCGACCGCGAGGCGCTACCCGGGCGCGCTGCGCCGCGCCCGGGTGGTGGCGGACTTCGCAGAGCGGCGCGAGCTCATCCGAACCGGCGTGCTCGCGGCGGCGGCCGAGGTCGCCGGACGCGCGCTGATCGACGCGCAGCTGCTCGACGAAGTCACCGCCCTGGTGGAGTGGCCGGTCGCGTTGGCGGGCCGTTTCGAGGACCGGTTTCTCAGGCTGCCGCGCGAGGTGGTGATCGCCACCGTGCAGGATCACCAGCGCTACTTTCCGGTGGAGTCGGCAGACGGCGGACTCAACGGCTTTTTCATCACGGTTTGCAACATCCAGAGCCGCGATCCGGCGGTGGTGCGGGCAGGCAACGAAAGGGTGGTGCGGCCGCGGTTGAGCGACGCCGCATTCTTCTGGGATCAGGACACGAAGATGTCACTGGACTCGCATGCGGCGCGGCTGGGCGGCGTGACCTTCCAGACCAAGCTCGGCACCTATGCGGACAAAACCCGCCGCGTGCGCAGCCTTGCCGCCCTGATCGGGCGGCGCATCGGGGCCGGTGAATTCGTCGAACGCGCCGCGGAACTGGCGAAGGCCGATTTGATGACGGCCATGGTCGGGGAATTTCCGGAATTGCAGGGAACCATGGGCCGCTACTACGCGGCCGCGCAGGGCGAAGCACCGGAGGTGGCCGAGGCCATCGGCGAGCACTACCGGCCGCGCTTCGCCGGCGACTCGCCGCCCGTGACGCGAACCGGACAGGCACTGGCGTTGGCCGACAAGATCGACACCTTGGTCGGCATCTTCGCCATCGACCAGAAGCCGACGGGTGCGAAGGACCCCTTCGGCTTGCGCCGCGCGGCAATCGGCGTGTTGCGCATCCTGCTCGAAGGCCGCCTGGATCTGGATTTGCCCGAGGTCATCGAATTCGCAGCCGCGGCGCAGCCGGTCAGCAGGCCCGGCACCGCGGAGCAGGTGCTGGCGTTCATCACCGAACGGCTGCGCGGCCTGGTTCTAGAGCGCGACGACGGCACCACCGCGGAGATGCTGGATGCAGTGCTGGCGAGCCGGCCGCGTTCGCCGCTCGATGCGGCTGCGCGGCTCGCGGCATTGAAGGATTTTCTGCAGATGCCGGACTCGCATCTGCTGACCGCCGCCAACAAGCGCATCGCCAACATCCTGAAAAAGGTGCGTCTGGAGCCGGGCGTCGCGGTGGACAGCGCGCGCTTCACCGAGGAGGCGGAGCGGCGGCTGCATGAGGCACTGGTGGGCGCCGGCGCGCGCGTATCGGCGAGCATCGGCGAGAGCCGTTACACCGACAGTCTGCTGCTGCTCGGCGGACTGCGCGGGGCGGTGGACGGTTTCTTCGAACAGGTCATGGTGATGGACGAGGATCCGGGCAGGCGCAGCAACCGGCTGGCGCTGCTGCGCGATGCCCAGACGCTGCTCTGCGGAGTGGCGGATCTGTCCCGCCTGCCCGGGTAGCGCGCAGATGCAACATCTGCGATCGCTGCTGTTCACCACCTACATGATGTTGTCGGCCTGCCTGTACGGCATTTTCATGACGCTGTGCTTCTGGCTGCCCTACCGCGCGCATTTCGCGATTGCGCGCAGCTGGGCGCGCGTTCTGCTGCGGTTGCTCGAGGGGCTGTGCGGCCTCGGCTATGTGATCGAGGGACTGGAGAACCTGCCTGCGGGCAACCACATCGTCATGTGCAATCACAGCTCCGCCTGGGAGACGATTGCGCCCTTCGTGATTTTTCCGCCGCAGGTGTGGGTCCTGAAGCGCGAGCTGCTGTGGATACCGTTCGTGGGCTGGGGCCTGAAGCTGCTGAATCCCATTGCGATCAATCGCGGCGAGGGACATCGGGCCGTCAACCAGGTCATCGAGCAGGGCAAAGAGCGCCTTGCAGGAGGTCTGTGGGTGGTGATCTTTCCCGAGGGCACGCGGGTGACAGCGGGTGAAACGCGCCGCTACGGCCTGAGCGGCGCACTGCTCGCGACCGCAACCGGCAAACTCGTGGTGCCCATGGCTCACGACGCCGGCAGGTTCTGGCCGCGGCGCGGATTTCTCAAAAAGCGCGGCACCATCCACGTGATCATCGGCAAGCCCATCATCACGGCAGGCAAGAAGCCGCGCGACCTGAACGAGGAGATTCGCGCAGCCATCGAAACGGCCTGCCGCCGCATCGAGGCCATCCGCCCCGTCTGAGGCCTCGAGAGCCGCAGCGCCCGGCGTCAGATCAGCGAGGGCAGTGTCGCGGCCTGCGACACCTGTGATTCGGTTTCCGTGGCCTGCTGCTGTGCCGCTGCCAATTGCGTCTGCACACCCGGATCCTCCGGCGGCGGCGGTTCCACCGGAACGGTCGCAGCCATGGCGGCCGGCGGCGCCGCCGGCAATCCGCCCTGTCCCTGGATGTTGTGCAGTGTCTGCATGCCCGAATCGAGCTTTTCCCGCAGACCGTTTTGCATGTCCTGCAGATCCGCGAGCTGCACCGACACCTGGGCGCCCACGGGGCAGTCCGACTCGCGGCTCGCGGCCACGGTGAGGGTTGCCGCCGCCGCGTTGGCGGCCGGCGGCGCGCTCAATTGCAGCACGTCGCCGCCCGCCACACCGCAGGTTTGTCCGTCGGCGGTGGCCACCGTCAGCGGCGTGGCGGCAACGAACAGATGATTGGGGACCAGCACCTTGTCCAACCCCGCGGACCCCGTGCTTTCCATTTCGATCTGCTGCTGCACTTCGACGGCCAGCTGATCCTTGATTTGCGGACTGATGGGCGCCGTCGAGGACGCCTGCAGCTCATCGGTGGGGGCCTGACCGGCGCCGTCGGCTGCGGGCGCCGGTTCGCGGACCGGCTGGGAGTCGGATTGGAAGGTTTCCGCCATGGTCAGGGCCAGGAAATAATCGGTGAGCCAGGAGGACGGAGCGCGGTATGCCGGGGAGACCGCGAAGTACGCCCCATAGTGGGAGTACCAGGGCGCGGCGCTGAAGGCCCATCGATAGGCCGTCGGCGCCGGCCACGATTGCCGCGCCCAGCTGTAAAAGGCCGGCGGGTAGCGCGTCGTCGGCACATAGTTGGCGAGAACGGCGCCATGAAAGCGGTAGGGGCTGTAGAGGCGGGCGTAGTGCACATTGCCGATCACGTAGCTGCGTTGGATGAGCGTCTTGCCGTTGCGGTTAACGGTCCTCTGCAAATACCCGCTGGTCGCTCCGGTGCTCACCAACAAGGAATGGTCAGGACGCCGCAGCACCACGGTGCGCTGTCCATGCACGGTTCGCGCAATGTCCATGGTCGGCGTGTGCAGTGAACGGATCTGGCCGTTGCCGCGAAAGGCAGCCGTGCGATCACCGGTGGTGAAGGTGGCCAGTGTGCCGTTGGGTCGAACGCCGAATTGACGTCCATCCTTGGTGGCGACGCTGAGGCTGCCGTCATTGCGGGCCGTCACCTGGCCCTGCGGGATCGGCCGCTGATTGATGCCCCCGAAGTTCGAGCGCGCGGAGTTGACGTCGCGCAGCACGGAGGCTGACCCGGCCGGGGTCAGCATCGAATTGCCGTTCGACGTGCGCGATGCCACCGCGATCGGTGGCACCGTGTAAACCGGGCGGTTGCCCGCGACATTGCGCAGGTTGCCGGCGTTCGGTGCGCCGGGCGCGCCCGCGGCACGCAGCTGGCCGGGCGCGCCCGGCAGCTGCGGGCGTTGCAGCAACGGGTTCACGGGTGCCGGCTGCTGCGCCGCCCGCTGCTGCTGCGCGCGCAGCGCGTTTTCATTGTTGATGCACTGTTGCTGGAGCACGGGATTGGTGTTCTGGCAGACGGCGAACGATACCGCCGGAAATGCCAACAGCGCCGCGATGACGCGCGTGCGCGGCCTTCGTTGCGCGGCCATGAATGAGTCGAGGTTCTGCATCACCTGACGATCCCTTGCTTGAGCGACAGCTTGTGTCGCCGATAGCGTTGGTCTTGAAAATTATCATCCGCGTTTTGCGCGAGTTCGGCAAGGCCGCGGGGCGTCCGGCCGGGGGCCCCGGCTGCGCGCTCCGCGCGCCGGAAATGGAGGCCGATTCACGATGGGGCCTCTACACGGTAGATTACATAACCCAACTGAATCGGCGCGAACGGCCGAGATCGTTCGCGAACGCGAGGGGTAGTGCTGGCGATTCGGCGCGGATCAACATCACATTGCCGCACCGTATCCTTCGCGCGGTCGATGCTCGCGCCAGAACACAAGTTGAGAGCAGATCCGGGCTTTCTCGATGGCGCCGCGTTGGATGCGATGCGTCGGCAGCTTCCATTCTGTTGTTTGACTCTGTTTTTTGTTTTCGCGCCAATGGTTTGAGCACGATTCGCGCGCTTTTCCAAAATATGATGGCAGCGATGACGCGCATCGAAGTATGCGCGCATCCCACGACGCGCACGGGCAATTGAGACATATCTTGTGCACATATAAACGCCTTGCGTGATCTTGATTGCTCAGCGTCTACTGGTACCGAACCAAGGGAAGAATTTTAAAAGCCAGAATAGAAAACTGTTTCGAGAGGGAGAGTGCAAACATGGTTGCTGGAACGTGCTGGTCTGGTTTGCTATTTCATGTGGCCTGCATTGAGAACGGATTTGATGGTCAACGCAGCCCACTGATTGGAGATCGTAATGCGGAAGAAAGCTCGCTTATCTGCCACCATTTTTGTACTTGGTTACGCGCTACCGGTGCTCGGGAACGCGGCTGACACGTATACGTGTAGCACGCAGCCGGGGCCGACCAGCACGACACAAGGCACGCTCGAACACATCAACAATAACGGCGTCGAAGTGGGCAACTTCGGTGACATAGGCTACACCTACACGCCGGGAGTGGGTTGGGCGCCCCTGCCGTTGGCGCCGCTGCTCAACACTCCGGCGGATTCCTACCTGGGTGCTCCTCCATACCCGTCCCAAACGCCATACGTCTATGCGGTCGGAATCAACGACGCGGGTACCGTCGTCGGCGCCTTGGGCGTGTATCCGTGGCCCTCGCCGCCGCTGGCGGGCACGGTGTGGGGTTTTGAGCAGGGATTCAGCTGGGATCCGATTAACGGCTACGTCATTGCGAACCCATGGTTCTCGAGCGCAGACCCAGCGGTGTTCGTGGCGAATCCGGGATTCGGGTCATACTATATTACCGAGTTCGAGGGCATCGGTAAGAACGGCCTCATCGGCGGAGAGGCCTACGATCCGAACGTAAGTACCGACACGGCGGGCATCGGGTTCATTTACAACCCTACGCAGAGTCCTGTCCAGGGCTTTAATCCTGGCTACACTACCATCCAGCCAATCCTCAGCGACGGGTCCAAACCCTTGGCTGGCTCAGGATTCTCGGTCATCTGGGACTTCAACACAAAGGGTTGGTTCGTCGGGGGCGGGTTGTCGGCAAGTCAGCCGCGCGAAGCGATCGTCTACGATCCCACCGGCCATCACGAGTTTTATCTGGCCAGTTCAAATGCCATCATCATGGCGCGCGCGATAAACGATGGGGATACCGCGGGTGGCGCGACCAACTGCCCAAACGGCGCCACCTCGACGTGCTACCGTATCACGGGCTGGACGGCCGCCTACGACTCCAGCACGATGCAGACGTATGACATTCCCATTCGTTATGTGGGCTATTTTGCGGACTTCGATTCCTCCACAGGCGAATTCGAGCAACCGCAGACCGTCAATTGCGACCAACAAACCGGCGCCCAACAGATTTCCGGGATTGTGGCCTGGAGATTCACGGGCGTCGACAATCAAAATGTATTGACGGGTGATTGGCGGGACGCTTCTGGCCAAAACCATCCACTGGTGGCCTATCCGGACCTCGGGATACCGGTGGCGGTCACTCCGGAAGGAGGGTTCCAATTCAACGTCATCGTCAGCAGCCCCGTGACCACGTACTTCATCGATCCTCCCATTGCGGTCGGCTATGACTACGCGATCGGGAAGGAAAACCCATCGTTCGCCTCCGTGTCGCTCCCCATTCTCAGCAAGGGCTCCAACGAGTACACGCTGTTGACGCACGGCCAGGCGTTCACAGTTGCCGCCGGCCAGAATTTCGATTTCACGAAGCGAGGCTTTGAGCGCGGCGTCGAATCGTTCCAGGTGCTCGGCATCGACCCTGCCAATGCGCTCAACCCATCAAATACGACTGCCTTCGTATCGGGCGTGACATTCACCGCGACCGGCAAGTTCACCGGAACGATGACGCCGCTGACGGCGGCGGCCGAGGTGAGCGATCTTGCACGTGCGGCGGCTGAAGACGGCGACCGCCTAGAAGATGTCATCCGATCAGTCGTCAAGGCTGTGAATTCCGGAAACACTGCCGCAACCTGTAGCGCGCTCGGCGAGTTCGTCTCGGAAGTTTTTGCCTACTCGTTCCGACTCGGCCCGAGCGGCACGAAGGATCTCACCGATCGGGCGCTTGCGATCGAAAACGCCTTCGGCTGCCGGTAACGTCTGGGTCCGTCCTGCGGCTGACCCAATCTGAGCCGATGAGCACAGGCCCGTTTATCTGCAAGTAGTGGTGCGCGCGGTGACCGCTGTTTCATTGATTGTGCATCGCCCGCTACTGTACGTAAATTCCGGGGGAGCCGGGTGTGTCACCTGAGAGTGGCGTAACGTCGCTACCGCTCTGCGCGGGGGTGCGCCCACCGTTCCGGGCCAATAGCTCGCGCGTGAAACCAGGCCAAAGAATCTCTGCGTTCAACAATATGCGAAGACATTACTCCTTCAGTTGGCGTTCGATGCGCCGCGTCGGGGGCGGCCATTGCGTCTTTGCATGGGCGGCATCGAGCAGATACTCGAGCGACGGCCGGCGCCGGGCGATGACGATCAACTGGAACGCGAACAGACCGCGCGCCACCCGGATGGCCACGCGGTTCATTGCGACCAGGCAGCGGGACAGGGCGTTATCGCCGAGGGCGAGCGGTATCGGCGCCGGAATCCCGCGGCGCGCAAGCACGTCGAAGCCGCTTTGCTCCAGGAGCCGGGTCAACGAGCGCATGGTGAACAGCCGCCGGTGCGTCAGGTCCAGGATGCCGCTCTTGCCGTAGTTGAATTGTCCGAGCAGGAGCATCAGTCGCGTGACGATGAAGGCGACGTTGCCGGTGCTGACGATGATGGTGAGTGCGGGCATGCGCTTGGCGGGATCGAACAGCCGGTCGAGGACCTCCTCCGGCGCGGACAAATGCTCCAGCACATCGAGCATGAGCACGTAGTCGTAGCGGCTGAAATCCGGGTGGAAGGCGGGGTCGTTCAGATCCGCCTGCTGGAATTCGTCCAGCCTCTCGATGCCCGCCGGAGGCCGGATGTCCACGCCGCCGACCCGGCAGCCCTTGGCGCGCAGCGCGGCACCCACCTCGCCGCCGCCGCAGCCGAGATCGAGCACGCTCGCACCGGCGGGAACGGCTTCCAACACCGCGCTGTGCGGACTCATGAAGCCGAGCTTGGCGCGGTACGGGCCGCTGCCCAGGTCCGGTGCGCAGTCATATTTGCGGTCGTAGAAGATGCTGAAGCGCTGCACGCGCGCGAGCAGCGTCTGGCAGACCACGTTCCAGGCGTAGCCCAGCCCGTTGACGTGGCAGATCTCATCGCCGTAGTAGGTGGGAATCGGCACCTCCTTGATCCGTTTGCCGGCGATCATCAGCTGAATGATGATCTCGGTGTCGAAATGAAAGCCCTGCGAGTTCAGGTTGAACGGCACCGCACGCAGCGCGGCGGTCGAGTAAAGGCGGTAGCCGGAGTGAAACTCGCTCAGGTGCGATCGCAGCAGCCGGTTCTGAATGTTGGTGAGGATGCGGTTGCCGACGTACTTGTAGAGCGGCATGCCGCCGTCGCGCGCCGCGCCCCGGGTGAGCATGCGCGAGCCGAAGACGGCGTCGGCCTCACCGGCGAGCAGCGGCGCGAGCATGTCCGGCAGACAGCCCGGCGCGTATTGCCCGTCGCCGTGCAGCAGCGCCACGAAATCGAATCCTTCGCGAAGGGCGTAGTGGTAGCCGATTTTCTGATTCCCGCCGTAGCCCTGGTTCTCGGGATTGGACAGCACATTGAGCTTGAAAGGCGCGCCTCCCGAATCGTGCAGCGCCGTGCAGCGCGCGACGGTGCCGTCCTGCGAACAGTCATCGATGAGCAGCAGCTCGACGTCCAATACACTCGCCAGATTCGCGGGTATGCGCGCGATGACGTCGGCGATGGTGCGCTGCGCGTTGTAGGCGACGATGAAAATGAGCAGCCGCCGCCGCGCGGGTGCCGCAGCCGCAGCCGGCCGCGCGCAGGGCTCCGGTGTCGCGTTCAAGTCGCGCCCGCCGTCGCGGTCTTGAGCGGCGCCAGCTGCCAAAACAGCGTGCAGTCCAGATCCTCGAAACTTTCCTGGTGGCTGAAACGATGCGCGAGGTCGAGATCGTTGATGGCGTCGTCGTCGCACATGACCACGGTGCCGAAGTAGCCCTCTTTGATGTGCCGGTAGGCGTCCGCGCGCGGCACGATGTGCAGCAGTGCCGCCTTCTGCGCGGGCAGGATCATCTTGTGGGAGTCCTCGATCTCCTGTCCTTCCGGCGGCATGCGGCGGGTGAGGAAGTAGATCTGCTCATCGGCGAAGATGCGCGTCTGCGGCGCGCTGACGGCGTCGACCCGCGCGGCCAGCTCCTCGTAGCTGCTCCAGCGAATGTAGCCCCATTCGGCATGCACGGATTTCGCGAGGCCCAGGACGCCGAGTACCGCGACGGGCAGCAACGCCATGAACGGCCGGTCGGCATAACCGAGTTTGGAGCCCAGTGCGTACAGCCCGAGCGGCGCGAGCACGCCGAGAAAGGGCAGCATCAGCAGGTAATACCACGCAAAGGTGGGGTGCGCCTGGGATATGTGGAAGGCCAGTGCCAGGGCCATCCAACCGCACAGGTAAAAGGGTGCACGCTGCAGGCGCGTCCAGTCCTTGCGGCTTCGCACGAATCCCAACGCGACCAGCGACAGCACGATGAGGATCAGCGCTTGGCCGCTGTCCACCCAGGAGAGCATCACGCCGGCATCGTGGTCGATTGCGCCCGGCCAGTCCAGGCGGCGATACAGCAGCTGGTAGGCGATGGTGCCGAAGATGACCTGTTCCGGTCCGTGCAGCAGCAGCCACACGCTGGGCAGAAACGGCACCACCGCCCCGCCGAGCAGCGACAGGCAGGAGCCGAGGCGGCGTGCCGGCGTCGAGTAGAACCAGGTCCATACCAGCAGCACCGGCACCACCGGCGCCGTCAACAACGAACTGGCCGCCGCGCCGGCGGCACAGGCACCCGCCAAGGCGGCAAGCCAGCGGCTTTCCCGTTCCACGGCGGCCACCGCGGATCGCAGCGAAGCCGCCGACAGCAGCAGGCAGATGCCATACGGCTGCGCGACGGCGCCGAATTTGAACACGGCATCATTGAGTCCGAACACCACCACGGTGGTCAGGGCGGCGGCCAACCGCCAGCCGGCGAACGGGAAACGGCGCAATACGAAGTCCGCGGTGATATACACCGCGGCCATGGTCTCGAGCGCGGCGATGAGATGGATCGGACGCCAACTCTGGCCGAGGATGCCCATCCACAGTGCGTTCCAATACGCGTTCAAGGGCGTCTGCGGAAAGACGAAATCCAGATACGGGCGCTTGCCGAGCAGTATCAGCTGCGCCGCCAGCAGGTGATAGCCTTCGTCGACCACGCAGGCCATGGTCTGGGAATAGACCACTTCGCCCGCCGTGATCAGGGCTGTGAGACCGAACACCGCGGCCCAGGTCCATTCTCCGGTTGCCGAACCCGCGCCCGAGTCGCTCACAACATGCACGTTAGCCGCCGGCCTCGAGGGTCAGTGTCACACGGGTATCCGGATGCCGCGGGCCCGTTCCGTCAGGGTCCACGCCGGGTGCGGACCACCGGCTCGCGGCGGGCGAGCCGGCGGCCGCGGACGAATTTACTTCGGTGCGCTCATCGTGTCGGTGGCAGTCGTCTTCTTGGCCTTATGCTTATGGGCCTTCTTGGTGGCCTTGGTCGCGGTGTCGGATTGCGCAACTCTCAAGGTGCTGGCGGCCGGCGACTGCGTGGCGGGGGCACGGGCGGACTGCGTCAGGCTCGGCGCCACCACGGAGCCAACGGCGACGGCGGCGAAGCCGGCACTGACGAGACCTGCGGCGATAAGCGATTTCATGCTCATAAATCAAACCTCACAACATGGTTATTTATAAAGGATCGGAACCGGGTGCTCAACGCACGCCTCACAGCGGTTTGAGGCTATCATGCCGGCCAAGAGGTTGACAAACCCTTGCAGAGGACCCCCTACAACCTGGCGCTGCTCTATGCGGCCTGCGTATTTTTGAGCGCTTTTCTGCTGTTCGAAGTGCAGCCGTTGGTCGCCAAGCAAATCCTCCCCTGGTTTGGCGGCTCGGCAGGGGTATGGACCACCTGCATGCTGTTTTTTCAATGGCTGCTGCTCTGCGGATATGCCTACGCGCACGGGTTGTCCCGCAGCCGATGGCCGTGGGCCCATGCCGTGGTGCTCGGCGCGGCCGCGCTCATGTTCAAGATCATCCCGAACGAGGCCTGGAAGCCCACCCAGGACGGCGACCCGATCGGGCGGATATTGCTGCTGCTGTCGGTGACGGTCGGGCTGCCCTATTTCATGCTGGCGTCGACCAGCCCGCTGCTGCAGAGCTGGTATGCGCGCCAGTACCGCGACGGGGCGCCCTACCGGTTCTTTGCGCTGTCGAATCTGGCCTCAATGCTGGCACTGCTGAGCTATCCGCTGCTGATCGAACCACATGTATCCCTGCATGCCCAGGCATGGGCATGGTCGGCGGCGTTTCTGGTGTGCGTGGCATTGAACGCGGCGCTGTTTCGCCGGATCCCGGCCGCGCAGAGCGTGGGCGGCGCCGACCCGGGCTGGCCGCCGGCGGCCGCACCCCGGGGCCGCGACCGGCTGATGTGGGTGCTGCTGCCCGCCTGTGCATCGGGCCTGCTGCTCGCCGTGACCAATCACATCACGCAAAACATCGCGGCCATACCGCTGTTCTGGGTGGTGCCGCTGGCAGTCTACCTGCTGAGCTTCATATTGACATTCGAGAGCACGCGCTGGTACCACCGCGCACTTTTGGCGCTGTTTGCACCGGTGCTGCTGGAGATGGGATACGCGCTGGACGAACGCGGGCAGGTTCAGCGCCTGGGGATTCTGCTGCCGCTGTTCCTCGGCGGCCTGTTCCTGTGCTGCATGGTATGCCACGGCGAACTGGCGAGGACCAAGCCTGCGACACGCTGGCTGACGAGCTTTTATCTGATGGTGGCGTTCGGCGGCGCGCTCGGCGGTTTGTTCGTGGCCGTGGTGGCGCCCGAGACGTTTCCGGCCCTGTGGGAGTTTCCCATCCTGCTGGTGCTCACGCCGGCGGTGATTCTGATCCGGCTGCTGCTGGAACATCGGGACCCGCGGGTCATCCCGGCGCCCGCGGCGCTCACCGGGTCGCGGGCGTTCAGCTGGCTCGGCGGCGGCGCGCGCTTCTGGTCCCTGTGGACGCTATCCTCGCTGGCGGTCGTCGGTTTGGCGGGTTACCTCGCGCAGGGACAATGGCAGGATCGCAGCGCTGCGCGCCTCCTGACCCGCAATTTCTACGGGGCGCTGAGTGTCGCGGATTACGAGGATCCCGACCTGCGCGAGTTGGCGCACGGCACCATCATTCATGGCGAGCAATATCTCGCCGCCGACAAGCGGCGCATTCCGCTCACTTATTATGCGCCCGGCACGGGCGTCGGCCTGCTGATGCAGGACATGGTCAGGCAAGGCCGGCTGCGTCTGGGCGTGATCGGTCTGGGCGCCGGCACCATGGCCGCCTGGGGCAGACCGGGCGATACGGTGCGATTCTATGAGATCAACCGTGCCATGGTGGACATCGCGCGTACGCAGTTCAGCTATCTCGGCGATTGCGGCTGCCGGCCGGAGGTGATCATGGGCGACGCCAGACTCTCCCTGGAGCGCGAAGCCGGCGAGCAGTACGACGTGCTGGTGGTGGACGCCTTTTCCGGCGATTCGATTCCCGTGCATCTGCTCACGCGCGAAGCTTTTGAGGTGTATTTTCGGCATCTGCGGCCCGACGGAATCCTGGCGGTGCACGTCACGAACTCTTATCTGGATCTCAGCCATCCGGTCGCCGCCGTGGCGCACGACCTGGGCCGCGAGGCGCATTTGATCGTGAACGAGGAGGACGAGGCCAGCGCGACGTTCTCCTCTGACTGGATGCTGATCGGCACGCAGCTGTCGCGGCGCTTTGCCTGGATCGGCGCCAAGGAAACGCCCGTCGCCCCGCTGCCCGGCCGAGGCGTCTGGACGGACGATTACAGCAATCTGTGGGAGGCGATGCACCATTAGACGGCAAGTGCTGCCGCAATTCATGAGTGACTACACGTCCAGATTCGACACCTGCAACGCATTCTTTTCGATGAATTCGCGGCGCGGTTCCACGGCATCCCCCATCAGCGTCGTGAAAATGTCGTCCGCCGCCACCGCATCCTCGATGCGCACCTGCATGAGGCGCCGGGTTTCCGGATTGATGGTGGTGTCCCAGAGCTGGCTGGCGTTCATCTCGCCCAATCCCTTGTAGCGCTGAATACTCTGGCCCTTCTTCGCCTGATCGAACAGCCATGACATTGCGGCCTTGAAGCTGGCGACCTCCTGGCGGTCCTCGCCGCGCACCACATGGGCGCCCGGTCCGATCAGATCGTTCAGGGTCCGTGCGAGATCGCTGATCCGCCGGTACTCGGCGGAGTCGAAGAATTCCCGTGGAATGTGCTTCTCGGCGGTCAGGCCATGTTGCATGCGCTGCAGGTTGATACGCTGGCCGCTGCCGGCAACGGATTCGACGCTGACGCGGTAACGCCGCGACGCATCGTGCAGATGGTTGAGGGCCGATTCCAATTTCCGGCACCAGTCCCGAAGTTCGTCCGGCCTGTCGAACAGCTCGGTGCCGAGCCGCGGGACATACAGCAGCTGTTCCAGGAAGCGCTCGTCGTAGCGCCGTGCCGATCGCTTGATGATGGCCAGCACCTCGACGTATTGCCGCGCCAGGGACTCGAGACCCAGCCCCGACATCGGCGGCGCCTCGGAATTCACGTGCAGCGCCGCACCCTCGATGGCGGTGTTGAGCAGCAGGGCGTTCAACTCCAAATCGTCCTTGACGTAGGTTTCCTGCTTGCCCTTCTTNNGGCGGCTGCGCGATGTAGATGTGGCCGCGCTCGATGAGGATGGGCATCTGGCGATAGAAGAACGTCAGCAGCAGGGTCCGGATGTGCGAACCATCGACATCGGCGTCGGTGTTGTGGCAACAGATGCCGCCCATGCCGGCGACGAAATTCTCGTCGCCTTCCACGGAGAAATCGTAGACATTGCCGTTGCTCGCCGACACCTCTTCGATCCCGTGGATCGGCAGCGCCATCAGGTCACCGTCGATCATCTCGAAATCCTGCTCCGGGCCGGGCTGTGTGGAAGCCAGGAAGGCGTCGAGCCCGGAGGTGCCGGCATGGTCCTGCCACACATCCCGCAGGATGCGCAAGTCCTGCTTGGCCGTGATGCTGATGATCCAACGGCGGTGCCGGGTGTGGCAGGGCTCACCGTCCGCTGCGCGAAGCGCGCCGTCGGGCTGCTGTTCCGACAGCGCGGGTACGACACCCGACGAACTCAGCGCGTAAGCGATGCCGCTGGCGATGTCGTACGATGAGGTTGCGAATGCGATTTGATTCTCGCAGACCGTGCCGTCGCCGAGCAGATAGCCGCGCAGAAAGGCACGCCGCAGCTCCTCGGAAACATTGAATACCAGGTCGGGAACGCTCTTGGATGCCGGGTCGGATGCGGTGAAACCGAACACATGCCGCCAGACCAGGGCGGCTGCCCGATTGACGAGCTTGAGTTCCGTGCAGCGTTGCGGCGACGCATAGGTCATTGCCGGCAGACCGAATACATGGGTGAACTTGCGTGCCATCTCCCCGGCAAACGGCTGATTGCTGCTGACGATGGGCAATCGAATGCCATTGCGGTCGGATGAGGCACCTTCGGCGAGACAGAAACCCAGCAATCCCATGAGCTCTGCATCGACGGCGATGAATCGCGGTATGCCGTTGCGCCCGTGGTGTTCCGACGTCAGCCGCAGATCCTCGCGCGCGGCAAACCAGTCCAGATCTTCGGCATCGAGATCGCAGAGGCGGACGTGGTCGCGAACCCGATTGGCGCCGGAACCCGTGTATTTCTCCTGCCAGATCCGTTCCAGGCGGCTGGGCGAGTTCGCGGAGTTCTGCAGCGCGGCCGCGGCGTCGGCGCCGACCGCGTGGGTCTGCTGCGGCACCGCCACCTTGAACCACTCTTCGACGGCCGCACCGCGCACCCCGATCAACTCGGCGGCCCGAGGCACGGCGTGCAGGGTGCGCAGCAAATCAATGCGGTTCGGGGCGATCGCCGGAAATCGGACCCGAAATGGCGCCACCACGCGATCGTTCAGACGCAGCTCGTCGCCGCGCTTCAGTTTCAGCGCGCCCTCGTCATGGACGAAAACGCTGTGGCTGGAGGTGACCCGCACGCGTCGGCCGCCGGCGGTGCGTACCTGGAAGAGCTTTTCCTGCAGCGGGTGGCGGATAACGCCCTTGATGCGTCGAAAACGCACCTCGTGGTCGTCGAGTCCAAAGCACAGGACCTCGCCCAGATTCGCGCCGGTCAGCTTGTCAACGTCCCCCGAAGGGTCGTGCGACACCAATGCGTCATCGATGAAGCCGCCGATGCGCACCATGCGCACACCGTGGCGATCGTCGCGCACGAAAACGTGTTCGTCGCCATCCACGCTCATGATGATGATGCGGTGATAGCGCAATTTCTCGACGTCGAAGTCATCGCGGCCGATGCCGCAGCCGAGCGCGGTGATCAGCGTTCCCACCTCGGCCGATGCCAGCATCTTGTCGAAGCGCGCCTTCTCGACGTTCAGGATCTTGCCCTTTAGCGGCAATATGGCCTGGGTGCGGCGGTCGCGGCCCTGTTTGGCGGAGCCGCCGGCGGAATCACCCTCGACCAGAAACATTTCCGACAACGCCGGATCCTTTTCCTGGCAGTCGGCCAATTTGCCCGGTAGTCCGGCGATGTCCAGAGCCCCTTTGCGGCGGGTCATCTCGCGCGCCTTGCGCGCCGCTTCGCGCGCGTAGGCTGCCTCGAGCACCTTGTTCACGATGGCGCGTGCCTCCTGGGGATGTTCCAGCAGGAACTCCTCCAGGCGCTGCGCCACCGCCGATTCGACCACGCCCTTGACCTCGGAGGACACGAGTTTGTCCTTGGTCTGCGAGGAGAATTTCGGATCCGGCAGCTTGACCGACAGGATGGCGGTCAGGCCCTCGCGGGAATCATCGCCAGTGGTGGCGATTTTTTCCTTTTTGGAGGCGAGTTCCTTCTCGATATAAGTGTTGAGCGTGCGCGTCAGGGCGGCGCGATAACCCGCCAGGTGCGTGCCGCCGTCCTTCTGCGGAATGTTGTTGGTGTAGCAGAACATGCTTTCCTGATAGGAATCGTTCCACTGCATGGCGACTTCCACCTGGGTGTCGCCGTCGCGCGTTTGAAACCAGAGCACGGTGTCGTGGACCGGCGTCTTGCTGCGGTTCAGATGGGTGACGAAGGCCTTCAGGCCGCCTTCGTGCTTGAAAACCTCCGATTTCTCGTCGCGCTCGTCATTGAGCTCGATGCGCAGGCCCGAATTGAGGAAGGACAGTTCGCGCAGGCGCTTGGCGAGAGTTTCATAAATGAAGGAGATGTTGGTGAAAATCTGCGCGCTCGGCTTGAAGCGCAGGGTGGTGCCGCGTTCATCGGTGTTGCCGACGGCGGCGAGCGGCGCCTGCGGCTCGCCCAGACGGTATTCCTGACGATGGACTTTGCCGTCGCGCCGGATGGTGAGTTCCAGAAACTCCGACAGGGCGTTGACCACCGACACGCCGACGCCATGCAAACCGCCGGAGACCTTGTAGGAGCTGTCGTCGAATTTGCCGCCGGAATGCAGCACGGTCATGATGACTTCGGCTGCCGAGCGGCCCTCCTCGGTGTGAATATCCACGGGAATACCGCGGCCGTTGTCGGAGACGGTGACGGATTCGTCGGCATGGATGGTGACGACCACACGGTCGCAATGACCCGCCAAGGCCTCATCGATGGCGTTGTCCACCACTTCGAACACCATGTGGTGCAGGCCGCTGCCATCATCGGTGTCACCGATGTACATGCCAGGCCGCTTGCGTACCGCGTCGAGGCCCTTTAAGACTTTGATTTTGGTGGAATCGTAAACGTCGTTATCGGCCATGGTGGATCCCGGCTATGTGACCCGCCATTCTAGCATTTCTCAGCCATAAAAACGAATCCGTGGGCTGCAAAAATCGTAATTAAATCATCGGGTTGGCTGATGTCCATTGGCCGTGATAGCGGCCGTTCCACGTGGAACCCATCAGAGCGGTCGAACCCCGCCCGCAAGTACCCCAAATCGACGTCCGGGCGATCCAAATACACTGAAATCCTGCTGCAGCGTGGTGACGATCAATTGCACCGCCCGCCCAGAAACCTCATTAATCAAGGATGCCAAAGAGTCATTGTCCAATTCGGCTGCTGGATCGTCCAGCAGCAGGCTAGGCCGCACCGGGAAATCCGGAGGAAACAATCGGATTTGCGCAATCAGCAGCGCCGCAGCCAGTAATTTCTGCTGGCCTCGCGAAATGCGATCCTTGACCGGCGCACCGCCCATCAGCAGAGTCAATTCAGCCCGTTGCGGGCCCACATGGGTCAGTCCACGCTCAGAATCCGTCACCCAGCTCTGTTTCAGCGCTTGCGCAAGGCTCAGGCCACGGGCCCAGCCGCAGCGGTATTGAATCTCCAACTCCTGGCCCAGCAGCGTCATACTCAGGCGTCGCACTTCATCGGCCAGATTCGCGACATAACGCGAACGGGCCGCCGTCAATGATTCCCCGACACTCACCAGCTCCTCGTCCCAGATGGCCACCAGCGCTCGCGGCTGCCGCGCCTTCAAAGCGGCATTGCGCTGCTTCAGTACCTGATGGTATCGCTGCCATTGCGCCACGAAATCCGGTTCCACGTGGAACACGCCCCAGTCCAAATAGCGACGCCGCCGGCTGGGACCCTCCTCGACGAGCTTGTGAACTTCAGGATCGATGATTTGAACCGGCAGTACCAGCGTCAGCTCGGCCAACGAGGTCGCGAACGCGCCGTCAATTTTGGCGCGCGTTCCGGCCACGCTCCCTTCCACTCCCATGGTCATCCGGCGTCCCGGGGAATCGACCTCCCCAAAAACCACAAAGCGATCGGCTCCCCGCCGAATCAGATGCTCCAAGCGCCGTGTACGGAAGGATCTCCCCCGACCCAGGATGTAAACGGCCTCCAGCAGCGTGGTTTTACCGGATGCGTTGGGTCCGCTAATCAGCGTGAAGCGCGGATCAAATTCGAGCTCCGCAATCGGCAAGCAGCGGAAGTCCGTTACTTGCATCCGGCGCAGCGCCACCCGGCTTACAACCTCATGGGCATGACGACGTAGCGCGCGGCAGCGTTTCCGGGCGAACGGATCAGACAGCTGCTGTTGCTGTCGGTTAGCCCCAATTCCACTTCGATGCCATCGATGGCCGCCAAGGCATCCAGCAAATAATTCACGTTAAATCCCACCTCTAGATCGGCCCCATCGTAATTGACCTCGATCTCCTCCTCAGCTTCTTCTTGTTCCGGGTTGTGCGCCTGTACGGTTACTGCGTTCTTTTTGACCGTGATCCGGATGCCGCGATATTTTTCGTTACTCAAAATGGCGGTACGCTGCAGAGCCTGCCGCAAGACGTCCCGGTCAGCCCGAATCGCCGCCGCCGGCGCCGCCGGAATGACCCGTGAATATTCCGGAAAGCGCCCATCAATCAGTTTGGAGGTAAATCGCACGTCGCCAATCTGCGCGCGAACATGATTCGACCCGATCGCCAAATCAGCATCCCCCTCATCACCCAGAATCCGCTGCAGTTCCAGCACGCCCTTGCGCGGCACGATGACTTGCTGCGCAGACTTCGCATTCGCGCTCAACGCCGTCTCACACAGCGCCAAGCGGTGGCCATCGGTGGCCACTGCCCGCAGCAACTGGCCATCGATCTCGAGCAGCATCCCATTCAAGTAATAGCGCACGTCCTGCTGCGCCATCGAAAAATGCGTCTTCTCCAAGAGCCGCAGCAACTCTTTGCGCGGCAAACGGACCGTCTGCTGCGAATTGATGTCATCGATGGTGGGAAATTCCACGGCCGGCAGCGTTGACAGGCTGAAGCGGCTGCGGGCCGCCTTGATCACCACCTTTTCAGCCTCCACCGCCAGCGACACCAACGCCTTATCCGGGAGCGCCCGCAAAATATCCAGGAACTTGCGACCAGGCACCGTGATGTCGCCGGCCTGCTGCACGGTAACCTCGGTGGCCGCCACCAATTCCACCTCGAGATCCGTCGCGGTGATCGCCAACCGCCCGTCCCGCACGCTCAGCAAAACGTTGGCCAGCACCGGCATGGTCTGTCGACGTTCGACCACGCCGATCACCGCCTGCAAAGGACTCAGTAGCTTTTCCCGCTCAGCCGTCAATTTCATGCGCATACCCTTCGAACATTCTTAGATTTAAATTCTTGATATAAAGATTATGACTATGACTATGAGCCGACGGTCGATCTTGGGATAAGCCAAATTTAACCTTATTTATCATAAACATACAATCGCAATAAACCCGCTCGATTCAAGCCCACTAACTGCTGGCAATCTGTCATCCAACTGTGGATATCTTTATCCACAGTTTCATGCACAGCTTTTACCCTACTAGCCTGCCAGGGTTCTCAACAGGTTCAAGTAGTCCTCTGCGATGCGCCGTTCCGACTCGCGCAGCTCCTTGATCCGCCGGCATGCATGCAGCACGGTGGTGTGATCACGGCCGCCGAACGCATCACCGATTTCCGGCAGACTGTAGTTGGTCAATTCCTTCGCGAGCGCCATCGCCACCTGGCGCGGCCGGGCGATCGAGCGGCTGCGCCGCTTCGACAACAGATCTGCGATGCGTATCTTGTAATACTCGGCCACCGTCTTTTGGATGTTCTCCACCGTCACGAGCTTCGCCTGCAGCGCCAGCAAATCGCTCAACGCCTCCTTGGCAAATTCCAAGGTGATGGGCCGCCCGGTGAAATTTGAGGTCGCCACCACGCGACGCAGTGCGCCTTCGAGTTCGCGAACATTGGAGCGGATGATGCGCTTGGCGATAAAGAAGGCCACTTCCTCGGGCAGTTCGACGTGCGACATCGCGGCCTTGCTCATCAGGATCGCCACGCAGGTCTCCAGCTCCGGCGGCTCGATGGCGACCGTCAAACCCCAGCCGAAGCGCGACTTGAGGCGCTCCTCCAGCCCGTCGACCTCTTTCGGGTAGCGATCGCAGGTGAGGATCACCTGTTGCTGGCTCTCGAGCAGGGCATTGAAGGTGTGGAAAAACTCCTCTTGCGAACGTTCCTTGCCCGCGAAGAACTGGATGTCGTCGATCATCAGCGCATCCAGGCTGCGATAGGCGGTCTTGAAATCATTCATGGTGTTGTGCTGCAGGGACTTCACCATGTCGCCGACGAAGCGTTCACTATGGACATACGCGAGGCGCGCCTCGGAATTGCGCTCCTTCAGCTTGTTCGCCACGGCATGCATGAGATGCGTCTTACCCAGGCCGACGCCGCCGTAGATGAACAACGGGTTGTAGGCCTTGCCGGGATTGTCCGCTACCTGGATCGCCGCCGCTTTCGCGAGCTGATTGCTCTTGCCCTCGACGAAACTGTCGAAGGTGAAATCCGGGTTGATTCGGCTGCCGAGCGCCGAGGCCGCCAGCCGCAGCGGCTTGGCGGGCGCCTGTACGGCGTCCGAACCATTGGTGGCGGCCCGGGTGCCCACATCCAGCACGACCTCCGGTGCGGACCCCCCGGCGAAACCGCGCACCAGCTCCTTGATGCGCGGCAGCGAATTCTGTTCCAGCCAGTCGATCACGTAACGATTGGGGGCGAGCAGGCGCAGCTGCCCGCCCTGTTGGAGCGCCTGCAGAGGCCTGATCCAGGTGTTGAAATGCTGTCCCGGGAGTTCGCTCTCGAGTATCCGCAGACAGCGGTTCCATAGCGTCTCCGACAAGAGCGCACTCCCTAGAAATTCCGGCGTTGGGGCAATGCAAACGAAAGGGCAGGGAGTCTAGCTCCAACTTGCCGGTGCGTCTATTGACACATCCAACCCGGCTCAGTACCCTTGCCGCCTTTCGCGAACGCCGCAGGTTATTGTTTTAAACCAAAGTTTTCGCCCGCCGCCGGGGGCCTATCAGCTATGAAACGCACATTTAATCCGAGTAATCTGCATCGCGCGCGCACCCATGGTTTTCGCGCCCGCATGGCCACCAAGGGCGGCCGCCGACTGCTCAGCAGGCGTCGAGCCAAGGGCCGCAAGCGACTCTGTCCGTAACACGTCCGCCGAATTCCCGATCGCTTCGGCGGCAGACGTTCGAGCCCCGTAAGCGCCTGCATCAACCGGCAGAATTTCGCGCCGTGCGCGAGCGCGGCCGGCGATTCAGCGATGCTTATTTCAGCCTATCCGTCCTGGCCAATCATGAATCTCATCCGCGTCTGGGGCTCGCGATCGCAACGCGCACGTTCGGCACGGCGGTGCTGCGCAATCGCGTCAAGCGGATCGCCCGCGAGTCCTTCCGCATGCACCAGCATGCGCTCCCGCCGATCGACATCACGCTCGCCGCTCGCGCCGCGGCGCGAACCGCATTGCCGCGGGAATTGCGCGCCAGCCTCGACCGGCACTGGCAGTCCATTGCGCATCGCTGGTGACGCCATGCGCGGCGCTCTGTTGATCATCATTCGCCTCTATCAGCTGTGCGTCAGTCCGCTGCTCGGACCGAGCTGCCGCTACTACCCGAGTTGTTCCTGCTATGCGCACGCGGCCATCCAGCGGCACGGCGCGTGGCGCGGCAGCTGGCTCGGTCTGCGCCGCCTGCTGCGCTGTCACCCGCTCGCGCCGGGCGGCTACGATCCGGTGCCGGACGAGAGACCGATCGATGCCTAACATCCGAATCATGCTGTGGCTCGCACTGGCGGCGATCCTCTACTTGAATTACGAGGCCTGGGTCCGCGATTACCCGGATATCGCAGCGGCGGCGGGAGCCGCCGCCACGCCGTCCACCGCACCCGCGCTGGGCGAGTCCGTGCCACAGGCCGCCGTGCCGGCCACCCCGGCTGCGGCCGGCGCTGCCGACCTGCAGCAGTCCATACCTGTGCCGCAAGCCGCTGCGTCGGCGGTTCCGTCGGCGCCGGCCACCGTGTCCGCCGCCGCCATGCTGCACGTGAGCACCGACGTGCTCGAGCTCGACATCAACCTGAAGGGCGGTGAACTCGATCGTGCGGACCTGCGGGACTATCCGCTGCGCAAGGACGCCCCGAACATACCGGTACGGCTCCTCAATCAGGACAGTCCGGCGACGCTGTACGTGCTGCAATCGGGTCTCACCGGCGAGGCGGGCGAAGCCGCGCCCTCGCATCTGGCCACCTGGAGCTCGAGCGGCAGCTCCTTCGAACTCGGTGCGGGCGCGACCGAATTGCGCGTGCCGCTGATCTGGAGCGACGGCCATGGTCTCACCGTCACCAAGACCTTTGTGCTGACCCGCGGCCGCTATGCCATCGATCTGATCTATGACGTGCGCAACGACTCGACCGCCGCCCGCAAACTGGCCGCGTATTCGCAGTTCCTGCGCCACTGGGAACACGCGTCGCGTTCGTATTTCGACGTCGAGACCTATGCCTTCAAGGGACCGGCAATCTACGACGGCACCAAGTACCGCAAGCTCAACGTCGAGAGCGACGAGGACAGCAAGTTCGCCGAGACCATCACCAACGGCTGGCTGGCCTCGATGCAGCATCATTTCGTCGGCGCCATCGTGCCGGCCGCGGACAAGCCCTACAAATACCTGCTGCAGGTGCGCGGCGCCGACTATCTGCTCGGGGCCACCGGCCCGATCACGGAAATCGCCGCGGGCGGCACCGGTCAATTTCGCGAAAGGCTGTTCATCGGCCCGAAACTGCAGGCGCAGCTCGAAGCCGCCGGACCGCGGCTCGAGCTGACCGCCGACTACGGCAAGCTCACGGTGCTCGCCAAACCGCTGTTCGCCCTCCTGAATTGGATCCACGGCATCATCGGCAATTGGGGCTGGTCGATCATCATCGTCACGGCGTTGATCAAATTGCTGTTCTATCCGCTGAGCCAGGCGAGCGGCCGATCGATGGCGAAGATGCGCGCGGTGGCGCCGCGCCTGAAGCAGATCCAGGAAACCTTCAAGGACGACCGCGAAAAGCTCGGCCGCGCCATGATGGACCTCTACAAGAAGGAGAGGATCAATCCTCTGGCCGGCTGCCTGCCGATGGTGGTGCAGATTCCATTCTTCATTTCGTTCTATTGGGTGCTGCTCGAAAGCGTCGAAATGCGCCAGGCGCCGTTCCTCCTTTGGATCAACGATCTGTCCGCACGCGATCCGTTCTTCGTACTGCCGCTGTTGATGGGCGGCGCCATGTTCGCGCAGTTCAAGCTCAATCCGGCGCCGCCCGATCCGATGCAGGCGAAGATCATGCAATTCATGCCGCTGGTGATGACCGGCATGATGGCCTGGTTCCCCTCCGGTCTGGTGCTCTACTGGCTGACCAACACCGTGCTGTCGATCGCGCAGCAATGGCGCGTCAACCAGGTGGTCGAAGCGGAAGTCGCCAAGAAGCGCGGCTGACGAAGCCGGTGCCCTCGCCGGATACCATCGTGGCCATCGCAACCCCCGCGGGCCGCGGGGCGGTTGGCATCGTGCGGGTCTCCGGCGCGCTGGTGCCGCGCCTTGCGGTCGCGGTTCTGGGATACCTGCCGGCGGCGCGCCGCGCCGAGGTGGCGCGTTTTCTCGACGCCGCGGGCGACACGCTGGATCAGGGATTGGCGCTGTACTTTCCCGCACCGGCCTCGTTCACCGGCGAGCACGTGCTCGAGCTGCACGGGCATGGCGGCGCAGTGGTCGCCGACCTTTTGGTGCGGCGCCTGCTGCAGCTGGGCTGCCGGCAGGCCAAGCCAGGGGAATTCACTGAACGTGCCTTCCTGAACGGCAAGATCGACGTGGCGCAGGCCGAGGCGGTCGCCGACCTGATCGACGCCGGCACGGCGGCGGCGGCGCGCGCCGCGGTGCGCTCGCTGCAGGGGGAATTCTCGGCCCACATCCGGGCGCTGCAGTCCGCGCTGACGGGGCTTCGCACCCAGGTCGAAGCGGCCATCGATTTTCCGGACGAGGAGACCGAGCCCCTCGACGATGGCGCGCTCGGGCAGCGCCTCGCCGCGGTCTGCGGCGCAATGGATTCCCTCGCCGCAGCCGCGCGCCAGGGTGCGCTGCTGCGCGAAGGGCTGACCGTGGTGATCGCCGGCAAGCCGAACGCCGGCAAATCCACCCTCCTCAACCGACTGGCGGGTGAGGAAATCGCCATCGTCACGGACGCACCGGGAACGACCCGCGACCTGCTGCGCCAACCCATCCATATCGATGGACTGCCCGTCAATCTCATCGACACTGCGGGCTTGCGCGAGGCCGCCGACCCGGCCGAAGCGGAGGGTATCCGCCGCGCCCGCGGCGCCATGCAGCACGCCGACCGGGTGCTCTATGTACTGGATGCCGCCCGCCCGCAGGACACCACACCGGCCGGGTTGGCCGCCGAGCTCGCGCCGCTGCCGCCGGGAGTGCCGGTCACTCTGGTGTTCAGCAAAATCGATCTGTCCGGCGGCGTCGCCGATGCTGATCTGTCCGCGGAACCGGCGCGCATCCGCCTGAGCGCCAGGAGCGGTGCCGGCCTGGATCTGCTGCGCGCGCATCTGAAGAGCAGCGCCGGCTTCGCAGGCACCGAAGGCGGCGCGTTCAGCGCCCGCCGCCGGCATCTGGATGCCCTGAACCGGGCACGTGGGGAACTGGTGCTTGCGGCGGCGGCTTTGCGCGAAACCCGCGCCACCGAACTCATCGCCGAGCACCTGCGCCTCGCGCAGCGCGCACTCGGCGAAATCACCGGTGAATTCACCAGCGAAGATCTGCTCGGTGAGATCTTCAGCAGCTTCTG
>PLET01000013.1 GCA_003137095.1 Gammaproteobacteria bacterium
TCTTACCGCACCATTTCACCCTTGCCGGCGCCGCTTGCGCGGCACGTAGGCGGTTTCTTTCTGTTGCACTTTCCGTGGACTCACGTCCCCCAGGCGTTACCTGGCACCGTGCCCTCTGGAGCCCGGACTTTCCTCCATGTGCCTGCGCACACAGCGACTGCCTGGCCGACTCGTGAGCGGCACCATACGCAGATGCCGCGCTTTATGCGAGAACCTTCGCAACGGCGCGCCGCCGGCCGGGAGCCTGTCTGTTTTGCGGCGGCGAGCCTCAGTCCTGGGGCTTCAACTTAAGGGCCCGCTTGTAGACCTCGTTGTCGCGAGCGCCGGCGATGCGCGCCGCCAACCGGGCCGCCTGCTTGAGCGGCAATTCCGCCATCAGTATCCCGAGCAGCCGGTCGAGGACGTCGGCCGCGCCGGTGGCCGGCGCCGGCGCCGCGCCCGCGACCACCACGACGATCTCGCCACGGCGGAAGTCCGGGTCGCCGCGCGCCCGCACCGCGAGTGCGCCGAGTGTGCCGCGGTAGACGGTTTCGTGCAGCTTGGTGATCTCGCGGGCGGCGGCGGCGGCGCGCTCCGCGCCGAGCGCTTCACTGCAGTCCTCCAGCATCTCCTCGACGCGATGCGGGGACTCGTAGAACACCAGCGTGCGCGCCTCGTCGCGCAGCGCCTCGAGGCGCGCACGGCGCGCGGCGCCGCGCGCCGGCAGAAAGCCCTCGAAGCAGAAGCGGTCGGTGGGCAGTGCGGCGATCGACAATGCAGCCACCGCCGCGCACGGCCCGGGGATGGCAAGGATTTCGATGCCCGCCGCCGCCGCCGCACACACCAGGTCGTAGCCGGGATCGCTGATGGCCGGCGTGCCGGCATCGCTCACCAGGGCGATCTGCGCACCGCGCGACAGCTCGCGCACCAGTTCGGGCGCGCGCTGCTGTTCGTTGTGGTCGTGCAGCGCGACCAGCGGCCGGGAGATGCCGAAGTGGCGCAGCATCGCGCCGGTATGGCGCGTGTCCTCCGCCGCGATCAGCGTGCAGCTCTCGAGCATCGCGCGGGCGCGCGGGCTCAGGTCCGCCAGATTGCCGATGGGCGTCGCCACGACGTAGAGCCGTCCCGCGGGGGTGTTTGCCACTATAATCAGCGCCTCGACGGGGATTTCTAAGGAATGCAGGGTATGGCAGCGCTCTCTCTTCGTCCACGCCTGATGCGCGGCGCGCTCATCGCTGCGCTGTTCGCCGGCGTCGGCTGCAGCCTGGTGTCGCCCGTGCAGACCCCCGCGGACAAGTCCGAGCGCGCGCTGCGTCTGGCGCGCGACGGCAGGCACGCCGAGGCGGCGCGCGCCTTCGCCGAGCTCGCGGCCCTGTCGCCGTCCGATCATGATTACTATGAGCTGCAAAGCGCCGACCAGTGGCGCGCGGCCGGCGATCTGGCTGCGGCGAAAGCGGCCCTGGGCGCCGTGTCGGGCGATGCGCGCTCGAAGCTGCCGACGCTGCGCGCGCTGGTGGCCGCGGAGATCGCGCTGGCCGAAAATGACGGCGCGCGCGCGCTGCGTGAACTCGACCAGATCCAGGTGCCATCGGCCGCCGGCGACGCGCAGGACTATTGGTGGATCCGCGGCAAGGCCGCCTTCCAGACCGGCCACCCGGTGGAGGGCACGCGCGCCTTCATCGAGCGCGAGCGCTGGCTGACCGACACGGCAGGCCTGCGCGCCAGCCGCCAGGATCTGTATGCCCGGCTGCGCGCCGCGGCCGAACATGGCAACTCGCTCAAGGCGCCCGCCAACGCCGATGCGACACTGTCCGGCTGGCTCGAACTCGGTCCGGTGGCCGTGGAAATGTCCCGCAATCCCATGGGCGCCGCGGCGGCGCTCGCCGCCTGGCGCAAACGCTATCCCTCGCATCCCGCCAATGACAGCGTGCTCGCCGGCGCGCAGACGCAGCTGGCCGGGGCGACGGTGTACCCCGACCAGATCGCCCTGCTGTTGCCGCTTTCGGGACGCAGCGAGGCGGTCGGCGTCGCTGTGCGCGACGGCTTCATCGCCGCGTACCTGGAGAGCGATGCGGCATCGCGACCGCGGCTCAGGATCTATGACGTCGCCGCGGAATCTGCCGCAGGCGCCTACAATCGGGCGATCGCGGACGGCGCAGGCTTCGTGGTCGGGCCGCTGACCAAGGAGGACGTCGCCGCCGTCGCGCCCCTGACCGCGGGCCGCTCACCGATCCTGGCACTCAATTTTCTCGGTGATTTGCCGGTGTCGAGAAATTTCTACCAGTTCGCCCTGCTGCCCGAGGACGAGGCGCGNNTGGCATGGTTGCGCGCCGTGTGGTTGCCGACGGCCGGCTCAAGGGCGTGGCGATCGCTCCCGACGGCGAATGGGGAAATCGCGTCATCGGCGCTTTCGCGGACGAGCTCGCGCAGCTCGGCGGCACCCTGCTCGAGACCCAGCGCTACGAGGCAGGCCGCTCCGATTTCTCGGACGTCATCCATCGCGTGCTGCAGGTCCACGACGTCAAGGGCGAGCCCTCGACGCATCGCGCCGATGCGGC
>PLET01000110.1:0-128 GCA_003137095.1 Gammaproteobacteria bacterium
ACCTTCAACATCTCGCTGTCGCTCGTCATCCTGCTGGCGGTGATCTACATCCGGCGGGCGCTCGAATTCGGCAGCTTTCCGACGGTGCTACTCGGTGCCACGCTGCTGCGGCTGGGGCTCAACGTCGC
>PLET01000110.1:167-9465 GCA_003137095.1 Gammaproteobacteria bacterium
CACCCTGGATGCCATGCCCGGCAGGCAGATGGCGATCGACGCCGACCTGAATGCCGGCATCATCACCCAACCGGAGGCCATCCAGCGCCGCCAGGAGATCCGCGAGGAGGCGGATTTCTACGGCTCCATGGACGGCGCCAGCAAATTCGTGCGCGGCGACGCGGTGGCCGGCATCCTGGTCGTGTTCATCAACCTGTTCGGCGGCATCATCATCGGCGCGGCACAGCACGGCATGTCGCTCGCCGACGCCGGCAGGACCTACGCGCTGCTGACGATCGGCGACGGACTGGTGGCGCAGATCCCCGCGCTGCTGTTGTCGGTGGCCGTCGCCATCCTGGTGACGCGGGTCTCGCGGCCGCAGGACATGAGCCAGCAGATCGTGTCGCAGCTTCTCGGCCAACCGCGCGCGCTCGCGGTCACGAGCGGCATTCTGGGGCTGCTCGGGATCGTTCCGGGAATGCCGAACCTGGTGTTCCTGAGCATGGCCGCCTTGTGCGGCATCGGGGCCTACCTGCTCGGCAAGCAGCGCGGCGCGGCGCGGACCCAGGCGCTGGCGCCGCCGGCGCCCCCGGTGGTGAACGCGGAGCAGCGCGAATTGTCATGGGACGACGTCGAGGCGGTGGATCTGATCGGACTCGAGGTCGGCTACCGCCTGATTCCGCTGGTCGATCGCAACCAGGGCGGCGAGCTGATGGGGCGCATCAAGGGTGTGCGCAAGAAATTGTCGGAGGAGCTGGGGTTTCTGGTGCAGGCCGTGCACATCCGCGACAATCTCGAGCTGGCGCCCAACGCCTACCGCATAACGATCCTCGGGGCGCTCGTCGGCGAATCGGAGGTGTTCCCGGATCGCGAACTCGCCATCAATCCGGGACAGGTGTCCGGCTCCATCCAGGGATCGGCGACCAAGGACCCCGCCTTCGGGCTCGATGCGGTCTGGATCGACAAGTCGCGGCACGACCAGGCGCAGGCACTGGGCTACACCGTGGTCGACGCGAGCAGCGTGATCGCAACGCACCTGAGCCACCTGTTGCAGAACCATGCGCAGGAGCTGCTCGGCCACGAGGAGGTGCAGCAGCTGCTCAACCGCCTGGGCAAGACCGCGCCGAAATTGGTGGAGGATCTGGTTCCCAAGCTCCTGCCCATGAGCGTGGTGGTCAAGGTGCTGCAGAGCCTGCTGCTCGAACGGGTCCCGATCCGCAATCTGCGCACGATATGCGAGACGCTCGCCGAACTCGCACCAAAGACCCAGGACCCGGCGGCGCTGGTCGCAGGCGTGCGCATCGCACTCGGACGCAGCATCGTGCAGGGCATCGGCGGTCTGCGCCAGGAGCTGCCGGTGATCACCCTCGACCCGGCGCTCGAACAGGTGCTGCAGGATTCGATGTCGGGTGGCGCCGATCCCGGGGCCGGATTCGAGCCCGGGCTCGCGGACCGGATCCAGCAGTCCCTCGCCGACAGCACGCGCCGCCAGGAGGCGGCCGGTGAGCCCGCGGTGCTGCTGGTCGCGCCGAAGATCCGCCCTTGGGTCGCGCGGCTGATGCGCTACTCGACGCCGTCGCTGTCGGTGCTCGCCTACAACGAGATACCCGAGAACCGGCGCATTCGCGTGGTTGCGGCCGTGGGACGTTGAGGCATGACTCGGACGTAAGAGGTCACGATGAAGATAAAACGCTACACCGCAGCCAGCATGCGCGCCGCTCTCGATCAGGCGCGCGCCGAACAGGGTCCCGACGCCGTCATCCTGTCGAGCCGACGCACCGAGGAGGGCGTCGAAGTCATCGCCGCAATCGATTACGACGAGGCGCTGATCGTCGATGCCGGCAGACAGCGCAGTCCGCCGACGCCGCCGAGCGCGGCACCGGCCGCGCCGCCGGCATCGCCGGCCGCCAAGCCGCCGCAAACGGGCAACGCGGGCAGCGCTGGCACGGCCGCACCGGCGCCCAGGGGCGGTGCAGCTGCCCGCGCAGCCGATGCCGCCCGCCCGCATGCCGCCGGCGAGCACGCCGGCGAGCACGCCGGCGGCACCGAATACGGCGCCGTGCAGCGCGAGTTGAAGGACCTGCGCCAGCTGCTCGAGAGCGAGCTGGCGACCCTGACCTGGAACGACAAACGCCTGCGCGAACCTCTGAAGGCGCGGGTGCTCGAGCAGCTGTCGATGCTCGACATTTCGCCGGACGTCGCGGCGGCGCTGGTGGCGCGGATGCCGCGGCATGCCAGCTTCCAAAATCCGGCGCACATACCGTTGGCGCTGCTGGTCAAACATCTGCCCGTGGTCAACGATCTGACCTGCGTCAACGGCGGCGTGATGGCGGTAGTCGGCCCGACCGGCGTCGGCAAGACCACCACCATCGCCAAGCTCGCGGCGCGCTGGTGTCTGCGCCACGGCAGCCAGGATCTCGCGCTGGTGAGTACCGACGGCTATCGCATCGGCGCACGCGAGCAGCTGCTGACCTACGCCCGCATTCTCGGCGCGCCGTTGCATTCGGCGAGCAGTGCCGCCGAGCTGGCGCAGGTTCTCGAGCGGCTCAGGTCGAAGCAGCTGGTGCTGATCGACACCGCCGGCATCGGGCCGCGCGACATCCGATTGACCGAGCAGCTGGCGGCGCTGCAACTCGGCGCCGCGCGTGCGCGCGTGCTGCTCGCCCTGCCGGCGCAGGGCGAGGCGCGTGCCCTGGAGGACATCATGCAAGCCTTCGCCAAGGTGGCGCCGGCGGCCTGCATCCTGACCAAACTGGACGAGGCGGCGAGCCTGGGAGGCGTCATTTCCACCGCACTGCGCCACCGATTGCCGATCGCCTATCTTTGCAACGGACAGCGCGTCCCAGAGGACCTGCACACCGCCCACCAGCGGCGGGTGTGGTTGCTGCGCACCGCCCTGAAACTCACCGAACGTGCGCCGATGCACCGCGACGACCGCTACCTGGCGCGCAACTTCGGCCGGAGCTCCGCCCATGGCTAACATGAATCTCTCCCCCGACCGGGTCGCCGAACTGGCCATGCTGAACGCTTCCCGGCCGGTCAAGGTGATCGCCGTGACCAGCGGCAAAGGTGGCGTCGGCAAGACCACGGTGGCCGCCAATCTGGCGGTTTCGATGGCGGCGCTCGGGCGCGACGTGATGCTGCTCGATGCGGATCTGGGTCTGGCCAACGTCGACGTGGTTCTCGGGCTGCATTCGCGCTTTCACCTCGGGCACGTGATCAAGGGCGAATGCAATCTGGAGGACGTGATCGTGACCGGTCCGCGCGGCCTGCAGATCATTCCAGCCGCCTCGGGCATCAAACACATGGCCAATCTGTCGCCGGCCGAGCACGCCGGCCTCATCCGCGCGTTCAGCGACCTGTATCACCGGATCGACGTGCTGGTGGTCGACACCGCCGCCGGCATCCATGAGAGCGTGGTGACGTTCTCGCAGACCGCGCATCACGTCCTGGTCGTGGTATGCGACGAGCCGGCCTCCATCACCGACGCCTATGGGCTGATCAAGGTCCTGAGCCGTGACCACGGGGTGCAGCGCTTTCAGGTGCTCGCCAACCAGACGCGCCGCTCGGGCGAGGGGGCGGCCCTATTCCAAAAGATTCAGCGGGTATGTGACCGGTTTCTCAATGTGACACTGGAGTTTGCGGGCTCGGTGCCGTCGGATGACTACCTGCGGCGTGCCGTGCAGCGGCAAACCGCCGTCGTGGAGGCCTACCCCGCGTCAATTTCGTCCGCTGCCCTCAAGAATCTGGCCATCAAGGCCGATAAATGGTCCGTGCCGCAAGCGGCACGAGGTCACCTGGAGTTCTTCGTGGAACGCATGGTGGGGGCCCGGATCGGTCCTGCAGCGGAATTGCAATGAGAGCAAGCACACAATACACCAACACGCAGAAACGCAATCCAAAGCAAGTTGCGGATGACGGCATTCCCGTCGACCAGATGCCGCAGCACGACCTGGTGATCAAACATGCCGATCTGGTCAAGCGCATCGCCTATCACCTGGTCAGCCGCATGCCCCCCAACGTCGAAGTGGACGATCTCATACAGGCCGGAATGATCGGACTGCTGGACGCGGCCAAGCATTACTCAGCGACCAAGGGCGCGAATTTCGAGACCTATGCGGGCATCCGCATCCGCGGCGCAATGCTCGACGAGGTGCGCAAGTCCGACTGGACGCCGCGCTCGGTGCACAGAAACATGCGCGAAATGGCGGACGTGGTCCGCAAGATCGAGAACGAGAAGGGCCACGACGCAAGCGCCACCGACATCGCCGAAGGCCTCGGCGTGTCGATTGACGAGTATCACAAGCTGGTGCAGGACGCGGCCAGCTGCCGGCTGTTCAGCTTCGACCAGATGGGCTCGACCGACGATGAATCGAGCCCCGCCGATCATGCGCGCGACGAGCGGCCGGGACCGTTCGAGCACATCGAGGACGCCGGCTTTCGCGACGCGATGGCGGCCGCCATCGATACCCTGCCCGAGCGCGAAAAGCTGGTGCTCTCGCTCTACTACGACGAGGACATGAATTTGCGCGAGATCGGCGAGGTTCTCGAGGTCTCCGAATCGCGGGTTTGCCAGATACACGGACAGGCGCTGGTGCGCCTGCGGTCACGCCTGTCCGAATGGCTGAAACCGGACTGAGCCGATGGATATTCTAAGCATCCTGGGAATCGTACTCGGTCTGGTCGCCATCATCGGCGGCGCCATCCTCAAGGGCAGCAGCGCCGGTGCGCTGGTCGGCAGCGCCGCGTTCGTCATCGTGGTGGTGGGCACCCTGGCGGCGAGCCTGATGGAGACGCCGCTGGCGACGTTCATCCGCGCCATGAAAATCGTCGGCTGGGTGTTCAAACCGCCGGCCGACAATCCGGATGCGATGATCGAAAAAATCGTCGGCTGGAGCAACATCGCCCGCAAACAGGGGTTGCTGGGGCTCGAATCGGCGGTCGAGGAGGAAAAGGACAACTTTCTGAAGAAGGGACTTCAATCCCTGGTGGACGGCGGCGAGCCCGACGCGATTCGCTCCAGCATGGAGGTCGAACTCGACACGCTCGAGCACTTCGACACCCAGGCCGCCAAGGTGTTCGAAGGCATGGGAGTCTATTCGCCGACGCTGGGCATCATCGGCGCGGTCATGGGCTTGATGGCGGTCATGCAGAACCTTGCCGATCCGTCCAAGCTCGGCCACGGCATCGCGGCGGCCTTCATCGCCACCATCTACGGCATCGCCTTCGCCAACCTGCTGTTTCTGCCGATGAGCAAGAAGCTCAAGTCGGTCATCCACGGCCAGTCGCAGGTCCGCACCATGGTGATCGAGGGCATCATCGCCATCGCCCAGGGCGAGAATCCGCGCAACATCGAGTCCAAACTGAAGGGCTATTTTCATCACTGACATGAGCACCATCGACGATCATGGCGCGTAAGAAAAAGCACGAGGAGCACGTAAACGCCGAAGCCTGGGCGATTCCCTACGGCGATCTGGTGACGCTGCTGTTCGCCCTGTTCACGGTCATGTATGCCATGTCATCCGTGAACGAAGGCAAGTTCCGCGTGTTGTCCGATTCGCTGATAGCCGCGTTCCACGGCGCGCCGAAGTCCGTGCGGCCGATCAACATCGGCGACAAGGAGTCGGGCAAGGGCGGCGACAAGCAGCTCACCGGCGTCACGCCCACGGTACTCATGAAGATCGAACAGCGCCGGGAGGGGGCCGGCTCGATCGCCAGCGCGATGCCCCAGTCGGATGCCGCCAAGGCGGATGCCGCCAAGCCGGCCGGCGGCAGTGCGCCGGGATCGCTGGTGCGCATGGAGCGCGAGGTGCAGGACGCCATGCAGGCGCTGATCGACGCCCACCTGGTGACGGTGCGCCGCGATAATCTGTGGCTGGAAGTGGAAATCAACACGGACATCCTGTTTCCGAGCGGCTCGGGCGGCTTCGCCTCCACGGCCGCTCCGGTGCTCGACAAATTGGCGCAGGTGCTCAAACCCTTCCCCAACCCGATCCGCGTCGAAGGCCACACCGATGACCGTCCGATCCGCACCTCGGCATTCCCGTCGAATTGGGAGCTGTCGGCGGCGCGCGCCGCGAGCGTGGTGCACGAATTCACCAAGTCGGGCATCGACCCGTTGCGGCTCGAGATCGTGGGCTTCGGGGAGTACCATCCGCGTCAGCCGAACGACTCGGTGGCGGGGCGCAATGCGAACCGGCGCGTCGCCATCCTGATCCTCGACGCGACCGCCGCCGGCGGTGCGAAGAACGCGGCAGCGGATCTGGCCGCCCGGGCCAATGATCTGACCCAGAAGCTCGCCGCCCCGGACCCCGCGGCAGCGGGCGAGGGCACGGGGGCGCCGGCGGGAACGGCGGGTGCTGTCGGGTCGGCGGGTGCTGCCGGGTCGGCCGGCACGGCGCAGCCGACCGCGTCGGATTCGGCCGGTGCCGAGAACCGTCTGGTGGTGGGTGCGTCGCCCGCCGCACTCGGACGGACACTACTAGTCAAACCAGAGGGGAAGCCCTGATGAACGAAGTGGACCGCTTGAGCAACTCCGGCCTGTACCCCATCTTGCCCATCGGGGACAAGCGCAACCCAAAGGGCGAAGCCGGCCATAAGCCAACCGGTGATCCAAAAGAAAAAATAAGAACAAAAGACGAGACGAAGGCAAAAGACAACGAACCCCCCTCCGATGATTCCTCCGGTCCGCCGAAGTCACTGATCGACGAGTACGCCTAATGACCACGCTTCACATGAACCTGTATCTCGATCTCGACACCGTGCTCGAGATGGTTTGCATCGTCCTCGCATTGCTCGGCGTGGCAATCGGCGCCGTCGCATGGCAGGCCAGCCGCCGGCTGCGCACGCGCTGCGGCGCGCTGGAATCCAGCCTGGCAGCGATGCGGCACGAACTGGAGCTGGCCGCCGCGATCAGCGTACGTGCCGGACGCAGCGTCAAACGCCTGGAACAGGAGCACGCGAGCGTCGCCGACCGGCTCGGTCTGCTCGAATTACGCTGTGAAGCGCGGCCCTACGACCAGGCCATCGACTCTGCGCGCCGCGGGGCCGATCCGCTCAAGCTGACGGCTCAATTCGGATTGAGCCGCGGCGAGGCGGATCTGGTCAGCCGGCTGCACGGGCGCCGCAAGAGCGCCTGACCGCCGGCGCATCGCGGCACCCGCCCGGCCATTTCCTCGGGCACATGGTTGCCAATGGCAACCATGTGGGCGCATCGGGTTGGCGCGGTCGCCGGGTATAGTTCCGGTATGAATCACGCCGCATTGCCAGCCGCATTGCCCGCTGCGATGCACGCCGTGCTGCTCACCGGCCACGGCGGGACCGAGCGCCTCGAGTACCGCGATGACGTGCCGTTGCCGGTGGCCGGCGCCGGCGAGGTGCTGATCCGGGTGGGCGCGGCCGGCATCAACAACACCGACATCAACACCCGCACCGGCTGGTACTCGAAGATGCCCGCGAATCCCGGGTCGCTGACCGGTTGGAGCGGCGAGCCCTGCGAATTTCCGCGAATTCAGGGCGCGGACGTCTGCGGCACCGTGGTTGCGGTGGGACCGGGCATCGGCGCGGCACTGATCGGCGAGCGGGTATTGGTGGAGCCTGCCTTCGATGGCCGTGCCGCGGGGGGTCGCCTGGCGTACCTGGGCTCGGAGTGCGACGGCGCCTTCGCGCAATTCGTGAAAGTGCCGGCGCCATTTGCGCACCGCATCACGAGTGACCTCAGTGACGCCGAACTGGCGTCATTCCCGGTGTCCTATTCAGCGGCGGAAAACATGCTGTCGCGCGCCGGCGTGGTGGCGGGAGAACGGGTGTTGGTGACCGGCGCCTCGGGCGGCGTGGGCTCGGCGGCGGTGCAATTGGCGAAATGCCGGGGTGCCCGGGTGGTGGCAATCGCCGGCGAGGCCAAGGCCGCAATGGTCGCCGCACTGGGTGCGGACCGCGTCCTCGGCCGCTCCGCGGATCTGCTCGCAACCGTGGGGCCTGATAGCGTCGATGTGGTGCTGGATGTAACGGGCGGACCGGGCTTCGCGCAGCTGCTCGGGGTGCTGGTGTGCGGCGGCCGCTATGCCGTCGCGGGGGCCATTGCCGGAGCCCAGGTGGAACTCGACCTGCGAACCTTGTACCTCAAAGATCTGCGGCTGCTGGGCTGCACGGCCTTGGATGCCGGGGTGTTCGCGCGGCTGGTGGGCCTGATCGAGCGCGGCGCGATCCGGCCGCTGGTGGCGAGGAGCTTCCCGCTGCGCGACATCGTGCTCGCGCAGCAGGAATTCCTCGAGAAGCGGCACGTCGGCAAGCTCGTGCTCATACCGCCGGCGGTGGCCGAGGACGACACTCAACCCCGCGCTTAACCGGGCGGCTTGCCGAGAATGTCGGCGGTGGCGCGCTTCAGGACCAGGGCGATGCGCTGCTGTTCCTCGCGGGGTGCGTCCGCCTTGTCGCGCAGGGCGGCCCGCAGATCGCGCCGCGCCTCGAGCAATTCTTCGCTGCCGCGGGCTTCGTCGCCGACGGCCTCCACGGCGCGGCGCACCCGCTCCATCTTCTCGCCGACGCGCTCGAACTGGGCGAACATGGCATCGGCGGTGGCGCGATTCGCCTCCAGGTGGCGGCGCCCTTCGTCCGAAATGTGGTACCGCTTGCGCGTACCGTCTTGCTCGACAGTGGCGTGGCCGATCTCCTCCAGATAGGTGAGGGCCGGATACACCATGCCGGGGCTGGGGGTGTAGAAGCCCTTGGTGCGCTCTTCCAGGGCCTTGATGATTTCGTAACCGTGGTAGGGTTTCTCGCCGAGCAGGCCGAGGATCAGCAGCTGCAGGTCGACCGAGGCGAGCTTGCGGCCCCGGCCGAAGGCGCGGCCACCGAGGCCATCGCCGTCGAACCCCTCGGTGAAGCCGCGGCCGAATCGGCCGATGCCGCCGCCCCGGTGACGGCCAAAGAACATAGGCATATGATGACGCATTAATATCTCCAAACATGTTTTAAAAGCAGTCTTACGATATATCTGCTGAGCGTAGATGTCAAGGGGGTCAGTCCGGTCGGGTTATCATTGACAGCGTGTGACCCGAGCCGCAAAATGCGCGGCTCATTTTGAGGAGGGGTACCCAAGCGGCCAACGGGGGCAGACTGTAAATCTGCTGGCTTATGCCTTCGTAGGTTCGAATCCTACCCCCTCCACCAGCTGGGTGAGGGTTCGGTGCCATTGACCTTTAGGTTCGGGCTTTAAGTGCGGGTGTAGTTCAATGGTAGAACGTCAGCCTTCCAAGCTGATCACGTGGGTTCGATTCCCATCACCCGCTCCAAGCGGATGCGGCCCACGTAGCTCAGT
>PLET01000077.1 GCA_003137095.1 Gammaproteobacteria bacterium
GCGCGTGTGCTTGACGCCGCGCGCGTGCTTGACGCCGCGTGCCTGTTTGGCGCCGCGCTCCTGCTTGGCGGGCGCCCTGCGCGGCGCGCGCCGCCGGGGCGGCGGCTCGAGCATGCTGCCGCGGCAGCCTGCCGCGCCGCAGCGACAGGCATAGACGACGTCCACATCCGGCTCGTCGTCGGCGTCGCGCTGGATCTGGTAGTCGTAGGCGAGTTCCTCGCCGGGCTGGATGGTGCGCAGCGCCTCGATGAATATCCGCCGCTTGACGGTGGTGCTCGCACAATTCGGATCACAGCAGTGATTGATGTAGCGGGCGTCGTTGCCGCCCACCCCCGCGTCGATGACGGTGCGCGCATCGACGGTGAACAGGAAGGTGTGATTGTCGTGCGGTTCCTTGTTCTCGTAGCGCGAATCGGCCTCCGCGTGGCTGATGCGCTCGCCCAGGTATTCGATCACCGTGGTGCCTTTGCGGATGCGCCGCAGGGCGAACACGCCGTGGCCGTGAATGGGCGAATGACGGACCTCGATCATCGGTGGGCGGCGCCCGCTCATACGGCGACGGGTGCCTTGATGGCGGCGTGGTGCTGGTAGTCGAGAAATTCGAAATCCTCATAGGCGTAGTCGAACAGGGATGGCGGCCGGCGCTTGATCGCGAGCCGCGGCGCCGCGAACGGCGTGCGGCCGAGCTGCAGATCGGCCTGCGCGAGGTGGTTGCGGTACAGGTGGCAATCGCCGCCCGTCCAGATGAAATCGCCCACGCCGAGATCGCTCTGCTGTGCGAGCATGTGGGTGAGCAGTGCATACGAGGCGATGTTGAAGGGCACGCCGAGCAGCACGTCGGCGCTGCGTTGATATAGCTGGCAGGACAGTCTGCCGTCCGCCACGTAGAACTGGAACAGCACGTGGCACGGCGCCAATGCCATGGCCTTAAGTTCGCCCACGTTCCAGGTGCTGACGATGAGGCGGCGCGAATCCGGATTGCGCCTGATCTGGTCGAGCACGTCGGCCAGCTGATCGATGCTGCGGCCGTCGGCGGTCGGCCAGCTGCGCCATTGCCTGCCGTAGATCGGGCCGAGATCGCCGTGCTCGTCCGCCCATTCGTCCCAGATGCCGACGCCGTGTTCCTGCAGGTAGCGCACGTTGGTGTCGCCGCGGATGAACCACAGCAGCTCGTGAACGATCGCGGGCAGATGCAGCCTCTTGGTCGTCACCAGCGGAAAGCCCGCCGCGAGATCAAAGCGCATCTGGTGGCCGAACACGCTCAGCGTGCCGGTGCCCGTGCGATCCTCCTTGGACACGCCGGTGTCGCGGACGTGGCGCAGCAGATCCAGGTACTGGCGCATGCGCGCTAAGCCCGCGCCGCCGTAAAATTGCCGCTCGGCTGCCGGCTGCGATAGGCCAGGATCATCATACCGGCGCCGATGAAGATCATCGGCGTGGTGAGCAGCATGCCCATGGTCAGCCAGTCGCCCACCAGGTAGCCGATATTGGCGTCAGGCAGGCGCACCCACTCCACCACGAAGCGGGCGCAGCCGTACACCAGCAGAAAGAGGCCGGCGGGCGCCCAACGCGGGCGCGGCTTGGAGGTGAACCACCAGACGATCAGGAACAGCACCAGACCCTCGAGGGTCGCCTCGTACAGCTGCGAGGCGTGCCGCGCGATCAGCTCACCTTCGGCATTCGGCACGAGAAACGCCCAGGGCACGGCGCTGGGCTTGCCCCACAATTCGCCGTTGATGAAATTGCCGATGCGCACCGCCATGATGCCGATCCCGGGCAGCGGCGCGAGGAAGTCGAATACGTCGCCGGCGCGCTTGTGCTTCATGCGGGCGAACACGAACACCGCCACGATCACCCCGACCAGGCCGCCGTGGAAGGACATGCCGCCATCCCAGATGTGGAACGCGTTCAGCCAGTTCTCCGCGATTACGTCGTGGCCGTACACCAGGCACCAGCCGGCGCGGCCTCCGAGGATCACCCCGACGGCGCAGTAAAAGATCAGGTCGTCGATGTCGAGGGCCGTCCAGGTCGAGCCGGAGGTGCGCGCGCGCAAGCGCGCCAGCCACCACGCCGCCGTGAAGCCGACCAGGTACATGATGCCGTACCAATGGACCTTGAGCGGTCCGAGCGAGATGGCGATCGGATTGATGTGAGGGTACGTCAGCATGCGGCCGGTATTATTTCAGAGTCTCGCTGACGCGACAAAAATACGCCTTCAGATAGCGCGTCTCGGGAATGGCGGGGTGCACCGGGTGATCCGGGGACTGGCCGCCGCTCTCCAGCAGCTGCACCTGCCGGCCGGCGCCGTGCGCCGCCTTGGCGATGGCATCCACGAGCGCCTCCGCGCTGAGATGATAGGAGCAGGAACACGACACCAGAATGCCGTCCCCGGCGAGCAAGCGCATGGCGAGCTGGTTCAGGCGCTTGTAGGCCGCCTGAGCCTTGGGCAGGTCCTTCTTGCGCTTGGCGAAGGCCGGCGGATCGACGATGACCACATCGAAGACGGCCCGCTCCTGCTCCAGGGCCTCCAGGACCTCGAAGGCGTCGCCCTTGCGCACCGCCACCCCGAGGCCGTTGCGCGCCGCGTTCGCCAGCGCCAGATCGAGCGCCGCGGCCGAGCTGTCCACGCACAACACGTCCGCCGCGCCGTTCGCCGCGGCCCGCACGCCCCACGCGCCCACGTAGCTGAACACATCGAGAACCCGGGCACCCTTGCGCACGTATTTCACCAGGGCGCGCCGGTTGGCCGCCTGATCGAAGAACCAGCCGGTTTTCTGCCCCGCCGCGAGCGGCGCTTCGAAAGCCAGGCCGTCCTCGATCACCTCCGAGCGCTCCCCAAGCCGGCCGCGGGCGAGTTCCACGTAGGCCGGCAGCCCCTCCATCTCGCGTGCTGCGCCGTCGTTCTTGTAGAGCAGCGTTTCGATGCCGAGCACCTCGACCAGTGCCCGCTCGATCTGCGGCTTGAACGCCTCCATCCCCGCCGTGTTGATCTGCACCACGCAGGCGGAGCCGAAGCGGTCGATCACCAGGCCCGGCAAACCATCCGACTCGCCGTACACCAGGCGGTAGTACGGCGCCGCGTACAATCGATCGCGCAGCGCCAGCGCATGGCGGATGCGGGCCGCAAACCAGCCGGCATCGGGCAGGCTCCAGCCGCCGAGGAGGCGCGCACAGATCAGCGATTTCGGATTGACATAGGCCACACCCAGCGCGCGGTCGTTGTGGGCGAGCACCCGCACCAGCTCGCCGGGCTTGAACCTGGTGAGCGGCGTCTGGCGCGTGTCGACTTCATTGCTGAACACCCACAGGTGACCGGCCTGCAGACGTCGATCTTCATTGCGCAGCAGCCGCAGCGCGGGCAGCTGCGCTGCAATGGCGGATTCGGACATACGGGGCGCTTCGGCTAAAGTGGCGCGCATTCTAACCGACGTGGACGGCCGACATGCAGCGCAATCGCCTGGCTGCCGAGACCAGCCCCTACCTGTTGCAGCACGCCACCAACCCGGTCGACTGGTACCCCTGGGGCGAGGAGGCGCTGGCGGCGGCAAAACTCAACGACAAGCCCATTCTGTTGTCGGTGGGTTACTCGGCCTGCCACTGGTGCCATGTGATGGCGCACGAATCCTTCGAGGATCCGGCGACCGCCGCACTCATGAACGAGCTGTTCGTCAACATCAAGGTGGATCGCGAGGAGCGGCCGGATCTGGACAAGATCTACCAGGTCGCCCAGCAGATGATCACCCGGCGCGCCGGCGGCTGGCCGCTCACCATGTTCCTGACGCCGGACGGGCAGACGCCCTTCTTCGGTGGCACCTATTTCCCCAAGGACGCGCGCCACGGGCTGCCGGCGTTCGGCCAGCTGCTGCGGCGCGTCGCCGAGTACTACCACGGCCACGGCGAGGACCTGCGGCGGTTAAGCGAGCAGCTCCGGCTCGCGTTCGCGCAGCTCACGCCGGACGGCGGCGCGTCCCCGGGCGCTCTCGACGCGGCGCCGCTCGAGGCCGGACGCGCGGCGCTCGCGGCGGCTTTCGACGCGAACTTCGGCGGCTTCAGCCCGGCCCCCAAGTTTCCGCATGCCGGCAGCATCGAACGCTGCCTGCGGCATTGGTACTCCAAGCCCGCCAGCCCGGATCTGCAGGCGCTTTATATGGCGACCCTGACGCTGACGCGAATGGCCGAGGGCGGCCTCAATGACCAGCTGGGCGGCGGATTCTGCCGCTATTCCGTCGACGCCCGGTGGATGATTCCGCATTTCGAGAAAATGCTCTACGACAACGGTCCGCTGCTCGCGCTGTATGCCGAGGCAGCGCTCGCGACCGGCGAGCCGCTGTTCGCCCGCGTCGCCTGCGAAACCGCCGCCTGGGCACTGCGCGAGATGCGCTCGCCGCAGGGCGGTTTCTACTCGAGCCTGGATGCGGACTCCGAGGGCCACGAGGGTCGGTTCTACGTCTGGTCTAAATCGCAGGTACAGGCTGTGTTGACGGCAGGCGAATTCGACGCCTTCGCGCGGCGCTTCGGTCTGGACCGGGAGCCGAACTTCGAAGGCGCCTGGCATTTGCACACCCACGAATCGACGCAACGCATCGCCGCCGCGCTGGGTGCGACCGCGGGGTCGGTGACCGCGCTCATCGATTCGGCGCGCGCGAAACTGCTTAAGGTGCGCGACACGCGCATCCGGCCGGCGCGCGACGAGAAGATCCTCACCGCCTGGAATGCGCTCATGATCAAGGGTCTCGCGATCGCCGCACGCGTGCTCGAGCGGCCCGACTTGGCCGAGGCCGCCACGGCGGCCGTCGATTTTCTGCGCGCTCACCTGTGGCGCGAAGGCCGCCTGCTCGCCACCGCCCGGGAGGGTCGCGCCCACCTGCCGGCGTATCTCGATGATCATGCGTTTCTCGCCGAGGCCCTGCTCGAGCTGCTGCAATCGCGCTGGCGCAGCGAGGATCTCGAATTCCTGCGGCAGCTGGTCGAGGTGATGCTCGACAAATTCGAGGACCCCGAGGCCGGCGGATTCTTTTTCACCGCCTCGGATCACGAGCGGCTCATCCATCGCAGCAAGACCTTCACCGACGAGTCGCTCCCCGCCGGCAACGGCGTCGCCGCGGTGGTGCTGTGCCGCCTCGGGTTTCTGCTCGGCGAGACGCGTTATTTGCAGGCGGCGGAGCGCACGCTGCGCGCCGCCTGGCCGCAATTGGCGCGCTACCCGCAGGCCCATATGGCGCTGTTGAACGCCCTCGAGGATTGGACCGCGCCGCCGCAGATCGTGATCATCCGCGGCGGCGCCGCGGATTGCAGGCGCTGGCAGATCGAACTCACACGGCGCTATGCGCCGAAACGCCTGGTGTTCGCGATCCCGCAGGACGCGGCCGGCCTGCCTGCGGCGCTCGCCGGCAAGCCCGCCGCGACCGCCACCCTGGCCTATGTGTGCACGGGCATGGCCTGTTCGGCGCCGATCACCGATCTTGGCGAGCTGCTGCGCGCCCTTGAGGCGGGTGCGCCCCCGTGAGCGGCGTCACGGCACCTGGATCTTGTTGTGCACCTGGGTCACGCCGTCGGTGTTCTTGGCGATCACCTCGGCCAAATCGCTGGCGTCCTTGGTCGGCGCCATGCCGCTCAGCCAGACGACGCCCTGCCGATCGGTGTCGACCTGGATCTTGGTGAGGGTCGACAGGTGCTTCTCGGCCAGCTTGGCCTTCACCTTGGTGGTGATGACCGAATCCTTGACGTAGGTCGACACATGCGAGGCATCCGCGTCCATGGTTTGGGCGATCGCCGCCGAGGCCAGGGTTCCGCCGCTGACGAGCAGCGTAATCATGAGCAGGGTTTTCATGGGAATTCCTTGGGTTTTCGGGTCAGATCCGGCGCACCACATAGAAAATGAGCGCGATGACGAGTATGGCTCCGAGAAGGCCGCCGCCGATGTACATGAGGATTCTCCGTTGTTGGACTCCTTGCCATTGGAACACCAATGACCAGCCCCGTCGGGACGCTACCGCACACACCGCCGCGGCGCACCAGCGCGGCGCGCAGGTCCCGCAGGCGAATGTCCCGCAGCTGCACGCCCCGCGGCCACCCCCTCATCCCGAGGTGCTCTCATGCCAGCGCATGCTGATCATGGTCTCGACGCAGTCATCCGGCAGATAGGAGCGCCATAGACGAATGGTCTGCGCCGAACGTTCCGCTGCGGCAGCTCGGCCGGCTTCATCGGCCGCCGTGCCAAGGCCACCGGCGCCGGCGCCAGCAGCGCCGATGCCAGCAGCACCGGCATCGGCACCCTCGGCACGGAAGCCCTCGGCGCCCTCGGCGCCAGCGTCCGCACCCGCCACGGCGATTCTTGAGATATTGTCCCGCATCGGCCCATCCGTTCGCGATCGATCAAGCGATCAGTCGTGTAAGAATTACAGAGCCGGTTCGAGGGCGTCTGTGCGGTAACCCACCCTGGCGAGGGCGGGCATCGGAACACCCGACGCCCGGGATTCACAACAGCAGGGGGATGAGCGCAGCAACCCGCCGCGAATACGCGTCATAGGCGTCACCGAAGATCTGCCGCATGCCCTGCTCCTCGACCTTGAGCTTGCGCCACAGCGCGGCGGCCACGATCAGCAGCGCGAGCACGCCGCGCCACTCGCCGCGCGCGATCGCGGAGCCGGCGAAGCCGAGCAGCAGTCCGGTGTAGATGGGATGGCGGACCCACCGGTAAGGTCCCGAGGTGATCAATTCATGGCCCTCCTTGAGGGTGACCGTGCCGCTCCAGTTGCGGCCGAGCAGGCGCCGCGCCCACACGCAAAACAGTAGTCCCGCGGCCGTGAGTGCGGCACCCAGCCACACCAGCCAAGCGGCCCGCGGCAGGAATCTTGCGTCGAGGCCCGCGATCGGCAGCTCGGGCAGCGCCAGCAGCAGCACGGCCAGCGTCAGCGGCACGATGTGCAGTAGACGCGAGGCCAGGGGTTCGCGCCAGACCGTGCGCTTCACGTTGCGCGCCGCGAACCACCAGTACACTCCCCAGAGAATCCACAGCGTCGGGATGAGGATGGCATAGCGCTGTTGCATCAGGGACCCGCGGTTCCATCGCGGCCGAGTTCGGCGGCGATTCGCCGCTGTAGCGCGCCGTGCGCGGCTTCGCTATAGGCCGGCGCCGCGTTCCAATCGAGCGCAAAGGGCTGGGCGGTGCGCAAGGACTGCGGCTCGTCGGCCTGGCGCGGAAACACGTGTGCATGCAGGGCGGGCTCCACGTTGCCGAACAGGGCATAGTTGATGCGCAGCGCACCGGTCGCCGCGATCAGCGCATCGCCGACCCGGGCCATGTCGGATAGAAAACGCTCGCGCGCCGGCGGCGCGAGCGCATTGAGGTGCGGCACCACCGGATCCGGCAGCAGCAGACAATAGCCCGCCAACACCTGGCGCTCGCCGAGGATCACCCAGCCGGAGGCGAGGCGCGCCACGGCGGCGGCATGCTCCCCGGCACGACAGCGGTCGACCAGCCGGTGGATGGCGGTGTTCATCGGGACTACTCGCCGAGCGCGCGCGCCACGGTGGCGGCGTCGACGGGCGGCGCCGCGTTGCCAAAATTCGCACGCACATAGGTCAAAAGCGCCGCGGCATCCTCCGCCTTCAACCAGCCGAAGGGCGGCATCGCCGAGGGATAGCGTCCGGCCGGCAGCGTGGCGGGACGGCGGCTGCGGATTACCCACAGGGCGAGTTCCTGCGGATCCCCGAGAACCACCGGCGATCCGGCGAGGCTCGGGTAGACGTTCGGGATGCCCTGGCCGTTTTGCTGGTGGCAAGGCAGGCAGTTTCCACTGTAGATTCGTTCGCCGGTATCCTCGGTTGGTACCGGCGCGGCAGCGCCCGGGCCGGAGGTGCCGGGCGAGCAGCCACAGAACGTCAGGGCCGCGATTGTCATCAGGATTCGTGTGTTCATGCTGGAGAGTCGTCATGTTGAGATTGAGTGCCGCCCCGCTGGCCGCAATTGCGCTCGTAATGGCGCTGGGGTTCGCGTCCGCCGGTGCTGCACAAACACCGGGCGAGTCCGCGATCCAGCGCGTCATCGATGCCGGCAACCCGGCCTATTTTAACTGGTCGGCGCTTGAAGGTGGCCGCGATAGCCTGTTGCGCCTGTACCAGGGCGCGGGCCGGCCGCTGTGGAGTGCCGCCGGCCGGCCGACCACGGCGGCGGTCGAGCTGTTGCAGGAGCTGCGCAACGCCTCGGACCGCGGACTGGACCCGGAGGATTATCCCGGCAACCGGCTGGACTATCTGCTGGTCGATCTGATCGGCGCGCCGCATCCCGACGAGGACTCGTGGGCGCTGTTCGACGCGGCACTGTCCTATGCCGGCATGCGCCTGCTGTCGGACCTGCATTTCGGCCGCATTGATCCGGCCACGGTGGGCAACAACCTCAGCGTGGAACATTCGCAGATGGATCTGGCGGCAGGCTTGGCGCAGATGGCCGGCGCCGCCCAGGTCGCCACCGCGCTCGACGCCGCCGAACCGCAGTTCAAGCACTTCGGCCTGTTGAAGAGCCAGTTGGAGCGCTATCGTCAGCTCGCCGCGCAGCCCGGACTGCAGGAGCTGCCGCCGCCGCCCAAGTCGCTGAAGCCGGGTGATGCCTATGCGGGTGCGGCACCGCTCGAGCGGCTGCTGGTGGCTTTCGGCGATGCGCCGCCGCCCGCGCCGGATGCGGCCGTACCGGCGGCCTTGACGCCGTCCCTGGTCGAGGGTCTGAAGAGTTTTCAGCGCCGGCACGGCCAGACCCCGGACGGGATCCTCGGACACGCAGCCTATGTGGCGCTCACGCTTCCCCTGGCACAGCGGGTGCGTCAAATCGTGCTCACCATGGAGCGCTGGCGCTGGATGCCGCCGAAGCTCGAGAACGAACCGATCATCGTCAACATTCCGCAGTTCCGCCTGTTCGCGTTCGAGTCGAACGCCGACAGCGAGGCGCAGATCCGCCAGATGGATGTGATCGTCGGCAAGTCCTACCACTCGACGCAGACGCCGGTGTTCGCGGGTGACATGACCTACGTGGTGTTTCGTCCCTACTGGGAGGTGCCACACGACATCGCCGTCCGGGAGATCGTGCCGAAGGCGCGCCTCGATCCGCAGAGCATCGCCGCCAGGCAGATGGAGATCGTCGACGGCTACGGTGCCACCGCAACGGTGTACCCGAACACCGCCGTCAACGTCGAACTGCTCGCCAAGGGCAGCCTGCGATTGAGGCAGAAGCCGGGGCCGGACAACTCCTTGGGCCTGATCAAGTTCATGCTGCCGAACCCTTACAATGTGTATCTGCATTCGACCCCGGCGCAATCGCTGTTCGCGCAATCGCGGCGCGACTTCAGCCATGGCTGCGTACGAGTCGGCGATCCGGCGGGCCTGGCCGAATACGTGTTGCGCAACAAGCCGGAATGGAGCCGGGCGAAGATCGACGCGGCGATGAACAGCGGCGCGGACTCGGTCACCGTGACGCTGGGCGCTCCCATCCGGGTGTTCATCGTGTACGGCACCGCGGTGGCGACCGAACACGGCCACATATTCTTCTTCGACGACATCTACGGACACGACGCGCGCCTCGAGCAGGCGTTGGCCGCACGGCGCGCGCGGCTGCAATCCTAGGCTTCTGCTTCTGTTTTTGCTCCTGCTCCTGCGCCCGTGCTCAGCCGCGCCAGGTGCGAAAGGCGCCGGTGTCCAGGTGTACGAAATCGCTGGCGCGGTAGTATCCCACGCCGCCGCGGGCGAGGCGCTGCGCCGCCGCGCTGAGCGTGGCGCAATCGATGCCGGCCAGGCGCACGTCCATGGCGCGGCCCTGCAGGTGCAGGCTGTGCTGCGCCACGCCGTGGCCGTGGGCGCGCAGCCGCTCGTTGGTCTGCGCCGAGCGGAATCCGGAAATCACGCTGAACACCGGCTCGACGCCGATCGACAGCGCAACCTCGTGCACGTGGTCGAGCAGCAGCGGATCCATCCGATGCACCTCGCCCGTGCGAAAATCGCGCAGCAGCCGGTTGATGCCGGCGAGCGCGGCGGGCACGTAGCCGCCGTCGCGGAAGTACTCGACATCGATCTGCTCGGCGGTGTGCAGATTGCGCAGCGCCAGGCGCCGCCGCGGCCCACCGCGGCCGGCAGCGCGCGCCCGGCTGCCGCCGCAGGCGCCGAGCAGTCCGGCCACGAGCAGGCGGCGGCGGCTGATGCTCATCGGGGCCCTGCCGGCGGCAGCAGCCGTCCGCGGTCCAGGGCGAGCACCGTGGCCTTGGGGAAGAAATTGAACTCCGTGGCCGACGCCAGGGTGTAAGCGCCCATCGAGCGGCCGAGAATCAGATCGCCGACGTCGAGCTTCGGCAGCTCCAAGTTTTCATCGATGACGTCGATGCTGTCGCAGGTCGGCCCCGCGAGCACCGCGGGCAGCGTGTCGGCGGCCGGCACCAGCGCCTCCAGGGGATAGCGCGCGTGATCGTAGATCTGGCCGCTGAAGGAGCCGTACAGCCCGTCGTCGAGGTAATACCACCAGCGCCCGTCGCGCAGCGCCCGGCCCATCACCGAGGCGACCACCACCGCCGCGGGCGCCGCAATGTAGCGGCCCGGCTCGGCGATGACGCGCACCCCCGTGGGCAGCCCGGCCAGCGCCGCGCGGATTGGCGCGCAGAATTCCTCGATGGGCATCGACGGCCGCGTGTAATCGGCGGGGTAGCCGCCGCCGATGTCGAGCGTGTCGAGCGCCTGCCCGCCGGCGGCGGCGACCGCCATCAGCTCGCGGCACACGCCGATCGCCTGCACGTGCATGCCGGGTCCGGTGGCCTGCGAACCGACGTGAAAGGACAGTCCCNNCCGGGCTCGCAGCCGAATTTGCGCGACAGATCGCACACCGCGTCGGGGCTGCGGAAGGAGATGCGTACCAGCAGTTGCACTCGGCTGCGGAATTTGACGAATTTTCGCAGCTCGTCGGGATTGTCCACCACGAAGGTGTCGACGCCGAAGCTCTGCGCCGTGCGGATGTCGCGGTCACGCTTGATCGGATGTGTGTGGATGCAGCGCGCCGCCGGTACCCCGGCCGATCGCACCAGCTCCACCTCGCCGTTGGTGGCCAGATCGAAGTGCGCGCCTTCGGCGAGCAGCGTGCTGATCACCGACGGGTGCGGCAGCGGTTTGAGCGCGTAATGCAGATCCACCCCGGGCAGCGCCGCCGCGAGCCTGCGGTACTGGCGGCGGATGCGCTCGGCGTCGATGATGAACAGCGGCGAGCCGTAGCGGCCGACCAGGTGCCGGATGGCCGCCGGCTCGAACGGATCGAGCCCGGGATCCAGCTCCGGAGCTTCCTGGGTTGAACGGCGGTTGCCGGCTTTTGCCAAAAGGATCTCCCATGAAAAAAGCGGGGATTGTAGGCTCAGCCGGCGCCAATTTCCAAGGGGTCGCCGGCGAGCCCGCTCGCCCGCTGCAGCCGGTCGCGCACCGCCGCCCAGCGCTCCTCGCGGGGCGGCGCCTGCACGAAAATGCGCACGCAGCCGGCGCGGTCGAGCACCCGCAGATTGCTATACATATGATGAGCATAGGCGTCGGGCTTGTTGCCGGCGTTGATCCAGGTCATATGGCGCCGGGTCTGCAGCGGCGGCCGTAGGGCGAGCACCGCCACCTTTTCCGACCGTTCCGCGATCTCCAGCGCGCGCGCTTCCAGGGCGTCCGCGGGAACGATTTCCAGGGGAGTGGCCGGCGCGTAGTGCAGCAGCCGGTCGCCCGGCACCCGCGGCGCCGCGCCCGCATCGCCGATCCTGCCCGCCACCTGTTCGATCTGCGAGCGCGTGATGGAGCCCGGGCGCAGCAGGCGCACCGTCCCGCCGATGCACGAGACGATGCTCGATTCGAGACCGAATTGCGACTCGCCGCCGTCGAGCACCACCCGCACGGTATCGCCGAACTCGTCGCGGACATGCTCCGCGCGGGTCGGACTCAAGCGGCCGTAGCGGTTCGCCGACGGCGCGGCGATCCCGCCGCCGAAGGCGGTGAGCAGCTGTTGGGCCATGGGATGCGAGGGTACGCGGATGCCGATGCTGTTCTGGCCGCCGGTGACGATGTCGTTGACGTTGCCGGCCTTGGGCAGGATCAAGGTCAGGGGACCGGGCCAGTAACGGGCGGCCAGCCGCTCCGCGGCGATGGGCACGTCGGACACCCAGCGATGCAGATACTTCGGGCTGTCCAGGTGCACGATCACCGGATGATCGGGCGGGCGCCCCTTGGCCGCAAACAGCCGGGTGACGGCCACCGGATCGGCGGCGTTGGCACCGAGACCGTAGACGGTCTCGGTGGGAAAGGCCACCAGATCGCCGGCGCGCAGCGCCTCGACGGCCTGTTCGATATCTGCCTGTTTGGCTCGTACCACGGCCCCATGATAACAAGACTGGCCGGCCGCCCGACGACGAGCCCGTCCGGTTTCCGCAGGCTATCGCTTGTCGGCGGCCATCACGTCCGGAGAATCGAGTTCGGTGCGCGTCCAGCTGCCGTCGCTCTGGCGATCGAGTTCGTACGCGGGCCAGTAATGCTGGTCGAGCTTCAAGGTGATCACATCGACCTGACCGTTCCAACTGACCGTCTTCAGCCGCACCGACGCCCGGTATGCCTTGCCGCGCACCGCCTTGATGAACGCATCGAGATCCGGCGTCGGCCGGCCGTCGACCTCGGTGATGCGCCGGCCCGCGTACAGTCCGTAGTGGGTGGACGGCGAGCCGTAGTAGAAGTACGCCACGAACACGCCGGTGGGCGCGATGCCGCGTTGCGCGGCCATGGCACGGTGCGGCGCCTGCAGCGTGGCGCCGGCCCAGATGAGCACACGATCGATGTCGCGGCCGTCGAGCGCGACGGTCTCGAGCTGCAGGGTCTTCTCCGCGCCATCGCGCCAGACCGTGACCGCGACCTGCGGCTTTTGCACCGCGCGCTCCACCTCGCGGAAGCGGTTCACGACCTTGCCGTCCACGGCGAGCAGCAGATCTCCGGGCTCGAGCGCCTTGGCGGCGGGCGATCCGGCCACCAACCGGTCGATGCCGAGCACCTCGCGCCGCTGTTCGTTATGCTCCTCGAAGCGGCGCACCCAGGCGTCCGGCAGCCCGAGTTTGCGCGCGCCGGCCAGGGATTGCAGATTGAATTCGGCCTCGAAAGAATACAGCGGGCGGCTCGCGTCCACCACGTCGATCATCTCGGTGACCAGTTCGGCCGGTATGCCGCGGTTGGTCTGCTCGACGTCGCGTTGCGTCTCGAAGGCGAAGCTCGACCACAGCGCGAGCACCTCGCCTTTCTCGTTCGCGAGCACGCCGTCGTAATCGGTGGGCGGATTGATCAGGCTGACCGCTTCGAGGTTGCTGTCGCGGAAGCGCAGCGTGCGCGACAACGGGAAGGACACCACGTCGAGGCTCGCGATCTGCGTCTTCTGCGACATGATCTTCGAATCCGCGCGCTCGCCCACCGCCCATACGTCGTCGCCGGCGCGCAGCTCCCGGGTGACGAAGGTGGCGGCGCGCACCGGGGTGTCGCCGATGGACTTCGGATCGTAGGAGACGACCGCCAGGTTGTGCAGCGGATGGATGAACACCACCTTGCCCGGCACCTCGACGGCGCCGCCGAAGGTGACGCGCACATCGCCCATGGCCACCGGCACGGTGTTGCGGTCGATGACCACGAGCCCGCGCCTGGCATCGACGATCACGCCGGTGCCGTGGTAGTACTTCTCGGTGACGCCGGACACCGAATACGGCATGTCGAAGCCCACCATCACCAACGAGGCGGCCAGCCGGTCCTCGCGCGGGTCGCCGGTCTTCGCAAACTGGGTGGCGGCGGGCGCGGGCGGCGTGGGCGCGGGTCCCGGCTGCAGGTCGACGCAGGGCCACAGCCCAATGGCATCGTCGCGTTTGCACTTGCGCGCCGGGAACCAGCGCCGGTCCATGCGGATCACCTTGAGCTGCTGGGCGCGCGGATCCTCGAGCGTGACGAAGCGCACGGTGGCGCGGGCGCCGTCGGCGAGACCCGCTAGCGCGGATTCGAAATCCTCGAGCCGATCGGTCTTGGTGCCGTTGAAGGCGCTGATCAGCGCGGCGCGCGGAATGCCGGCACTGCCGAAGACGTAGCCGGGGTTGGCGACGTAGACCCCCTTCACGGGCAGATTGAAATGCCGCGCCTGCTGGTAGGACAGCGTATGTACCACCGCTTCGCCGAACTCGATGTACTCATCGGCGGTGATCGCGTGCAGGCTCTGCACCTCGATGGCATGCACGACGGTGGCGTCGCCGCGCCGCACCTCGATGTCGACCCGGCGGTTGACGTGCGCGTCGAGCACGTCTTCCAGCGAGAAGAATTCCGGCACCGGCTTGCCGTCGATTGAGATGAGGATGTCGCCGGATGAGAGCATGCCGTCGGCCGCCGAACCGGGCTGCACCTCGTCCACCACCAGCATGCCGGTGAGCTTCGGATAAACGCCGCGCATGCGCGCTTCGGTGGCCGGGTCGAGTCCGAGGCGCCGCAGCTCATCGTAGGGCGTGTACTTGAACACGGTCTCGAGGGTGCCGCGCGGCACGGGCTGGCCGGCCTTGATGTAGCCGAGCGCCCGCGTGACCGCCGTCAGCGGCAGATAGAAGCTCGACGCGGCGCCGGTGGCGCCGCCGGCGTTGAGCGCCACCACGCGGCCCTCGATGTCGATGACCGGGGAACCGGAGGAGCCGCCCGATGTGCCGGAGGCGGCCTGGAAATAGAACGTGTTGAAATCGTTGTACTTGCCGTAGCCGTACTCCGGCGCCTCGCGGTCCAGGCGCGCCAGCGTACCGGCCAGAATCGACAACTGCTCGCCCGCGTCGTTGCCGACGACGCGGATCTCGCGCCCTACCACCGCGCCCGCCGGATACAGCGGCAGCTCCGCCGGCTGGATGAATTTGAGCTTCGCCGGGTCATAGCGGTAGATGCCGAAATCATGCACCGGGTCGCGATACACCGGATACAGTTGCACCTCCTCGCGGTTGAGGAAGGTCGCCTGCGCCGTGACCGGGCCCGGCGTCACCACGTGCCGGTTGGTGAGTATCAGTCCGCGCTTCGCATCGATCACGAAGCCGGTGGCCTGCGCCGTCGTATTCCACTCCGTGTCGAAGGCGCGGACGCTGTCGATCTGGATGCTGACCACGCCGGTGGCGATGCGCGACAGCGTCTGGGCCCAATTGGCGGTCTCGGGGGCGGACGGCGGCGCGGCCAGCGCGGCGGGTGCCGCTTGCACCGCTTGCGCGGCATGCGCGGGCTGACCCGCGGCGATCAGCGAGGCGCACAACATCACGGAAGCGGCGAAGCGGGGCATGCAGATCCTTGGGTGATTGATGAATCTTATGAATGGCGGTGATCGGACAAGACCAGGAACCAAACGGTTCCCAATAGGCCGAAACTCAGCATCACCGCCGCCGAGCCCATGTCCTTGGCCATCCCTGAGAGCGGATGGCATTCGGTGCCGGATCGATCGACCACCGCCTCGACGGCGCTGTTCAGCAACTCGACCACCAGGATCAACAGCATCGGGCTGACCAGCAGTGCCCGCTCGATGCCGGTGCGCCCCAGATACCAACCGGCCGGGATGACCACGACCGACAGCAGCACCTCCTGGCGGAACGCGGCCTCCCCGCGCCAGCTGTGCGCGAAGCCCTGCAGCGAATAGCCGAAGGCGCGTATCAGGCGCGTGATTCCCGTCGGTTTGTGTCGGTCGGTCATTGCCCTTCGAGGGGCCGCTCACGCGTGAGTCAGGCGGCCGGTTTCCAAGCCAGGTCCAGCTGTTTGGCCGCGCGCACATCGTCCAGGCGCCGCACCGGCATTGTATGCGGTGCCGCGGAGAGTTTCCCGGGATCGTGGGCCATTTCGTGACGTATGGCGCTCATCGCCTCGCAGAACCGGTCCAGATCTTCCTTCGCCTCGGTTTCGGTGGGCTCGATCAGGAGGCACTCGGGCACCAGCAGCGGAAAGTAGGTGGTCGGCGCGTGGAACCCGTAATCCAGCAGGCGCTTGGCCACGTCCATGGCGGTGACATCATGATCGCGGTTCTCGCGCTTCAGCGTGATGATGAACTCGTGGCTGGCGCGGCGGCCCGGGTAGGCCGCCTCGAAACCGGCCGCCTGCAGGCGCTTCATCAGATAATTGGCATTGAGCGCGGCGTACTCGGCCACGCGGATCATGCCCTCGCGGCCGAGCAGGCGCATGTAGATGTAGGCACGCAGATTCACGCCGGCGTTGCCTGCGAAACCGGACAGACGGCCGATGGATTGCGGTGCGTCCTTCTCGGTCAGCCAGCGATACCGCCCGCCCTCGCGACCGACCAGCGGAATCGGCAGAAAAGGCAGCAGGCGCGCGCCCACGCCGACCGCGCCGGAGCCCGGGCCGCCGCCGCCGTGCGGCGTCGAGAAGGTCTTGTGCAAATTCATGTGGATGACGTCGAAGCCCATGTCGCCGGGGCGCACCTTGCCGAGGATGGCGTTCAGATTGGCGCCGTCGTAATAGAGCAGGCCGCCGGCATCGTGCACGATGCGCGCGACCTCCTCGATGCGGCGTTCGAACACGCCCAAGGTCGACGGATTGGTGAGCATGATGCCCGCGGTTTGCGGACCGGCCGCGGCGCGCAGCGCATCCAGATCCACATCGCCGTTGGCATCGCAGGGGATCTCCCTGACGCTGCAGCCGCACATGGTCGCGGTCGCCGGATTGGTGCCGTGCGCGGCCTGCGGCACGATGATTTCGCTGCGCGCGAGATCGCCGTGGGCGCGGTGATAGGCACGGATCATGGCGACGCCGGCGTACTCGCCCTGGGCGCCGGCCATGGGCGTGAGGCTCACGCCCTGCATGCCGGTGATGTCCTTGAGCATCTCCTGCAGTTCGTACATGCAGGCCATGAATCCCTGGCCCTGGGATTCCGGGGCGAGCGGATGGCGGCCGAGGAACTCCGGCAGCGAGGCGAGGGTGTGGCACACCTTCGGGTTGTACTTCATGGTGCATGAACCCAGGGGATAAAAATGGGTGTCGATGGAAAAGTTCATCTGCGATAGGCGCGTGAAGTGGCGCACCACCTGCAGCTCGGACACCGCGGGCAGCAGCGGCGGCGCGGCGCGGCGCAGATGCGCCGGCACCTGCGCAGTGCCGGCGACCCGCGGCGGGAATTGCGTGCCCGCGTGGCGGCCCGGCCTGGAGAGCTCGAAGATCACCGGTTCGCGCAAGCCAAGTTCCGCCATGGCAGTGCTCACGCGGCGCCGCGCGCCGCCCGCAGCCCCTCGCCTTGCACCGCGGCAAGCGCCTCGGCATAGGCGCGGATGTCGGCGTCGGTCTTGGTCTCCGTCGCACACACCAGCAGCGCCTGCCCGAGCTCCGGGTAGCGCTCGGTGAGATCCAGGCCGCCCAAGATGCCGCGCGCGGCGAGTGCGGCGAGCACCGGCGCCACCGGCCGGTCGAGCGTCAGCACCGCCTCGTGAAATCCCGGCGGCCCGAAGGCCGGCTTGACGCCCGGTACACGGCACAGCGCGTCGACCAGGTCGTGCGCGCGCTGCAGGCATGCCTGCGCCACGCGCTCCAGACCCTGCGCGCCGAGCAACGACAGGTGGACGGTCGCCGCCGTCACCGCCAGTCCCTGGTTGGTGCAGATGTTGGAGGTCGCCTTGCTGCGGCGGATGTGCTGTTCGCGCGCCTGCAGCGTCAGGGTGAACCCAGGCCGCCCTTCGATATCGACGGTGCGGCCGACGATGCGCCCCGGCATCTGCCGCACGTATTGCATGCGCGTGGTCATGAAGCCGAAGTACGGACCGCCGGAGGCGAGCGGCACGCCGAGCGGCTGGCCCTCGCCGCACACGATGTCCGCGCCGCGCCCGCCCCACTGCCCCGGGGCGCTGAGCAGCGCCAGTGAGATCGGGTTGACCACGCCGATCAGCAGCACGTTGTTCTGATGCGCCCAATCGGTCAGTTCGTGCACCTCCTCGAGGTTGCCGAAGAAGTTCGGCTGCTGCACCACCAGGGCGGCAAAATCCTCGCCGCCGTAAGCCCGCAACGACTCGACCGGCGTGCGCCCGAGCGCACGGTCGAAGTCCACGATCTCGAAGGCGATGTTCTGGTTGGCGGCGATGCTGCGCGCCACCTGCACGTAGGTCGGATTGACGGTGCGCGGCATGAGCACGCGCCGCGAGTTCGAACCTCGGTTGGCACGCACCGCCATCAGGCAGGCCTCGGCGAGCGCCGAGGCGCCGTCGTACAGCGAAGCGTTGGAGACCTCCATGCCGGTCAGGCCGCACATCATCGACTGGTATTCATAGATCAGCTGCAGCGTGCCCTGGCTCGCCTCGGCCTGATAGGGGGTGTACGCCGAGTAGAACTCGCCGCGTGAGGCGATGGCCCACACCGGCGCGGGGATGTGATGCTCGTACGCGCCCGCCCCGAGGAAGCACAGCGGCCGGCCGTCCTGCGCGGCGCGTTCGGCGAGCAGCCGGGCGACTTCCATCTCCGACAGCGCCGGCGGCACCCCGGCGAGCCGCGCGCCCTTCAGTCCGGCCGGGATTTCATCGAACAGCTCGTCGATCGACGCCGCGCCAAGCGTCGCGAGCATGCCGGCGACGTCTTCGGGGGTGTGTGGTATGAAGGGCATCGCCTCAATGCGCCGTTTCGGCCACGTAGGCCGAATACTCGGCCGCCGACATGAGCACGGCGGGCGCGACGCCGGCAGCGGGCTCGATGCGCATCAGCCAGCCGCTGCCGTACGGGTCCTGGTTCAGCAGTTCAGGCTTGGCGGCGAGTTCGGCATTGCCGGCGATCACGGTGCCGCTCACCGGCGCATAGACGTCGGAGGCGGCCTTGACCGATTCCACCACCGCGCAGGCCTCACCGGCCTTGACGCCGCGGCCGCTGTGCGGCACCTCCACGAACACCAGGTCGCCGAGTTCACCTTGCGCATGATCCGTGATGCCGATCTCGAGTGCGCCGTCCGGCAGCCGGCGCACCCACTCGTGACTTCGGGTGAACTGCAAATCGTCCGGAATCTTGCTCATGGCGAACTGCCCTCGATCAGCCCGATCAGCGGCCGGCCGTGTCGCACGAACGGCGGCTTGACCACCCGCGCCGCCAGCGCCTTGCCGCGAATCTGCACCTGCACCGAGGCGCCGCATTCCCGCGGCACGCGGGCCAGCGCGATGGAGCGGTTCAGGGTGGGGGAAAATGTGCCGCTGGTGACCTCGCCCGGTCCCTTGACGGTGATCACCGGCTGGTGGCTGCGCAGCACGCCGCGCTCCTCGAGCAGCAGTCCCACCAGTTCCCGATCGCCGGCCGGGCGCGCCGCCGCCAGCGCCCGGCGGCCGATGAAGTCGCGGTCGTGCGGCTCGAAGGCCACCGTCCAGCCGAGGCCGGACTCGAGCGGATCATGGGTCTCGTCCATGTCGCTGCCGTACAGATTCATGCCCGCCTCCAGTCGCAGCGTATCGCGCGCACCCAGCCCCGCGGCGGCGATGCCGACGGCGTGCAGCGCCTGCCAGATTCGCGGCGCATCGGCCGCGGCCAGCGCGATCTCGAAGCCGTCCTCGCCGGTGTAGCCGGTGCGCGAGACGAACCAGCCGCCGAGGGTGGCGCTTTCGAACGGGCCGAGGCCGAGCACCGCCGCAGCATCCGGCGCGGAGAACAGCCGCACGCTTTTAGCGCGGGCGTTCGGCCCCTGGATCGCGATCATCGCCAGATCCCTGCGCTCGGTCACGGTGATCCCGAAGGCCGCGGCGCGCGCGCGCATCCAGGACAGATCCTTGTCGCGGGTGCCGGCATTGACCACCAGCCGGAAGCGCTCCGGCGCCACGAAAAACACGATCAGGTCATCGAGGATCTTGCCGTCCTCGCGCAGCAGGACCGAATACAGTCCCTTGCCGGGCGGCAGCTTGGCCACGTCGTTGGCCAGCAGGTGTCTCAGGAATTCGCGCGCCCGCGGGCCCTCGACGTCGATGACGCCCATGTGCGATACGTCGAACATGCCCGCGTCGCGGCGCACGGCATGGTGCTCTTCGATTTGAGATCCGTAGTGCAGCGGCATGTCCCAGCCGCCGAAATCGACGATTTTTGCGCCTTCTGCCACGTGAACTTCGTACAGCGGAGTCTTCAGGCCCATCGCGTGCTCATGATACACGAAGGTAGAATGCACGGCATGAATCGCAAAACCCGCCGCCTTCCGCCGTTGCTGTCCGCGCTAGGCCTGTGCGCCGCGCTGTGCCTGATCGATGCCCTCGGCTCGCCGCGGGCGGCCGCGACGGCCGGCGTCAAGGAGGATCTCGACCGGATCTACGACGCCGAATGGCAGCGCTGGCTCACCGAGGACCCGCTGCTCGCCACCGAGGTCGGCGATGCCCGCTACAACGACCGCTGGCCCGATCTGTCGCCGGGCGCCCTGGCGCACACCGACGCGATGGACGCGGCGGCGCTCGCGCGGCTCTCCGCCGTGGATGTTTCCGGGCTCGCCGCGGCCGACCGGCAGAACTACGAGATCGTCAAGCTCGAATTCGAGAGGCGCACGGCGCGCGCACCGTTCAAGCCCCACCTGTACGACATCAATCATCAGGGCGGCATTCAGACCGCGGACGAGACGGCCGAGATCGCGCCGTTCCGGACGGTCAAGGACTACGAGGATTGGATCTCGCGCCTGCGCTCCTTCGGCCGTTATATGGATCAGAACATCGCGCTGCTCGAGGTGGGCATCCGCGAAAAGCGCACCCAGCCGCGCGTGATCATGGAGCGCATCACGCCGCAGATCGCGGCGCAGCGGGTCGCCGATCCCAAGGACAGCCCGTTCTTCAAACCCTTCACGCAGATGCCGGCTGCGTTCTCCGCGGCCGACCGCGCGCGGCTCTCGGCGGCGGGGCGTGAGGCGATCGCCGCCGAGGTGCTGCCGGCCTTCGCGCGCTTCGAGCGATTCTTCACCGGCGAGTATCTGCCGGCGTGCCGCCGCAGCGTCGGCATCTTCGACACCCCGGATGGCCGGGCGTTCTATCGCGAGCGCATCGCCTATCACACCACCACCCATCTCAGCGCCGATGAGATCCACCGCATCGGCCTCGAGGAAGTCGCACGCATCCACGGCCGCATGCTGGAAGTGATGGCCGCGGTCGGCTTTCGCGGCAGCTTCCAGGAGTTCTCGCAGCAGCTGCGCACCGACCCGAAATTCTTCTACACCGACCCGCAGGACCTGCTGCGCGGCTACATGGTGATCGCCAAGAGCATCGATCCGAATCTGGTCAAGCTGTTCGGCAAGCTGCCGCGCACCCCGTACGGCGTGCGCCCCATCCCCGCCGTCAAGGCGCCGAACACCACCACTGCGTACTACGAGCCGCTCGCCGCCGATGGTTCGCGGGCCGGCATCTACTTCGTCAATCTATTCAAGCCCGAGGCCCGGCCGAAATGGGAAATGGAGGTGCTGACCGCGCACGAGGCCGTGCCGGGCCATCACCTGCAGCTCGCCCTGCAATACGAGGAGGGTGCCGGCATGCCGATGATCAGGCGCATGGCCGATTTCACCGCCTACGTCGAAGGCTGGGGTTTGTACGCCGAGAGCCTCGGCGATCAGCTCGGGCTGTACACCGATCCGTATCAGAAATTCGGCCAGCTGACCTACGACATGTGGCGCGCGGTGCGGCTGGTGGTCGACACCGGCATGCACGATGAGGGCTGGTCGCGACAACAGGCCATCGATTATTTCGCGGCCAATGCGCCGAAGAGCGAACTCGACATCACCAACGAGATCGACCGCTACATCTCCTGGCCGGGCCAGGCGCTCGCCTACAAGATCGGCCAGATGAAAATACTCGAACTGCGCGCCGCGGCCATGAGCGCGCTCAAGGATCGGTTCGACATCCGCAAGTTCCACGACGCGGTGCTCTCCACCGGCGCGGTGCCGCTGCCGGTGCTCGAGCGCGTCGTGCGCGAGTGGATTGCCGTCCAGCAGGCCCAGCCGGCCCAAGCGGGCACACGCGGGGGCTGACGGCGGTCGGCCCGGCGCCCCGGCGTCCGGCGCCGGCGGCCGCGGCGGTTCGGCGGGCCGCGGCGGGCCGCGCCGGGCTCAGCCGCCCGATTTCTTGGCGGACCAGCCGAGCTTGATCAATTCGGCCACCACCACGTCCCGGTGGTCGCCCTGGATTTCGATGACGCCGCCCTGCACCGTGCCGCCCGCACCGCAGCGTTTCTTGAGCCGGGTCGCCAGGGCTTGGATGTCCGCCTCGGGCAGCGCCAGTCCCCGCACCGTGGTGACGCCCCGCCCGGCGCGTCCCTGGGTCTCCCGGCCCACCCGCACGCCGGCGGCCCGCACCGCCCCCGGCGCGCCCTTCGGACAGACGCATTCGCGCACCGGCCGGCGGCAATTGGGGCACAGCGACCCAAGGCCGGTCGAATAAACGATCCGTGAAGTCATGGCGGCCATGATAGCGGTAGAATGAGCGCCGATGATTTCCCGCAGACAATCCATCGCCGTCAAAATCGGCCCGGTAACCGTCGGCGGCGCGGCGCCCATCGTCGTGCAGTCGATGACCAACACCGACACGGCCGACATCGACGCCACGGTCGCGCAGGTCGCCTCGCTGGCGCGCGCCGGCTCGGAGCTGGTGCGCATCACGGTCAATGACGAGGGTGCCGCCGCCGCCGTGCCGCACATCCGCGAGCGGCTCGACCGCCAGTCGATTTTCGTGCCCCTGATCGGGGATTTTCACTTCAACGGCCACCGCCTGCTGCAGGCGCACCCGGACTGCGCGGCGGCGCTCTCGAAGCTGCGAATCAATCCGGGCAATGTCGGCCGCGGCAGCAAGCGCGATCCGCAGTTTGCGCAAATGATCGAGACCGCCTGCCGCTACCACAAGCCGGTGCGCATCGGCGTGAACTGGGGCAGCCTCGACCAGGATCTGCTGACCCGCATGATGGACGAGAACTCCCGGGAGGCCTCGCCCAAACCGGCCATCGAGGTCATGCGCGAGGCCATCGTGGTCTCGGCGCTCGACAGCGCCCGGCGCGCCGAGGAGCTCGGGCTGGGACCCGACATGATCGTGATCAGCGCCAAGGTCAGCGGCGTGCAGGATCTGATCGCGGTGTACCGCCGTCTGGCGGCGCGCTGCAGCTACCCGCTGCACCTCGGACTCACCGAGGCCGGCATGGGCAGCAAGGGCATCGTCGCCTCGACGGCCGGCATCGGCGTGCTGCTGCAGGAGGGCATCGGCGACACCATTCGGGTGTCGTTGACTCCCGAGCCCGGCGGCGACCGCACCCAGGAGGTCATCGTCGCCCAGGAAATCCTGCAGACCATGGGGCTGCGCTCCTTCACGCCGATGGTGATCGCCTGCCCGGGCTGCGGGCGCACCACCAGCACCTACTTCCAGGAACTGGCGCAAAAGATCCAGGGACACATCCGCCACCGCATGCCGGAATGGCGCAAGCAGCGCAGCGGCGTCGAGACCATGACGGTGGCGGTGATGGGCTGCGTGGTCAACGGACCCGGCGAGAGCAAGCACGCCAACGTCGGCATCAGCCTGCCCGGCACCGGCGAGGTCCCGGTGGCGCCGGTGTACGAGGATGGCAAGAAGACCGTGACCCTCAAGGGCGACCGCATCGCCGAGGAATTCCAGGAGCTGGTGGAGCGCTACGTCGAGCGCAGCTATCGTCCGCATCCCGAGAAGGCCGTCTAGCCGCGAGGAGCCCGCCCATGAAGGATCTGACCCTGAAAAAGTGCGCGCCCTGCGAGGGCGGCGTGCCGCCGCTCACGCGGGCCGCCGCCGATGAGCTGCGCGCGCAGCTGCATGCGGACTGGAGCATCGCCGCGGACACCAAGAGTCTGCGGCGCTCGTTCAAGTTCAAGGATTTCTACCGCACCATGAGCTTCGTCAATGCCGTGGCGTACGTGGCCGACCGCGAGGATCACCATCCGGATCTCGAGGTGGGCTACGACCATTGCCGCATCACCTGGTCAACGCATTCAATCGGTGGTCTGTCGGAGAACGACTTCATCTGCGCGGCCAAGGTGGATCGGCTCGGCTAGCCGGCCGGATCGCGGCCACGCCGAATACTCAGACAGGCTCCTGGCGCAGGAACGCCGGGATGTCGCCGTCGAGACCGAGCGCGTGCCGCGCGAATCCCCGCTTCAGGAACGGCAGCCGGCCGACCGCCGACAGGCCCGCCGAGCGCAGGCCGGCGAGCGCCGGGTTGGCATTGGAGAACAACCGATCCAGGCCGTCGAAGGCCGCGGCCGCGAGCAGGTTCTCGCTCTTGCGCCAGCGCTCGTAGCGGCGCAGCAGCCGCAGATCGCCGAATGAGCGTGCATCGGCGGCATCGCCCAGCACTTCGATCAGCGCTGCGCAGTCCATCAGGCCGAGATTCAAGCCCTGACCCGCCAGCGGGTGCACGGCGTGCGCGGCATCGCCGAGCAGCACGGCATGCGGGCGCACATAGTCGAGCGCGTACTGCAGCTTCAGGGGAAAACTCGCGATGGACGTGGTCAATTCGCAGGCACCTAGCACCTCGGCCGAGGCCACCGTCAGTTCCGCGCCGAAGGCCGCGGCATCCAGGGCGCGCAGCCGCGCCGCTTCGGCGCGCGCCGTGCTCCACACAATCGAGGAGCGGCCGTCGGGCAACGGCAGAAGCGCCAACGGTCCGCCGGGCAGAAAGCGCTGCCAGGCGGTGGCGCGGTGCGCCTCAGCGGTGCGCACGTGCGCGACCAGCGCATCCTGCTGGTAGGCATGGCCCGCGGTCTCGATGCCGAGCAGCGTCCGGCAGGCCGACTCGGTGCCGTCGGCCGCCGCCAGCAGCGGCGTGCCGAGCTCCCGTCCATCGCGCAGCCGCAGGTACGCACCGCCCTCGTGCACCGCAATGCCCTCGACGGCCGCTTCGATCAGGGTGATCCCCGCGGCGCGCGCGCTTTGCAGGCCCTGCCACTGCAGGGCGCGCCCCTCGACGATGCAGCCGAGATTCGCCTCGCCGATCTCGGCGCAATCGAAGCTCAGCGAGCCGGCGTCCGCTGCCCCGCTGCCGGACCACACGCACATGCGCTCATACGGCGCGACGCGCGCCGGCGGTAGGCGCTGCCAGATGCCCGCCTGCTCGAGCAGGCGCTGTGAGGCGCGCCCCAGGGCGAACACCCGCAGGTCCCAATCGGCGCCTGCCGGCGGTGCCTCCGGCAGGCGCTCGGCGATGAGTGCGACGCGCGCGGCAGCGCTCAGCTTGCGCGCGGCCATCAGGCAGGCGAGCGAGGCGCCGATCGGGCCGGCGCCCACGATCACCAGGTCGAAGTCGCGGCTCATGTGAGAGCCACGCCGCGCGCGAGCTTCGGCGTGCGCCGCGAGGCGCCGCTGCTCAAGGCCGACAGCGCCGATTTCGCCGGCGGCAGCAGATCGAAGGCGAGCAGCCCGAGGTTGCGCAGCTGCCGGACGGGCTCGAACGGATTGGCGAACACCCGCACCAGGCCGTCGGTGAAGCCGATGATCCCGCGCCGGTCGGCGGCACGCCAGGCATCGTACTCGGCCAGCAGCCCGGCATCGGCATCCGCGCGGCCGCGGTGTTCGGCGAGCAGCTCCGCCAGGCACGCCACATCGCGCAGTCCGAGATTGAATCCCATGCCCGCGACCGGGTGCAGGCCCTGCGCGGCGTTGCCGATGATGACGCAGCGTCCCGCGCTGGTGCGACCGGCCACCGTCAGCGACAGCGGGTAGGCCACGCGCCGGCCCACCTTGAGGAAGCGGCCGAGCCGGAAGCCGAAGCGCCGCTGCAATTCGGCGAGGAACTGCTCATCCGTCCACGCCAGCGCCGCATCGGCCAGCGCGCGGCTGAGGGTGAGCACCAGGGTGCAGCGCCCGTCGGCGAGCGGCAACAGCGCCAGGGGTCCTGAGTCGGTGAAGCGTTCGTAGGCGATGTGATCGTGAAAGCGCTGCGGCAGCACCGTGGTGATCACCGCCGTCTGCCCGTAGTCGCGCACCTCGGCGGCCACGCCGAAGGCCTGCCGCACCATCGATTGCGCGCCGTCGGCCGCAACGATGAAGCGGGCCTCGATGGCCGCATCGCCGCGCTGGCCGTGCACCGCGAGCGCCACCTTGTCCGCGAGCGGCGTGATGGCGGACACCTCGGCCGGGCAGAACACCCGCACATTGGCATGCGCGCGCAGCGCCGACCACAGGCTGCGGCCCAGAACCCGATTCGCCACCACATGGCCCATGGCGGTGAGACCCTGCGCGGCGGCGTCGATGCGTGCGAAGCCGAAGCGGCCGCGGTCCGAGACGTGAATCCTGCGGATGGGTGTGGCTTCCGCCGCAATGTCCGGCCACACCCCGATGGTCTCGAGAATGCGGCGGCTGCCGTTCGATAGGGCCGTGGTGCGCTCATCGAAGCTCGGCTGGGATTCGGCCTCGGGCGCAACCGCCTCGATGAGCGCCACCGACAGCCCGAGCGGCGCCACGGCCACCGCCAGGCTCGCGCCCACCATGCCGCCGCCGACGATGGCGAGGTCGTAGCGGACCGGCGCGCTCATGCGGCCTGCACCAGGGTCTCGATCTCGTCCGGATCCTTCTCCAGGGCGGCGGTGAGCACCTCGGGCGCGCCCGCGGTCACCAGCACATCGTCCTCGATGCGCACGCCGATGTTCCAGAATTCCCGGGGCACCTTCGGCGCGGGCCGGATGTAGATGCCGGGCTCCACCGTGAGCGCCATGCCGGCCTCCAGCACGCGCCACTCGCCGCCGACCTTGTAGTCGCCCACGTCATGGACGTCGATGCCCAGCCAATGGCCGGTGCGGTGGTCGAAGAAATCGCGATAGGCCTGCGCCTTGAGCAGCCTCGGCAGCCGTCCGCGCAGCAGGCCGATGCGGATCAGGCCCGCGGTGACCGCGCGCACCGCCGCCTCATGCGGATCGTTCCAGTTGTTGCCCGCGCGCACCTGGCGGATGGCGCAGGCCTGCGCCTCGAGCACCACCTCGTAAACCGCGCGCTGCGCCGGGGTGAACCGGCCGCCCACCGGGAAGGTGCGCGTGACGTCCGAGGCGTAGTAATCGACCTCGCAGCCGGCATCGAGCAGCAGCAGGTCGCCGTCGCACAGCGGCTGGTCGTTGTCGCGATAATGCATCACGCAGGCATTGGCGCCGCCGCCGACGATGGGGTGATAGGACAGATCGGCGTTGTGCGAGCGGAATTCGTGCAGCAGTTCGGCCATCACCTCGTATTCCATGCGCCCCGGCCGCACGAAGCGCATCGCGCGGCGGTGCGCGCCGACCGCGACATCGGCGGCGCGCCGCAGATTCGCCTGTTCGGCGCGGCTCTTGTATAGGCGCATGTCATCGAGCACGTGCGACAGGGCGACGAACTCCTGCGGACCTCCGGCGCCCTGGCGCGCCTGCGCCCGCAGGCCGTTGACCCAGCCGACCACGCGCGGGTCGAACTCCAGGTGGATGCCCATGGAATAGAAGATCCGCGAGCGGTCCTCCATGAGGCCGGGCAGAATTTCGTCGATGTCGGCGATGGGAAAGGCGTCGTCCGCTCCGAAGCGCTGCACCGCGCCCTCGGTGCCGGCCCGGCTGCCGTCCCAGGACTCGCGCTGCGCATCGCGTTCGCGCACGAACAGCAGGTATTCGGCCTGCGGCCGCCCGGGCACCAGCACTGCCACGGCTTCGGGTTCGGGGAAGCCGGTCACGTAGTGGAAGTGGCTGTCCTGCCGGTAGGCGTATTCGACGTCGCCGTTGCGGTGGCGCACCGGCGCGGCCGGTAGTATGGCCATCGCATCCCGGCCGATCACGCGCATCAACTCGCGCCGGCGGCGCGCGAATTCGGCCCTGCCCACCCCGCCGTGCGCGTGATTCACCCGGGCGCTCAATGCAATCGCTGCTGCGCCGGGTACACCTGTGCGCGCAGCGGCAGCAATTCCTCGAACACCACCTGGGCCGCGACCCGGATGAACTCCACCAGTTCGGCATAGGCCTGTTCATTGGACTCGTCGGCGTCTGCGTCATCGCCGGTGGCGCGTGAGATCTCGGTGAAATCGCGTACGATCTCGCCGACGTCGCCGGACAAGCCGGACAGATCCGAGATCGGGCCCGCGCCCAGGCCGTACAGGAAGCCGGTGCACCACAAAGCGAGCGCGTTGGCGCGGCCGTTGAGCGGCGATTCATCGTCGGGCAGCAGCGGCTCGAATTCCATGCCCTGTTCGCCGAACGAGGTGGAGGTGGCGGTGAACACCTTTTCGAGCACCGCGGCCGACTCCTCGGACATGGCTGCCCCGTCGGGCAGGATCTCATTGACCCAATCCTGCATTTTGTAGGGCGCCATCGAACACAGCGCGCCGCACAGCGACCCATGAGCTTCCGCGGCATCCGCCAGGCTGCCCGCCGACGCCAGGACGTCCTCGAAGTCCTTGAATCTGATCTCGGACATCATCATTTTCGGATGATACCGCAGAGCAGGCGGCCTGAGCCCATTGCATTGCCCCTTTGCATTGAAAAGGTCGGCGCTCTATATTGGGCCAATGAGCGATGCCACCCCGAAGTCCGCCGTCGATTTGGAACTGAAGCGCCTGGAGAAGCGCCTCGAGGACCTGATCATCACCGTGGCTCAGATCAAGGAGGAGAACCGCGCCCTGCGCCAGCGCCAGGAGACCCTCACCTCCGAACGCGCCAATCTGCTGCAGAAGAACGAACAGGTGAGGGCGCGGGTGGAGGCCATGATCGGCCGGCTCAAATCCATGGAACAGGTATGAACGACACGGCCTATGCCCGGGTGAGCGTGCGGATACTCGAGAAGGAGTATCACATCACCTGCCCGGTGGCCGAGCGCGCCGACCTCCTCGACTCGGCCGAGTTCCTCAACGCCAAGATGCGTGAAATCCGCGACGGCGGCAAGGTGGTCGGTCTCGACCGCATCGCGGTGATCGCGGCGCTGAACATGGCCAATGAACTGCTGCAGTTCCGTAATCGTGACACCGATCTCGATTCGGATCTGGGGGGGCGCTTGCGTATCCTGCGCGAGCGCGTAGAGTCAGCGTTGGCGAAGGGCCAACAGCTCGAGTTCTAGTCCCCTTCGCGCACGTTCAAGTTTGGCGCTGCCTGCGGTGTTCGATGCGGATCGGGTTACCTCTCGACCCTAATTTGTAAACCCCAGGGGCCATTGCTTGCTGGCAACATTGTGCAAGTCCGCCTCGAGCGGAAAGCCTTAAGTGCCGCAGTTAGCCCCACCTGTTGCTCAGGTCGGGAGCAACGGTCCAAAACGGCATATGCGGGTGGCGCCATCTCCCTTCGAGGTTGCTTGGGCGGTTGTCCGGGATGAGCACGCAGAAAGCGGCCTTGCGACTGAATCTACGCGCCCGCCGGCGTTCGCTGCCGGCGGCGGAGCATCGGCGGCGGTCGGCTCTGGCCGCCAAGGCGGTGATGCGGCTGGCGGCGTTTCGCAGCGGCCGCCGGGTCGCGATGTATCTGCCCTTCGATGCCGAGATCGACCCCGCGGTGCTCATCGCCGCCGCGCGCCGGCGCGGCGTGCGCATCTACGTGCCGGTGGTCGTCAGCCGCCGCCACCACACCTTGAGATTTCATCCCTTGGGCGGCGGCACGCGCCGCGGCACCTTCGGCATCCACGTGCCGCGCCGCGCTGCACCGCCGGTAGCGCCGCGCTGGATGAACCTCATGCTCGTGCCGCTGGTGGGAGTCGACCCGCAGGGACGGCGGCTGGGCTTCGGCGGCGGATTCTACGATCATGCGCTCGCTTTCCGTCGCTCGCGGCGGTCTTGGATGGGTCCCCTGCTGGTGGGGTTCGCCTTCGACTGCCAGCGTGTGCCGTCGGTGCACGCGCAACCCTGGGACCTGCGCGTCGACGCGCTGGCGACGGAAAGCGGATTGCTTCGCCTCCTATGAAACCCTCTCCCAACCGTACTTGAGATAGACCATGAACCACTGGCTGTTGAAATCCGAACCGGGCACCTTCAGCGTCGACGACCTCGCCAGGGCGCCGAAGCGCACCTCCGCCTGGGATGGGGTGCGCAATTTCCAGGCGCGCAACATGCTGCGCGACTCCCTGAAGAAAGGCGATCTGGCGTTCTTCTATCATTCGAGCTGTGCGGTGCCCGGCATCGCCGGGATCGTCGAGGTGGTGCGCGAGGGCTACCCCGACGCAACCGCGCTCGATCCGCGGGATCCGCACTACGACGCCGCCGCGGCCGCCGCGTCGGCGCCCCGCTGGTTCGCCGTGGACGTGAAGCTCAAGCGCAAATTCAAGCGCGTCATCACCCTCGATGAGCTGCGCGCACATGCCGCCAGGTCGCTCGCCGGTCTGCTGATTCTGCGCCGTGGCAATCGCCTGTCCGTCACGCCGGTATCGAAGAAGGATTGGGATTTCGTTCTCACTCTCGAGTGACTCGACGCGTGTGGCTATCACACATCGGGCTACGAGTCGCGACGTATTGCTTGTAATTTGATTATTCGTGTATATACTCGGACCCCGGACTAACCCGACAACGGAGTTTCTAACATGGCAGCGAAAGCAAAGAAGGCGAAGAAGAAGGTAGCTAAGAAAAAGGCCGCTAAGAAAAAGTAAGCCTTCGAAAGTAATCAACTGTGCCCGCGTAAGCGGGCACAGTTGTTTTGGGAGTACGGAATATCGTGCCCGCCCGGGAGAAAAAGCGCCGCGCCGCGCAGGCGGCCCTCGGCCACGTCAAGGACGGCATGGTGCTCGGCATAGGCACCGGATCCACGGTCGCCGAGTTCGTCAAAGCCCTTCTGGACAGCGGAATCCGGCTCGCGGGCGCGGTCTCGAGCTCCAACGCCACCTCCGCACTATTGCGCGCCGGGCACATTCCGGAACTGGATCTGAATGCCGTGGATGAGCTCGCGCTGTACGTGGACGGCGCCGATGAGGCCACCTTCCAGGGCGCCCTCATCAAGGGCGGCGGCGCGGCGCTCACCCGCGAAAAGGTCATCGCGGGCGCAGCAGCCAGGTTCGTTTGCATCATCGACGACGGCAAACTCGTGGAGATCCTCGGGCGCTTCCCCCTGCCGGTCGAGGTGGTGCCGATGGCCCGCGCCTATGTGGCCCGGCAGCTCGTGAAGCTGGGCGGCCGGCCCGTATGGCGCGAAGGGGTGGTCACCGACAACGGCAACGTGATCCTCGACGTGCACCAATTGCGGCTCACCGACCCGGCCGCATTCGAGACCGCGGCCGATCAGATCGCCGGGGTGGTGACCGTGGGGCTGTTCGCCCGGCGCCGCGCCGACGTGCTGATCGTGGGCGGCGACGTCGGGGTGCGCACCCTCGTGCCCCGGGAGCCTGTCTAGATTTCCAGGCGCGTGCCGATTTCGATCACCCGGTTGTGGGGCAGATTGTAGTAGTCGGCGATGACCTGGGCACTGCGTGCCATCTGCATGAACGCGCGCCGCCTCAAGGGGCTGAGATCCGAACGCTGGCCGGCGATCAGTTGCTCGCGGCTCAGGAAATACGTGGTGTGCTCCGGGTCATAGGGCACCCCATGCGCCTCCGCCTCGCGCAGGATCTGCAGGATGTCCGGCTTCTCCATGAATCCCACCTGCGCCACGATGCGCACGATGCCGTCGCCCACCGGCGTCACGGTCAGGCGTTTGCTCGCCGTGACGCGCGGCTGCTCGCGGGTCACCACCGTGAGCAGCACCACGTGTTCGTGCAGGATGCGGTTGAACTTGATGTTGTTGAGCATGGCGCGCGGGATGCCCGAAGCCTTGGCGTCGAGGAACACCGCCGTGCCCGGCACCCGCACCGGCGGGTCGCGCTTCAGGTCCTCGAGAAAATCGCGCACCGGCTTCTGTTCCCGCAGCAGCCTTCCCATCATCGAGGCGCGTCCGGTCTGCCAGCTCTGCATCAGCCAATAGATGATCAGGCCCGAGGCCAGCGGCAGCCAGCCGCCATCTTCGAGCTTGGTCAGGTTGGCGAACAGGAAGGCCAGGTCGATGATGAACAGCAGCGACAGGCCGGTGCGCAGCGCCAGGCTCTGCCGGCCGCTGCGGGATTTGATCAGGCTCAGGATCAGCGGCGTGACGATGGTCATGGCGCCCGACACCGCCAGGCCGTAGGCCCCGGCCAGTGCGGTGGAGCTGCCGAAGCTCAGCACCAGGGAGATGGCCGCGATCATCAGCAGCCAGTTCATGGTGGGCACGTAGATCTGTCCGACGTTCTCCGCCGAGGAATGCTCCACCCGCACGCGCGGCAGCAACCCGAGGCTGACCGCGGTCTGGGTCACGGAGAACACGCCGGAGATCACCGCCTGCGAGGCGATCACCGTGGCCGCGGTGGCGAGGATCACGAGCGGCCACAGCGACCAATCGGGCGCCATCAGGAAGAACGGATTGGAGATGGCGGCCGGGTTGTGGATCAGCAGCGCGCCCTGGCCGAAATAATTGGCGACCAGCGCCGGCATCACCACGAATATCCAGCCGAGGCGGATCGGCGATTTGCCGAAGTGGCCCATGTCGGCGTAGAGCGCCTCGCCGCCGGTCACGCACAGGAACACGCCGGCGAGCACCGCCAACGCCGCCACCTGGTGTCCGGCCAGCATGCGCACGGCCTGCGTCGGGTCAAGGGCGAGCAGCACCCGCGGTTCGCGCACGATCCAGCCCACGCCCATCACCGCCAGGATCGCGAACCAACCGAGCATGACCGGACCGAACATCCGGCCCACCGAGCCGGTGCCGCGGCTCTGGATGAGGAACAGCCCGATCAGCACCACCACGGTGATGGGCAGGATGGGAAACTGCGCATTGGGCGCGGCCACGTGCAAACCCTCGATGGCGCTCAACACCGATATCGCCGGCGTGATCGCGCCGTCGGCGAAGAACAGCGCCGCGCCGAGGATGCCGAGGGTGCCGTAGACCTTGCGGCGCGGACTCTGCCTTTCGGTGTTGACCACCAGGGCGGTCAGCGCCAGCACGCCGCCCTCGCCCTTGTTGTCGGCGTTCAGCACCACGCTCACGTACTTGACCAGAATCACCAGCACCAGGGACCAGAACACGAGCGACAGCACGCCGAGGACGTGATCCGGGGTGACCGCGATGTTGGGGCCGGTGAAGCAGGCCGATATGGCGTACAGCGGACTCGTGCCGATGTCGCCGAACACCACGCCGAGGGCCGCAATCGCCAGTTGCGCGGTCCGTTTACCCGAGGAGTGTTCCACCGACATTCCGACTGGTGCTCCGGGCGGAGGGAAGGGCCCACCGCTGTGGGCCCTTGTTTGGCTGGGGGACTAGGATTCGAACCTAGGTAAACGGTGTCAGAGACCGTTGTCCTACCACTAGACGATCCCCCAAAACCGATCGCATACCGTTGCGGTGGACTGCGATTAGCGCTTGGAGAACTGCGTTCCGCGCCGGGCCTTGCGGCGGCCGACCTTCTTGCGCTCCACTTCGCGCGCGTCGCGGGTGACGAATCCCGCCTTGCGCAGCGGCCCTCGCAGCATTTCATCGTACGCCATCAGGGCGCGCGTGATGCCGTGGCGCAGGGCGCCCGCCTGGCCGGTGATGCCGCCGCCCTCGACGAAGGACCGGACGTCGAATTTGCCGGCGAGCTGCACGGCTTCGAACGGCTGGCGCACGATCATGCGGCCGGTTTCGCGGCCGAAGAATTCATCGAGGGTGCGGCCGTTGATCGACACCTTGCCGGTGCCCTGGCTCAGGTACACACGGGCACTCGAGGTCTTGCGCCGGCCGGTGCCGTAGAACGAGTTGACGGCTTTTTTCGTTGCCATGGAGCTTCCTAGACTAGATTTCCAGCGCTTTGGGCTGCTGGGCTTGATGGGGGTGTTCCTTGCCGCCGAACACGTGCAGTTTCCGGTACATGCGCCGGCCGAGCGGCCCTTTTGGCAGCATGCCCTTCACCGCGAACTGGATCGCCCGCTCCGGATGCTCCGCGAGCAGCTTGCCGAGGGCGATGCTCTTGAGATTGCCCACGTAGCCGGTGTGCTGATGATAGAACTTGTCCGTCAGCTTGGCGCCGGTCACCTTCACGGTGCCGGCGTTGATCACCACGATGTGATCGCCCAGATCCTGGTGCGGCGCGTAGTTGGGCTTGTGCTTGCCCTTCAGGCGATGCGCGATTTGCGAGGCCAGGCGGCCCAGGGTCTTGCCCGCGGCATCGACCAGATACCAGTCGCCGCGGGTTTCTTCAGGCTTGGAGAATACCGTGTACATGGGGACACTCGACAATATGGGTCTTGAACGAAAGGCGCGAAAGTGTACAGAACGGCGCGGCCCGTTACCAGTCCCGCACACTCGCGGCGGGACCTATAATATAATGTGTGCCATGGAGACTCGCCGACATGGCTTGATCGACCGCTTCATCGGCGAAATAGACAAGGCAATCAAGGTGTTGAGCGTACCGGCCCGGGCCGCCCGCGGTACCCCGACAGCCCCCGCGGAGGCAGAGGACCTGAGCGAATCGGAGCGCCGGCGCTCGCGGCGCCTGATGCGGGTGAACCACGCCGGCGAGATTTCGGCCCAGGCCCTGTACCAAGGCCAGGCGCTGACCGCCCGGGACCCGACGGTGGCCGGGGCCATGCGCAAGGCGGCGGCCGAGGAAACCGACCACCTGGCCTGGTGCGCGCAACGCCTCGATGAACTCAACGGCCGGGTGAGCCGCTTGAATCCCCTGTGGTACGCCGGCTCCTTTGCCATCGGCGCGCTGGCCGGCGCACTCGGCGGCGACCGCGCCAGCCTCGGCTTCATCGCCGAGACCGAAAGACAGGTCGAATCGCATCTCGAGGATCATCTTGGCCGACTGCCGCCGGCCGACGCCCGCAGCCGCGCCATCCTGGAACAGATGAAACATGACGAAATCCAGCACGGCGCAACGGCCGCGGCGATGGGCGGCCGCGAGCTGCCGTTGCCGGTGCGCTTCGGCATGCGCCTGATGTCGCGGGTCATGACGCGCACCACATATTGGATCTAGCAATCGCGGTAGTTCCCGTTTAATGCTTGCGATTCCGGTACTTATGTAATAAAACGTCCGCCAGTACGGGCATTTCAGCGATATTCGAGACCAGGGAGAGACCATGGAAGAAGGGGCCAAGGCCTTAAGCGACATTCCGGCGATCAATCGCTTTCTGAGCTATTGCCGGATCCGGACCGTCCCTTCCAAGACCGTGATCATTCACGCCGGCGATCTGCCGGACATCCTCTACTACATCATCAGCGGCTCGGTCGAGGTGATGATCGAGGACGAGGATGGCAATGAAATGGTGCTCGCCTACCTGAACAAGGGCCAGTTCTTCGGTGAGATGGGCCTGTTCTATGAACAGCCGACGCGCAGCGCCTGGGTGCGCACGCGCCAGCAATCCGAGCTCGCCGAGATGACCTATCCGCGCTTCCGGCAGATCGCCGCCGAGAGTCCGGGACTGATATTCGAACTGGCCACCCAGCTGGCGACCCGGCTCGACCGCACCAACCGCAAGCTCGGCGATCTGGCGTTCGTCGACGTCACCGGCCGCGTGGCTCACGCCATCATGGATCTGTGCGGCGAACCGGACGCGATGACACATCCGGAGGGCATGCAGATCAAGGTGAGCCGCCAGGAATTGTCGCGCCTGGTGGGCTGTTCCCGCGAAATGGCAGGCCGCGTGCTCAAGGTGTTGGAGGAACAGGGACTGCTGCGCGCCACCGGCAAGACCATCGTCGTGTTCAACGCCCGCCCCAAGGTCAAGACGCGGCCGCTCATCGTCCCGGTCAAGGCGGGCACCGCCGCCGGCGTCAAGGCCGCGCACTCGCGTCCGCCGGATGACGAGGAAGACGATGAGGACGAGGACGACGAGGAGTAGCGCGATCAGGCCTTGCTGCCGGCCTCGATCTGCGCCCGCAGGGCCTTGATGGTCGCCGCGTAATCGTCGCTGCCGAATATGGCCGAGCCGGCCACGAAGGTGTCGGCACCGGCGCGCGCGATGGCCGCGACATTGTCCACCTTCACACCTCCGTCGATTTCCAGTCGGATGTCGCGCTTCGCCGCCTGGATGCGCCGGCGTGCCTCGCTGAGCTTCGGCAGCGCCTCCGGGATGAAGGACTGGCCGCCGAATCCCGGATTCACCGACATGATGAGGATCAGATCGATCTTGTGGATGACATAATCCAGCCAGTTCAAGGGCGTGGCCGGATTGAACACCAGCCCCGGGCTGCAGCCGCTGTCGCGGATCAGCTGGATGGTGCGGTCGATGTGCTGCGTCGCCTCGGGGTGGAAGCTGATGCCGCTGGCGCCGGCCTTGGCGAAATCCGGCACCAGCCGATCGACCGGCGACACCATGAGATGCACATCGATGTGCGCGGTCACCCCGGCCTTGCGCAGCGCCTCGCACACCAGCGGACCGATGGTCAGATTGGGCACGTAATGATTGTCCATGACGTCGAAATGCACCCAGTCGGCGCCGGCGGCAAGCACCGCCCCGACCTCCTCGCCGAGCCGCGCGAAATCAGCCGACAGGATGGAGGGCGCGATGATGCTTGACATGAATCACTCTATCACTGCATGCCGCGCACCGCACGAATGCCCTCGTAGGCTTCCTGGATGCGCTGGGTCTTCTCCTTCGCCATCTCCGCCATCGATTCCGGCAGCCCGTTGGCCACCAGTTTGTCCGGATGGTGGCGGCTCATCTGCCGGCGATAGGCCTTGGTCAGTTCCTGATCGCTGACGTCGGCCTCGACCTCGAGCTCGGCGTAGCAGGCGGCCAGCGACGGGTACAACCCGCTCACGTGGCTCGAACCCGCCTGCCCGCTCTGCCGCTGCGCCCTCATGTAGGCTTCCATGCGCGCGAATTCGACGCCGGAGATGCCGAGCTTCTCGGCCAGGCGGGTGAGGATGACGCGGGCCGGCGGCGAGATGCCGGCGGTCACCGCCGCGCGCAGCTGCAGTTCGACGAAATTTCTCAGCAGATCATGGCGCTGGCCGCACGCCAGGCGCAGCCGCTCGATGCTGGCCTCGGCGCGGAAGAATCCCGACTTGCCGGCGCGGAAGAAGTCGATGGCACGGGCCGTGTCCGCCGGCGTCAGCTTGAGCTGCTGCATCACGCGGCGCGCGGCCTCGATCTCGGCCTCGGAAACCCGGCCGTCGGACTTCGCGATATAACCCATCATTTCGAAGGTGCTGCGGAAGAACACCTCGGATACCGACGGCGGCGGCGGGGCGCGGCGGCGTGAGGCGGTGGACTGATCGAACAGATGGCCGATGGCCATGCCGACGACCGCGCCCCAGACGTTGCGGGTGATCAGGAATCCGGCCACTGCACAGATGACTTTGCCTTTCCACACCATTCGCGTTGACCTATCCCACCCATCCCGCCACAATCGCCGCCGCCCCCAATAGTGCAATGGTAGCAGCAGGCAGCCGGGTACACATGCAACCATCACAGTCATCGGCACCGCTGTTCGAATCGCGGTTGAAATCGCTCAAGAAAATCCATCAGGGCAAGGTGCGCGACATCTATGACGTCGACGCCGACCACCTGCTCATCGTGACCACCGACCGGCTGTCGGCGTTCGACGTGGTGCTGCCGGATCCCATCCCCCGCAAGGGTGAGGTGCTGACCCGCATCTCGCTGTTCTGGTTCGCCCGCACCCGCCAGCTGGTGGCCAACCATGTCAGCAGCGTCGATGTACGGGAGATTATCACCGATCCGTCCGAGCGCGCGCAGCTGGCCGGCCGGGCGATGGTGGTCAGGAAACTGGCGGCGCTGCCGCTGGAGGCCGTGGTGCGCGGCTATCTGATCGGCTCCGGCTTCAAGGATTATGTCCGGTCGGGTGCGATCTGCGGGATTGAATTACCGCGCGGCCTCAAGCTCGCGGATCAGCTGCCCGAGCCCCTGTTCACCCCGGCCTCGAAGGCCCCCGCCGGCCAGCACGATGAGAACATCGATTTCGACGCCATGGCGGCGCGGGTGGGTGCCGAACACGCACACGCCATCCGCCGCATTTCGCTGGAGATCTATCGGCACGCGGCCGTGTATGCGCGCTCGCGCAACATCATCATCGCCGACACCAAGTTCGAGTTCGGGATCGACACATCCGGCCGGCTGCTGCTGATCGACGAACTGCTCACGCCCGACTCCTCGCGCTTCTGGCCGGTGGAATCCTACGAGCCCGGGATCAGTCCGCCGAGTTTCGACAAGCAGTTCGTGCGCGACTATCTCGAATCGCTGCACTGGGACAAGCGGCCGCCGGCGCCGCATCTGCCGCCCGAGATTCTGGCGCGCACCAGCGACAACTATGTGCGGGCCCTGGAGTTGCTGACCGCGGGAGCCTGACGGTCCGCGCGCGCCATCCCCCGCCACGAGCGGCCGGCGCCGCGCGGCTACTCGCCGGCGACGGTCATTTCCGACAGCAGCACCGAGCCGACGCGCACGCCGCCGCGGCTGTCCACATCGTCGCCCACCGCCGCGATGTTCGCGAGCATGTCCTTGAGGTTGCCCGCGATGGTGATTTCCGCCACCGGGTACTGGATCGCGCCGCCCTCCACCCAGAAGCCGGCGGCACCGCGCGAATAGTCGCCGGTCACGGTGTTCACACCCTGGCCCATGAGTTCGGTGACGAGCAGCCCGGTGCCGAGCCGTGCGATCAAGGCGCTGAGCCCGCCCTGCTGCGTGGGCGCGACCAGCAGGTTGTGCGCGCCGCCGGCGTTGCCGGTGGTCTTCAGCCCGAGCTTGCGCGCCGAATAGCTCGACAGGATATAACCGGTCAGCACACCGTCGGCGATCAGCTCGCGGTCGACGGTAGCGACGCCCTCGTCGTCGAAGGGGGCGCTGCCCATGGCCTTCGGCAGATGCGGCCGCTCCGCGATCGAGAACCCGGCCGGAAACACCCGCTCGCCGGCCGCCTGCAGCAGGAACGAGGACTGGCGGTACTGGCTGCTGCCGCGGATCGCGGTGAGGAAGTGCCCCATCAGTCCGCGCGCCAGCTCCGGCACCATCAGCACCGGCGTGCGCCGGGTCTTGAGCTTGCGCGGCCCCAGGCGCGCCAGCGTGCGGCGCGCGCTCTCGCGGCCGATGGACTCGGCGCTCTCCAATTCGCGCCAGTCGCGCGAGCTGCTGTACCAATAGTCCCGCTGCATGTCCTCGCCGCTGCCGGCGAGCACCACGCAGCTTAAGGTGTGCGAGGTGGTCGGATAGCCGCCGACGAAGCCGTGCGTGTTGCCGTACACGTGCAGCCCCTGGTGGCTGGAGAGCGAAGCGCCCTCGGAATTGTTGATGCGCGGGTCGTAGGACAGCGCCGCGGCCTCGCAGGCCTTGGCGATCTCGATCGCCCGGTCGGCGCCGACGGCCCAGGGATGCGAGAGGTCGAGGTTCGGCTGGGTGCCGGCCATCAATTCGGCGTCCGCCAGGCCCGAACAGGCATCCTCCGCCGTGAAGCGGGCGATGCTGCAGGCCTTCGCCACGGTCGCCCGCACCGCGTCAATCGACAGATCCGCGGTGCTCGCGGAGCCCTTGCGCCGTCCGAAATACACCGTGATGCCCATGTTGCGGTCGCGCTGGTGTTCCAAGGTTTCGACCTCTCCGAGTCGCACTCCGACCGAAAGACCCGTATCCTGGCTGACGACCGCTTCGGCCTGGGAGGCGCCGCGCGCGTGCGCCTCCTCGAGCCCTCGCTCGATGATGGATTCCAGATCGGTCTGGGCGAGGCGCGGGGGGCTTTGCGGCACGACGGCCATCGGCATCTCCATGGGGGTCCAAAGGGGGTTCCGGCACGCGATTCTACCGGCCCCGGTGATAGCATGGGCAATATGACACCCGAAAACGAGGCCGGCGAGGCCGGCGAGACGGAGCAGCAGCGGCTGAGCAAGAGCGCCCGCAAGCGCGAGGCCTCCTCCCTGCAGGAACTGGGCGTGAAGCTCTCGGCCCTGCCGGATCAGGAAATCAAGGAACTCGAACTGCCGGACAGCCTGTTTGTCGCGCTGCGTGCACTGCGCCGCCTGCCCTCGCACGGCGCGCAGGTGCGCCAGCGCCAGTACATCGGCAAGCTGATGCGCGAGATCGATCCGGAGCCGGTGCTCGCCAAGCTCGCCGAACGCAAGCAGCGCCACGACCTGGAGATCCGGCAATTTCAGCAGATCGAGCGCTGGCGCGACCGGCTGCTTGGCGAGGACGGGGCGATCGATGACCTGATGCGCGACCATCCGAACGCCGACAAGGACGAGGTTTCGCGGCTCATCGACAAGGCCGCCCGCGAGCGCATCGAACAGCGCTCGCCCGTGGGTGCGCGCGAACTGTTCGCCTATCTGCGGCAGCTCCTGGGTTGAGCCTTTGATCGGCATCATCATGGGGTCCTCGTCGGACTGGGAAACCATGCAGGCGGCCGCCGAAACCCTCGCCGCCTTGGGGATCGCGCACGAGGTGAGGGTGGTGTCGGCGCACCGCACCCCGGATCTGCTGTTCGAGTACGCCGCGGGCGCGCGGGCGCGCGGCCTGAAGGCCATCATCGCCGGTGCGGGCGGCGCAGCCCACCTCGCCGGGATGACGGCGGCCAAGACCTCGCTGCCGGTGCTCGGCGTGCCGGTGCAGACCAGGACCTTGAACGGGCTGGATTCGCTGCTCTCCATCGCGCAAATGCCGGGCGGCGTGCCCGTCGCCACCTTCGCCATCGGAACGGCGGGCGCAAAGAATGCGGCGCTGTTCGCCGCCGCGATTCTTGCCAACGAATCGGCCGAAATCCGCGCCGCCCTGGACGCATTCCGCCAGGCGCAAACCGCCGCGGTGCTCGCGCAGCCGGATCCGCGCGGGTCTTGACGGCGCGCCGGGTTTCCCGCATCGGCATCGTCGGTGCGGGCCAGCTGGGCCGCATGCTGGCGCTCGCCGGCTATCCTCTCGGTCTGCGCTGCTGCTTCCTCGATCGCAGCGCCGACAGCCCCGGGGCCCAGGTCGCTCCGAGTCTCATCGGCGAGCTGGAGGATGGCGCACTGCTCGAGGAGCTGGCGGCGCGCAGCGACGTGCTGACCTTCGACTGGGAGAACATCTCCGGCGCGGCGCTCGCACCGCTCGCCAGGCTCACCACCATCCGGCCGCCCGCCGCGGCGCTCACCGTGTCGCAGGATCGGCTGCACGAGAAAGCGCTGTTCAAGCGCCTGCGGATCCCCGTCGCCGCGCATGCGGCCGTGGACACGCGCGGCCAGCTGCTGCGCGCGGTGCAACGGCTGGGGCTGCCGGGCGTGCTCAAGACGCGCCGCATGGGCTACGACGGCAAGGGACAGTTCACGCTGGCGGACAGGGCAGCGATCGATGCGGCGTGGTCGGCCTTGGGCGGACAGGCACTGATCTATGAGAAATTCCAGGCCTTTTCGCGCGAGCTGTCCATGGTCGGTGCACGCTCACCCGGCGGGGAGACGGTATTCTATCCGCTGTCGGACAATCGTCATCGTGACGGCATCCTGCGTCACAGTCTGGCGCCCTACGCCGACGCGCGGCTGGAGCGCAGCGCGCGCAGACACCTCAAGCGGGTGCTCGAGGCGCTCGACTATGTCGGCGTGCTCGCCATCGAATTTTTCGTGGTGGGCCGCAGACTGGTCGCCAACGAGATGGCGCCGCGAGTGCATAATTCCGGCCACTGGACCATCGAGGGTTGCGTGACCAGCCAGTTCGAGAACCACCTGCGCGCGATCTGCGGACTGCCTCTCGGCAGCACGCGCGCCCTGGGCCACGCAGCGATGATCAACTTCATCGGGGAAATGCCCGATCGGGCGCGTTTGCTCGGGGTGGAGGGCCTCGCTTACCACGACTACGGCAAACAGCCGCGCGCTGGCCGCAAATTGGGCCACTGCACAATTGTCCGAAAACGTGCGGCCGATCGCAACCGGGCCTTTTCGGATACACTTGAGATGATGGGCCGCACCGACTGAGGTCGGCCGCCGGGCGCGAGTTTCACGGAAGACCGATGTATTTAGAGCTGTTCAAATTGCATGAATTGCCGTTCCGACTGAGTCCGGACCCGCAATTCCTTTATCTCAGCAAGCAGCACGCCCGCGCCAAGGCGTACATGGAATCGACCATCTGGTTCACGGACGGTTTCGTCGTGATCACTGGCGAGATCGGCGCCGGTAAGACCACCCTGATCGAAACCTTCCTGAAGGAGCTGCAAACCGACGTGGTGGTGGCGCAGATCAACCAGACGCAATTGTCGCCGACCGCGTTCCTGCAGACCGTCCTGGTGCAATTCGGCTTCTCGCCCTTCGCGATGAAGAAACCGGAGGTGCTGGCCACCTTGAACCAGTATCTGATGGAGCAGCACCAGAGCGGCCGCAAGATCCTGCTGATCGTCGACGAGGCGCAGAACCTCTCCAGCCGGGTGCTCGAGGAGATCCGCATGCTGTCCGGGGTCGAGACCACCAAGGACAAGGCGCTTCGGATCATCCTCGCCGGACAGCCGGAACTCAACGACAAGCTCAATTCGCCCGAGCTGGTGCAGCTCGCCCAGCGCGTGCGTCTGCGATTCCACCTGTCGGCCCTCAGCAAGACCGAGACCGCCGCCTACATCGAGCATCGCCTCGAGGTCGCCGGGTCGCAGGGCCGCCACATCTTCGCCGAGGACACCTTCCCGGTCATCTACCGCTACACCGGCGGCGTGCCGCGCCTGACCAACACCTTGTGCGACACCTGCATGATGTCCGCATTCGCCGCCAACCGCGATCACGTGACCGTGGCGGATGTCGAAGCGGCCGTCAAGGAGCTGCAGTGGAGCGAATTCACCAGCAACACCAACCGCGTGCCGGCGCTGCCCACGGCGAGCGCCGAGCCGTCGGCGGAACCGGCCGCCGCGCGGGCATCCGGGACCTCATCGCCGCAGACCGTGGGCCGGATACTGCTCGCGCAGAAGGGCGAGACCGCGATCGAACGGGAGCTCAAGCCGGGGCGCCTGGTGATCGGCCGCACGCCCGACAACGACCTGCAGATCGACAGCAAATTCATCAGCCGGCATCACTGCCAGATCGTGACCCAGCCGGACTCCTGCGTCATCGAGGACTTGAACAGCACCAACGGCATCTACGTGATGTCGAAGCGCGTGAGGCGCCATAATTTGAACGACGGCGACGTGGTGCACGTGGGTCAGCACGAGATCATGTACATCGATGAGCGCGTGCCGCGGCACCGGCCGAGCGATATGACCGACACCGAGGTGCTCGACAAGGACAAGGTGGAGTAGCGGGCGGGCGGATGCGCGCCGTTCAATCCCTGCCGACCAGCTTCTCGGCGAGGCGCGACAGCCATGACGTGCGCCACTGCTCGACGTTCAGCTTGTCTTTCTTTGCGCTGCTCCTGACGCGGCTCGCCTCGGCGAGCAGATCCTGCGGAAAGGCGACCCTGTATGAACCCGTCATTGAATCATCAGCCATGGGAGCTCCTCGATTGATGCGCCAGCCTACCGGCCTGCGCCGTCGCCGGATGCGAAACAGTGCGCGGAAATACCGGGCCGGCGTTCCATCGGGCGCGCCGGGTGTAGCCGGGTTGCGACATAAAGCGCCGGCGGGTGCGACCGGGTGCGCAGCGGAAAAAGACGCGGGCAAGCCGGTCAGCCGGTGCCCCCGACGGTGAGCGCATCGATGCGCAAGGTGGGCTGGCCGACGCCGACGGGCACCGACTGGCCCTCCTTGCCGCAGGTCCCGACGCCGCCGTCGAGCTTCAGGTCGCTGCCGACCATGCTGACGCGGGTGAGCACATCCGGACCGTTGCCGATCAGCGTCGCGCCCTTGACCGGCGCGCCGATCTTGCCGTGCTCGATCAGATAGGCTTCGCTCGCCGAGAATACGAACTTGCCGGAGGTGATGTCGACCTGGCCGCCGCCGAAATTGACCGCATACAGGCCCTTCTCGACCGATGCGATGATCTCCTCGGGCGCGCGTGTGCCCGCGCGCATGTAGGTGTTGGTCATGCGTGGCAGCGTCATGTGCGCGAAGGACTCGCGCCGGCCGTTGCCGGTGGCGGGCATGCCCATCAGGCGCGCGTTCAGCTTGTCCTGGATGTAGCCGCGCAGCACGCCGTTCTCGATCAGCACCGTGCACTGCGTGGGAGTTCCCTCGTCATCGACGTTCAGCGAGCCGCGGCGCCGCTCGAGGGTGCCGTCATCGACCACGGTGATGCCGTCGGCGGCCACCTTGTCGCCGATCCGGTTGGAGAACGCCGAGGTGCCCTTGCGGTTGAAGTCGCCCTCGAGTCCGTGGCCGATGGCCTCGTGCAGNNTCGTGCAGCAGGATGCCGGGCCAGCCCGGCGCCAGCACCACGGTCATCGAGCCCGCCGGCGCCGCGACCGCATCGAGATTCACGAGCGCCTGGCGCACCGCCTCGCGGCCATGATGGAACGGCTCCTCGCCGCGCAGCAGCTCATCGAGACCAAAGCGCCCGCCGCCGCCGCTGTAGCCCTGTTCGCGCCGCCCGTTGTGCTCGACGATGACCGACACGTTCACCCGCACCAGCGGTCGCACGTCCGCCGCCAGGGTGCCGTCGCTCGATGCGATGAGCACCACTTCGTGCACCGCCGCGAGCGACGCCATGACCTGCTTGACGCGCGGATCGATGCGCCGCGTATCGGCATCGATGCGCATCAGCCATTCGACCTTGTCCTCGTCGCGAATGGTGTCGAGCGGATCGATCGGCAGATACAGGCGGTGCGCAGCAGGCCGGTCCCAGGCCTTCACCGCATTGCGGCCGCCGCTGCGCGCGATCGCGCGCGCTGCCTCCGAGGCTTCCACCAGCGCCGGCAGCAGCACCTCGTCGGTGTAGGCGAAGCCGGTCTTCTCGCCGCTGATGGCGCGCACGCCGACGCCCTGCTCGATGCTGTGCGAACCGTCCTTGACGATGCCGTCCTCGAGCGACCAGGATTCCTCGCGTGACAGCTCGAAGTACAGATCGGCGTAATCGACGCCGCGGCTCATGAGCGCATCGAGCACCGTGGTGAGCCGGCCCTCATCGAGCCCGGAGGGCGCCAGGATCATCCGCTCGGCGATGGCGAGATTCGGCAGCATCATGCCGGCACCGCGGCCCGCGCCGCCGCGGCGGCGGCGCCGGGCGCCGCGGCGGCAGCCGCAGCAGGGCCGGCGAGGCGCCGATTGTCGAGCACCGGAAATCGCGCCCGGGTCTCGGCGAGCTTGTCGAGGTCGATATCCGCAGTCACGACGCCCGCGCCCGAAGCCAGCCGCGACAGCACGCCGCCCCAGTAGTCGCAGATCAGCGTATCACCGTAGGTGTCGCGGCCGTTCGAATGGGTGCCGACCTGCGCGGGCGCGACCACGTAGCACAGGTTCTCGATCGCGCGCGCACGCAGCAGCGTCTCCCAATGCGCACGCCCCGTCGGCACGGTGAAGGCGGCGGGCACGCCGAACCATTGCGCGCCCTGCGACACCAGGTCGCGGTACAATTCCGGGAAGCGCATGTCGTAGCACACGGACATTCCGAGCCGGCCGACCGGGGTGTCGGCGACCACGACCTCGCGGCCCGGCACCACCGTCGAGGACTCGCGGTACTGCTCGTTGCGGCCGGGTATGGTGACGTCGAACAGGTGGATCTTGTCGTAGCGGGCGACGCGCCGGCCGGCCGCGTCGATCAGCAGCGAGGCGTTGGCGACGCGGCGGTCGCCGTCGCAGCGCAGGTTGATGGTGCCGCCGAGCACCCACATCTTCAGTTCGCGCGCGGTGTCCGTGAGGAAGGACTGCACCGGGCCGTCGCCGTCCTTCTCCGCGGCCTCGAGCTTGTCGGCGTCGCGCATGCCGAGGAACGCGAAATTCTCCGGCAGGCAGGCGATGTCCGCGCCCGCGGCCCGCGCTTCGCGCAGCAGCCGGCCGGCGCTGGCGAGATTGTCCCCGATCACATGGCTCGAATTCATCTGAATGGCGGCTACTTTGCCCATCACTTCGGTCCTTCTGCGGTTGCGGCGGCGGCCTCCGCGCTCTTGATGCGTTCGACCGTCGGATTGTCCCAACTGCCGGTGATGCGATAATACCCTCGCGCCAGGCCCTTCAGCGGCTGTTTGAACACCTGCGTGAAAACCAGCACCGCCGCGCCGAGCACCGGTCCGCCGAGCAGGGCGGCCGCCGGCAGGGAATTGCCGATGCTGCCCGTCACCACCGCTGTTTGGTCGTAATCCTTGTTTTTCAACCCGACCCTGCCGATCATGCCGATCTCCGCGGCCGGCCCCTTGACCAGCACGTTGTCCGTATACGCATTGCCGTCGCGCAGATCGAAGTCGCCGCGCGCCGTATCGAAGGCGAAGCCCTTGTCGGTCAGATCGCTGAAATCGAGCGCCAGGCGCCTCGGCAGTGCAGCGACGCTCGCCAGGCCGAGCACCCGGCCGGCGCCCGGCTTGATGCCGATCAATTGTCCCTTGTCGAGCGACACCTGCACGTGGCCGACCGACTCGGCGAGCGCGTCGGCCGTGGGCGCGCCCGCCCAGTGCAGATCGAACACGACGTGCCCGCTCTTGGCGGCGATGACGTCGGCGTAGCCGAGCTGCTTCAAGGTGCTCTGCACGTCGGTGCTCGCCAGATTGCCCTGGATGCGGCACTGTCCGGCATCCTTGCCGCGCCATTCACCCTGCGCGCCCAGGGTGAAACTCGGTCCGGTCACCGCCAGGCGATCGAGACTGATCCCGTCGTTGAGCCGGGTCAGCCGTGCCTGCACATCGCCGAAATTGCGCTCGCCCCAGACGGTGGCCTTGGAGTGGAAGGTGATGGCCGGTATGCCGTGCGGGTCGGCGGCCGGCGGCCGCTCGGCGCCGGCCGACGCCGCAGCATCGTCGAACTTCAGCCTTGCGAACTCGAGGTCCCAGGGCTCGGGCGCATCCGCGGCCACCGGTGCGCTCAGTCTGCCGCTGACGTCCGCACCGGAGAGCGCCAGCTGCCAGCGGGCATCGCCCACGGTCAGTTCGACGCCGACGCCGCGAAAGGCGAGGCCGAGGTAATCGACCTCGCCGATCTCGAGCTTGGCGGTGTGCAGGTAGGCGGACAGCGGCCGCGAATCCTTGTCCGGGCTGTGCAGCCGCAGCCAGCCGCCCAGATCCAGGCGTGCGATGTCGCCGCCGATATTGACTTGTTGGGAGTCGCTGAACTCCGGATCCTCGGTGCCGAACTGCAGGGCGGCCCTGCCGAGCCGCCAGCCGCCGGCGTCCGATTGCAGCGTCGCGGCACCGCGCAGCAGCGCTCCGAGCGCGAATTGCAGCTGTGCGCCGGCGGCCGGCGGCCATTCGATCTCCACCCACGACGGCAGCGGTTGGCCATAGGGCTTCGCCAACGGTTCGGGCAGCTTGAATTCAAACCCCGCCAGGCTGCCGCTGATTCGAAGCGAGCGCTCGCGCCCCGGGTCGGGCGCCATCTTGAGCACCGCATGCCAGTCCGACAAGCCGCTGATGGCGACGGCCGCCGGCAGCTCCAGGGCCGCGCGCAGCGCATCGCCGTTCAAGGTGCCACGGATGTCGAGCTGGGTGCGCTTCACGGGCCGGTTCTTGGGCGAGCGCGCCTGCGCGCGGAAGGGGCCGCCCAGCAGCCGGCCGCGCACATCCGCGTGCGCGATCTGCCCGCCGTCGATGTCGGCCTCGCCGATCAACTCCGTCGCCACCAGCGGCGACTTGACGCGGGCGAGCGTCAGGCCGTTCGCCTGGACGTGCACCAGGACCCGGCGTTGTTCGAAGTCGCGAAAAGGCAGGAACAGCTCGATGTCGGCGTGCAGCGGACCTGAGGCCTCGACCACGGAGAACGCCTGGTCGGTCAGGGCATCGAGCGGCGTGGCGCGCAGGTAGTCGAGCGCGCCGCCGGCGTCGCCGTCCGCGGTGGCGTGCACCGACAGTTCGCCGGTCTTGAAATCGGCGAATCGGACACTGCCCGATTTGATGGCGACGCCGCCGGGCTTCCCCGTCGACAGGTCGCCGGCGAGCAGCTGCGCGGAGAGTCCTTCGTTGCGAAACTCGGCCTCGCCGGACAGATTCTCGAGCGGCGCCCAGCCGGCCTGATAGTCCAGGGTCATGTCCTCGATCCGGAGCTTTGCGAGAAACAGGCCGCTGCCGTCGCGAAACGGGAAGCGGCGCACCGGACCATTGACGATGATGTCGGCGTGCGGCATGCGCCCGGCGAGGAAAGCCCGGTCCAGCCACTCGAGCGCCTTCGGTGCGATCAGCGCGCGCGGTAAGTAATTGTGCGCGGCCGTCACATCGCCGTTCTCCACGCCGCCCACGACGGTCAGTTGCGGCGAATCGCCGTTCGAGGGCTGCCGCCACGCCGCCTGCAAATGCAGCGCGGCATCCCGGTTGCGGGCGAGCAGCGCCGGCGTCGCGACCAGCAGTTCCTGCGGCGTGAGCTTCCAGTACAGGGTGGCCGTGACCACCTCGAGGACCGGCGGCTGCTGCCACTCGCCCGGCCAGGCGATGGCGACCGTGTGACTGTCCAAATCGACGCGCCCGCCGTCCTGGTCACCGGCAACGCTGCCGCTCAAGCCCCGCATCCCCGGAGCGCGGCCGATGGGCGCGAAGCCGGCGTCGTGAAATTTCGCCCGCACTCGCATGCGCCACGGCGCCGCGGCCGCCGTTCGGGCGAGTTCGAAGGAGGCATCCGACCATTCGCCGGTGAGCCCCAGGACGCGCAGCCGGTCGCGGATGTCCGGTTGTGGCAGCAGGCCGGTGAGCGGCGCCAGGCTCTCGGCGCGCAGATAACTCGCGCGGGCGCGAAGCTCGAGCAGCCCGGCCTCGTTGGCACGCCAGGTGACATTGAACTGCGAGGCCGGATCGTGGCGCCCGCCCTGCAGGGCCTGCACGCCCTGCCCGATCAGCGTCCAGCGATCCTGTGCGTGGGTGAGGGTAAGCTTGCCGCCGATCTCATCGAACCGGGCGCCGGCCGCGCCCTGCCCGGTCACCACCGAACGCGCCGAGAAGTCGAGCACCGCCCGCTCCGGCATGCCGCCCGCGCCGTTCGCCTTCAGCTCGAAGGCGCCGGTTCCGGCGTCGAGGCCGCCGAGGTATTCGGGCAGCAGCAGCCGCCACCCGGCGAAGGAAATGTCACGGCCGTGGGCATCGCCGCTCCAGACCATGGTGCCTGCATCGGTGAGGCCGTGCACCGCGCCCACCACGCGCAGGCTGCCGCCGAGCGCCGGCGGCAGGCGCCCGGCGGCTTTGACCTGCAGCTCGTCGGCGTCGCGCCGCAGCTCCAGATCGACGCCGGACAGCGCCAGCTGCGGCAGGGAGGCGTTCCAGTTGATCACGGTCACGCGGCCGTGGCGGATGTCCAGGGTGCCGTCCGGCAGATCATCGAGCGACAGCGCCGCGGCCGCGGGGTCCTGGCGCAGTTCGATCTCCGAGGCCAGGGCGAAGGCGTCCGGACCCAGGCGCGCGATCACGATGTCGGGGCCGTCGAGCTGCAGCCGGCCGGCGAGCAGCTTCTGATTGAAGATCAGCCGCCAGATGTCGGCCGCGATGCGTCCGCCCTCCGCGCGCGCCAGCACGCGGCGGTCGTCCTTGGAGCGCAGTTCCGGATGGTCGAAATACAGCTCCGGGCCGTACCAGCGCAGCGTCGGCTCCACGTGCGCGAAGCGGATGTGGAATCCGGTGCGGCGGTTGACCAGCTCCTTGATCTCATCCTGGTAGGCAGGCACGCGGTCGAGCGCGAGCTTGAGTGCCAGCGTCGCGAGCAGCATCAATCCGAGAAAGCCTGCCGCGGCGTACAGCAGGATTTTGCCGAGCGTGCGCAGCTTCATCTACATCAGCACGACGTCGTATTGGTCCGCCGAGTACAGGGACTCGGCTTGCAGCCGGATCGGCTTGCCGGTGGAGAGCTCGAGCTCGCCGAGCACAGCCGATTCCTCATCGAGCAGGCGCTCGATGACGTCCTGATGGCCGAGGACCACCAGCTGCTGGCACTCGAATTGGCGCGCCTGGCGCACGATCTCACGGAATATCTCGTAACACACCGTCTCCACCGTCTTGACGAAGCCGCGACCCTCGCAGGTGGGACAAGCCTGGCACAGCAGATGTTCCAAACTTTCGCGGGTGCGTTTGCGCGTCATCTCCACCAGTCCGAGCGGCGACACCGAGGAGATGTTGGTCTTGACGTGATCTTCGCCGAGTGCCCTCTGCAGGGCCTGCAGCACCTGGCGGCGGTGATCCGGCTCCTCCATGTCGATGAAATCGATGATGATGATGCCGCCGAGGTTGCGCAGCCGCAGCTGCCGGGCGATCGCCACCGCCGCCTCGAGGTTGGTGCGGAAGATGGTCTCCTCGAGATTGCGGTGGCCGACGAATGCGCCGGTGTTGACGTCGATGGTGGTCATCGCCTCGGTCTGCTCGATGATCAGATGGCCGCCCGATTTGAGCGGCGCCTTGCGCTCCAGCGCCTTCTGGATCTCCTCCTCCACGCTGTGCAGCTCGAACACGCTGCGCAACTCGCCGTACAGCTCGATGCGCGGCAGCGCCTCGGGCATGAAGGTCGCGGCAAACTCGCACATGTCGCGGTGCGCGTTCGGCTGGTCGACGATCACACGGTCGACGTCCGCGCGCAGCAGATCGCGCAGCACCCGCAGGTGCAGCGGCAGGTCGGCGTGCACCAGGCCGCCCGGCTCGGTGCGCAGCCCCCGCTGGCGCACCACCTCCCAGAGCTTTCGCAGGTAGATCACATCGGCGTTCAGCGCCTGTGGGGCCGCGTCCTCGGCCGCGGTGCGCACGATGTAGCCGGCGTTGCCGTTCTCCTGCGTGAAGGCCTGCACCGCGGCGCGCAGGCGCTCGCGTTCCGCCTCGTTCTCGATGCGCGATGAGACGCCCACGCCGCTGCCCTGCGGCATATAGACCAGGTGGCGCGAGGGCAGCGTGATGTAGGTCGTCAGGCGCGCACCCTTGGTGCCGAGCGGATCCTTGACCACCTGCACCAGGATCTCGTCCCCTTCGGCCACCAGCGCGCGGATGTTGTCGGTGCGCGGCGCCTCGATGCCGGTGTCGGCGTGGCGCGGATCGAAGATGTCCGAGGCATGCAGAAAGGCGGTGCGTTGCAGGCCGATCTCGACGAACGCGGCCTGCATGCCCGGCAGCACACGCGATACGCGGCCCTTGTAGATGTTGCTGATCAGGCCGCGGCGGCTGGCGCGCTCCAGGAACACCTCCTGCACCACGCCGTTCTCGACCACGGCGGCGCGCGATTCGTGCAGGCTGGCGTTGATCAGGATCTCGGTGCTCACGCGTGGCGCCACCGCGGCACGCCGGCGGCATCGAGCAGCTCGGCGGTCTCGAACAAGGGCAGTCCCATCACGCCCGAATGGCTGCCGCTCAACGCCGCGACGAACACCGCGGCCAGTCCCTGGATGGCATAGCCGCCGGCCTTGCCGCGCGCCTCGCCGCTGTCCCAGTAGGCGGCGCATTCGGTCGCGCTGATGTCCCGAAAGGTGACTTCGCTGCGGCTCACGCGGCTCATGCACCCGGCCGCGCTGCGCAGCGACACCGCCGTCAGCACCACGTGGGTGCGGCCGGAGAGCGCGCGCAGCATGCGCGCGGCGTCGTCCCGGTCGGCCGGTTTGCCGAGGATGTCGCGGCCCACGACCACCGCGGTGTCCGCCGCGAGTACGGGTTCGGGCCCCGCCCCGCGGGTGGCGCGCCAGCCGTGATCGGCCTTGGCCTGCGCCACACGGGTCACGTAGGTGGCCGCCGGCTCCGACGGCAGCGCCGTCTCGTCGATGCCGGCGCCGACGACGCGAAACGGCACGCCGATCTGCTGCAGCAGCTCGCGGCGCCGCGGCGACTCCGAGGCGAGATAGACGAATTCCACCATGCCGCCAGGATAGCGAAGCGCGGGACGCTACGCTCGGTGATACGGATGGCCGGCGAGCAGGCTCATCGCCCGATACAGCTGTTCGGCGACGACCACCCGCACCAGGCCGTGCGGCAGCGTGAGCGGCGACAGCGACCAGGACTGATCGGCGCGCTCGAGGCACGGCGGCGCCAGGCCGTCCGGGCCGCCGATGAGCAGCGCGAGCGGTCTGCCCTCGCGCAGCCGCCCGGCGAGCCACGTGCTCAGAGAGGCGGTGCTCATGGCGGCGGCCGGGATCGAGAGCGCCACCACGTAGTCATCGTGTCCGAGAGCATCCAGCATGGCGCGGCCCTCGCGCTCGACGGCGCGCCGCGGATCCTCGCCGGCGCGGCGCGTGGCCACCGGGATCTCCACCAGATCCAGGGATAGCGGCGTGCGCATGCGCCTGCGGTATTCCTCGAACCCGCTGTTGATCCAATCGGGAAGCCGCGTACCGGCGGCGATCAACCGGCATTTCATGCGGGATCGGCGCGCTTCAGGCGCGCGCGGCGGCGCGCTTGCTGGCCGTCATGTCCCACAATTTTTCCAGTCCGTAGAATTCCCGCACCCGCGGCAGCATGACGTGCACGATCAGGTCGGACAGGTCGATGAGCACCCAGTCGCCGTCCTTGAGACCTTCGACGCCGTGCGGGCGGAAACCGGCCTCCTTCGCACGGTCGACCACCCGCTGCGCCACCGAGCGCACGTGCCGGTCCGAGGTGCCGCTCGCGATGATCATGTAATCGGCGATGTCGGTCTGGCCGCGCACATCGAGTCGCTTGATTTCGAGGGCCTTCATGTCGGCCAGGGCGTTGAGCACCACCGTTTCGAGCGATGCTGCGGCGTCGTGCGCCGCACCTGCGGGCTTCTTGCTTTTCGCCGCAGGGGCGCGGCGCGTGGTCTTGCGGGCGGTCTTTTTTCGGGTCGGCGGCACTACGTTGTCCGTGATTTGGAGTAACAATTCGCGTCGATGATCAGTGTACGCACGTTGTCCGGCATGAGGAACCGTGGGTCCCGGCCCATGGCGATGAGCTGGCGCACGTCGGTGGAGGTGATCTCGAGCTGGGTGACCGCATGGATGAAGATGTGGCCGGCGCGCATTTCGTGCAGATCACCGATGCGCCCGGTGCCGTGATCCACCAGCAATTCGCCGAGCGGACCCATGCCGGGCGCCCGCCAACCCGGACGGTGTGCGACGACCAGGTGCGCCAATTTCAGCAACTCGCGCCACTGGTACCAGTTCGGCAGGCTCAAGAATGCATCCATGCCGAGGATCAGGCACAGGCTCCGATCCGGATATTCGTGGCGCAGTTCGCCCAAGGTCTCGACCGAATAGGACGGCCCGGCCTTGCGCACCTCGCGATCATCCACCGTGAAGCCCGCCTGGCCCGAGGTCGCCGCCTGCACCATGCGCAGCCGCAGCTGTGCGTCGGCGAAGGGCTGGTCGCGATGCGGCGGATTGCCGGCGGGGAGGAAGCGGATTTCCTGCAGGCGCAGCGCCTGCAGCAATTCGAATGCGGTGCGCAAGTGGCCGTAGTGGATGGGATCGAAGGTGCCGCCGAAGATACCCATGGGGTTCATTGAGCTACCCTGCCTGAAATGCGGCGCGGTTGCAAAGCGCCGGCCATGCGCGCGGTGAGTCCGGTGAGCGCGGTCCACGGGTCGCCGGCCGCCAGTCCCTTGATGATGCGGTCGGCGCGGCTCGCCTCGACCAGCAATCCGGCGAGCGGCATGCTGCGCATGCGCGCGAGCGCCCGCGGCGCGGGCTTGGCCGCCAGGTTCCAGCCGCTGCCCTGGGCCGAATGCAGGCGCTCGCGTTCGCGCGCCTGCCACAGTCCGCGCAGCTCGCGCGTCAGCGCCCACAGCACCAGCGTCGGCTCCGCGCCCTCGTTCTTCAGTCCGAGCAGAATGTGCATACTGCGCCGCGCGTCGCCCGCCGCCGCCGCCTCGGCCACCTGGAACACGTCATAGCGTGCGCTGTCACCCACCGCGCAGAGCACCAGATCGGTGTCGATGCGTCCGCCGTCGGCGAGCAGCGCGAGCTTGTGCAGCTCCTGCCGGGCGGCGAGTAGATTGCCCTCGACCCGCTCGGCGATGAGCTCGCCCGCGGCGGCCGACAGCTCGACACCGAGGCGCGCGGCGCGGGCGGCGAGCCAGCCCGGCAGCGCCTCCATCTTGACCGGCCACACCGGCACCCACGCGCCGTGCTGCACGAACGCCTGCACCCATGGCGCTGCGGCCGCCTTGGCGTCGAGCTTGCCGGCGATCACCAGGCTCAGCACGCCGGGCGGCGGACGCGACGCGAGTTCGGCGAGCAGGCCCGCGCCCTTGTCCGGCTTGCCTCCCGGCAGGCGCAGCTCGAACAGCCGCCGCTCCGCGAACAAGGACAACGACTGCGCGGCGGCGTTCAACTCGTTCCAATCGAAGCCGCGCTCGACGAAGAACACCCGGCGGTCGGCATGGCCGGCGGCACGCGCGGCGGCACGCACCGCATCCGCCGCTTCCTCCACCAGCAGCGGCTCATCGCCCGAGATCAGATAGGCGCCCTTGAGGGCGCGCTCGAGGGCGGCGGGCAGCTGCTCGAGGCTGAGGCGCATCAGCCCCGGGCCGCGGCGATCCGCGCGCACGCGGCGTCGTATTCGCCGGCCATCCGCGCGACCAGCGCCGCGACCGGTTCGACCTCGTGGATGCCGCTGACGCTCTGGCCCGCGCTCCAGATGTCCTTCCAGGCCTTGAGCTCGGTGTTGCCGCCGCTGCCGAAGTTCATCTTCGATTTGTCCGCTTCGGGCAGATGCAGCGGATCGAGCCCGGCGCGCGCCACGCTCGCGCCGAGGTAATTGCCGGGCACGCCGCTGAACAGCGAGGTGTAGACGATGTCCTCGGCGCGGCTGTCGATGAGCATGCTCTTGTAGTCCGCGCCGGCGTTCGCCTCGGTGGTGGCGATGAAGCGGGTGCCGAGATAGGCGAGGTCCGCGCCGAGCGCCTGCGCCGCCAGCACATCGGCGCCGCTGCTCATGGCGCCCGACAGGATGATGGTGCCGGCGAAGATTTCGCGGATCTCCTTCACCAGCGCGAACGGACTCAACACCCCGGCGTGGCCGCCGGCGCCGGCGCACACCGCGATGATGCCGTCCACGCCCTGATCCGCGGCCTTCTGCGCATGCCGCACGTTGATGACGTCGTGGAACACGAGGCCGCCGTAGCCGTGCACGGCGGCGACCACCTCGGCCGGCGGGCGCAGGCTCGTGATGACGATGGGCACGCGGTGCTTGACGCACAGTTGCATGTCGTGCAGCAGCCGGTCGTTGCTGGCGTGCACGATCTGGTTGACCGCGAACGGCGCCACTGCGGCCTGCGGATTCGCACGGACGTGCGCGGCCAGCTCCGCGGTGATCTGCGCCAGCCACTCATCGAGCTGCGTGCCGCTGCGCGCATTGAGCGCCGGGAAGGAGCCGATGATGCCGGCCTTGCACTGCGCCAGCACCAGCTGCGGGGTCGAGACGATGAACATCGGCGCGCCGATCACGGGCAGGCGCAGACGGCCTTTGAGAACCTCGGGTAGGGGCATTCGCGCATCATAGCGCAGGCGTCGGGTAAACTTGAGCGCCAAGGGGGTGGCCATGACTTATCAGACACTGCTGTTCGAGCGCCGCGAAGGCGTCGCTTACGTCACGCTGAACCGCGCCGATCGTTTGAATGCGCTCGATCGGCAGCTGGTGGAGGATCTGACCGCGGCGGCAGCCGACATCGCCGCCGATGCCTCGCTGCGCGCGGTGCTGCTCACCGGCGCGGGCCGCGCCTTCTGCTCGGGCGCCGATCTGCTGCAGGGCGGTCTCACCGGCGATGCCGGAGAGGGTGCCGGCGAGCGGGTGGCCGCCAGCTTGCGCCGGCATTTCAATCCCATGGTGGGCGCCTGGTACGGGCTCGAGCTGCCGGTGGTGGTGGCCGTCAACGGCGTCGCCGCCGGCGCCGGCGCCAGCCTCGCGCTGCTCGGCGACCTGGTGATCGCGGCGCGCTCGGCCGTGTTCCTGCAGCTGTTCGCGCCCAAGCTCGGACTGATGCCCGACTTGGGTGCCACGTTTCTTCTGCCGCGGCTGGTGGGCAGCGCACGCGCCAAGGGTCTGGCCCTGCTCGGCGATCCCCTCTCGGCCGCGGACGCGGCCGCGTGGGGACTCATCTGGCGCTGCGTGGAGGACGCCGCGCTGACGTCCGAGGCCGAGTCCCTCGTGCGCCGCCTGGCGTGCGGGCCGACCCGCGCCTATCGGCGCATCAAGGCCGTGTTCAACGAAGGGCTGCCGCGCACCCTCGGGGAGCAATTGGATGTCGAGGCGCTGGCCCAGGGCGCGCTCGCCGACGGCGCGGATTTCGCCGAAGGGTTGGCGGCGTTTCGCAGCAAGCGCGCGCCGCGCTTCAGCGGCGGCTAGACGCGTGGGCGGCGGCTAGACGCGTGGGCGGCTGGAACCGTCAGCCGCGCCGGCCGATCTTCGCCACGGGGATGCGCACATCGGCGTTGGCCTTGGCGGGCGCCGCCGACCCGCAGTCGCCGCAGCCGCCGCAGCCGCCCGCGCGCACGGAGTGCACCGACAGGTGCTGCGCGATGGCCCGCGAGCCGAGCCACGCCGGCTGGCGCGACACCCACGCCGCCAGCGCACCGAAGGCGCGCGCCCGCCAGGACTTGGGTCCGAGAGTCGCTGCGGCATACAGCACGCTCGCGAGCACCGCCAGCGCCACCAGCAGATTGCCGAGCACGGAGGGGGCCGTCATGAGAGCGCCGTCGCAATGCGAAAGGTGAGCCACGAGGCCGCATAGGCCAGGGCGAACATGTAGGCCGCCATGATGAGCGGGTAGCGCCAGGAATTGGTCTCGCGTTTCACCGTGGCGAGCGTCGACAGGCATTGCGGCGCGAACACGTACCAGGCGAGCAGCGACAGGGCGGTGGGCAGGCTCCACGAGCGGGTGAGCAGCGGCGTGAGCGCGCTGGACACATCGCTGCCGGTCGCGGACAGGGCATACACCGTGCCGAGGGCGCCCACCGCCACCTCGCGCGCCGCCAGCCCCGGCACCAGTGCCACGGAGATCTGCCAGTTGAAGCCGATCGGCGCGAACAGCACCGCGAGCGCCGCGCCGAGATGTCCGGCGATGCTGTATTGGATGGCTGGGCCGGTGGCCCCCGGCGGCGGCGCCGGATACGAACTCAGCGCCCACAGGATCACCATCAGGGACAGGATGATGGTGCCCACCCGGGTCAGAAAAATATCCACGCGCTGCAGCAGCCCGATGCCGAGATTGCGCAGGTTCGGCCAGTGGTAGGCCGGCAGCTCGAGCATCAGCGCCTGAACGTGCCGGTGCCGCCCGGCCAGCGTGAGCACATAGGCGACCGCCATGGCGCTCACCACGCCGGCGACGTACAGCGCGAACAGCACCAGGCCCTGCAGTTGCAGGCCGCCCCACAACTCGCGCCGCGGAATGAAGGCGCTGATGATGAGCGCGTACACCGGCAGGCGGGCCGAACAGGTCATGAGCGGCGCGATCATGATGGTCGCCAGCCGATCGCGCGGGTTTTGAATGGTGCGCGTCGCCATGATCCCCGGAATGGCGCAGGCAAAGCTTGACAGCAGCGGGATGAACGCGCGCCCCGACAAGCCGACGCTGCCCATGATCCGATCGAGCAGAAACGCCGCGCGCGGCAGATAGCCGGAATCCTCCAGCACCAGGATGAAGAAGAACAGGATCACGATCTGCGGCAGGAACACGAGCACGCTGCCGACGCCCGCCAGCACGCCGTTGATCAGCAGGTCCTTGAGCAGACCGGCGGGCAGCACCCCACCCAGCCAGTCGCCGGCCGCGCCCACGCCGAGCTTGATCCAATCCATCGGCGCCTGGGCCCAGGCGAACACGGCCTGGAACACCAGGAACAGGATCAGCGCGAGGATCAGCGGGCCGAGCACCGGTTGCAGCGCCACGGCATCGACCCGGTCGGACAGCGTCACGCCGTCGATGCGCTCGCCGCCCACCGCGCCCAAGATGCGGCGTACCTCCGCCTGGTCGTGTTCGATGTCCGCCGCCGCCGGCGTCTGCCACGGCACCGCATGCCGTGCCGTGGCGAAGGGCGTCACGCGGTCGAGCACCGCGGCGAGTGCGCGCACGCCATCGGCCTTCACACCGATGGTCTCAACCACCGGCAGGCCGAGTTCGGCCGACAGCCGCACCGCGTCGATGAGAATGCCCTTGCGCCGGGCGATGTCGGTCATGTTGAGCGCTACCACCATCGGCAGGCCGAGGCGCTTCAGGCTCAGCACCAATCGCAAGTTCTGGCGCAGGTTGGTCGCGTCGGTGACGCACACCACCAGGTCGGGCTGGGTCTCGCCCGCGCGCCGGCCGAGCAGCACGTCGGCCGTCACCTGTTCATCGGGGGTCAGCGGATCGAGACTGTAGGATCCGGGCAGATCCAGGAGCCGCACCCGCAGTCCCGAGGGGGTGAGCAGCGAGCCTTCCTTGCGCTCGACGGTGACGCCGGCGTAGTTGGCGACTTTCTGGCGGCTGCCGGTGAGGACATTGAACAGCGCCGTCTTGCCGCAATTGGGGTTGCCCACCAGGGCGACGAGCGGCGCAACAGCGGGGCTTCCAGCCATGGCTTCACGCCGGCTGCGGCTGCTCCGGGCGTACGCGCACACACGCGGCTTCGAACAGCCGCAAGGCGAACGTTCCGGTGCCGATGCGAACGGCAATGGGATCGCGCGCCATGAGACCGCGCGCCACGATTCTCACGGTCTCACCGGGCAGGAAGCCGAGTTCCGCCAGGCGCCGGCCGATCTCCGGCGGCGCCGCGCCGTGCTCCGCGGAAACGGATACCACCCGCGCCATCCGTCCCGAGGCGAGCTCGGTCAACTGCATGTCGGAGGAATTCACCATGGATGCAATTCTATATGAGAATCGTTCCCATTCCTATCTAATATAGAAATGACGCACCGCACATTACCGCATTTGAGGGCGCCGTCACAGGGTGTGAAACCCAAGGCGGCGGCCCGATCCTGCTAATCTTGGGTGATCTTGGGGGTAATCTTGCGTTTTGGCCCATCGAGGGTGCGACATGCCCACGCTGTTTGAACGGATCATCGCCGGCGAGCTGCCCGCCACCATCGTCCACCGGGACGACCGCGTGACCGCCTTTTTGGACATCCGGCCGGCCGCGCCGGTGCATATACTGATCGTGCCGAACAAGGCCATCGCCACGGTCAACGACATCGCCGACGAGGACGAGTCGCTGATGGGACACATGGTGATCGTGGCACGCGATCTGGCCCGGCAACAAGGGATTGCCGACAGCGGCTATCGATTGATCGTCAACTGCAACTCGGATGGTGGCCAAGAAGTTTACCATCTGCATCTGCACCTGATCGGTGGACGGCACCTCGGGCCGATGGTCCAGCGCGCATAAGTGAAAAAGAAGGATGATTTGATGAAGAAGAAAAAAGCCGCTCACCCCAAGAAGAAGTCCTCCCAGCCCCGACCGGCACGACCCGGCGCCGGCGCCGCACGCGCCGCCCCACGCCCGGCGGC